>NZ_CP104578.1:2400000-3000000 GCF_036826855.1 Streptomyces sp. SJL17-4 | reverse complement strand
CTCCTCCGCCAGGGTCGTGAGGCCGAGCAGCATTTTGGCCACATACAGCCGCTCGATGGCGAGTCCGTGCCGCGCTTCGAAGTCGCGTGCGAACGCGTCGAGAGCCGGGGTCACGCGCGCGTAGCCCCCGCAGTGGAAACGTTCGTCGAGCGTCCAGTCACCGCGCGGCCCGCCGAACGCCGCCTCCTGGAGGGCGCGTACCTCCCCGCCCAGGAATCCCCCCTTGAGTACGGGGACGCCCAGCGCACGCTCCCCGGGGGCGAGGCCGGCCGCGAGACCCGCGAGGGTGCCGCCCGTGCCACAGGCGACGGCGACCGTGTCCGCCGCCCCCGCGAGCTCCCGGCCCAGCTCCACGCACCCCTGGACGGCGAGCGCGTTGCTGCCGCCCTCCGGGACCACGTACGCGCCCGCGGGAGCCCGTTCAAGCAGCACCGCGCGCGTGGCCGGGTCGTTCTTCGCGCGGTACGTGGCCCGGTCCACGAACACGAACCGCATCCCGTCCGCCGCGCACCGCGCCAGCGAGGGGTTGAGCGGCCGCCCGGCCAGCTCGTCGCCGCGCACGACCCCGACCGTGGGGAAGCCGAGCAACCGGCCGGCGGCCGCCACCGCGCGCAGGTGGTTGGAGTAGGCGCCGCCGAAGGTCAGCACGGGACGGCCGTCCGCCGCCTCCAGGTTGAGCGCGAGCTTGCGCCACTTGTTGCCCGGCAGATCGGGATGGATGAGGTCCTCGCGCTTGAGCGACAGCCTGAGCCCGCGCCGGGTGAAGCGCTCGTCCTCCACCGGCTCCAGGGGCGAGGGGAGCCGGGGCCGCAGGCGGGAGAGGTCGAACGCGTTCACCGGGCCATTGTCCGTGTTCCGTGTCGTCCGTACGGTCAGCGCAGGAGGTCGGCCACGCGCTCGCGCATCGAGGCCATCGTGAAGCCGCGCGGGTCCACCTTCCCCGGCTGCCACTCCAGATGCCCGATGACCGAGCGGTGCGTCCAGCCGTGCACCCGGCACAGCGCGGCCGCCGCCTTCGCGATGGCCTCCAGCTGGACCTTCGGCCACGGGTCCTCGCCGTCGCCGAGGTTCTCGCACTCGAAGCCGTAGAAGTGCCGGTTGCCGTCCGTGGTGGCCTCGTTGTCCGGCGGCAGCCTCTGCTCGGCGACGACGGCCCTCAGAACCTCGTCGTCGCCGAGGCCCGCGTGGTTGGCGCGCCCGTACCCGACGAGGTGGACCGTGCCGTTCTTGGCGATCACGCCGTGACAGAGCGGCCCCGGCAGGCCCTCGTAGCCGTCCCGGCAGATCCGGACGGTGTTGGCGGTGCCGCGGGTCACGGTGTGGTGGATCATCACGCCGTGCACGGGGCCCCAGGGGCCCTTGTGATTGCGGTTGTGGGTGGACCATTCGCCGACCTGGACGACCGAGAGGCCCGCGTCGCGCAGCGCGCCGAGGAACCTGCTCGCGGACATAGGGGTGGACATGACCGACTCCCTTCGGAGGACGGGGTGAGCCTCCGGAGTACCGGATTCCGTCGTTCCGCTGCCATCCGTTCGGGACGTGTGCGAGCCGATCCGGACAGGGGCTCATGGGGTGGTCGAGGCTCCGCTGTTCGGATGGAAATCACGTGACATGCCCCGAAGATCGTCGAACAGTCCCACTCGAATGTGTAATGGCGCCGACACGCTCCGTGCTGAAAGGCTTCTCTCGCAACTCAGTCATACGAGAGGGAGTTCCATGTCCGTTGGTTCGGTTGGCGACGAGGTCCGCGTCGCGGAGCAGCAGGCGCCGCAGCAGAGTCTCGGTACCGCTGCCGCGCGGAACCTCGCCACGACCACCAAGTCGGCGCCGCAGATGCAGGAGATCACCTCACGGTGGCTGCTGCGGGCGCTGCCCTGGGTCCAGGTGCAGGGTGGTACGTACCGGGTGAACCGGAGGCTCAGCTACTCCGTGGGTGACGGCCGGGTCACCTTCGTCCAGACCGGAGCGCGTGTCGCGGTCATCCCCGCCGAACTCGGCGAACTCCCCGTCCTGCGCGGCTACGAGGACGAGGAGGCCCTGGCCGAGCTCGCGTCCCGCTGCCGTCAGCGGGAGTACGCGGCGGGCGAGGTCGTCGCCGTCGCCGGGGAGCCGACCGACCGTGTCCACCTCCTCGCGCACGGCAGGATCGAGCAGATCGGCGAGGGGCCGTACGGCGACGAGGCCGTCCTCGGCGTCCTCGCCGACGGCGCCTACTTCGGCGACAACGCCCTGGTCGACCCGGAGGCCACCTGGGAGTGGTCCGCCCGCGCGGCCACCGCCTGTACGGTCCTGGAGCTCACCCGGGACGACGTGCGGAACCTCGCGGAGCGGGCCGGCTCGCTCGCCGCCCACCTCGCGAGCGTGGCCGCCCTGCCCCAGCAGCGGACCAACAAGTACGGCGAGGCCGAGATCGACCTCTCCGCGGGCCACGTCGGCGAGGCCGTCGTCCCGCACACCTACGTCGACTACGACGCCTCGCCCCGCGAGTACGAGCTGAGCGTCGCCCAGACCGTGCTGAAGGTGCACAGCCGCGTCGCCGACCTCTACAACCAGCCGATGAACCAGACCGAGCAGCAGTTGCGGCTCACGGTCGAGGCGCTTCGCGAGCGCCAGGAGTACGAGCTGGTCAACAACAAGGAGTTCGGCCTCCTCGCCAACTGCGACTACGGGCAGCGCCTTCAGCCCCACGACGGCGCCCCCAGCCCCGACGACATGGACGAGCTGCTCTCCCGCCGCCGGGGATCCAAGCTGTTCCTGGCCCACCCGCGCGCCATCGCCGCCTTCGGCCGCGAGCTCAACAAGCGCGGTCTGGTGCCCGAGACGATCGACATCAACGGCAACCGCATCCCGACCTGGCGCGGTGTGCCGATCTACCCGTGCAACAAGATCCCGGTCTCGGACGCCCGGACCACCTCGATCATCTGCATGCGTACCGGCGAGGCCGACCAGGGCGTGATCGGTCTGCACCAGACCGGCATCCCCGACGAGATCGAGCCGAGCCTCTCCGTCCGTTTCATGGGCATCGACGAGCAGGCGATCATCTCCTACCTCGTCACGGCCTACTACTCGGCGGCGATCCTCGTCCCGGACGCGCTCGGTGTCCTGGAGAACGTCGAGGTCAGCCGCTGGCGCTGAGCCGACGACGCCCGGGGGCGGGGACCGAACCCTCCCGCCCCCGGGCGCTCCCGGCCCGTCGCCGCGCAGCATCGCCACGGAGGAAACGAAGGAAGTGACCTTGACCATTGCCGGCGGGGATGCCGTCACCGACGGTCAGGGGGCCCTGCGGCTCCTGGACCGGACGCGGACGGCCGTCCATCCCCAACTGCGCTCGACCGTCGAGACCCTGCCCGGTTCGATACGGCGCGTCGCGATGTACCACTTCGGCTGGGAACACGCCGACGGCACCCCGGCCACGGAGCAGCCGGGCAAGGCCATCCGGCCCGCCCTGGTCCTCGCGGCGACGCGCGCGCTCGGCGCCGACGAGGCCCCGGCGGTGAAGGCCGCGGCGGCGGTGGAGCTCGCGCACAACTTCACCCTGCTCCACGACGACATCGTCGACGAGGACGTGACCCGGCGGCACCGGCCCACCGCCTGGACGGTCTTCGGCATCCCGGACGCGCTGATCGCCGGTGACGCGATGAGCGCGCTCGCCCTGCGGCTGCTCGCGGAGGATCCGCACCCCGCCTCGGCGGCCGCGTCCGCGCGGCTCGCCGCGTGCGTGATCGAGCTCTGCGCGGGGCAGCAGGCGGACTGTGCCTTCGAGCAGCGGGCGCCGCGCGAGGTCTCGCTCGACGAGTGTCTGGCCATGGCCACAGCCAAGACCGGCGCGCTGCTCGGCGCCTCCTGTGCCATCGGCGCGCTCTACGCGGGTGCGGGGGAGGAGGAGGTCGCGGCGATGGACGCGTTCGGCCGGGAGGCGGGTCTCGCCTTCCAGCTGATCGACGACCTCATCGGGATCTGGGGCGACCCGGACCGTACGGGCAAGCCGGCCGGGGCAGATCTGGTCGCGCACAAGAAGTCGCTTCCCGTGGTGGCGGCGCTCGCCTCGGGGACGCCGGCCGGGGACGAGCTGGCGGAGCTGTACGCCCGTCCGGTCCTCGACGCCGCGGCGGTACGGGCGGCCGCGGCAGCGGTCGAGCGGGCCGGTGGGCGCGACTGGGCGCAGGACCAGGCGGCCGAGCGGATGGGCGGTGCTGTCGAGCATCTGGCCCAGGCGGTCCCGGACCTGGCGGCGGCGGGGGACATGCTGGCGCTCGCGGAGTTCGTCACGCGGCGCACGCGCTGAGGCCCGGGGACCCCGGTCATGCGACGCACGCGCTGAGGCCCGGTGGCCCGGTCACGCCTCGGGGACGATGCGGGTGACCACGGTCTCGATCAGGTCGTCCAGGTCCCGGTCGCCGTGCAGTCCCGGGACCGTGAAGTGGTCGAGCAGCAGCCCGGTGAGGGCGAAGTAGAGCAGCCGGACGGTGTCCGCGTCCCCGGGCATCCCGGCCTCCAGGTGCCCCCGGATGTTCGCGTCGAGATCGCCGCGGAGCACCTTGGTGAGCTGGGTCCGCAGCTCGGGGCGGCGCACCGCTTCGAGACGGAGCTCGAAGAGCCCGAGGTAGCAGGTGCGCTCGGCGGCGAGCCGCTGGGCGACCTGGCGCATCAGCTCGAAGACCAGGGCGCGGCTCGGCGCCGGCAGCATGGCGGCCTCGATGACTCCGGGCTCCGGGGTGAGCCGGACGAAGATCCGGTCGGCGACCTCGGAGAGCACCTGGTCCCGGTCGCGGAAGTAGTTGGACGAGGTGCCCGTGGGGACCCCGGCGCAGGCGTCGACCGCGCGGAAGGTCAGCCCGCGGGCGCCTTCGTCCGCCAGGACCTGGATGGCGGCGTCGAGCAGCGCCGTACGTCGTTCGGGGTTTCTTGCCATGCGGGGCTCCCTTCGGGATTTTCGATCTTTTCGAGGTTTCTCGAAAATAAGGCTTGCGTAACCACTACAGGTGAAGCACTATAGCCGTCGTGGTTGCGATCGCAGCCACGATCCGAAGTGGAAGAGGACCGGCTTGCGCAAGCTCACGTACTTCATCGCCTGCACCATCGACGGTTTCATCGGTGACCCCAAGGGCGATGCCACCTCCATGTACCAGTTCGTGGACGCGGAGTTCCTGGAGTTCCTGACCGGCGAGTACCCGGAGACCATCTCGGCGCAGGGCCGGGAGATGCTCGGGGTCGACGCCGAGAACAAGCGGTTCGACACGGTCGTCCAGGGTCTGGGCTCGTACCAGCTCGCCCTCGATGTGGGTGTCACCAGCCCGTACGGCCACCTGCGGGAGTTCGTCGCCACCCGCTCGCTGGCCGAGTCGCCCGACGCCAATGTGGAGCTGATCGCCGACGACCTCGTCGGCCGCGTCCGCGAGCTCAAGGCCGAGGACAGCCCCCTGAACGTCTGGCTCTGCGGTGGCTCCACCATCGCCGGCGAGCTCATCGACGAGATCGACGAGCTGATCATCAAGACCTATCCGCAGGTCTACGGCTCCGGCATGCCGATGTTCGGCGCCGACTTCGAGCCCCGGGACTTCGAGCTGAACGACCTGCGCGTCTTCGGCAACGGCGCCTTCGTCCGTACGTACACCAGGAAGCGGTAACGGCGGGAAGCGCTTCCGCGCGAGCCGTCCTACCCTGGACCTATGGGTGACCAGGCGCCTCACACGACGCGGGACCCCCGGGCCGAGCACAGATGCCCGGCCTGCGGGCAGCCGCGGGCGATGACAGCCACCCGGCACAAGGTCCTCGGGGCCTGGGTGCCGGAGTGGGAAGTGCAACCCTGCCGCAATCCGGACTGCCCGCTCTACGAGGGCGTGGAAGCCGAGCTCGCCAAGGCCGCGGATGCGGCCGCCGACGGGGCCGCGGGTGCCGCGCCGGGCGCGGGTGCGGAAGCCGCGAGCACGCACGTGACCGGCAAGAACGGCGAGATCGGGAGAAGTCAGGCCACGGGGTGACCAGACGCGCGCCGGAGCCGGTCATACGGCTACAGTCCGCGCATGTCATCGGAGTCGACGGAAGTCTGGACCGGCTGGTACCGGGACCGCAGCGGCGCGGAAGCGATCGTCATCACGGCCGACGGGCGGCATGTCGCCACCCGGATCAGGGGGATCGAGTACACGGGCGAGAGCTTCGCCGCGCTCAGCGCGGCCGCAGAGGGTGGGCAGGCCCTCACGGCCTGCGTCCTGGAGTGGGACCTGCCGCTCCCCGTCGTCATGGACGGCGCCTCTCAGCCGGCCACGCTGAGCTGCCTGCTGACCCTCGGTGAGCGCGCGGACCTCAGCCTGACGCTGCACTACGGTGGCGCCGCCTTCGAATCGTGCGTCGCCGGAGGTGACTTCGACGGGGCGCTGGAACGGGTCAGGCGCCAGCTGCCGCCCGGCGCCGACTTCGGGCGCCGACTGCTGCAGACGGCCTGAGCACACGAGCACCGGACGGAGAACGAGGACGGCGGCGCCCCGGGGAGGGGACGCCGCCGTCTCTCGTTTCCGCGCGCTCAGCTCTTGAACGCGGAGGCGAGGCCGTAGCGCCACAACTGGTCGACGCGGGACCGCTCCTGGGAGTTCGGCTGGGCGTTCTGGCAGGACGTGCCCGGACCGCCGCCCGACATCAGCTCGCTGCACGGACCGCTGTAGTGGTCCGGCAGCCCGAGGACGTGCCCGGTCTCGTGGGCGGTCACGCGGGTGGAGTTGTACTGCTGGTTCTGCCGGTAGTCGAGGAAGATGTAGCCACTGCCGTGACCGTCGGTGCTCGCGTACGAGCCACGGGAGTCATTGCCCTCGTAGTAGCGGAAGTCCGGGTTGCTGCCCTCGACGAGCCGGACGTTCACCACCGAGCTGTTCCATATCTGGGTGGAGCGGGCGATCTGGGTGCGGAAGCTCGGCGCGTTGGCGGCGCTGTAGACGACGGTGACGGCGGCCGCGCCGGGAGCGGCGGCCCGCTTCTTCGCCACCGACTTCACGACGGCCTCGAAGAAGGCCTGGTTGGCCTTCGCCTCCTCGGCCGAACCGGCGTACGCCACGGCGGCGTTGCCGACGGCCGGGACACCGGCGGGGGTGTTCACGGCCACGGCCGGGGCCGCGCCCAGGGAGGCGGCGAGACCGAGGCCGAGGGCGGTGGCCAGGACAGAGGTGAGGACCTTGGGGTGACGCATGGGGGGCTCCTCCTGTAGGGGATGGGAGAGAGTCTCGGGGGAGCCGGGGCGCGTGGGGATGATGTCGACCGGCGATAGCACCACCGCATCACCTGCCCGAACAGCCCTCAACTACCTTGAAATCAAAGGTGATTGAGGGGTTCCGGGTATCTGGTGCGAGTCAGGGCGCCGCCCTACCCTCGGGGCATGGAGCTGGAGGTGAGACACCTGCGCGCGCTCTGCGCCATCGCGGACACGGGCAGCCTGCACAAGGCCGCCCGCCAACTGGGCATGAGCCAGCCGTCGTTGACCACCCAGCTGCGCCGCATCGAGAACTCCCTGGGCGCCGAACTCTTCTCCCGCGGCCGCACCGGCTGCCGCCCCACCCCGCTCGGCCGCTCCCTGCTCAGCCGCGCCCGCCCGCTCGTCGCCGACATGGCGGCGCTCGTCACCGAGACCCGGGCCGCGGCCGCCCGCACCGACGGACTCGGGCTCCGCGTCGGCTCCACCGCGAGCCGGGCGCTCCCGGGCTGGCTGCGCCGCCTCCGCCAGCGGCTGCCCGGCACCGACATCGGCCTGCGGATGGACGTCTCCGCGAACGCGCTGCTGCGGAGCGTCGCCGCCGGGCAGCTCGACGTGGCCTTCGTGCACGAGGTGGAGGGCTGCCCGTTACGGGTCCCCGAGGGCCTCAAGGGGCGGGTCCTGGTCGCCCGCGAACCGCAGTTCGTCTCCATGGCCCGCGACCACCCGGCCGCCGCCCTGCCCGTGGTGGACCTCGCCGACCTGGCCGGCGACCACTGGATGGTCGACCCGACCGTGGACGGCGAATGGGACGGCCTCCGCCGGGTCCTGGACGCCGCCGGGATCGACCCGCCGCTGCTCCACGGCGACTACCACACGGCCGCCTCCCTCATCGTCCTCGGCGAGGCCGTCGCTCCCTGCCAGCCGACCTCGGGCCCGCGCGAGGACATGGCCGTCCGCCCCCTGCGCGGCGACCCGCTGGCCGTCCGGCTGCTGCTGTACGCCCGGCCCGGGGCGCCCCTGGACACGCTGTACGCGGAACTCGCGGCGGCCTACCGGGAGGTGGCCCTGAGGGCGGCCCCGTACCGCGAGTGGCTGCGGCGGCAGGGGACGGCGGCGAGGCTGTCGGTGGGACCGTGCATCATGACGGCATGAGCGAACTCGAGGACGGCCCGGCAGTGGTCCGGCGCGCCCACCCGGAAGACCTGCCGCGGGTCGTGGAACTCATCGCCGAGCACGCGGCGTACGAGAAGGCGGCGCCCCCGGCCCCCGGCCTCGCGGACCGGCTCGCGGCCCTCCTCTTCGGCCCCGGGGAGCCCCGGCTCCGCTGCCTGGTCGCCGAACTCCCCGACGGCACCCTCGCGGGCTACGCGAGCTGCGCCCCGGAGATCTCCACCTGGGACGGTACGGAGTACCTCCACATGGACTGCCTCTACCTCACGGAAGCCTCCCGGGGCCACGGCCTGGGCCCGCTCCTGATGGCGGCGGTCCGCACGGAGGCGAGCCGCCTCGGCCTGGCGGAGATCCAGTGGCAGACCCCCGCGTGGAACGAGAGCGCGATCCGCTTCTACGACCGGCTGGGCGCGACGTCGAAGGAGAAGCACCGCTACAGCCTGCGCACGGTGGCGTAGGCGGGGGCGTAGGCGGCCGGGCGGGCTCAGTCGCGGGGCGGCCGTGCGGGGCCCCAGGCGGGCTCAGTCGCGGGGCGGCCAGGGCCCGGCGAGCAGCCGCTCGGCCTCGGCGACGATCGCCGCCGCGAGCTGCTCACGCGTGCCCGCCCGGTCGGCCTCCCAGTCGTAGAAGGCATCGGTCGCGTCGACGAGCGGTCGGAGCGCCCGCGGCTGGGAAACGGCGCCCCAGCCCTCGTACGTGATGAGGTCACCCCCGGCCCCGGGGGCCAGGCTCCCGTTCACGATCAGCCGCGACCACCAGCGCACGAGCTCCCAACGGGCGGCCTCCCAGGGAAGGTCGGTGTCGTCCGCGGGCAGGGCGTCGACCAGCCCCAGCTCGCCGAGAACCCGCTCGAAGAGGCCGTCGGCGCGTTCGTGCTCCGCCCGGGTCAGCCCGGCGAGCAGCGGAAGGGACTCCGTCTCGACGTCGAGCAGGAGCGCGGTGAGGCCGGCCTCGATCAGCTGCTCCGGTGAGGGCCTGCGGCCGATGAGCTGCTCCAGGGCCAGCATCCGGAAGCACTCGACGGCCTCCTGCGGGGTGACGGCGTAGGGGGCGTACGGAGTGGGCGCGGTGACGTCGATGCCCGGACCGCCGTTGACGAAGTACCCCCAGAAGTCGACGGTCGTGCGACCGAAGCCGCCGCCGGCCCGCCCGGTGAACTCGTGCCGGAGGTAGTCGGCGAGGTCGTTCCCGTAGACGATGATGTCGGTCTGGACGACGGACAGCACGGGGTGTCCCCACTCGCCCGGAGTGCCGGGCAGATAGCGGTGGCTGTAGACGGGGACCAGCGGAGGAACGCTCGCCGACTCGGCCCGCGCGACCTTCAGCGCCTCGGAGATGCCCGAGGGCCTGGGGCTCCAGGAGGGATGCCAGAAGCCGTTGTGCTCGACGTCGAAGAGCACGCCTTCGACCGGCCGGGCGAGCCGCTCGGCCAGGTCGTCGGGGTCACCGTGCCGCCAGTCGGGCCACCTCGGTGACCCGAGGGGCAGCCCGGCGCCGAGGAACACCCGGTGGTCCGCCGAGAACCCGAACCCGAACCGCGCCTCGACGGCGTCGAGTTCCGACGCACTGAGACCGGGCGCGATCTCGGCCGGGAGCATCCGCAGCAGGACCCGGGCGTCCTCGGGGGTCAGCGGCGGGCGCGAGGAGCGGGAGGTCGGGTGGGGTGTGGTCATGCCAGGAAGCCTAGTGACGCAGACTCTTCGGATGATCGTCCTGCATCCCGTCCTGGAGCTCCCCGGCACGCGCGACTTCGGCCTCTGGCCGGTCGCCGACTCGGGGACGTACGGCTTCCTGCCGCTCAGCGGCCGGCTCGGTACGGCGGACGTGGGTACGGCGGTGATGCGCATCGCCGAGTGCAACGACGTCGAACCGGCGGACGAGGAGGGCCGCCCGCCGAGCCCCGCCGATCCGCTCGGAAGCTTCCTCCATGGACTGCTGACCATGGAGGACCTCTTCGCGGCCGGGGGCCTGCGGGTCACCGACACCGCGACGGGCGTCACGCTCCTGCCCGGCTGCTGCAACGGACTGGACGAGCGGCGCGACTGGTTCGAGGTCCTCGACGGGGACGGCCGGGCCGGTTTCGGCCACGACCCCTCGCCGCTCGCGGAACGCGTCGGCGACACGGTACGGCTGACCGTCGACACCGAACGGGCCGACAGCCCGGTGATCGAGCTTCCCGTCACCGACCTGCGGCGCCTGCTGGCCGACGCGGAACGCGATCTGACCGACTTCCTCCGGCTGGCCACCGAGTGGACCACCCGGTACGTCCCCGATCACGCGACCGCGGTGGCCGACGCGCTGGCCCGAGCCCTGGCCCTGCCGACGGAGAGGCGGTAGGCCCTACTCCGCCACGTCCTGCGGATACCAGCGCAGCTCGACCGTGTTCCCGTCCGGGTCCTTGACGTAGACCGACTGCGCCGAACCACGGGCACCCCAGCGGGGGACGGGGCCCTCAAGGACGTCGAACGCTCCGGAGTCGAGGACCTCCTGCCAGTCGAGGGGGTCCACCACGAGGCAGATGTGATCGACGTTGGACTCGCCGCGCGGGCGGGAGAAGAGGTCGATGACGGTGCCCTCGTCGATCCGCACGGACGGGAACGGCACCTTCCCGGCCCGCCACTCCTCGACCCGCTCACCCGCGAGCCCCAGAGGGCCGGTGTAGAAGGCGAGCGCCTTGTCGACATCGGTCACGTTCAGCACCAGGTGGTCGAAAGCTTTGACGCGCATGGAGCATCACCCTTCTGTAGGAACGTCGGATTTGCGGAGGGAAAGTCCGAAGGGGCACGACCGCGTGTGGCGGTCGTACCCCTTCGGAACGGGAACGAGAAGGTCAGGCCTTCTTCGTCTCCCAGAAAATGCGGTCGATCTCGGCGATGAGCTCCAGCGCCTTCTCGCCCGTCTTCGGGTCGGTCGACGCCTTGGCGGCCGAGAGGGCCTTCAGGGTGTCGTTGACCAGCTGGTTGAGCTCGGGGTACTTCTCGAAGTGCGGGGCCTTGAAGTAGTCGCTCCAGAGCACCGAGACGTGGTGCTTGGCGAGCTCCGCGCGCTGCTCCTTGATGACCGTGGCGCGGGCGCGGAAGTGCGCGTCCTCGTTCGCCAGGTACTTCTCCTGGACAGCCTTGACCGACTCGGCCTCGATGCGGGCCTGGGCCGGGTCGTACACGCCGCACGGGAGGTCGCAGTGGGCGCTGACCTTCACCTTGGGGGCAAACAGGCGGGAGAGCATTGAGCCGTCCTTCCTCGTGATCGTCTTCTCAGGTGGGACATTACTCGGTGAGAAGGCCGATTTCGCGGGCGCCCCCTGGGGCTTAGGTCAAAAGTCCAGGGTCACCATGGGACTCGTGTACGAGTGAACGAGCGGATGTGTGGACGGAGGCGCGGTGGACCGGCGGGTGGAACGGGAGGTGCCGATGAGGGAATCGGGGCGGGATCGGGCGGCGGAGGCCGCGGCTCCGTTCGGGATCGCCGAGGTGACGGGGGTGTCCATGGTGCCCACGCTGCTCCACGGGGATCAGCTGCTCGTGCACTACGGCGGACGCCTGCGGCCGGGGTGCGTGGCCGTGGTGCGCCATCCGCTCCAGCAGGATCTGCTCATCGTGAAGCGGCTGATCGAGCGACGTGACGGCGGCTGGTGGGTGCTCGGCGACAACCCGGACGCCGAGGGCGACAGCCGGGTCTTCGGGGCCGTACCGCCCGAGCTCGTTCTCGGGCGGGTGCGGGCGCGCTACCGGCCGGTGACGCCGGGGCGTCAGCGGTCGCCGGGGGTGACGCTCTCCTGGCTGTTCTCGGCGGTGCGGCCGGTCCGCTCCGACCGGTCGGCCTCCAGGCGCTTGCGGGCCCGGTAGGCGGCCACGTTGGCGCGGGTCGCGCAGCGGTCCGAGCAGTAGCGGCGGGAGCGGTTGGTGGAGGTGTCCAGGTAGGCGTTGCGGCAGGGCGGTGCCTGGCAGAGGCCGAGGCGGTCCGCGCCGAACTCCGTCAGGTGGAAGGCCAGTCCCATCGCGCAGATCGCGGCGTATCCCGTGGTCGCGTTCGAGGAGTGGTCGGCGAGGTGCATGTGCCACCGGGGGTGGCCGTCCTCGTCGAGGGTGTCGTGGCCGGAGATCTGGGGGCTGACCGGGAACTCCAGGAGGAGCGAGTTCAGGAGGTCGACGGCCCCCGTGTGGTCGCCCTCGTCGGCCAGGGCGAAGACCGCCCGCAGCCGGGTCCGTACCGCGCGGAAGCGGGGCAGGTCCGCCTCCGTGACCCGCCGGGCCATCTGGGAGGCCGTGCCGAAGAGGTCCCGGATCACCTCGACGGAGGTGAGGGAGTCCTTGCCGCGGGCCGGCTCTTCGGTGTTGACCAGCCGTACGGCGAAATCCGAGTAATGGGCCAGTTCCACTTGTAGTCCTTACTGCGGCGGGCTAGTGTCTCGGTCGGAAGGGGTAACAACTGTTTACCCTTAGAGGGTATTACAAAGAGGGGGAGGAGCGGCGATGACCGGAACCGACTGGGCGGCCTGGCAGCAGAGCTGGGACCGTCAGCAGGAGTGGTACATGCCGGACCGTGAGGAGCGCTTCCGGGTCATGCTCGACATGGTCGAGGCCTTGGTGGGACCGAAGCCCCGTGTCCTCGACCTCGCGTGCGGTACGGGAAGTATCACGGATCGGCTCCTCAAGAGGTTCCCGGAGGCGACCAGTACCGGTGTCGACCTCGACCCGGCCCTCCTCGCCATCGCCGAGGGCTCCTTCGCCGGCGACGAGCGCGTCACCTTCGTGACGGCCGACCTCAAGGACCCCGACTGGGCCGCCGCGCTGCCCCACGACTCGTACGACGCCGTGCTCACCGCCACCGCGCTCCACTGGCTCCACAGCGAGCCCCTGGCGGCCCTGTACGGCCGGATCGCCGGTCTCGTCCGCGAGGACGGCGTCTTCATGAACGCCGACCACATGATCGACACGACCACCCCCCGGATCAATGCCGCCGAGCGCGCCCAGCGCCACGCCGTCATGGACCGCGCCAAGGCCGGCGGCGCCCTGGACTGGGCCGAGTGGTGGGCCCTCGCCGCCAAGGACCCCGTTCTCGCCGAGCCCACCGCCCGCCGCTTCGAGATCTACGGCGAGCACGCCGACGGCGACATGCCCTCCCCGCGCTGGCACGCCGACACCCTCCTCGCCGCCGGATTCGGCGAGGCCAGGACCGTCTGGGCCTCGCCCTCCGACACCCTGCTCCTCGCCGTGAAGTAACCCGCGGGAGGGTACGAGAAAGGGGGCGGTACGGGTGTCCGTACCGCCCCCTTCGTCGTTCCGCCGCCCTACAGCACCTTCGACAGGAACGCCTTCGTTCGGTCGTGCTGCGGGTTGCCCAGGACGTCGCGCGGGTTGCCCGACTCGACGACCACGCCGCCGTCCATGAAGACGAGGGAGTCGCCGACCTCGCGGGCGAAGCCCATCTCGTGGGTGACGACGATCATCGTCATGCCCGATTCGGCGAGGTCCCGCATGACGTCGAGGACGTCGCCGACGAGCTCCGGGTCGAGCGCCGAGGTGGGCTCGTCGAAGAGCATCAGCTTGGGTTCCATCGCCAGCGCGCGGGCGATGGCGACACGCTGCTGCTGGCCGCCGGAGAGCTGGGACGGGTAGTTGCCCATCTTGTCCCGCAGGCCGACCCGGTCGAGCAGGCGCTCGGCACGCTCGCGTGCCACCGCCTTCGACTCGCCCTTGACCTGGATGGGGGCTTCCATGACGTTGGCCAGGGCCGTCATGTGGGGGAAGAGGTTGAAGCGCTGGAAGACCATGCCGATGTCACGGCGCTGGACCGCGACCTCGCTGTCCTTCAGCTCGTAGAGCTTGCCGTTCTTCTCCCGGTAGCCGACCAGCTGGCCGTCGACCGAGAGCCGGCCGCCGTCGACCCGCTCCAGGTGGTTGATGCAGCGCAGGAAGGTCGACTTGCCGGAGCCGGAGGGGCCGACCAGGCAGAAGACCTCTCCGTTCTGGACCTCCAGATCGATGCCGCGGAGGATGTGGGCCGCGCCGTAGGACTTGTGGACGCCCTCCGCCTTGACCATGGGCTGACCGGTCATGCCGATGCCTCCGGGGAACGCTTGAACGTGGTGAGGTTCGTCTTGACCCGCTGCCAGGGGGTGGGCGGCAGGTTACGCGTCGAACCGCGGGCGAAGCGGCGCTCCAGGTAGTACTGGCCGACGCTGAACACGCTGGTCAGCGCCAGGTACCAGATGGAGGCGACGAAGAGCATCTCCATCACGGCGCCGGCCGTGCTTCCGATGTTCGACGAGGCCCGCAGGAGTTCCGTGTACTGCACCGCCGAGACGAGGGACGAGGTCTTCAGCATGTTGATGAACTCGTTGCCCGTCGGCGGCACGATGACCCGCATGGCCTGCGGGAGGACGACCCGGCCCATGGTCTTGGTCTGGGACATGCCGAGCGCGTGCGCGGCTTCGGTCTGTCCCTCGTCGACGGACTGGATGCCCGCGCGGACGATCTCCGCCATGTAGGCGCCCTCGTTGAGGCCGAGGCCGAGGAGGGCGACCATGAACGGCGTCATGACGTCGACGGTCTCGTTCTTGTAGATCGGCCCGAGGTTGATGTACTCGAAGATCAGCGACAGGTTGAACCAGACGAGCAGCTGCACGTAGACCGGGGTGCCGCGGAAGAACCAGATGTAGAGCCAGGCGACGGCGCCGGTCACCGGGTTCTTCGAGAGTCGCATCACGGCGAAGACCACGCCGAGGACGAGGCCCAGGGCCATCGAGGCGACGCTGATGATGATCGTGTTCGCCAGGCCGTCGAGGATCGACGGGTCGAACAGCTTGTCCCACACCGTGTCCCAGATGATGTTGCCCTGGGAGAAGGCGTAGACGAGCCATCCGAGCAGCACGACGACCACGACGGCGCTGATCCAGCGCCCGTAGTGCCGCACGGGGATGGCCTTGATCGCCTCGTACGGGGAACCCGAGGCGCCGGGCCCGGCCGGAGCGGCGGCCGGGTCCTTGGAGATCTTGTCAGTCATGACGACTGCCCTTCAGTGGAGCGGGGAGGTCAGTTGCCGGCGGTGGCGGGGAAGGTCACTTGCCGGCGTTGACGGTGGCCGCCTTGACGGCGCTGTCCGAGACGTCCCACTTCTTCAGGGCATCGGCGTAGGTGCCGTCCTTGATGATCGCGTCGAGCGCTTCCTTGATGGCGTCGCGCAGCTGCGGGTTGTCCTTCGAGACGCCGATGCCGAAGAGGCCGACGTCGCTCTGGTTGCCGACGACCTCGAAGTCGTTGCCGCCGCCCGAGGTCTTCGCGATGTACGCGGCCACCGGGTAGTCGTTGAGGTCGGCCACGGCGCCGCCGGCCTTGACGCGGGTCTGCGCCTCGGCGTCGCTGTCGAAGGCCTGGATCGTCAGCTTGTTGGCGCCGCACTTCGTGGCCTGGGCCTTGAAGGTGTCCTCGTAGATCGTGCCGCGCTGGACGGCCACGGTCTTGCCGCAGAGGTCGTCGAGCGAGTTGATGCCCTGCGGGTTGCCCTTCTTGACCAGGAGGGAGACGCCGGAGCTGAAGTAGTCGACGAAGTCGATGCCCTTGCCGATCTTCTTGCCGGCGTCGTCCAGGCCCTCCTGACGCTTCTTGTTGTCCGTCATCGAGGACATGATCACGTCCTGGCGGCCGGTGTAGATCGAGGTGATCAGACCGTCGAAGGTGCCCGAGGTGAACTCGAACTTGACGCCGAGCTGCTTGCCCAGGGCCGCGGCGATGTCGGGGTCGACGCCGACGATCTTGCCGCCCTCGGTGAACTCCATCGGGGCGTACGAGGCGTCGGTGCCGACCTTGATGACACCGGCCTTCTGGATGTCGGCGGGGAGCTTCGAGAAGAGCGGGGCGGCGTTGGCGGAGCCGCCGTCCTTCGTCGGGGTGGCGGAGCCGCCCTCCGTCTGGTCGCCACAGGCGGTCAGCAGCACGGAGCCGACGACCGCGGTGGCGGCGACCGCGGCAAGACGGGAGGTGCGGGTCTTGGCGGTCGTGCGGCGCGTGGAGCGTGCGGTCATGATCGGGTTCCTCCGGCGTGTGAGGGAGTTGCCAGTGGTCACGTACGTCTCTTCGAGTGTCGTGACCTCGTGTGATTACGGCATCTTGCCATTCGGACCGCCTCAAACCGACGGCCACGGATGTCAAAATCGGATAACGGGTGACCCTCGAATGCCAACAGGCCGGTACATCCGGGCCGGATCTTCTGCTGGATGCCTTCCACGCCACCGAAGAATTTCCTGTTGATCTCGCCATTCGGACGACACGAAGGCCGCCAATCGGGTGCTTGAAGCACCTATATGGACATGGGGTGACGTGTCGTCCTCCGTCCGTGTCCGCATGCGCTCGGTATGAGTCGCGTCACCGAGCGGATATGGACTCGTCTGCGGTGCCGTCCGTCCGGTAAGAAGGATCCTTACACCCCTCATCCGGGGCTCAGGGCGCGTTGTGCGGCGCGCCCGCGCGGCTACCAGACACGGCGGCCGCGGGACCCGCCCACCGCTCCACACCAGGAGCGGCCAACCCTCAAATGAAGCAGACTTAAGGGGTCAACCCAATGGCAGCGGAGATCGTCAATCCTCGCAGTGACAGCGGTACGGAAGGAGCTCCGGAGGAGCCCTTCGATCCTGTCTTCGCCCTCCACCGGGGCGGCAAGATGGCCATTCAGGCCACCGTTCCCGTCCGGAACAAGGACGACCTGTCCCTCGCGTACACGCCCGGCGTCGCCAAGGTGTGCACCGCGATCGCCGAGCAGCCCGAGCTGGTCAACGACTACACCTGGAAGTCCCAGGTCGTCGCGGTCGTGACCGACGGTACGGCGGTGCTCGGCCTCGGTGACATCGGCCCGGAGGCCTCCCTCCCGGTCATGGAGGGGAAGGCCATCCTCTTCAAGCAGTTCGGCGGCGTGGACGCGGTCCCGATCGCCCTCGCCACCACCGACACCGACGAGATCGTCGAGACCGTCGTCCGGCTGGCCCCGTCCTTCGGCGGCGTCAACCTGGAGGACATCTCGGCGCCGCGGTGCTTCGAGATCGAGCGCAAGCTCCAGGAGCGCCTCGACATCCCCGTGTTCCACGACGACCAGCACGGCACCGCCATCGTCACCCTCGCCGCCCTCCGCAACGCGGCGAAGCTGACCGGCCGGACCCTCGGCGACCTGCGCGCGGTCATCTCCGGCGCCGGCGCGGCCGGAGTCGCGATCGCCAAGTTCCTCCTGGAGGCCGGGCTCGGCGACGTCGCCGTCGCCGACCGCAAGGGCATCGTCAGCCGCGACCGGGAGGACCTCAACCCGGTCAAGCGCGAGATCGCCGACCTCACCAACAAGGCGGGCCTCAGCGGCTCCCTGGAGACCGCCCTCGCCGGCGCCGACGTCTTCATCGGCGTCTCCGGCGGTACGGTCCCCGAGGCGGCCGTCGCCTCCATGGCTCCGAACGCCTTCGTGTTCGCCATGGCCAACCCGAACCCCGAGGTCCACCCCGACGTCGCGCACAAGTACGCGGCCGTCGTGGCGACCGGGCGTTCGGACTACCCGAACCAGATCAACAACGTCCTCGCGTTCCCCGGCATC
This sequence comes from Streptomyces sp. SJL17-4, assembly GCF_036826855.1. Classification (NCBI taxonomy): domain Bacteria; kingdom Bacillati; phylum Actinomycetota; class Actinomycetes; order Kitasatosporales; family Streptomycetaceae; genus Streptomyces; species Streptomyces sp. SJL17-4. The sequence continues at coordinate 2,982,080 of NZ_CP104578.1, read as the reverse complement.
TTCGCCGGCGCGCTCCAGGTCCGGGCCTCCCGGATCACCGAGGGCATGAAGATCGCCGCGGCCAACGCGATCGCCGACGTCGTCGGTGACCAGCTCGCCGCCGACTGCGTGATCCCGTCGCCGTTCGACGAGCGGGTCGCCCCGGCCGTCGCGGCCGCGGTCGCCGCCGCAGCCCGTGCGGAGGGCGTCGCACGCCGCTGACACGCCGCTCACCCCGAAAGGGCCCCGTCCTGATCCCAGGACGGGGCCCTTTCGTGTACGAGATCGTGTACGCGTCCGGGTATTCGTTTGTGTGCGAGTCCAAGCGCGGAGTTCCCGGGTCGGTCAGGAGCCGGGCGCGGAGCGGTGCCGGGCGGCGAGGAACAGGGCCGCGACCGAGGGCTTCACCGCGTAGTCGGCGCCGGTCCCGCCCTCCGGCGCCGCCCACCAGGAGAACGGGTAGCGGCGGCCACTCGCGTCGTACGCATCCCGCATCCCGGCGATCACGCCCGCCACGGCGCTCGCCGGGTTCGCCCCGTCGGTCCGGGCGAGCGCCCGCTCGAACAGCTCCGTGCAGTGCACGCGCTGCCCCGGCCGCTCGACGAGGTAGTCGAGGATCTGGCGGGCGGCCGTGGGCAGCGCCGCCGCGAACTCGGCGGCCAGGCCGACGTCCGCCGCACCCCACTCCTGGCCGAGGTGGCCCGAACCCCCGCTGTGCTTCTCCCAGATGTCGGCGTTCTCGTCCGCGAACCCGTGTATGTCTGCCATGCCCGGCACCGTACCGGCGGGGGAGGGACACGCGTCACACAGGTGTGTGGTTCCGTGGTCCGGTCGCGGGCGCCTAGGGTCGGGGCCATGTTCGCTGCCTACGCTGCCCGAATCGACCGCGACCAGCCCCTGAACGGCCTCGAATTGGGTGAACGTCCCGAACCCGAGGTGCGGCCGGGGTGGACCACCGTCACCGTCAAGGCCGCCTCGCTCAACCACCACGACCTGTGGTCGCTGCGCGGGGTCGGGCTGCCCGAGGAGAAGCTGCCGATGATCCTGGGCTGCGACGCCGCCGGGATCGACGAGGACGGCAACGAGGTCGTCCTGCACTCCGTGATCGGCCAGACCGGCCACGGGGTCGGCCCCGACGAGCCCCGGTCCATCCTCACCGAGCGCTACCAGGGCACCTTCGCCGAGCGGGTGACCGTGCCCCGCTGGAACGTGCTGCCCAAGCCGAAGGAGCTCTCCTTCGAGGAGGCCGCCTGTCTGCCCACCGCCTGGTTGACCGCGTACCGCATGCTCTTCACCAACGCCGGTGTACGGCCCGGGGACTCGGTGCTCGTACAGGGCGCGGGCGGCGGTGTCGCCACCGCCGCGATCGCCCTCGGCAAGGCCGCCGGCCTGCGGGTCTTCGCCACCAGCCGTGACGAGGAGAAGCGCAAGCGGGCCGTCGAGCTCGGCGCCGTCGAGGCGTTCGAGCCGGGCGCGCGACTCCCGCAGCGGGTGGACGCGGTCATCGAGACCGTCGGCGCCGCCACCTGGTCCCACTCCGTCAAGTCGCTGCGGCCCGGCGGCACGCTCGTCATCTCGGGTGCCACGAGCGGCGACCGGCCGGCGCACGCCGAGCTGACCCGGATCTTCTTCCTCGAACTGAAGGTCGTCGGCTCGACCATGGGCTCCAAGGACGAGCTGGAGGACCTGCTGTCCTTCTGCGCGGCGACGGGTGTCCGGCCGGTCGTCGACGAGGTCCTGCCGCTGGACCGGGCACGGGAGGGCTTCGAGCGGATGGCTTCCGGCGAACTCTTCGGAAAGATCGTCCTGAAGACCTCGTGACGACCTCTTGATGACTCGTCGGTAGGACTGATGGGATCTCCGGCACGTGAAACGTGAACAACGCTCACTTCCTCGTGCCGGAGGTCTACCTTGTCGCGAACCACCCACGCGTGGCGAACCGCCCTTGTCGCGGGCGCCCTCGCCGCCGCACTGATCGCCCCCACCGCCCCTGCCGCCGCCGCTGCTCCCGCTGACACAGAGACCGGCGGGGGTGCGATACCCGCCCTCACCGACGAACGGGGCCGCGTCCTCACCCTGCGTGGCTGGAACGTCGAGGACAAGGCGAACCGTGGTGACGCCGCCCTCTCCGCGATCACCGAGCGGCACTTCCGCGACATGCGGGCCAAGGGGTTCAACTTCGCCCGGCTCCTTGTCTTCTGGGACGACCTGGAGCCCCGGCCCGGTGAGTACAGCCAGGACTATCTGCGGAAGATCGAACGGATCCTGGACTGGGCCGAGAAGCACGACGTCAAGGTCCTCATCGACGCCCACCAGGACGTCTTCGGGCCCGCCTTCGGCCACCGGGGCGTACCCGCCTGGGCGACCAGGACCGACGGACTGCCCTTCACCCCGCACCCGGACGACTGGTTCTCCGAGTACTTCGAGCCCGCCGTCCAGCGAGCCTTCACCCACCTCTACGAGGACGAGGACCTGCGGCGCGCCCAGGCCCGGATGTGGCGGGTGCTCGCCGACCGCTTCGAGGACCATCCGGCCGTCCTCGGCTACGACCTGATCAACGAGCCGATGGGCGAGCTCCGGGAGGGCGAGGACCTGCCGACGGCGGCCCGGCGCATCGAACGGGACCAGCTCACCCCGATGTACAACCGGCTCGCGGACGCGGTCCGTTCGGTCGACCCGTCCACCTGGGTCTTCGTCGAGCCGACCCCGATCGTCGGCGAGGGCGTGCCCACCGGACTCGGGAGGATCGACGACCCGAAGATCGTCTACGCCCCGCACTTCTACAACACGGGCATGGAGGCCGGCGCCGACTACGACCCCGCCGCCCGCTGGATCGAGACCTATGAGCAGGCCGTCACCCAGTACCCCAAGGAGTACAAGGTCCCCGTGGTGGTGGGCGAGTGGGGCCCGCTGAACAACTCCCTGCCGAACATGAACCGCTTCTACCGCGAGGCCATGGCCTCCCTCGGCCGCTACGGCTCCGGCTGGGCGGGCTACGTCTGGTGCTACGGCGGCGGCTACTGCGCGGTGGACGGAGCCGGGACCTTCCGCACGAACAAGGAGCTGACCGCCGAGCCGTACGCGGAGGCGGTCGCGGGCACGGTGCGCTCCGCCGCCTACGACCCGGGGACCGGGGTCTACCGTCTCTCGTACGACTCCGCCGGGCGCCGAGGCTCCCGGGTCACCGAGCTCGCCCTGCCGCCCGGCGCCTGGCGGGTGACGGCCCGGGGCGGGGCGCTGGTGCTCCGCCCGACCCCCGGCCGCGCCCTGGTCCTCGCGGCCCCGGGCGCCCGGGTGACGGTGACCGTCACCCGGCGCTGAGGCCGGTCAGGCTCTCGGGCGGGACCGCAGCAGGCCGGTGATGCGGATCGCCGCCGTCGACAGCTGGTCGCGGGTCTCGGCCAGTTGCTCCTCGCTCACCCCGTGGTCGCGGGCCGCGTCCCGGATCTCGTCACGGAAGCGGTCGAGGAGCCGGTCCAGGTCGCGGGCCGGGTCGCCCGAACCCTCCGTGTCCCGCGCCCACTCCGGCACCTCGTCGGCCGGGGCCGCCGCGAACGGCGGCTCCTGGCCGGCGGCCTTCGGGTGGGTCGTGCCGGCCACGAGGCCGCCGAGCTGGGCCGTGATGTCCGAGAGCCCCTCCCAGACCCCCTTGGGCCAGTCGCCGCGCGAGAAGCGGTCCTGGACCTCCTCCTGCACCTGCTGGGCGATCCGCTGGAACTCCTTCGCCTGGTGGCGGGCGGACTTGGCCTCGGCGCGGGCCTGGCGGGCCTGCTCCTTCCACTCCTGCCCGACCCGGCGCAGCTCCTCCTTGGCCTCGGCGAACGAGGAGGACTCCGCCGCACGGGTCCGGCCCGCCGCCGCGCGCATCTCGCTGCGCACCCGGCCGGCCGCGCCGCGCACGTCGTCACGGATCTCCGCCGCGAGCTCCGACACCGACTCTCGGATCTCCCGCTCCAGGTCGTCCAGTTCGGCGCCGCGCCCGGCCAGCTCGGCGCGGCCGGCGTCGGTGATCGAGTAGACCTTGCGGCCGCCCTCGCTGGCGTGGGTGACGAGGCCCTCGGCCTCCAGCTTGGCCAGCCGCGGGTAGACCGTGCCCGCCGAGGGTGCGTACAGGCCCTGGAAGCGCTCCTCCAGGAGGCGGATCACCTCGTAACCGTGGCGTGGCGCCTCGTCGAGCAGCTTGAGCAGATAGAGACGGAGGCGGCCGTGCGCGAAGACGGGCGGCATGTCAGAGCACCTTTCCGGTCGCGGAGGGGGCGGGGGAGGGGGTGGAGTCGCCGTCGTCGTCGGACTCGGGACGGCGGAGCAGCGCGATGGAGCCGGAGACGGTGGTCGCCTTGAGGGTGCCCCGGCCCGAACCGAGGGTGCCGGTGACGGATTTGGTGCCCCACTGTCCGGCGACGCGTAGATCCTCGAAGGCGTTCGACACGGAGCCCGTCGTCGTGTTGGCCTCGACGCGGGCGTCGGCCGGGTGGGGGAGGCGGATGGCGACCTCGCCGGAGAGGCTGGAGAGCCGGATGTCGGCGGGCGGCCCGTCGAGCTCGGCCGGGTCGAGGTCGATGACCATGTCGCCGCTGACGGTCTCGGCCCGGACGGAGGCGCCCGCGCCCTCGATCACCGTCACGTCGCCGGTCACGGAGTTGATCCGGAGCGCGCCCGTGACCGACTGGGCCTCCAGGTTGCCCGAGACGCTCTCGGCGCGGACCGGGCCGGAGAGCCGGAGGAGGGTGGTGTCGCCGGAGACGCCGCGCACCTCGGTGCGCCCCGTGATGCCGGTGACGACCGCCTCGGCGCCCACCGCGGTCACCTCGACGTCCACGCCCGCCGGGACGGCGACGGAGACGACGGCCCGGCGCCGGAACTCCTTGCGGTCGAGCCACTTGAGGGCGCTCTTCCACTGGAGGTCCTCGTAGCCCACGGTCAGGGTGGTGCCGTCCTGGGACACGACCAGCGGCGGCCCCTCGATCTCGGAGACCTCCACGCGAGCGGAACTCTCGTCCGTCCCCACCACGTTCACCGTGCCGTTGACGATGCGGACCTGCAGGCGGGTCACGGGGTCGGCAGGGGCCAGCTTCGTCGGCTCGGTGACGGACCACTCTGTCATGGTGCTGACCTCCCGTTTCGGCAACGCAACATATCGTGTTTCTCGATAGACACGATATATCGCGGCGAAGGGAAGTCAACCCTGACTCTCCCCTGACAGGGTGGGGGCAATTGCCGTGACATGCGGACAAATTGGCCTAGCGTGGAGTCCATGAACGCGACATCCGGACCGAATCCCGTCGGGGCGCTGCTCCTCTGCCGTGCCGATCCCCCGGCGGTCCGGCCCCCCGCCCAGCTGCTCCGCGAGCACCTCCTGCTCGCCCCCGCGGGCGACGACTGGAGCGTGCTCGTACCGGAGGGGAAGCCCTGGCTCCACGCCGGGGAGTCCGTCGAGCAGGTCGTCACCGGCTGGGCCACCGCCCTCGCCGTCTCGGCCGCCGGCTGGCCCGTCGTCGCGCTCTGGTGGGACCGCGACCGGGCCGGTCTCACGCTCGCCGCCGGCTTCCGCCGCACGGTCGGCTACACCTGGCTCGCGGACGGCACCCCCGTCGGCGAGGACGAGGCCATGCGCACCTTCGCCGCCCGGCTCGCGCTCGATCCCGTCCTGGACCTCCAGGCCCTGGAACCGCTCACCGTCCCCGATCCGGACGCCGACGCCCACACCCGGCTCCTCGGCGTCGTCGCCGTCCTCGGCCGCGTCGGGCTCGCCCTGCCGACCGGTCTCCTCCCCGGCGAGAGCGCCGACCGGCTCCGCTCCGTGGCCCTGGCCCAGGGCGCCGAGCAGCTCGAATGGTCGGGCTGGAGGGATGCCGTACGCGCCGAGCTCGACGTGGTGGAGGGCGGCCCCCTCGGCCCGTACCTGCGCGGCCCCAAGGCGCGCGTCCTGGGCGGGGCGCAGCTCGCGGCGGGGGTGCCGCTGCTGGTGTGGGGCCTCGGCCGGCGCAGCGGTGGCTGGGCGACGGCCGGGGCGCTGCTCGTCGCCCACGGCGCGTTCGGCCTCGCCTACGACCGACTGCGGGAGGGGTGATCCCACGCGCGCGGGAAGGGGCGGCCCCACGCACGCGCGGGAAAGGGCGGCCGCGCGCGGGAGGGTGATCCCAGGCATGCCGAAGGGGTGACCCCGTGCGGGGTCACCCCTCGGAGAGTCGTCTCCGCGAGCGGCTCCTACTCGTCCTCGTCGTCCTCGTCGTCAAGACGGGCCAGCCAGGTCGCGAGGCGCTCGACCGGCACCTCGAAGTCGGGGTTGAGATCGACGAACGTCCGCAGCTGCTCGGCGAGCCACTCGAAGGTGACCTCCTCCTCGCCGCGCCGCTTCTCCAGTTCCTCGATGCCACGGTCGGTGAAGTACATGCGATCAGGATAGGCCGAACCTCCCACGTCCCCTGTCGCCCGTCAGCCCCACCGACTAGCCTTCCCCATCATCGTTTCGGGGAGCGGGGGCGCTGTGACGCACGGGATCGCGCGTATTCGGCTGGACGACGGCACGCCCGTGTGGGCCCGGGTCAGTGACGTGCAGGAACTCGGCAGGGGCGGTGGCTTCCAGGACACCGGCGTCAAGGACCGGGTGGTCTCGATGGCCGGCGGGCTCACGGACGTGGTGCGCGGGGTGGTCGGCTCGCTGCGGGCCGGGCTCGACCCGCAGGGGTCCGTGGAGGTCGCCGTCAGCTTCGGCATCGAACTGTCGGCGCAGTCCGGCAAGGTGATCGGAGTCCTCGCGGACGGCTCGGGCAAGGCCTCCGTGAACGTCTCGCTGACCTGGACCGAACCGGGCCGTTCCGCCGAGCCCGCGGCCGGCGCCGCGCCGGACTCCGTCGCGGACCCCGCGGCCGTTCCCGCACCCCGGCCGCCCGCACCCGACCCCTCCGCACCGGACCCGGCGGCCGATGAGCCCGCATGAGCGCCTTCGACGCTCTCGTGCGCCCCGCACTCGTACGCATCGCCGCTCCCGACTGCGGGTATGACCCGCACGGCGACCGGTACTGGGGCACCGGCTTCTTCATCGCCCCCGGCTGGGTGCTGACCTGCGCCCATGTCGTGGCCGAGGGAGGAAGCGCGGTGTGGAGGAGCGAGCCCGCCGTCGGCATCACCTGGGAGGACGGCAAGACCTCCCGGGAGACCACCGGCACCGTCGTGCTCGCCCTGCCGCGCCCCGACCGGCCCGACGACCCGCCGGACCGGTGGGCCTTCCCCGACATCGCGCTGATCCGCGTGCCCGCCGCGCAGAAGGCGTCCTGTGTGCGCCTCGGCGAGCGCCCGCCCGTCCCGCCGACCGCCGTCGGACTGCACGGCTGGTCCCGGGAGACCGGCGAGCTCGGCATCCGGCACGTCCACGGCACCCTGATCGGCACGGACGGCAAGGCGCTCATCACCGACTGGGTCATGCCCGTCGAAGGCTGCTCCGGCGGGCCCGTCGTCGACCACCAGCAGGGCGCCGTCGTCGGCCTCAACAAGGGACGCGGCCGCGACGGCGGAGCCGTGGTCCCCGTCACCGCGCTGCGCAGGCTGCACGACCTCCCCGGCGGCGAGGCGATGGGCGAGGCGCTCCGCGCCCACGACCGGTACCACCTCGCCCGCTACCGCTCCCTGGACGACCGGCCCGACTGGACCCGCACCCAGGGCCGCCTCACCGGCTCCTCCGGCGTCAGCCCGGGACTGCGCACCCAGCTGTACGGACACTTCGCCGAGCTGCCCGCGCCCACCGCGCCCGGCGAGATCATGGACCTCGTCGACCAGGTCAAGGCCTGGATCAGGGACGACGAACTGCCCGACGCCCTGGAGGACGACCCGCGCACCTGGAGCGAGGGCGCCGGACTCCTGCGCGGACTGCGGGCGCCCCGCAGGGACGGCGTCCGCGACCTCGAACTGGACGCGGTGCTCCTGTACGCCGCCCATGTCGCCCGGCACGTGCGCGGGCGGTACGGCGAGCGGGTGGACACCGCGGACCTCACCTACTGGATCGTCGACGAGTCGGGCGACGCCGACCGGCACCTCCGGCGCGAGATCGACCGGCTCGTCAGTCCCGGCCGGCCGGCGCCCCTCTCCGTACGCGAACCCCGCGCGCGTGCCGACGTCCTCCTGGAGATCGACCCGCCGATCTACGACCTCCGCTACCCGTGGCGGGTCAAGCTCCTCCTCGACGGGCACACGGTCAGCCCGCTCCACTTCGACGAGCGGGGCGTCGAGCGGGCCCAGCTCAGGGAGACCCTGCGCGAGCCGCTCGCGGACGCCCTGCGGCGCGGCGACAGCGGACGGCACCTGGCCGCCGTGGAGGCGGTGCTGCCGCCCCAGCTCTTCGACGAACCCCTCGACACCTGGCGGCTCGAACCGCCCCAGGGCGGCCCCGAGGACGCCTGGGCGACCACGCTCGGCCAGCGCAGGTTCGTCGTCATCCGCGACCGCCGCCGCTACGACCGGGAACCTGCTCCCGAATGGCGCGAGCGCTGGGAGGCGGCGGAGCGCGGGCCGCTCCGCGCCGCCCCGCTGCGCGCGGAGGTGCCCGGCGCGGGCCAGGACGCCCACTCCGCGCGCGTACGCCGGGAGACCTGGGCGGAGACGTACGACCGGCTCCGGGAGGCCGAGGGCGGCACCGTGCCCGTGTACTGCGGCCGAGTGGGCGGCGGAGACGGGTTCATGGCGCTGCACGCGGCGCTCGCCGCCGGGCATCCGCTCGCCCTCTGGCGGACCGGCGTCCACGACCACGGCGACTGCGCGGAGTTCCACGAGCGGGCCGCCCGGCTGCTCTCCGCCACCCCCACCGCCTGGGACGTCCGAGGACCCGTCAGATCCCTGCGCACGCGCGCGACGGACCGGGCGGCGGGCCCAGAGGCGCTGGCCGCGTACGCGTGGGCCGAGAACCTCGCCCTGCTCCTGGACCCGCCCGACCGGCCTCCGCACGGCGGTCGCCTGGAGCCCCCGCCCCTGCTCGCGGAGGGGGAGCAGTGACCGGAGTGCCCACCGGGACGACGGCCCCGAGATCCGTCCGATTAAGCCATCGGCAGGCCCCGCTCCCGGGCGGTACCGTCGACGGACCCGGCATCGACACCACAGCCAGGAGGAGTCCATCGTGAACGATTGGCGGATCTACCGTGGTGCCGGTCTTCCGCACGACGAGATACAGCGGTTGCCCGCCCCGCCGCCCTGGCGCGACTTCTCCACGGGCAGCGCCGACGACACCCTGGCGGGCTCCGACCGGCGGCTCGGCGTCAAGCGCCGACTCGTCCAGAACCACCACCCCAGGCCCGCCGAGACCGACGCCGTCAACGCCGCGCTGTACCTGCGGCGTCCGCTCCTCGTCACCGGCAACCCCGGCACCGGCAAGTCCACCCTCGCCCACGCCGTCGCCCACGAACTGCGCCTCGGGCGCGTGCTCCGGTGGCCGATCGTCAGCCGGACCACCCTCCAGGACGGGCTCTACCGGTACGACGCCATCGGCCGGCTCCAGGACGTCCAGCTGGAGCGCGCCCAGGCCGGATCGCCCGGCTCCGCCGCCGCGGCCCCGGCCGGCATCGGCTCGTACATCCGGCTCGGCCCGCTCGGTACCGCGCTGCTCCCCTCCGAACAGCCCCGGGTGCTGCTCATCGACGAACTCGACAAGAGCGACCTGGACCTGCCCAACGACCTCCTGAACGCCTTGGAGGAGGGCGAGTTCGCCATTCCCGAGCTGGAGCGGCTCGCCGACCGGGAGCCCGTCGTCGAGGTGCTCAGCGACGACGGCCGCAAGGTGGCGGTGCTCGGCGGCCGGGTCCGCTGCACCACCTTCCCGTTCATCGTGCTCACCTCCAACGGCGAACGGGACTTCCCCGCCGCCCTGTTGCGCCGCTGCATCCGCCTGGAGCTGGAAGCGCCCGGCGAGGAACAGCTCCACGCCATGATCGAGGCCCACCTCGGCGGCGAGGCCACCGCGGGCGACGGGGAGCAGGGCCTCGTCCAGCGCTTCCTCAACCGCGAGCCCGGCGAGGTCATCGCCACCGACCAGCTCCTCAACGCGCTCTATCTGACCCAGCACGCCTCCCGCGCCGAACGGGTCACCAGGGAACGCATCGCCGACATGCTCATGCAACCGCTCGATCAGCCGAGGTGACGATCGGATGCACCGGATGCATCTGGAGGAACTCACCCGCAGACTGCGGGCCGGTGGCCAGGACCCCACCGCCGAGGACGTCGCGGACGCCCTCTGGCTGTCCCAATGGCTCCCCGGCCGCTCCCCGGACCAGGAGGCGCCGGAAGGGTCGGAGGGCTCGGAGGGGGCGCCGACCGATCCTCGGCGGGAGACGGCCGGGGACGGCTCCGCCGACGGACAGGACCCGGGCCGCGGTGAAGCCGGTGCCGCGGGCGGGGGTAGGGACGGGGACGGGGGAGCGGCGGACGGGCACGGCGGGCCGCGCGAATCCGTCTCCCTCCACATGGCCACGGGAGCCACCGGAGCCACAGGAGCGGCCCCGGGAGTCACGGGAGCAGACGGAGCGGCCGGAGCGGCCGACGGAGTCACCGGCGGCACAGGAGCCACCGGAGCCCCCCACGCCCCCGGGGTCACCGGCGGCGGAGACCGGCGTACGGACCGGGGCGCGACCCTGCCCGTCCGCGCCCCCGGCGCCAACGCCCTGCCCGGGCTCTTAGGACTCCAGAAGGCCCTCCGCCCGCTGCGCGCCTACGCCCGCGCACCCCACCGCCCCGGCGAGGGCGTCCTCGACGAGGAGGCCACCGCCGAACGCAGCGCCGCCGCCGGCATCCTCACCCCCGTGATGCGCCCGGCGACCGGCCGGCGCCCCGACATCCAGCTCCTCATGGACACCGGCCCCGCCATGGTCGTCTGGAGCCGGATGGTCGAGGAACTCCGGCAGGCCTGCCAGCAGTCCGGCGCCTTCCGCGACGTCCAGGTGCACCGCCTGTACGACACCGGCGAAGGCCCCCCGCTGGTCACCACCACCTCCGGTGCCGACGGCCGCCCCCGGCTGCGCCCCGTCGACCAGCTCCACGACCCCACCGGCCGCCGTCTCACCCTGGTCGTCAGCGACTGCGTCGGACCCCTCTGGCAGCGCGGCGCCGCCCAGCGCTTCCTGCGCCAGTGGCCCCGCAACTCCCCGCTCGCCCTCGTCCAGCCGCTGCCGCCGCGCCTCTGGCCCCGCACCGCGCTCCCCGCCGAACCCGGCACCTTCCAGCGCTCCGCCACCCCCGGCGGCCACACCGCGTTCCGCTCGGACGACGAGCCCTGGGGACCCGGGCTCCCCGGCCGCAGGGCCGTCCCCGTGCTCACCCCGACCCCCGAGGCCTTCGCCTCCTGGACCCGGCTCCACACCGGGCACGGCGGCAACGCCGTACGCGGCTGGGCCGCCTGGCTCGCCCCCGAAGCCGTGGAGCCGCGCGCGCCAAGGACCTCCCGCACCGTACGGAGCGACGACGACCTCCTCCGCGCCTTCCGGGCCGCGGCCTCACCCGGCGCGCTCCGGCTCGCCGTCCACCTCGCGGCGGCCCCGCTGACCCTGCCCGTGATGCAGCTCGTGCAGCGCGCCATGCTGCCCGACACCGGGCCCATGGAGCTTGCCGAGGTCCTGCTCAGCGGGCTGCTGCGACGACTGCCCGGGCCCACCCCGTACCCCTGCTTCAGCTATCCGCCCGGCATCCAGCAGCACTTCCTCGGCTCGCTCGACCCCAGCGCCGCCGCCCTCGTCCTCAAGCACTGCTCCGCCTATGTGGAGCGCAATTTCGGCCAGGGCATGCGCAACTTCCCGGCGCTCGCCGCCGCGCGCCTCGCGGGCGCCGACACCGAGGCCGACACCGGAACGGGTCCCGGCCCCGGTCCCGGTGCCGGCTCCGGGGCCCGCCGGAGCCACGGTCGGGCCACCGACCTCCCCGAGGAGACCGAGGCGACCGACGAGCCCCTGGGACCCGACGGCCCCGAGACCGAGCTCTTCGCCCGTATCCCCGCGCGCGTGCTCCGCTTCTACCACCCCGACCTCGTCACCCCCGACCCGCTCACCGAGGCCCGCCGGCTCCTCGCGCAGGGCCGCGCCCAGTCCGACCCGGCCCTGCTCGCCGGGGCACGCGAGCGCGCCGAGGCGGCGCTCCCGGCGGAACCGGTCGAGGCCCGGATCGTCCTCGCCCGCGCCCTGTACGCCGAGGCCGGCACCGCCTCCGCCCGCCGCACCGGCCGCCGCCCCGCGCTCCTCGGAGCGGCCGCCGACACGCTCGTACGGGCCGGGGAGCTCGCCGACGCCGGCGGCGAGGCATGGGCCGAGGCCCGCCTCGAACTCGCCGTCGTCCACCACGCGTTGTGGCGGGACACCGACGAGACCGGCCATCTCGACGCGGCCCTCACCGCCCTAGCCGAGGACGCCGACCGCTGGCCGGAATCCGCCCGCCACACCCTCCATCTGCGACGCGGCCGGCTGCTCCTCGCGCGCGGTGACGGCGAGGCGGCGGCCGCCGAACTCACCGCCGCCCTCACCCTGCACGAGAGCGCCGCCGCCCTCCTCGACCTCGCCGACGCCCTCCACCTCGCCGAGGCCGAACCGGGCCGCATCGGCCCCGTGCTCGACCGCGCCGAACCCCTCCTCGGCGACGCGCGCGCCCTGCGGCTGCGCTTCACCACCGCACGCGCCCGGCTGTACGACACGGAGGGCGACGGGGCGGCCGCCGACGCGGCGTACGAGGAGGCCACCCTGCTCGCCCCCGCCGACAGCGAGCAGCGCGGCCCGCTGCTGCTCACCTGGGGCGGCTCGCTGCTGCGGCGCGCCGCGGCGGGTACGGGCACGACGCCGGTCGACCGGGCCGAGGGCGTGCTGCGCGAGGCCCTCACGCGCCTGCCCGCCGGAGCGCCCGAGCGCGCGCGGGCGCGGACCCTGATCGGCAGCGTCCTCGCCCTCCGCTTCCACCGCGCCGGGTTCCTGCCCGATCTCTTCGAGAGCCGCCATGTGCTCGAACAGGCCCTCCGGGGCACCCACGACCCCGGCGCCCGCGCCGAGGTGTGGCTGCAACTGGGCCGGGTCCGTCTGGAGTTGGCCGAAACCGCGCGGGACGGTGTGATCGGCGACGCCCTCGCCGCGTACCGCAACGCCGGGGAGGACTCCCGTGCCGCCCACGGTGACGACCCGGGCACGGTCACCGGCGCCCGCGCGCTGCACGCCCAGGGGGCGGTGCTCGTCCTGATGGGCCGACCGGCGCGGGCCCGAACGGTGCTGCTCGCGGCGACGGCGCAGTGGCGTCGCCTCACGGGGGAGCTGGTGGAGGTCGACTGGGACGACGTGGAGCGGACCCGGGCGCTGCTCGCGGGGGTGGAGAGCGCCAGGGCGAGGGAAGGGGTGCCGCTCACGTCCGAGGAGCGCCGCCGTGTCATGCCCCCGTGGTGGTCCTGGACGGCTGGATAACGGGGGCGCACATGGGGGCAGTTGAATCGAATGGGTTTCCGGTCTCCTGGCGTCGGGAAGAACCGCCGCACCGCTACGACCGTGGGGGACAGCGTCGGTGAGGAGGAGCCGAGAGTGTTCGAGCACACGGGGTGGGCGACCGGTGTCGGCCGGGATGCCGTCTGGTCTCCGCAACTGTCCGATCTCGCGGCCGTCGACCTGCGGACCCTGCGGGTCACGGACGATGCCGCTCTCGGGGCCGCGGTGGAGAGAGTGCTGCTCCGCCCCTCGGATCTCGTCGAGTCCTGGAAAGAGGACGAGTTCATCGGCTGACCGCCGGGTGCACCTGCGGGACGCCCGTACAGGGCGATCGTTTTCGGCCGTATCGACGCCCGGCGGCCGGTCACCCCTCGGCGCCTCGGGCCGGTCCGCGCCGTCCGGTCCACCCTGCGGCCGGACCCGCGCCCGGACCCGGGCCCGGACCCGCGCCAGGAGCCGGGGGTGATCACCGCCCCGCCGGACCCGGCGGTGCTCGCAGGTCTCGCCACCACCCGCCCCGGACCGGCCGGGGCGTCCTTTCTGCGCGCCGGGCTGCACGCCCGTCGGCTGCTCCTGCTCAAGACCCTCCTGGTGCGGGTCCAGCGTCACCGCGAGACGGTGGCGCCCGCGGTCCTGCGCCGCTTCGAGGCGGGCTGGCTCCTGCTGGAACGGGCCGAGCGCGCCCGCCCGGACGTCGTGCGCGTCGTCCTGGACTACCCGACCACCGGTGCCTGGCTCGCCGCCGCGCTCACCGAGCCGCTCGGGGCCGGCCTCGACCGCCACCTCGCCCATCTCGAACTCCTCGCCGTCACCGCGGCCCTGCGCGCCGGGCTGTCGGTGGACCTGGTCGTCGAGGTCCCCGGCGGAGTGCTCCCGCTCCCCGGCGTCGGCCGGGTCGAGGCGGGCGGCGCGCGCCGGCTCCGGATCGACGCCCGCTCCCGCGCGGTACGGATCGGGGGCGGGGACGGTACGGGCTCCCGCGCCGTGCTCCGCCGACGCGCGAACGGCCCCGCGACGACCCTGACGGGCAGCGGCCCCGGCTGGCGCGGGCTGCGCGCCCTGCCCGGCGGCGCCACCCGACTCGAGGACCTCGACCCCTACCGGCTGCCGCCGGACATGGGCATCCCGGCTCGGGCCGCGGCCGACCACACCGACACCGACCACGCCTGCTGGGCCGCCCGCTGGACCGCCGCCCGCCGTCTGCTGCGCGGGACCGACCGGGAGCGGGCCGTCGAGGTGGGCCGCTCGGTGGACGCCGTCGTGCCCCTCGTCCCGCGCGGGGCGCGTGCCATCGGAGCCACGCTGAGCGCCGCCCCCGGAGCGGTCCTCATGACGCCCTCCGCCGGTGCCGCGGACATGGCCGAGACCCTGGTCCACGAACTGCACCACAGCAAGCTCGCCACGCTCCACGAGCTGGTCCCGCTCCACCGCCTCCACCCGCCGGACCGGGCGGCCCCCACCTACCGGGTCGGCTGGCGCACGGACGCCCGCCCGGTCGCCGGCGTCCTCCAGGGGGTCTACGCCCACCTCGCGCTCGCCGACCTGTGGCACCGGGCGGCGCGGGTCGGTCGTGCCTCCGGTGTGCCCGAGCAGTGGCGCGTGCGGTCCGCACAACGGTTCGAGCAGGTCCACGATCAGGTGGTCGAAGCCCTTGCGATACTGCTTGAATCCGATGAACTGACCAATGAGGGAAGGGAGTTCGCCCGGCAAATGAGGAGGCACCTTGCGAGCCTCAGCTCCGGCCGGCGAGCCCTTGCGTAACACTGTGCCCACGGCACATGACACTGCGTGGCGCGTGAGCGGGACGGGAGATGCACACATGGCGGAACAGCGGTCGGGCGGCGCTTCGGCGGACCACGGTGGCAGAGCGGCTCCCGAGCACGTCCTTGTCGTCTTTCCCGGCTACCACCGACCGTGGGCGGCCTGGATCAACCAGCGCCTCGACACCCACGGTGTCCGCGCCACCCTGCAACGCTGGGACCCGCCCCGCGAGGTCCCCCTGGAGGACTCCCTCGGCGATCTGCTCCTCGCCCGCGGCAGGGTCCTCCTCGTCCTCGACGACTGGTTCTTCGAACTGGGCCCCCGGCCGGCCGGCGAGTGGAACGACGTCCTGCGCGGCTTCGTCGCGAGCCAGGCCGACCGCTTCGCCGCCGTCAACCTCACCAACCGCACCCTCCTCCCCTCCACGGCCGTCCTCGAACCGGTCAGCCTCTGGGGCGTCGGCGAAGAGGAGGCGGAGGCCCGGCTCCTCAGCAGGCTCGACATCGAACCACGCCGTTCCCCGGCCCGCCGGATCGCGCCCGGCGCCCTCGTCCGCTACCCCGAGACCCCGCCGGACATCTGGGGCGAGGTACCCCGCCGCAACCCCCGCTTCACCGGCCGGGACGACCTCCTCACCGAGCTCCAGGAACGGCTCATGGACGCCGAGCGCGGCAACGCCGCGTACACCCTCCTCGGCATGTCCGGCATCGGCAAGACCCAGATCGCCGCCGAGTACGCCCACCGCTTCAGCTCCGACTACGACGTCATCTGGTGGGTCAGCTCCGACGACCGGAACATCCAGCGCGACCGCCTCGGCGAACTCGCCGTCGCCCTCGAACTGCCCACCGGCAGCGAGCCGGGCGAACGCATCCGCGCCGTCCGCGAAGCCCTCCGCCGCGGCGACCCGCACAGCCGCTGGCTCGTCGTCTTCGACGGCTGGGACGACATCAGGGACGTCGACGTCACGGTCCCGCAGGGACCCGGACACGTCCTCATCACCTCCCGCAACCACGGCTGGCGTGAACACACCGACGTGCTCCCGGTCCGCAACTTCGACCGCGCGGAGTCCACCGGCTACCTCATGCGCCGGGCCCCGCACATCACCGCCGTCGAGGCCGACGAGGTCGCCGCCGAGTTCGGAGACGTACCCCTGCCCCTCGTCCAGGCCGCCGCCTGGCTCGGCGAGTCCGGCATGGAGGCCTCCGAGTACCTGCGCATGGTCCGTGAGGGACGGCTCTCCACCGTCGACGAGCCGAGCACCGGCGACGGCATGCCGAACACCTCGCTCACCTCCTGGTCGATACTGATCAACCGGCTCCGACGCGCCCAGCCGCAGGCCATCGACATCCTCAGCCTCTGCGCCTCCTTCGCCCCCGGCCGCATCCCCCTCGGCATCGTCCGTGCCCACCCGCAGGCCTCCCTCCCCGAGGACCTGCGGTGGATGGCCACCGACCTGCCCGCCTGGACCCGGGCCCTCGACACCCTCGTCAACTACTCGGTGCTCACCCGGGAGACCCGCGGCCCCGTCACCAGCGACGAGGCCGTACCGCAGCAGGAGTCGATCCACATGCACCGGCTGGTGCACGACATCGTCTCCCGGCTCACCGACGGCGAGCACCGCGACGCCCACCGCAAGGCTGTCCGGACGCTGCTCGCCGAGGCCGACCCGGGGAACCCGACGGACAGCCGGAACTGGCCCCGCTACTCCGAGCTCCTGCCCCACCTGGAGCCCTCCGGGGCACTGCGCAGCACCGACCCGAGGATCCAGACCACCGTCCTCAACTGCCTGCGCTACTGCGACCGCAGCGGCGAGTACAAGGCGGGCACCCGCCTCGCCGGTCGCATCCGCGGCAACTGGACCGGCTTCATGGACCCGCTCTCCCCGCAGATGCAGGAACTCACCACCGTGGAAGGCGACATCCTGCGCCGCAGCGGCGGCTTCCGAGAGGCATACGAACTCGACCTCGCCCGCCGCACCCTGCTCGCCACGGCCGACCACCCCGACGAGCTCGGCAACCTCAAGTCCAAGATCTGCATCGCCCGAGACCTGCGCTTCCTCGGCCAGTACAAGGAATCCGAACGCCTCCAGCGCGAGGTCCTCGCCGAGGCGCAGAGCCTCCTCGGCGAGACCCAGCAGCTCACCCTCGCCGCCCGTCACAACGTCGGCGTCGTCCTGCGGATGCTCGGCCGCTACCAGGAGGCGCACGAGCAGGACGCCGACACCCTCTCCCGCTGCGAGAACATCCTGCGCCCCCACCACCCCTCCACCCTCAACTCCAACAACGCGGTCGCCCAGGATCTCCGGCTGCTCGGCCGCTACCGCGAGGCGCTCGGCCGCCAGGAGGCGAACGTCCGCCTCCATGTGAAGATCCTCGGCGCCCAGCACCAGCAGACCCTCTACGCACGCAGCCAGCTCGCCCTCTGCCGGCGCCGCGAAGGCGGCTTCAAGGACGACATCGGCGCCGTCATGGCCGGCGTCCTCGACCACCTCGAACAGGCCCAGGGACGCGGCCACTACCTCACGCTCTCCGCGGTCACCAACTACGCCAACTACCTGCGCGAGCACGGCGACCTCGACCGGGCCCGCGAACTCATCAACGAGGCCGAGGCCGGCTACCGCGCCCTGCTCGGCCCCGCCCACCCCGTCTCCACCGGCGTCCTCGCCAACACCGCCCTCGTGATGCAGTCCGCGGGCGAGCGCACCGAGGCCATGACCATGCTGGAGGCGGCGCTCGCCGGACTCACCGCCGCCCTCGGACCCGACCACCCCTGGGTCCTCGGCTGCGCCCTCAACGCCACGGCCGCCCGCAACTTCAACGGGCGCGTGTCCGACGCCGCGGAACTCAGCCGGGACACCCTGCGCCGGGCCCGGCACGTCATGGGCTCCGAGCACCCGCTGACCCTCTCCTGCCAGGTCTCGCTCGCCACCGACCTGCGCGGACTGCGCGAGACCGAAGAGGCCGCAAAGCTGGAGGAGGACGCCCTGCTCACCCTCACCAGGACGCTCGGCGCCCAGCACCCGCACACCCTCTCGGCCCGGCAGCGCAACCGTCCGTACTGGGACTTCGAGGCCAACCTCTGACCGACCCCGGACACGCCGGAGGCCCGGCACCCCTGGTGGGGTGCCGGGCCTCCTTCCGTACACGTACGGAGCGACGGGTCAGGCGTCGAAGACCTCGTTGACCAGCTGCTGCTGCTCGGCCTGGTGGCGCTTGGCCGAGCCGACCGCCGGGGACGAGGAGTGCGGACGCGAGATCCGGCGCAGGCGCTCGCCCGCCGGGATGTCCGCGCCGACCGCCAGGTCCAGGTGGTCGATCAGGTTGAGCGCGATGAACGGCCACGCACCCTGGTTCGCCGGCTCCTCCTGCGCCCAGATGTACTTCGCGGCGTTCGGGTACTTGGCGATCTCGGCCTGGAGCTCGGCACCCGGCAGCGGGTACAGACGCTCCAGACGGATGATCGCGGTCTCCGTGTCACCGCGCTTCTGACGCTCGGCCTCCAGGTCGTAGTAGACCTTGCCGGCGCAGAAGACGACCTTGCGGACGTCGGCCGCGTTCACGGTCGTGTCGCCGATCACCGGGCGGAAGCCGCCGGTGGTGAACTCCTCCGCCTTGGACGCCGCGGCCTTCAGACGCAGCATCGACTTCGGGGTGAAGACGATGAGCGGCTTGTGGTGCGGGTTGTGGACCTGCCAGCGCAGGAGGTGGAAGTAGTTCGACGGCAGCGTCGGCATGGCGACCGTCATGTTGTCCTGGGCGCACATCTGGAGGAAGCGCTCCGGGCGCGCGGACGAGTGGTCCGGGCCCTGGCCCTCGTAGCCGTGCGGCAGGAGCAGCGTGACGCCGGAGGTCTGGCCCCACTTCTGCTCGGCCGAGGAGATGAACTCGTCGACGACGGTCTGCGCGCCGTTGACGAAGTCACCGAACTGGGCCTCCCAGATGACCAGGGCGTCCGGGCGCTCCAGCGAGTAGCCGTACTCGAAGCCCATCGCCGCGTACTCGCTGAGCAGCGAGTCGTAGACGTTGTAGTGGGCCTGGTCCTCGGTCAGGTAGAGCAGCGGGGTGTAGTCCTCGCCGGTCTCCTGGTCCACCAGGACCGCGTGACGCTGGCCGAAGGTGCCGCGGCGGGAGTCCTGGCCGGACAGCCGGACCGGGGTGCCCTCCATGAGCAGCGAGCCGATGGCGAGGGTCTCGCCCATGCCCCAGTCGATCGTGCCGTCCTCGACGGAGGCGGCGCGGCGCTGCATCTGCGGCAGCAGACGCGGGTGGACCGTGATCCGCTCGGGGACGGTGACCTGCGACTCGGCGATCCGCTTCACGACCTCGGTGGAGACCGCGGTGGTGACGCCGACCGGGAACTCGGCGCGGGCGTCCGGGACGTGCGCCGGGGCCGGGGCGGTGGTGGCCTCGCGGACCTCCGCGAACACCTTCTCCAGCTGGCCCTGGAAGTCCTGGAGCGACTGCTCCGCCTCTTCGAGGGTGATGTCGCCGCGACCGATGAGCGACTCGGTGTACAGCTTGCGCACCGAACGCTTCTTGTCGATCAGGTTGTACATCTGCGGGTTGGTGAACGAGGGGTTGTCGCCCTCGTTGTGACCGCGGCGGCGGTAGCAGATGAGGTCGATCACGACGTCCTTGTTGAACGTCTGGCGGAACTCGAAGGCGAGCCGCGCGACGCGGACCACGGCCTCCGGGTCGTCGCCGTTCACGTGGAAGATCGGCGCCTCGATCATGCGGGCCACGTCGGTCGCGTACATCGAGGAACGCGAGGACTCCGGGGCGGCGGTGAAGCCGACCTGGTTGTTGATGACGATGTGGACCGTGCCGCCGGTGCGGTAGCCGCGCAGCTGCGACATGTTCAGCGTCTCGGCGACGACACCCTGGCCGGCGAAGGCCGCGTCACCGTGCAGGGCGACGGGCAGGACCGTGAAGTCCGTGCCGCCCTTGTTGATGACGTCCTGCTTGGCGCGGACGATGCCTTCCAGGACCGGGTCGACCGCCTCCAGGTGCGAGGGGTTCGCGGCGAGGGAGACCTTGATCTGCTCGCCGTCGAGACCGGTGAAGGTGCCCTCGGCGCCCAGGTGGTACTTGACGTCGCCGGAGCCGTGCATCGACTTCGGGTCGAGGTTGCCCTCGAACTCGCGGAAGATCTGCGCGTACGACTTGCCGACGATGTTCGCCAGGACGTTCAGGCGGCCGCGGTGGGCCATGCCGATGACGACCTCGTCGAGGCGCGACTCGGCGGCCGAGTCGATGACCGCGTCGAGCAGCGGGATGACGGACTCGCCGCCCTCCAGGGAGAAGCGCTTCTGGCCGACGTACTTCGTCTGCAGGAAGGTCTCGAAGGCCTCCGCGGCGTTCAGCCGGCGCAGGATCCGCAGCTGCTCCTCGCGCTCCACGCGGGAGTGCGGGCGCTCGACGCGGTCCTGGATCCACTTGCGCTGCTTCGGGTCCTGGATGTGCATGAACTCGACGCCGGTGGTGCGGCAGTACGAGTCGCGGAGCACGCCGAGGATGTCGCGGAGCTTCATCATCGACTTGCCGGCGAAGCCACCGACCGCGAACTCCCGCTCCAGGTCCCACAGGGTGAGGCCGTGCTCGGTGATGTCCAGGTCGGGGTGCTTGCGCTGCTTGTACTCCAGCGGGTCGGTGTCGGCCATGACGTGGCCGCGGACCCGGTAGGAGTGGATGAGCTCGAAGACGCGCGCGGCCTTGGTGACGTCGTCGTCGTGCGAGGCGTCGATGTCCTTGAGCCAGCGGACCGGCTCGTAGGGGATGCGCAGGGCCTTGAAGATGTCGTCGTAGAAGCCCTCCTCGCCGAGGAGGAAGTTGGCGACGACGCGCAGGAACTCGCCGGAGGCGGCGCCCTGGATGACGCGGTGGTCGTACGTCGAGGTCAGGGTCATGACCTTCGAGATGCCCAGCTTGTTCAGGGTGTCCTGGGAGGTGCCCTGGAACTCGGCCGGGTAGTCCATCGAGCCGACGCCCATGATGACCGACTGTCCGGGCATCAGACGCGGGACGGAGTGGACGGTGCCGAGGCCGCCGGGGTTGGTCAGGGAGACCGTGACGCCGGTGAAGTCCTCCATCGTCAGCTTGCCGACGCGGGCCCGCTTGACGATGTCCTCGTACGCCTGCCAGAACTCGAAGAAGTTGAGCGTCTCGGCCTTCTTGATGCCCGCGACGACGAGCTGGCGGTCGCCGTTGGGCTTCACCAGGTCGATCGCGAGACCGAAGTTCACGTGCTCCGGCTTGACCAGGGTCGGCTTGCCGTCCTTCTCCGCGAAGGAGTAGTTCATCGACGGCATGGCCTTGATCGCCTGCACCATCGCGTAGCCGATCAGGTGCGTGAAGGAGATCTTCCCGCCCCGGGCGCGCTTCAGGTGGTTGTTGATCACGATCCGGTTGTCGAAGAGCAGCTTCACCGGGACGGCGCGGACGGACGTGGCCGTCGGCACCTCCAGGGAGGCGTTCATGTTCTTCGCGACCGCGGCGGCGGGGCCGCGCAGCGTGATCAGCTCGGGGCCGGCGGGGGCCTCGGCGGCCGGCTTGGCGGCGACCGGAGCCTTGGCCGGGGCGGGCGCGGCGGCGGGCTTCGCGGCGGCCGGAGCGGCAGGGGCCGCTGCGGGCTTCACGGGCGCCGCGGCGGGCGCCGGAGCCGGAGCCGCGACCGGAGCGGGCGCGGGAGCCGGAACGGCCGCAGGAGCGGCAGGCGCGGCCTGTGCGGGGCCCGCCTGCGGCACCGCAGGGGCGCTCGGCGTGGTGGAAGCCGGGGCGGTCGGGGACTCCGACGCTCCGGGCTTGTAGTCGGCGAAGAAGTCCCACCAGGCACGATCGACCGAATTCGGGTCCTGGAGGTACTGCTGGTAGATCTCGTCGACGAGCCACTCATTGGCACCGAAGGCGGCTGCGGGGCTCTTGCCCTGCCCGTCCTGGTCGGTCGGGGAGCTCGGGGTACTGGGGGACTGAGACGACACGGCGGCAACCGCCCTCTTCCGCTTCACAAGGTGATGGACAGCGGAAATAAAGGCTACGCCTGTCCGGCCGAGAGGTGCAGGCAGGGAGCGCCAACGTCGCGCAAGTCACACTTGACGAGGTGTTTCGGTGCCGTGAATGGCGGGAAACAAGCGTGGTTCCGCATGTGTGAGGGTACGGAAAAGCGCAGGCACGGCCGTCTTCGGCCGCACCTCTGACCAGCTCCCGCTCACATGCGCGGAGGTCTCCCTCACGTACACGCAGAACGAGCCCTTCCGGTTCGAACCCTACGTCAATCTCTCGGAGGGAGGCTGCCCGGAAGAGTGACCCTGATGCGGCAGCCGCGTGATGATTCGGCCACCCCGATCCCGCCGCCGTGCAGATCCACCGCCCAGCGGGCGATCGCGAGGCCCAGCCCCGTGCCGCCGTCGCTCCCGGGGCCCTGCCGGAGCGGCGCCGTGCCCCGGTTGAACCGCTCGAAGACCTTGTGCCGCTCCGACTCCGGGATGCCGGGGCCCTCGTCCTCGACCTCCAGCTCCAGGGAGTCCCGGTACGGGCCGCGCCGGGCCCGGACCGTGACGCGGCCGTGCGGCGGCGAGTGCTTCACCGCGTTGTCGATCAGGTTCGCCATCACCTGGTGCAGCCGCTCCGCGTCCGCGTGCGCCACCAGCTCGGGCGGCGACACGTCCAGATGTAGATGCACATCCGTGCGGTTGTGCAGGCCCGAGGTGGACGAGAGGCCGCGCTGCGAGGCGGCCAGGTTCGCTTCGCGTAGAACCCCGGACAAATACGGCCAGACCTCGAAGCGGCTCGCCCGCAGCGCCACGACACCGTTGTCAAGACGTGACAGGTCGAGCAGTGTCTCCACCAGCCGGCCCAGCCGCTCGGTCTGCTTCAGCGCCGACCGCATCGTCTCCGGATCCGCCTCGGACACCCCGTCCACGACGTTCTCGAGTACGGCCCTGAGCGCGGCGATCGGGGTCCGCAGCTCGTGCGACACATTGGCGACCAGCTCCTTGCGGTGCCGGTCCACCGCCTCCAGATCGTCCGCCATGCGGTTGATCGTCGACGCCAGGTCGCCCAGCTCGTCGCGCCGGTCCGCGCCCCGCACCCGCCGGGTGAAGTCGCCGCGCGAGATCGTCCCGGCCACCGTGGTCATCTCGTCCAGCGGCGCCGTCAGGGACTGCGCCACGAACTGGGTGATCAGCAGGGTCGCGATCATCGCGAAGATCGTGATGTACCGGAACTCGGTGGACGTGCGGATCGCCACCAGGGCCAGGCCCGAGGTCAGCAGGACCGCCCCGACGACCAGCGCGCCCAGCTTGGTCTTGATCGAGATCACGATCCGGCGCGGCCGGCGCACCCCGCCGTCCGGTCCCCGCTGCTCCCGCGGCCCCCCGGGCCTCCGCCGGCTCACAGCGCCGGGGTCTCCAGCGCGTAACCGACGCCATGGACCGTGCGGATCCGCTCGGCCCCGATCTTCCGGCGCAGCGCCTTGATGTGGCTGTCCACGGTCCGGGTGCCCGAGGCGTCCGCCCAGTCCCACACCTCGGCGAGCAGCTGCTCGCGGGAGAGGACCGCCCGCGGCGTGCTCGCCAGGCAGACCAGCAGGTCGAACTCGGTCGGGGTCAGGTGCACGTCCTCGGACCGCACCCGGACCCGGCGCTGCGCGTGGTCGATCTCCAGCTCGCCGAGGCGCAGGATGCCGCTGCGCGGGGTCACGGCCGCCAGCGCGGCCCGCTCCACCCGGCGGAGCAGCACGTGCACCCGGGCGGCCAGCTCCCGCATCGAGAACGGCTTGGTCATGTAGTCGTCCGCGCCCACGCCGAGGCCGACCAGCATGTCGGTCTCGTCGTCGCGGGCGGTCAGCATGAGGACCGGGACGGGGCGCTGGGCCTGGACCCGGCGGCACACCTCCAGGCCGTCGAATCCGGGCAGCATCACGTCGAGGACCATCAGGTCCGGCTGCCATGCCTCGGCCGCGTCGACGGCCGCGGGGCCGTCGGTCGCGGTCTGGACGAGAAAGCCCTCGGCGCGCAGCCGAGCGGAGATCGCCTCCACGATCGTGGCGTCGTCCTCGACCACGAGCACCCGGCGCTGGGCACCCGGAGTGGCCGCCGCACCGTGGTGAGTGGTGTGTGTCTGCTCCATTGCCCCGCCTCGCGTCGCCGATGTCGGCTCAGCAGCCTAGAGGTAGCGGCGGCGTCCCGGCTATCCAGGACTTACTCGGGGCGGACGCCGAGGTGAACCACGTCGGGGACGCCCCGGGCAACGGGGATCTCTTCCGTCCGTACCCCGCTGAATCCGGCATTCCGCAAGGACCCTTCGAAATCGGCGGAGGGTCGGGCGGACCACACGGCGAGCACTCCGCCGGGGTTCAGACGGGCCGCGCAGGCCGCCAATCCCTCGGCTGCGTACAGGGATTCGTTGTCCTCGGTGACCGTCCAGTCGGGCCCGTTGTCGATGTCCAGACAGAGGGCGTCGTAGGTGTCCGTGGAGGTGCTGAGGTGGTCCACCAGGTCCGTGTGCAGGATCACGGTCCGGGAATCGGCGAGCGCGCCCCCGGAGATCGAGGCGAGGGGCCCCTGGCGGTGCCAGTCGATGATCGCCTCCTCCCGCTCGACGACCGTGATCCGGCCCCAGCGGGGGTCGGCGGCGGCGTGGGCGAGCGAGAAACCGACGCCGAGACCTCCGACGAGGACGGACGCGCCGGCGCGGGACCGCTCGGGGAGCGCGGCCTGCGCCGCGTCGATCAGGAGCCGCTCGGAGCGCCCGTCGGAGGTGTCCATCAGGAAGGTCCCGTTGGCGATGATCTCGTAGTGCTCCTCGCGACGGCGGAGCACGACCTCTCCGTACGGTCCTTCGCGACGGTCGAGGGTGACGGTTCCTGGCATGGTCGGTCGCTCCGCTCTCGGCTCGGCAGTGGGTCCCCGGCCATCCTCGCGGGGCGGCGGCGGTGGGGACAAACCCCGAGTTCAGCGCCGGGCCCCGTCCGTCCAGATGCGGCTGCTGAGGTCCGAGCCGCGGAGCACCTGCACCCTCCACGGGTCGATGCGCAGGACGTGGTACTCGGGGTCCTCGGGACCACCGCGCCAGAATCGGACGGGGTCGTACCCGACGCCCGCGGGGCTTCCCGCGCGGTAGAGGTCCCAGGCGTGCTGCCTGCTCTGCCGGTCCTCCGCCCAGGTGGAGACGCTGTCGATGAACACGGCGTTCTGGCGGGGGTTCCAGTACGAGTAGGTGGTGTGCGGGTTGTTCGCCAGATGCGCCACCTTGACGGGCGTCTTGTAGGCGGCGAGCCAGCCGACCGGCTTTCCGTCCACCACTTCCCAGACGGGCAGCAGCACTCGGGCCCTGGGGCGCGACGTACTGTCCACCGTGATCATGGTGCAGTAGACGATGTCCTGGATATAGGCGTTGAATTTCTCTTCGATTTCCGAGAAGGATTCCACACGGGTGGCCATATCGATTCCTGTCACACGTCGACGCGCTCGGTCGGACGGGGAACTTCCGCCGGTACGGGTACGGGTACGGGTTCGGATCCGGCGCCGGTCGCCCCCGCCCGGCCACGGAGGCCGAAGGCGCTGATGAGGGCGGCCACGAGGGCGGCGACGAGCGGCACGACCAGGGCGGCCCGGTAGCCGTCGAGGAGCGCCGCCGGCGAGCTGCCGTCCGTGGCCGCGATGTTCACCGCGGCGACGGTGGACAGCCCGAGCGCGGCGCCGAACTGGAAGGACGTGTACAGCAGACCGCCGGCGACGCCCTGCTCCTCCTCGGCGATCCCGTCGGTGGCGACGATGGTCAGCGGCCCGTAGGCCAGGGAGAAGGCCAGTCCCAGGATGATCAGGCTCGGGAACATCGCCAGGTACGTCCAGTCCGCGCCGACCGGCAGGAACAGCGCGTAGGACAGGGCGGCGAGGAGCAGACCGCCGAAGATCACCCGGGCGTTGCCGAACCTGGCCACGAGCCGGGGGGTGAGGGTGGGGGAGAGGATCGCGTCCACACCGATGACGATGAGGGCGAAACTGGTCTGCAGGGTCGACCAGCCGCGCAGCTCCTGCAGATAGAGCACCGCGATGAACTGGAAGCCGAAGAAGCCCGCGGCGAAGAGCAGGCCGGCCAGGTTGGCGCGGACCAGCGAACCGTTGCGGAAGATGCCCAGGCGCACCAGCGGCGAGGACGACCTGCGCTCGACGGCGACGAAGACCAGGAACAGCACCAGGCTCGCCGCGACCGTGCCGATCGTCGTGGCCACCGGGACGTGCGCGGCACGCTCGACGCCGAAGACGAGGAGCAGGATGCCGCCGGTGACGCTGATCGCGCCCGCCAGGTCGACGCCCTGGCCCGTGCGGTCCGGGCGCGGCGACCTGGGAATGAGGGCGATCGCGGCGATCAGGATGAGGAAGCTGAGGACGACCGGCGCGAAGAACACCCAGCGCCAGTCGACAGCGGCCAGCAGGCCGCCCACGACGAGGCCGATCGAGAAGCCGCCGGCCGCGGTGCCGGAGTAGACGAGCAGGGCCTTGTTGCGCTGAGGGCCCTCGTCGAAACTCGTGGTGATGATGGACAGACCGGCCGGGGTCATGAACGCGGCGGCGACACCGGTCACGAAGCGGGCCACGATGAGCATCCAGCCCTCGGTGGCGAACCCGCCGAGGCCGGAGAAGAGCAGGAAGACGACGAGCCAGAAGACGAACATCCGGCGGCGTCCGAACAGGTCGGCGGCCCGGCCGCCCAGCAGCATGAACCCGCCGTAACCGAGGACGTAGGCGCTCATCACCCACTGGAGCATGCCGGTCGACATGTCCAGGTCCTCGCGGATCGACGGCAGGGCCACATTGAGCATGGCCACGTCGATGCCTTCGAGGAAGATCGCGCCGCACAGCACGAACAGCACGCCCCATGCGCGCCCGCTCATGCGCTCCGTACCGCTGCTCGACGGGGATTGTGGGGTGGACACAGAATTGCTCCTTGTGCGCGAAGGAATAGTCGTGGGGAATCAGCCGCATTCCTGCGGCAGGCGAGTGGCGTTCCCTTGAAGTCCGCGTGAGAAGCCGGCCCGACAGGGGGCGCGGCACAAGGAGAAAGCCGTGCCGCGGGATTCCCACGCGTCGATGTGGAAATCCTGCGGCACGGCGGAGATTCGGGGAAGAAGGCACTTCGAAGTCATCCGGTTACTTCACGGGTACCGACCGTACGGCGGGCGCTTCCTCAGGACTCGCCGCCCGCCGCGCTGTTGCTCAGGGCTCGCCGGTCACCCGCCGCGCTGTCGCTCAGGACTCGCCGGTCACCCGCCGAGCGCCTCGCCACGCGTGCAGGCCCGTGCCCGCCACGAGCGTGGCGACCGCCACCGTCCACGCTCCCGCCTGGGTGCCCGGCTGCATCACCCAGGCCCACCACTGGGCCCCGCCGCCCGGGGCGGACGGGGCCGCGAGATAGACGGTGCCCACGAAGAAGGCCGGCGGCATCCAGCTCAGCCGGGCGCCGGTGACAGCGGCGGCGCCCGCCGCCACCCCCACCAGGCCGAGGGTGTTGCGTACGGCCGCGAGCGCGCCGAACTCCTCCGCGTGCCCCGGCACCGCCAGGGCCAGCAGCGCGACGGCGAGGACGGCCGGGGCGAGCACATGGGCGAGACGGCGCGGCCACCAGGCGCGTACCGCCGTACGGTCCAGCTCGTCGCTCGGCGTGTGGAGGCTGGCGCCGATCGCGGCGGCCGCGAGCAGCGGGCCGAGGACGACGACCGGCAGCCGGGCCGTGTGGTCGAAGTCGGGCAGCGACTCCAGCCACCGGGCCGCCCAGGCGGCGGCCACCGCCGTTCCGGCGAGGGCGGCCAGGGCGCCGGGCAGGGCGCGGGAGCGCAGATAGAGCAGGGACGAGGACCTCACGGGACCGGCACCTCGTCGGGGTGACAGGTGTTCGCCGCCAGATAGCGGCCCAGGTAATCGCGTTGGGCGGCAGGCGACTTGGCCCGGAGGCGGTCGATGTACGGCCGGACGACGGTCGGATCGGGGCCGTAGCCCAAGGGCGTCGGCGCCAGCCACTCGATGACGGCGAGGTTGATGATGCTCGCCCGCTCCGCGTCCCGACCCGTGCCGTCACCCGGCTCGCACGTGTCCGAGAACAGCCACGACACCGCCGAGTTCAGATACAGATCCGGGTGCGGAAGCCGGCCGCGCACCGCGTCCGCCGCCGCGTCGGGCAGTTCGACGTCCCCGGGGCGCGCGGGTCCGAACGGGCCGCCGACCCAGCGGACCGGGGCGCCGGGCAGCCCCTTGAGGCGCGCGTTGAGCGGGGCGAGCGCCGCCGACACCTCCGGCAGCAGGCGTTCGTCCACGGCCGTGAGGCAGACCTGCGGTGTGCCGTCGTCGCAGAGCGGGCGGGCCAGGGCCGGGTCCGGGCGCCACGGGCCCTCGTCCGTCGGCAGGCGCAGGATCAGAGCGGCGGCGGCGACCGCAACGGCCAGCGGGACCAGGGCCAGCGGTCGCAGCCGCGCCCGGCGGAGGCCGTACGCCAGGAGCGCGGTGAGCGCGAGTCCGGCCGTCCACGCCATCGACACCGGACCGAACCACCACACCGGCCGGTCCCAGAGGAACTGGTGCTCCGAGGCGGGGCTGAGCCAACGGACGGGTTGGTGGCTGTACGCGCCGATCCCGAGCCCGACGTACCCGATGATGCCCAGGAGCGGGGCCGTCAGCCGCCAGCGGACCGTACGTCCGACGACATGGCCGATCGCGCCCAGGGCGGCGACGGCGACCGCGTCGGCGGCGAGGAGTTCGAGGAAGGGACGGCCGCCGGAGGCGTACGGCCAGGTCGCGAGGAGACAGACGGCGTCGCCGAGGAGCACCCCCGCGGCCGGCCAGAGCGCCGACGGGGCGACCGCGACGAACAGGCGGCGGAGTGGCGAACGGGGCGCGGACTCCCAGAGGTCCAGCGTCCCGCGCCGTCGGTCCCGGCCGCCCTGCCAGCAGCCCGCTGCGAGCGCGAGCGGCCCGACGAGCATCCCGGTGGTCACGTGCAGCATGTTGGTGGCATCGGCCCAACGCCCCTGCCAGCCGGGGGCCTTGCCGTACATCGTCACGAGGATGGTGAGGAGGACGGCGGCACCGGTCCAGGGGCCGAGCCCGCGGCGCAGCTCGATGAGAACGGGCTTCGGCGTGCGGGTGGCCCTTCCGGCGGTCCGGGGCGAGGGAGGGGTCGAGGCCGGGGGCGGGGTGAGGGTGGCGGTCACCGGAGTGCTCCCTTCGCGGCGTCCGAGGGGGCTCGGTGGGCGTGCAGGGCGGCCGTGTAGCCGCGCTCGACGGCGTGGGTCGTGGAGTCGTCGCCGTCGGTGGACTCCCCGCCGAGGGCGGTGAGTTCGGCCGTCGAGCCCTGGAAGGCGAGGCGGCCCGCCTCGATGAGGGCGACGTCGGTGCAGGCCGCGGCCACGTCCTCCACCAGGTGCGTGGAGACCACCACCGTCGCCTCCGAGCCCAACTCCCGTAGCAGCGAACGGAAATCGACCCGCTGCTCCGGATCGAGGCCGGCGGTCGGCTCGTCGAGCAGCAGCAACTCCGGTTCGTTCACGATGGCCTGGGCGATTCCGGCGCGCCGGACCATGCCGCCCGACAGTGTCTTCATCCTTGCGTCGATCCGGTCGCCGAGCCCGACCCGCGCCACCGCGCGCTCGACCGCTGCCGGGACGCGGCCGGCCGGTACCTCCTTGAGCCATGCGACGTAGGCCACGAACTCCCGCACGGTGAAGGCCGGGTAGTAGCCGAACTCCTGTGGCAGATAGCCGAGTCGGCGCCTGATGTCGGTACGTTCACGGTGGCTGGTGGCGTCCCCGCCGAGCAGCTCCACCCGGCCGGAGGAGGGCGCGGCGACGGTCGCGAGGACCCGGATGAGGGAGGTCTTGCCCGCGCCGTTCGGGCCGAGCAGGCCGTGGACGCCGGGACCGAGG
Organism: Streptomyces sp. SJL17-4; assembly: GCF_036826855.1. Classification (NCBI taxonomy): domain Bacteria; kingdom Bacillati; phylum Actinomycetota; class Actinomycetes; order Kitasatosporales; family Streptomycetaceae; genus Streptomyces; species Streptomyces sp. SJL17-4. The sequence continues at coordinate 2,952,003 of NZ_CP104578.1, read as the reverse complement.
GACAGATCGAGCCGGTCGAGGGCGACGGTACGGCGGTGGCGGACGGTCAGTCCGCTCACCGCGACGGCGGTCGAGGGGTTCACCGGGACTCCAGGTGGTCGAAGGAACGGCGCCGCACCGCGAGGAGGGCCGCGCAGGCCAGCGCGGCGGCGGCCCACCCCCCTTGGGCGGCGGGGCCGGAGAAGTACGGGGCGAGCGCGGTGGCCGAGGCGGCCGTGTCCGCGGGTTCGAGCAGCGGACCCGTGACGGCGAGCAGCCACCCGGCGCCGAGCGTCGCGGCCGCCGCCCGGCAGCCGACGAACGAGCCGAGCGCGAGCGTGGCCAGGGTCAGCGCCAGACCGGGAAGCAGCCAGGCGGCCGCCCCCGGGAAGCCGGCCACCGGCGGCAGCAGCGCGCCGCCGGCGGTCAGCAGCGGTACGCACACGGCGAGGACGGCGGCGGTACGGGTGAGCAGCAGCCGCAGCCCGCCGGACGGGGTGGCGGCGGTGATCTCGTACAGCGGGTCGGCGTGACGTCCGTACGAGACGGCGACACCGGCGAGCGGAAGGAGGGGCGAGAGGGCGAGCAGCAGATTCCGTGTCCCTTGGACCCCGGCTCCGTACGCGAGCCCGAAAGCCCCGCCGACGACCAGCAGCACGGCCACCAGCCAGGACCCGCGGAGAGCGGGCCCGACGGCCCACCAGAGCCTGGCCCACCGGCCGAGGGGGGTGGGGGCGGGCGGGGTCGGCGGGGCGAGCGCGGGCGGGGCGGGAGCGGGCGAGACGCGGGCGGGCCGGGCGCTGAGCGAGGCGGCGGATTCGGGTCGGCGTTCGAGAGGTACGGCGGATGTGGGCCGGGTGCCGAGAGGTGCGGCGGATTCGGGTCGGGTGCCGAGCGAGGCGGCGGACCCGGGTCGGCGTCCGAGGAAGGCGGCGGCTGCGAACCGGCGTCCGAGGGACGTGGCGGATTCGGTCCGGCGTCCGTGGGACGTGGCGGGTTCGGTCCGGGGTCCGTGGGCACCCGGGCGGGCGGCCCGGGTGCCCTCCGGCGCCGGACCGTGCCCGAGCGACGCCAGCAGCTCGGCGCGGACGCTCTCGAGTACCGGGCCGGCCGTTCCGGCCCGTACGGCGGCCGAGACGCGGCCCGCGCAGCCCGCGCAGGACTCGACGTGCTTCTCCAGCGACCAGGCATCGGTCTCTGCGGCGGACCCGTCGGCGTACCGGCGCGCGAGGTCGTCGGAGACGTGCCAGGGGAGCCGGGGGCTCCCGAGGCCGTCGACAGGGGGGCGCTGTGTCGTCATGCGGTGCCTCCCAAGGCGTGTGGGCCGCCGGGGTGGGCCGCTCCGAGCGCGGCGCGCAGCTCGCGGCGGGCGCGCAGGGCGCGGGTCTTGACCGTGCCCTCGGGTATGCCGAGGAGCCGGGCGGTCTCGCGGGTCGTCAGGCCGTCGACGACGGTCGCCCGCAGGACCTCGGCGAGTTCGGGCGAGATCCGGTCGAGGGCCGCGCCGACCTCCCCGTACTCCAGTCCGGCGAGCACCCGGTCCTCGGCGGAGGAGGTGGCGGCGGGCGGCTCCGTGGGTACGGCGGCGTGTTCGGCCGCCCGTTCCACGACGCGTTCCGCGCGGGCCCGGGCCCGCTGCGCGTCCACCAGCCGCCGGGCCGCGATCACCCAGATCCAGCCGCCGGCCTCGCCCCGGCCCCGGTGGCCGCCGGCCGAGCGCCAGACCGTGACGAAGGTGTCCTGGAGGACCTCCCGTACGGTCTCCTCGTCCGCGCAGCGCCGGGCGAGGCGCGCGTGCAGCCAGCCGGCGTGCCGGTCGTACAGCACGGCGAGCGCCTCGGAGTCCCCCCGGGCGACCGCGCGCAGCAGCGCCGTGTCGTCGTCCTCGTCGCCCCCGGCGGGGCCTCCCCCTGCGGGGCGCAACAGTCTCACGCCTTCTCTATCGCGCGCGTGCCCCGGTTCGGTTCACGCGATCGCCCCGGTTCGGTTCACGGTTCACGGGTTCGTCGGCGGGCCGCCCTCCGGGAGGGCGGCGAAGACCCGCTGGAGCGCGGCCGGGCGCTCGCCGTCGCCCGCGACGACGAGGCGGTGGCGGTACGTCACGTAGTACTGGAAGCCGTCGAAGACCGGGCCGCCCGTCGGCCGCTCCGGGACCCGGGCGTACGCGGGGTCCTCCAGGGCGGCCCGGAGCTCGGCGGCCTCGGCGGGGGTCTGCCGGCCGGTGCGGGGCGGCTTGGTGCCGGAGCGGCTGGTCCAGGAGCCGTCGTAGTGGACGACGAGCTGGTTGCGGACTCCGGCGAGGCCGCCGTTGACGACGACCTCGACGAGGACCTCGGCCGGGTGGGGGTCCGCTGTGGGAGCGCCGGGCGCCGTGGTGGCGCCCGGCACTGTCGTTGCCCCGGGGGTCGTCGTGGCGCCGGGAGTCGTCGTGGCACCGGAGGGCGTCGCGGTGCTCGGCTCGGCCGGTTCGCTCGACCCCGAGGGCGCTCCGCTCACCCGCGAGGGCGGCCCGCCCGGCGCGGGCGGCGTCTCCGGCCCGCAGCCGCTCGTACCGCCGACCAGGACCCCGACCAGAAGCAGGGTCCCGCACCACGTGCCCCGTACGCCTCGCACCATGGACCGAGCATGCCGGGTGACGGGCACCGCGCGCAGCCGGACGGTCAGGTTCGGGTCCGAGCCGTCAGCCGGTCCCGGGACCGGTACCGCCGCCGTCCCGGACGATGCCGGTCAGCGGCCCCCGGTAGCGCCAGTCGAGGGAGTCGTACAGCGCGAGGCCGTCCGTGGTCGCGGAGAGCACCCCGGTCTCGGCGCCGGCCTGGGCGGCGGCCGCCTCCAGGGTGCGCATGACGTTGGCGCCGAGGCCGCGCCGACGGTGCGCGGGATCGGTCTCGATCTGGTCGGCGACGGCCGTGGAACCGGTCGGGGCGATCTGGCCGCGGGCGGCGAGGGTGCCGTCGGGTGCCAGGACGCGGACCCGGATGACACCGTCCCGGACCTCGGTGGTCCGCGCGTACCCCTCGGGCGGTGCGGGCCGGGCGCCGGGGTCCAGCGGCTTGACCATCATGAAGCCCGGGTCGTCGGGGACCGTCCATCCCTCCGTGATCCACGCGTGCGCGTCCTCGGGCCCCGCCATGATCTTGAGCCAGCTGTACGGGGTGGTGAGCCGGGCGCAGAGCGCGCCGACCGTGGCCGCGTCGGGGGCGGGCAGTACATGCCGTACGACGTGCCGGGGCAGCCCCACGTCGATCCGGTGGCCCCAGGGCTCGTCGACGGCGGCCGGGGTCCCGCGGGAGACGGTCCAGCCCGTCACCCACGCCGATGTAAGAGCTGCGATATCCATGCAGGCATTACATCGGCCGAGAACAGCCTGCGCGAGGGTGATCGCTCAGAGCGAACGGGCGTCCGGGAACATTCATGGGCTCACATGCATTGAGTCGGCATAGCTCAACTTGACTGCCGAAGGGGAGATCATGGCTTCCGACTCCAAGCCGTCCGTGCCGCTCACTCTGCCCGTACTGCCGCTTGACGACGAGGTCGTGCTGCCCGGAATGGTGGTGCCGCTCGACCTGTCCGACAACGACGTCCGTGCCGCGGTGGAGGCCGCCCAGGCCGCCGCGCGGCCCGGAGCGGGCAAGCCGCGGGTGCTGCTCGTGCCCCGCGTCGACGGGACCTACGCCGGGACCGGCGTCCTGGGCACCGTCGAGCAGGTCGGACGGCTGTCCGACGGCGACCCCGGCGCCCTGATCCGCGGCATCGGCCGCGTGCGCATCGGCGCCGGTACGACCGGACCCGGCGCGGCCCTGTGGGTCGAGGGCAGCACCGTCGAGGAGGCCCTGCCGGACCCGCTGCCCGGTCAGGTCACCGACCTGATCAAGGAGTACAAGGCGCTCGCCACCAGCTGGCTCAAGAAGCGCGGTGCCTGGCAGGTCGTCGACCGCGTCCAGCAGATCGACGGCATCGGCGCCCTCGCCGACAACTCCGGATACTCGCCCTTCCTCACCGTCGAGCAGAAGGTCGCGCTCCTGGAGACCGCCGACCCGGTCGCCCGCCTCAAGCTCGCCACCGCCCAGCTCCGCGAGCACCTCGCCGAGCAGGACGTCGCCGAGACCATCGCCAAGGACGTCCAGGAGGGCGTCGACAAGCAGCAGCGCGAGTTCCTGCTCCGCCGCCAGCTCGAAGCCGTACGCAAGGAGCTTCGCGACCTCAACGGCGAGTCCGCCAAGGACGCAGCGGACGAGTCCGACGACTACCGCGCCCGCGTGGAGGCCGCCGACCTGCCCGAGAAGGTCCGCGAGGCCGCCCTCAAGGAGGTCGAGAAGCTGGAGCGGTCCAGCGACCAGTCCCCCGAGGGCTCCTGGATCCGCACCTGGCTCGACACCATCCTCGAACTGCCCTGGAACGAGCGGACCGAGGACCGGTACGACATCCGCGGCGCCCGCGCCGTCCTCGACGCCGAGCACGCCGGCCTGGACGACGTGAAGGAGCGGATCACCGAGTACCTGGCGGTGCGCAAGCGGCGCGCCGACCGCGGCCTCGGCGTCGTCGGCGGCCGCCGAGGCGGAGCCGTCCTCGCCCTGGTCGGCCCGCCCGGCGTCGGCAAGACCTCGCTCGGCGAGTCCGTCGCGCACGCGATGGGACGCGAGTTCGTCCGGGTCGCCCTCGGCGGCGTACGGGACGAGGCGGAGATCCGCGGCCACCGCAGGACCTACGTCGGCGCCCTGCCCGGCCGGATCGTCCGCGCCATCAAGGAGGCCGGGTCCATGAACCCGGTGGTCCTGCTCGACGAGATCGACAAGGTCGGCTCCGACTTCCGCGGCGACCCCGCGGCGGCCCTCCTCGAAGTCCTCGACCCGGCGCAGAACCACACCTTCCGCGACCACTACCTGGAGGTCGAACTCGACCTCTCCGACGTCGTCTTCCTGGCCACCGCCAACGTCCTCGAAGCCATCCCGGAAGCCCTGCTCGACCGCATGGAGCTGGTCAGGCTCGACGGCTACACGGAGGACGAGAAGGTCGTCATCGCCCGTGACCACCTGCTGCCCCGGCAGCTGGAGCGCGCGGGCCTGGAGCCCGGCGAGGTCGTCCTGGAGGACGCGAGCCTGCGCAGGCTGGCCGGCGAGTACACCCGTGAGGCGGGCGTCCGCACCCTGGAGCGGGCCATCTCCCGGCTGCTCCGCAAGGTCGCGGCCCAGCACGAACTGGGCGACCGCGAGCTGCCGTTCTCGGTCGGTCCCGACGACCTGCGCGAGCTCATCGGGCGGCCGCACCACGTACCGGAGTCGGCCCAGGACCCGGCGGAGCGCCGTACCGCCGTGCCGGGTGTCGCCACCGGGCTCGCCGTGACCGGCGCGGGCGGTGACGTCCTCTTCGTCGAGGCCTCCCTGGCCGACCCGGAGACCGGCGCCGCCGGGCTGACCCTCACCGGCCAGCTGGGCGACGTGATGAAGGAGTCGGCGCAGATCGCGCTCTCCTTCCTCCGCTCGCACGGCGCGGAACTGGAACTGCCCGTCACCGGACTGAAGGACCGGGGCGTGCACATCCACTTCCCCGCGGGCGCGGTCCCCAAGGACGGCCCGAGCGCGGGCGTCACCATGACGACCGCCCTCGCCTCCCTGCTGAGCGGGCGGCTCGTCCGTACGGACGTGGCCATGACCGGCGAGGTCTCCCTCACCGGCCGGGTCCTCCCGATCGGCGGCGTGAAGCAGAAGCTCCTCGCCGCGCACCGGGCGGGCATCACCACGGTCGTGATCCCCAAGCGGAACGAGGCCGACCTGGACGACGTCCCGGCCGAGATCCTGGAGAAGCTGGAGGTCCACCCGGTGACGGACGTCCGCCAGGTCCTGGAGATCGCCCTGGTGCCGGCGGCGGTGCCGGTGGGAGTGGCGGCGGCGTAACGACGTAACTCCCGTGGGACGGAGAGACGGAGAGACGGAGCGGGGTGTCCTCGACAGGGGGCACCCCGCTCCGTCATGCCCTGCGTCGTGTGCGCGTACTCGCAGGTAAATCGTCACCCGGATGTCAGCCGGGGGTGTCATGCTCGTACGCATGAACGAAGACGCCTTCTGGGCCCTCATCGACGAGTTGAGCCGCCGCACCGGTGACCTGGAGGAGCGGACGGAGTGGCTGCGGGCGGAGTTGCTCCGGCGCCCGCCGGCCGAGAGTGTGGAGTTCCAGGTGCGTCTCGACGACGCCTGCGAGGTCGCGGGCACGCGCGCGCTGTGGCGCGCCGCGAACCGGATCGAGAGCGGAGCCTGCAGCGACGACGGCTTCCACTACTTCACCCTCTGGCTGGTCGGGCAGGGGAGGAAGGTGTACGACTCGGTCGTCGCCGACCCCGACGCGCTGGCCGACGTGCCGGGGATACGGGCCCTGGTGGGCCGGCACCCGGACGAGTGGGACGACGACGAGTGGCCGGAGTGGGAGGGGCTCGACTACGTCGCGCAGGACGCGTACGACGAGCTGACCGGCCAGGAGGACGACGACGGCGAGGAGTTCGACGACGCCGTCGACGAACGTGCCGAGGAGCTCGCGGACGAGCTCTCGGGGGACTTCGAGGAGGAGTGGGAAGAAGGCGGCGAGACACGGGGCTCCCGTCCGGAGGGGGTGGCGGCATCCCGGCTCGCCGCCCTCTTCCCGCTCGGCACGCCCGGCTCCTAGGACTCTCGGGACCGGACCGAGCCCCGGCTCCCGGAGCTCGGGAACGAGCCCCGGCTCCCGGAGCTCGGGAACGAGCCCCGGCTCCCGGAGCTCGGGACCCGAGCCCCGGGAGCCGGAGGATTCCGGCCGACCTCTGGACCTCTAGGAGGCCGACGAGTTCCGGCGGCGGCCCAGGAGCAGGCTGCCCGCGCCGAAGGCGGCGAGGGCGCCCGCGCCCGCGAGGGCCATGGGCAGCGGCGAGGCGGGGGTCTCGGCCGTCTCGGCGGAGAGGGCCGGGGCCTGCTCGTCGCCGCCGTGACCCGCGTGGCTCACGGTGGACTGCGACGCGCCCGCCGCGATCTTCGCCTCGGTCGGGGCCTGCACCGTCGTCGTGGCCGCCTGTGCGGCCGTACCGCCGAAGGTGACGTCCGAGCAGCTGTAGAAGGCCTCGGGGCTGTCGTTGCGCTGCCACACCTTGTAGACGATGTGGCGGCCGGTGCGGGCGGGGAGGTTCCCCGTGAAGGTGTAGAAGCCGTCGGTGGCCGTGCGGGTGGTGTGGTGGACGGCGACGGGGGTCGCGTCCAGGTCCGACCACTTCAGCGGCTGCGTGGGGTCGAAGCCCGGCTTGGTGATGTAGACGGTCATGGTGCCGGAGTGGGCGGCCGTCACCCGGACCTTGAAGTCGAAGCCGCCCGCCGCGACCGCCGTCGCCGGCCAGTCGGTGCGCGCCCAGTCGAGCGCCCGGTACTTCTCGCGGTTCGCCGAGCAGAGCTTGCCGTCCGGGATGAGGGCCTGGTGCTGCCCGGCGGCGTTGGCGATGTTGACCTCGTTCCAGTCGTAGAGCGGCTGGGTGCCGGAGTCGGCGACGAGGTCCTTGCACACCTGCGACTTGGGGGTCTCGGGGCCCTCCGCGTAACAGGCGGCGACGCGGCTCACGGGGTTGAAGACGGCTCCGTGGGCACTGGCGGGGGTGGGGGTGAGGGTGACCAGGGCCGCGGCTGCGGACAGGGCGGCGACGCCGGCGGCGGTGCGGCGGGTGGACTGCATGCGGGGGCTCTCTCTCGTGCGTGGGGGAGGACGGACGAGCAACGCGCGCTGAGCGCACGGAAGTTGAATCCCGGGCGATCGCCGTAGAGCGTCGCATTGGTCCATACCAATAGGCAAGGGGGAGGGCCGGAAAAGCCCGAGCGGCCCCCGGGGTGCCGCCGCACACCCGAGGGCCGCCGTACGCGGAAGGCGTCAGCCGTTGGCCAGCGCCTGCACCCGCGAGAGGTCGCCGTTGAAGTGGTTGTGGTCGCCGACCGTCGGGCCGGAGGAGGTGTACTGCCACATCGTGTAGTACTGCCAGCCGGCCGGGAGTTCGCCCACCGTCGACGCGTACCGCGCGATCCACAGAGGGTTGGTCGTGGCGAAGGCGGAGGAGTTGCCGGTGCACTGCGTCCACCAGCTGGTCGCCGTGTAGATCACGGCGTCCCGGCCGGTCCTGACCTTGTACCGGTTCACGAAGTCGCGGATCCAGGCCACCATCCCGGCCTGGGTCTTGCCGTAGCAGGTCGCGCCGTACGGGTTCCACTCGATGTCGAGCACGCCGGGCAGCGTCTTCCCGTCCTTCGACCAGCCGCCGCCGTTGTTGACGAAGTAGTCGGCCTGGGCCGCGCCCGTCGTCGTGTCCGGGGTCGCGAAGTGGTACGTGCCCCGGATCATGCCGACGTTGTACGAGCCGGTGTACTGCTGGTTGAAGTAGGTGTTCTTGTAGTAGGTGCCCTCCGTCGCCTTGACGTAGGCCCACTTGACGCCGCTGTTCCACAGGGTGGACCAGGCGACGTTGCCCTGGTGGCTGGAGACGTCCACGCCTTCGGTCTGGACGGCCTGCGCGGAGGCGCCACCAGGAGCGGTGCCGCGCCCGTCGTGCTCGAGGACGCCCATGCCCATGCTGGCGGAACCGCGCGGGGGTGTCTGGCCGGCGCCCGGGGCCTGGGTGGCTCCGGCGGACGCGGCGAGGGGGACGAGAAGGGCCAGGGCCGCGAGCGCGGCGCCGGCGAGGGTCGTTCCGGATCTGTGCACACGCATTGCGTGCCTCCGAAAGGATCGGTGGGGGGAGCGATGTCGACGGTCCTGGACACCGGCCGACAGGTCATGGTGTGGACATGTCAGCCAGGGTCCCGTGGACGACGCTACGCACGTAGACCCGGCCCGGGAAGAGGGCCTGGATACCGCCGTTGGTCTAAGCCTGCGAAATACTGGAAGAGCTGCGGCGATGGCCTCGGCCGAAAGAAACTTTCAGCGGGCGGAAAGCCGTCGGCGGGTCGCCGGAGAACGTGTGGGAGGTGCTGACGTGCACGGAAGCGGTACGGGCAGTGAAGGCGGGGTCCCGCCGGCCGGCGGCGGTGAGCCCCACGCCCCGACCGGCGGGGTCGACCCGGTGTTTCTTGCGCTCGAGCGTGAGCTCGCCGTCTTCCTGCGTCGTGCCCGTGCCCAGTCCGGCGAGATGGCCCGTGAGGTCCATCCCGAACTGGAGCCCGCGGCCTACGGACTGTTCGTGCGGCTCGACGACGCCGGTCCCCAGCGGGCCACCGAGCTCGCCGGGTACTTCGGGGTCGGCAAGGCGACCATGAGCCGGCAGCTCCGGGCCCTCGAAGACCTCGGGCTCGTCGCCCGCGACCCCGACCCCGCCGACGGCCGCGCCTCGCTGGTCCGGCTCACCGAGGAGGGCCGGGACCGCTTCCGGAGCGTCCGGGACGCGCGGCGCGAGCGGTACGTCCGCAAGCTCGCCGACTGGGACCGTGCCGAGGTCGCCGAACTCGCCCGCCTCCTGAACCACTTCAACGTCAGATTCGAGGGCTGAGCGTACGGCGACGGCGCGGCTCAGCGGCCCCCCAGCTCCACCAGTACCGCCGTCGCGTCGTCGTGCGGCTTCCCCCGCCGCGTCCCGCCGGCCGACTCGGCCGCCTCCTCCAGGGCGCGCACGCGGTGGAGCAGCCCGAGCGTGCCCTCCTCGCGCAGGACGCCGAAGCAGTCCGTCCAGTCGCCCTCGCCGAACAGCTCGACCCAGCGGCTCGCCCCGTCCGTGAGCGCCGCCAGGGCCCGTACCTCCGCGCGCGGGCTCGTTCCCGTCACGGCCCGCCCGGCGACCGCCGGGTCGGCCGCCGCCGTGAAGAAGCCGCCCTCCTGGTTCCGGAGCCGGTCCGTCGCCGCGAGCGACCGCAGGATCTCGTCGGGGACGCGGTCGAGCCGGTCGTCGAGCACGGCCCGTACGGCCCCGTCCGGCGACTCCAGGAGGAGTACGGAGTCGGAGAGGACGAGGTGTTCGACCGAGGTCTCGTCCCAACGGGCGAGCACGACGGTCGCCTGAGGCGTACGGGCGTGAGAAAGGTCACAGGTGTCCCGATGGGCGTCCGCGGTGCGCCGGATTGCCTGCGACAGGATCTCGGGCAAGGGCATGTCCCGCCGGGAAGCGGACAGTTCGGTCAAAGCCCCGCCGAGGCGCGCGGTGAACCACGGCACCGTGTGCACGCAACCGTCATCACCGGCCGGTGGTGTCACGCCGTCGAGGAGGACGACGGTTCCCCCGCCGCCCGAGGCGGGCTGGACGGCGGCCACCCAGTCCTCGTTGGGGCGTTCGGGGCTGCCGGGGAGAGTGGCGACGTCGCTGCGCATGACGACCAGTGTGCCCGGCGCGGCGTACGTTCCCGGCGTACGTCTCCACAGGACCTGCGAACGTGCGCAAATGGCCTGTACCAACCCGGCGGAGGCCGCGCGGGAGCCGGAGCGGCGGGCTCCGGGGAGCTGCGGGCGGGCATCCTGCCAAAGCCCGCGCGGAAGATCCAACCGAGGGCCCTTCGGGGTCTGTCCGGCCCGCCCGGAGAAGTTGTTCGCCAACTCAGGAGTGTTGTTCACTCGTTCGGGTGGCGGAGCGGCCGATGCGCGCCCCCTTCCCAGAAGCGCTGGAATGGTCGGAAGCCATACCAGGGGTGGGGGCGCTCCATGTGACCGGCCGTCACCTCTGCTTTGTGGGCGGACGAATCAAGAATGCGAGCACCGGTGCAGATGAAGCGGCCTCGGAGCAAGAACGGCACGCGGAGCCAGACCCCCGGTGCGGTGCCGACCCCGGACGGCGCCGCGGCGCCCGCCGGCCGCCTCCCCGACGGCAGCGCGACCACCGGCAGCACCCCCGACGGCAGCACCCCCCTCGGTCGCCCCAAGCGCGTCCGCAACCGTCTCGTCGCGGGTGTCGCCCTCGTCGGCATCACGGTCCTCGCCGCCGGAGCGCCCGCGGTCCTCGCCGCCTCCACCGAGCTCAACGACTCCCAGAGCCTGGTCACCCTCGCCGAACTCGACCGGCAGGCCGTCACCCTGGCCCACTCGCTCGCCGACGAGCGCGACGAGGTCGTCGCCTACATCGCCGCCGGCCGCGACTCCCAGAACGGCGACGCCAAGCACAGGCGCCAGATCACCAGCACGAGGTCGACCCGGGTCGACCGCCAGATCGACGAGATCCGGCCCGCCGCCTCCGCCGAGCTCCGCCGCGACCTCGCCGGCGTCCCCTCCGTCCGCCGGACCGCCCTCACCGGCAAGGGCACGGCCCTGGAGGCCCACCGGGCGTACTCGGAGGTGATCGCCAAGCTCCAGGCCCTCGCCGACGAGCTGGCCGACAGGACCCCGGCCCGCGCCTCCGGCACCGCGCTCACCGAGGCCACCCGCGCCCCCGCCGCCCTCGGCCGCGCCGTCGAACAGGCCTCCGCCACCCGCGGCCTGCTCCTCGCCGCGCTCTCCGTGCCGCAGCCCGAGCCCACCGGCGAGGTCCACTACGACGTCGAGACCGGCACCTACGTCCCCGACGTGCCCGAGGGCACCGCCGAGGCCGAGCGCGCCCGCGACACCCTCGCCGCCGCGGCCCAGCAGGCCCGGGTCCGTGAGCTCGCCGCCCTCGGCGACTTCGACCAGGCCGCGGGCACCGTCGCCCGTGACGCGATCGCCACGACCGTCGCCGGCCCCGACGTCAAGAGCGCCGAGCGCTCCCTCGCCTCCCTCACCGACCAGCCCCGGCTGACGGAGACCGAGCGCGAGACCGACCCGGCCGGCCTGGACGCCGCGCTGTCCTCCCGGATCGAGCAGATGCGCGGCGTCGAGTCCCGGCTCGCCGCCGAGCGGGTCGAGCACTTCGTCGCCCTCCGGGACGACGACGTCACCGCCCTCGAACTGCGCATCGCCTTCCTCGGAGGCTGTCTGCTCGTCGCGGTCGGCATCTCCACGTACGTCGCCCGCACCCTCACCCGGCCGCTCGCCGTCCTCCGGCTCGGCGCCGCCCGGCTGGCCGCCGCCCCCGAGCCCGGCGCCGAGGAGCTGGTCCGCTTCACCGGCCGCAACGACGAGTTCGCGCAGGTCGTCCGCTCCCTCAACACCCTGCACGGCAAGCTCACGGGCCTCGCCGCGCACACCGAGCGGCTCACCGACGGGCACACCGACCTGGCCGCCGCCAAGGAGGCCCTCGGCGCCGAGCTCGCCACCCAGCGGGCCGAGCTCCAGGGCCGGGTCGCCCTCCTCACCGCCGACCTCGAACGGTTCAGGAGCACCGTCCACCACACCTTCGTCAACCTCTCGCTGCGCAGCCTCGGGCTCGTCGAGCGACAGCTCGGCGTCATCGAGAAGCTGGAGGAGCGCGAGCAGGACCCGGACCGCCTCGCGACCCTCTTCAAGCTCGACCACATGGCGACCGTCATGCGCCGCCACAGCGAGAACCTCCTCGTCCTCGCCGGCCACGAGCACGTCCACGGCCACGCCGGGCCCGTCCCGCTGGTCGACGTGCTGCGCGCCGCCGTCAGCGAGATCGAGCGGTACGAGCGGGTCACCATCCAGTCCCTGCCGCCGCACGCCCAGATCGCCGGCTTCGCCGCGGACGACCTGAGCCACCTCATCGCCGAACTCCTGGAGAACGCCACCTCCTTCTCGCCGCCCGACGCCGAGGTCCAGCTCTCCGGCTGGCTTCTGGAGTCCGGCGAGGTGATGCTCTCCGTGCAGGACACGGGCATCGGCATGACCGCCTCCCGGCTCGCCGAGCTCAACGCGCGGCTGGCCGAGGCCGACCCCGCCGCCTTCGAGGGCGAGGGCCTCGGCATGCGGGTCATCGCCCTGCTCGCCGCCCGCCACGGCGTCCGCGTCGAGCTGCGCGAGCAGCAGCAGGGCGGCACGGCGGCCGTGGTGGTCCTGCCGCAGCCCCTGCTCCCCACCGCCCTGCCGGCCACCGTCACGGAGCCCGTACGGGTGGCGGGTGCGGCTCCCACGCTCCACCTGCCCGGCTCGGTCGCGGAGGCCAACTCCAACACGCTGCCGTCCCGGAACCGCGACCCCCTCGTGGAGGCGGCGGAGCGGGCGTTCCTGGCGGCGGAGGTGACGGCGGCGAGGGAACAGCGGGAGCAGGAGCCGACGGAGGAGCCCGCGCGGGAGCCGGAGGAGCCGACGCGCGAGCCGGAGGCGCAGGCGGCGTACGAGCCCGAGCCGCAGGAGCGATCGTACGAGCCCAGGCCCACCGACGACGAGCCCGAGCCCGCGTACGACGAGCCCGCGCCCGCGTACGACGAGCCCGAGCCCGCGTACGACGAGCCCGAGTTCATCCACGACGGCCCCGCGCCCCATGACGAGCCCGCCCCCCTCGGCCAGAGCGTCTCCGAGACCACGCTCCAGGTCCGGCTGCCCGACCCGCCGCCGGAGCCGGACGCCCACGAGCGCGCAGCCGACGAGAAGCCGCAGGCTCCCACCGCCCCCGAGCCGGTCGTCGACCCGCCGGTTCCCGGGCCGCGTACCCCGCAGGGGGAGCGCGTCACCGACAAGGGCCTGCCCAAGCGCACCCCGCAGGTGGTCCGCCCCGCCGGGCCCGCCACCACGACCCCCCGTCAGGGCGGTGTGGACGCGGAGGCCCTGCGCCGCCGCCTCGGCGGCTTCCACCAGGGCGCCAAGGCCGGGCGCCGTGACGTGGAGGCGGAGATGGAAACGGCGCGGATAGATGACGTAAGGACTGCACGTACAGAGGAGATGACGGGGGACACAGTCGAGGAGGCACGCAGTTGACCGCGACGGGAACGTTCGGACTGAGCACGGAAGCCCGCAACCTGCAATGGCTGCTGGGGAATCTGGTGGAGGAGGTGCCCGGGGTCCACTCGGTGGCCGTCGTCTCCTCCGACGGCCTGATGCTGCTCTCGTCCGACCCGGCCGCCCAGCAGAGCACGACGGCCGCCGCCGAAGCCGGCCGTCCGAACGGGCCGCGCGGCTCCAGCGCCGACCTGGCCACCATCGTCTCCGGCATCGGCAGCCTGACCATCGGCGCCGCGCGCCTGATGGACGGCGGCGGGGTCAAGCAGACCATGGTGGCGATGGAGGAGGGCAGCGTCTTCGTGATGTCGATCAGCGACGGCTCGCTGCTCGGCGTGCACGCCACGCCCGACTGCGACATGAGCGTGGTGGCCTACCACATGGCGCTCTTCGTGGGCCGCGCCGGTCACGTACTCACCCCCGAAGTCCGCAGCGAGCTGCGCAAATCGATGGAGAGCACCCAGTGACGTCACTGTCCTCGGGGTTTCCCGCCCACCGGCTGCCCGTACGAGGGGACGGCCGCCGCCCCGCGCGCGTACGCCCGTACTCGCTGACCGGCGGGCGTACCCGCTTCGGCCATGTCCTGCTCGTCGAGACCTTCGTGGCGGCGCTCGAAGCGCCCGCCGTGCGCAAGCTCCTGACGGACGGCGGGCCGGGCGCCCGCGGTCTGATGCCGGAGATGCGGGCCATCGTCGAGATCTGCCGCCGGATGCGGACGGTCGCGGAGATCTCGGCGCTTCTGAAGATGCCGTTGGGGGTCGTCCGGGTGCTCCTCAGCGACCTGGCCGACCAGGGAAAGATCCGTGTGTACGGGACCGGTCACGGCACCGGCCAGCCCGACCGCGCGCTCCTCGAAAGGGTGCTGAGTGGACTCCGTCGTCTCTGACGCCTCCGCCGTCTCCGATGCCGACACCGCGTCACCGGCGGTGCCGGGCATACCCGCGCAGCTCCAGGCCCCCGAGGCCGACCTGTTCCAGCGAGATACGACCGCGTCGGCCGCGACCGGTCAGGACGCCGCCACCCGGGACGCGGCCACGGACGCCGCTGCCCCCGGCACCGAGGACGGCGCGCAGGACTGGCAGCTCGACCACACCCGCGCCCCGATCGCGACGAAGATCGTCGTCGCGGGCGGCTTCGGCGTCGGCAAGACCACCTTCGTGCGCGCGGTCTCGGAGATCACCCCGCTCCAGACCGAGGCGCTGATGACCCGGGCGAGCGAGGACACCGACGACCTCACCGCCACGCCGGACAAGCTCACCACCACGGTGGCGATGGACTTCGGCCGGATCACCCTCGACAACGACCTGGTGCTGTACGTCTTCGGTACGCCGGGACAGCAGCGCTTCTGGTTCATGTGGGACGACCTGGTGCGCGGGGCGATCGGCGCGATCGTGCTGGCCGACACGCGGCGGCTCACGGACTGCTTCCCCGCCCTCGACTACTTCGAGAGCTACGGGCTGCCGTACATCGTGGCCGTCAACCACTTCGAGGGCACTGAGCTGTTCGAGGCGGACGACGTCAGGGAGGCGTTGACCGTGCCCGCGCACGTACCCGTGGTGATCATGGACGCGCGCAAGCGGTACAGCGTCGTCGAGAGCCTGCTCGCGATGGTCGCGCACGCGCTCGAGCACACCCCCGAATAGATCGCCCCGCCCTCCCCGTCACGCCAGGAGCACCACCCATGCGGAAGATACTCATAGTCGGCGCCGGCCAGTCCGGTCTGCAGCTCGCCCTCGGACTCCAGTCGTCGGGGTACGAGGTCAGCCTCATGTCGAACCGGACGGCGGACGAGATCCGGTCCGGCCGGGTCATGTCCACCCAGTGCATGTTCGACACCGCGCTCCAGCACGAGCGGGACCTCGGCCTCAACTTCTGGGAGTCCCAGGCACCGCGCATCGAGGGCCTCGGCGTCTCGGTCGCCGCGCCGGACTCCACGCGCGCGATCGACTGGGTCGGGAAGCTCGACGGGTACGCGCAGTCCGTCGACCAGCGGGTGAAGATGGCCGGCTGGATGGAGACCTTCGCCCAGCGCGGCGGCCAGCTGGTGATACACGGCGCGGCCGTCAGCGACCTGGACTACTTCTCGCGCAGTTACGACCTGGTGCTCGTCGCGGCGGGCAAGGGCGAGCTGGTCTCGATGTTCGGCCGGGACGCGTCCCGTTCGCCGTACAGCGAGCCGCAGCGCGCGCTGGCCGTCGCGTACGTCCACGGCCTCGGCCCGCGCCCGGAGCACCCGGACTTCGACGCGGTGCGGTGCAACCTGGTCCCGGGCGTGGGCGAGCTGTTCGTCATGCCGACGCTGACGACGGGCGGCCGCGCGGACATCCTCTTCTGGGAGGGCGTCCCCGGCGGCCCGCTCGACGCCTTCAAGGGCGTCAAGGACCCGGCGGAGCACCTCTCGCTGACCCTGGAACTGATGGAGAAGTTCACGCCCTGGGAGTACGCGCGGGCCACCAAGGTCGAACTGACCGACGCGGGCGGCACTCTCGCCGGCCGGTACGCGCCGACGGTCCGCAACCCGATCGGCCGGCTGCCCGGCGGCGGGCTGGTCCTCGGCGTGGCCGACGTGGTCGTGGCCAACGACCCGATCACCGGCCAGGGCTCGAACTCGGCGTCGAAGTGCGCGGCGGCGTACCTGGCGGCGATCGTCGAGCAGGGCGACAAGCCCTTCGACGAGGAGTGGATGCAGTCGGCCTTCGACCGCTACTGGCAGACGGCCCAGCACGTCACCAAGTGGACGAACGCGATGCTGGGCGTCCCGCCGGAGCACGTCCTGAACCTCATCGGCGCGGCGGGCGGCCTCCAGCCGGTCGCCGACCGCTTCGCGAACGGCTTCAACGACCCGTCGGACTTCGAGAACTTCTTCTTCGACCCCGAGAAGACGAACGCGTACCTGGCGGCGGTCGCGGGAGCCTGACCTCCCCGTCCCGATGGCCGGCGCCCGAGTCCCGGGCCGCCGGTCATCCGCGTAAGGCCGGCGGTCATCGGCGTAAACCGGGTGAACCACCGAGACCCGCTGCGCGATCATAGGCGCATGTCCCCGTTGAACACCCTCGCCCGCGTCGACGCCGACCTCGCCTCCGGGCGGGTGCCCATGGCGCGGCAGCGGCTGCGCGGGCTGGTCTCCTCGTTCCCGTGCGACCTGATGCTGCGGCGTCGGCTCGCCGAGGTGTACCGGCTGTACGGGGACGCGGCCGAGGCCGGGCGCTGGATGTACCTCGAAGCGGACCGGGACGAGGAGGAGACCGCCGCCTTCGAGGCGCGCTACGGGACTCCCGGGTGGCGGATGAAGGCCCTCGCCTGGCGCGGGCCCGAGGCGTCGGCGGCGACCCGCTTCGCCGAGGAGCAGCTCGTGGCGGTGCGCACGGCCTGCGCCGAGTGGCTCGGGCGGCCCGTCGCCTGGGACGACGACCCGGAGTCCTATGTCGAGGACCCGGACGAGGAGAGCGCACCCGAGCCGGGAGGCTCGACGCTCTCCGGGGTGATCGTGGGCGCCGGAGCCCTCGCGGGAATCGTCGTCATGTCGGGCATCTGGGTGCTCGGGATCATCTCCCTCTTCTCGTAGCGCCCGGCCGCCTCCGCCTTCTCGTAGCGCCCGGCTGCCTCTGCCTTCTCGTAGCGCCCGGCCGCCTCCGCCCGGCGGACCGCCCACGGTGTCAGCAGGCCCGTCAGGGCGAAGAGCGCGCCGACGACGTACCAGCCGGGGCGGCCCCAGCCGATGCACAGCGCGATGAGCAGGCCGGGGCCGACCGCCTCCGAGAGGCCCGCGCCCAGGCCGAAGACCCCCAGGTACTGGCCGGTGGCGCGGGGCGGGGCGAGGGCGTACGACACCTCGAAACCGCCCGCGGAGTGCCAGAGCTCGCCGATCGTGTGGACCACGACGGCCGCCAGGAGCAGGCCGACGGCCACCGCCACCGGCGCGCCCGCCGAGAGCGGGACCAGCGCGCAGGAGACGAGGAACGCCGCTCCGGCACGCCGGTAGGCGTGGCCGCCCGCGCGGGGTGAGTCGATGCCCCGGCTCGCCCGCACCTGGAGTCCCACGACGATCACGGTGTTGGCGAGCATCGCGCCCGGGACGAGCCAGTGCGGGGCACTGGTGGACCCCACCAGCCACAGTGGGATCGCCACGGTCAGCACCTTGAACTGCATCGCCATCACCCCGTCGAGCGCGGTGAGCGCGAGATACGGCCGGTCCCGCAGCGCGATCCACCGCGGCCCCCGGGCGACGGGCGCGGGAGCCACCGGCGGCAGCAGGAACAGCACGGCGGCCGAGGCACCGAACGCCAACGCGTTCCCCAGCACCAGGAGCTGGTACGCGCCGAGCGTGCCGACCTGGACCGCCCAGCCCGCGAGGAGTGCGCCCAGCGAGATGCCGACGTTGGTCACGGCCCGCAGATAGGCCCGGAACTCCTGTGGCCGCTCCCCTCCGTAGTGCCGGACGAGCGGCGCACGCGCGGCCAGTCCGGCCGCCTTCGCCCCGGTCGCCGCCGAGACCGCGAGGACGAACGGCCAGAAACTGTCCGCGAAGACGAAGGCCCCCGTCGCCACCGCCTGCACCGCGAGCGTGGCCACGTACACGCCCCGAGCCCCGCACCGGTCCGCGAGATGGCCGACCCCGATGCCCACGGCGAGGGAGAGCGTCCCGGCGATGCCGAGGCCGAGCCCCACCGTGGCGGCGGAGAGGTGCACGGCCTGGGTGAAGTACAGGACGCCGGCGGTCAGGAAGAGCCCACTGCCGACGGTGTTCACGAAGTTGGAGGCGGCGAGGGTGCGTTGGGGGCCGGTGGAGGGCAGCAACGTGGGCATGACGGGGCTCCGCGTCCGTTCGGGCAGGTGCGGCGAGTAAGGACCCCTATAGCTTGTTGCTTATTACTCGAATGGGCAAGGGGTCGGCCCTGGGAGGGAGTTGGTGTTCAGCGGTCGGCATTTCAGCCGCGGTCGTGCCCCTCGTCCCCGCCGTCCCTCGCCCCCGCCGGCAGCACCGGCGGGGTGTACGCGGCCAGGGCCGCCCCGTCCGGATCCGGGCGCACCGCTCCGAGCAGCGGGTTCGCCGCGATCGGCGAGACCTTCACCTTCCCGCCGGGCCGCGGCGCGTGCACCACCAGGCCCTCGCCGAGATAGACCGCCACATGGGTCGCGCCGGGGAAGTACACGACCAGGTCCCCCGGACGGAGCTCTGCGAGCGACACCCGGGGCAGCGTCGCCCACTGCTCCTGACTGGTCCGCGGCACCTCCCGGCCCGCCGTCGCCCATGCCTGCTGGGTGAGCCCCGAGCAGTCGTACGTCTCCGGGCCCTCCGCCCCCCACTCGTACGGCTTGCCGATCTGGCCCACCGCGAACCGCAGCGCCGCCGCACCCGCCCCCGACGGAGTGCGCCGGCCTGTCAGGGCACCCGAGTCGAGCAGCTCGCGCTGCGCGCCGGCCGTCTGGACCCGCTCCAGCTCGGTGAGCCGGGCCAGCTGCTCGGGAGAGAGCGCGGCGAGCAGCTTCTCGACCTCCGCGAGCCGGGCCCGCACCTCGTCACGCCGGGTCCGCTGCGTGGCGGCGAGGGTCTGCTGCCGGTCGAGCGCCTTGCGGGAGGCGCTCGCCAGGCCGCGGGCCTGCCGCTCGGCCTTCTCGAGCCGCGCCACGGCCGTCGCCCGCTCGCGGGAAACCCGCGCCATCAGATGCCCCTGGTCGAGTGCCGACTGGGGGTCCGGCGCGAACAGCAGCCGCAGGTAGGAGGAGAACTCGGACCTGCCCCGGTACTGGTCCCGGGCGATCCGCCCGGCCGCGGCACGCCCCTGCGCCAGGGCGGTACGGGCGGCGGTGAGCCGGGCGGTGACCCGCTTGGTGTCGGCGGTCTGGCGCTTCAGCGCCTCCTCGGCGGCGTTGAACCGCTCGGTCGCCTCCTCGGCCTGCTGGTAGAGCGTCCGCATCCGGGTGAGCAGGGCGGTGACGGAGTCGCCGCCGGGGGGAGGGAGCGCGGCGGCGTCGTCGGTGGCGGGGGGTGGGGTGGGCGCGGCGGATGCGAGTGGGTCGACCGGTTCGTCCGGGTCCACGGTCGGATCCGGGTCCGGATCCGGCCCCACCGGTTCCGCCGCCGCGTCCGCGTCGGGGTCCACCGGGCCCACCGGTTCCGCTGCCGGGTCCGCCCAGGCGATCGGCGCCTCCACCGGGGGATCGGCCGGTGGGACCGGCGCGGCGGCGCCCGCCGGGAGGACGCCCGCGAGTGCCGTCGCAGCGGCCAGAGCCCCCGTGCAGACCGTACGCAGCAGCCTTCGCGACACGTCACCACCTCCACGGGGATGATGACGTGTCACTTCATCCGATTACCGTACGAAGAGGGGCGCGTCCGGCGGCCTCACCCGTTCGGCTCAGCGGTGTCCCGGGGAGGGGTCGTGCCGGAGTTCGGCTTCGACCACGGCCACTTCAGCTCGCGACGCTCGCGGCCCTCCGGGGCGTACGCGTAGACCCAGCCGCGCTGGAGCCCCAGACGCTTCGTGTAGCCCGCGGGCTCGCGCCGGTAGGTGTGGAGGGTCGGGGGGTTCCCGTCGTGGGCCGGGACCGGGATCTCGTACCACTTCGGCGGGTGGCCGGTCGGGCCGAGCAGGATCGGCAGGACCCGGCCGTCGAGGGGGCCGCCACGGAAGGAGGTGTTCTGGCTTCTCACCCCTCCAGTGTCCCCTCCGGTGTCCGGTTCCGGCTCAGAGCAGATGGGCGGCCTCGCCGACCACCGGGATCACCCGGCGGGCCAGCCGGGCCACGGGCCCCTCGGGGGTCTCCTGGGCGAGGAGGCGTCCGACGACGCGGGCCGTCTCCTCGTCGCTGGCCGTACTGGCCGCGAGGAGGGCGATGAGATGGTCCACGAGCCACTCCCGCAGCTCGCGGGCCGGGGGTCGCTTGTCCTCGTCGAGCCAGATGAGGGAGGCGGCTTCCACGGCGGCGATCCATGTGCGGACCAGCATGTTGAGGCGGGGGCCGGGCCGGTCCACGCCGAGGTGGACGAGGATCTGTTCGGCGGCGGCGCGGCGGACCTCGTCGACGATCGCGGTGGTACGGGAGGTCTCGGCGACGCTGCCGCCCCGCAGGAGGGCGCTGAAACCGGCGTCGTGCTCGTCGACGAAGGTCAGATAGCGGTCGAGCACCCGGCCGAGCCGCTCCGTGGGGGGCCCGACGGGGGGCTCGGTGAAGCAGTGGTTCAGGGCGTCGGCGGAGGAACGGAGGGCGGCCTCGTAGAGCTGCTGCTTGCCGCCGGGGAAGTAGCGGTAGACGAGCGGCCGGGAGACGCCGGCCGCCTCGGCGACGTCGTCGAGGGAGACGTCCTCGGGCGTGCGGTGGGCGAAGAGGCCCTGGGCGGCTTCGAGGAGCTGGCCGCGGCGTGCCTCGACGCTGAGCCTGCGGTACGCGGGGGTGGCGGCGGCAGTCATGCTGCGCAGCGTAGCGGGCCCCCCTTGCCGCCCCATCTGACGCCGGCCGCGGCTGCGCGCTACCGCCCGCTGCGCCGGCCCGCCGCTGCGGGCTGCGGCCCGATCCCGCCGCTTGCCGCTGCGGGCTGCCGCCCGCTCCCGCTGCCCGCCCGCCCGTTGTGGGCATTCGTTCCGCAGGGCGGAACGGGTGGGCACAACGGACGGCGCCCCGTGCCGGGCCTAGGCTTCCGCGCCTGAGCCCGCACCGGGTGCGCGCCGCACGTGTTGGTGCGGGTCCAGGCGCAAGGGGCGGAGGCGCCGCCAGAGGGCGCCGTCCCGTGTGCCCACCCGTCCCGCCCTGCGGGACGATTGCCCACACGGGGGTGGCGAGGGTGCGGGCGCGGCCCCGCACGGCGGTGGGTGCGGGTGCGGGCCCACACGGCGGGTGGCGAGGGCGCGGGCGCGGCTCCACGCGGTGGCGGGTGCGGGTGCGGCCCCACGCGTCGGTGGCGCGGGCGCGGCTCGCGCGGGGTGGCGGCGGCGTCGCCTCGGGCCAGTAGGCCCGAGGCGCCCGCATCGGGTGGCGGCGGCGCAGCCTCAGGCCAGTAGGCCCGAGGACTTCCACAGGCGTCGCCCCGCCCCCCGCAGTACCCCGATGTCGTCCAGGAAGTCCGTCAGGCGGCGCGCGCCGGACTGCATGACCTCGCGTCGGTGCCCGCTCGCCCTCACCTGCGCGACCGCCTCGCGGCGGTCCAGGCCCACCGCCTCGTACACTCGCGGGTTCACGAAGCACGTGGAGAAGACCCGCGCCGCCTCTCCGCAGCTCAGTCGGGTGAACTCCTGCTCCCAGCGCGGCGCGGTCACCATCTGGCGCCGCAGTTCCTCGCGGGCGTACCGCACATGCCGTGCCTCCTCGACCACATGGATGCGGGTCACCCCGCGCACCAGGGTCTGCACCCGCTCGTCCGGGAACGTCAGCCGCTGCATCCAGTCGAGGATCTCCTCGCCGAGCAGAGTCGAGGCGAACGAGCCCGGCGTGGTGGACACGGTCTTCAGCAGGCGAGCGAGGTTGTGGTAGAGCCTCGGCACCGGGTACGCCGGGGTCCCGCCCCGCTGGATCAAACGTGCGAACATCATCGAGTGCCGGCACTCGTCCGCTATCTCGGTCAGCGCGTACCGGACGTGATGGCTGGTCAGCGACTTGTCGTAGATGTGCCGGACGAGCAGCTGCATCAGGATGATCTCGAACCAGACGCCGAGCGACGCGAGCGACGCCGCCTCGTGGCGCGAGAGCGCGATCCGCTGCTCCTCGGACATCTTCCGCCATAGCGGCGTGTCGTACAGGGAGAGCAGCTCGGGCGGCCAGAACCACTTGCCGTCCTCGAACGGCGCATCCCAGTCGAGCGCGACGTCCGGGTCGTAGGAATGCTTCCGGGAGGACTCCAGAAGGCGTTCGGCGACCTGCTCGCGGTCGCGCAGCGGCCCCAGGGCGTCCCGGAGGAGGCTGAAGTCCGGCTCCGTGGAATCCGTGGAATCCGTGGACGACGTGGACGCCGTAGAAGCCGTGGACCGGGTGAAGGGGGTCATGGTTGCGCACCTCGCTGTGCTCGTCGCGACGGCGTGACGTCACCGATGGTCACCTCGTATCAGACTGCCCGTCAGTAACCTCGTCAATCCCTTGTGCGCGACTTGTTGACGATCCGTCTACCAACGTGTGAGCCTGGCCACAGGACTCGCACCACGGGAAAGGCCCGACCCCCCAAGGAGGCGTCAGTGTCGACGCGCGACCTCTACACCACGGCCCCGTCCACCCCGAGCTGGCAGGTCCCCGCCACCGGCGCCGCCCGCTTCTCCTGGGAGTACGAGGAGGGCTGCGAGCGCCTCCTCGCCCTCTACCAGAAGGGCAAGGACAAGCAGTGGGACGGCGCCACCCGGATCGACTGGGGCCTGGAGGTCGACCCGTACGACCCCCTCGGCACGCCCGACGAGGTCCTGACCCTCCACGGCACCCGCCACTGGGCGAAGATGACCGAGAAGGACAAGGGCGACCTCCGCCGTCACTACGCCTCCTGGCAGTTCAGCCAGTTCCTCCACGGCGAGCAGGGCGCCATGATCTGCGCCGCCCGGATCGTCGAGTCCGTCCCCGACCTGGACGCCAAGTTCTACTCGGCCACCCAGACCATGGACGAGGCCCGGCACGCCGAGATCTACGGCCGCTTCCTCCACGACAAGATCGGCATGCTCTACCCGATCAACGACAACCTGCGGAGCCTCCTCGACGACACCCTGCGCGACTCCCGCTGGGACATGCCCTACCTCGGCATGCAGGTCCTCATCGAGGGCCTCGCCCTCGCCGCCTTCGGCATGATCCGCGACACCACCGACAAGCCGCTGCCCAAGCAGATCCTCGCGTACGTGATGCAGGACGAGGCCCGGCACGTCGCGTTCGGCCGGATGGCCCTGCGCGACTACTACAAGCAGCTGTCCGACGCCGAACTCCGCGAACGCGAGGAGTTCGTCATCGAGGGCTGCTACCTGATGCGCGACCGGCTGCGCGGCGTCGAGGTGCTGGAGAACTTCGGCATCCCGCGGAAGGAGGCCGAGGAACTGACCGAGCAGAGCGAGTTCCTGCACCTCTTCCGCAAGCTGCTCTTCAGCCGGATCGTCCCCTGCGTCAAGGACATCGGCCTCTGGGGCGAACGCCTCCAGAAGGCCTACCTCGACATGGGCGTCTTCGACCTCGGCGACTCCAACCTCGACCTCCTCATGGCCCAGGACGAGGAGATCGCGGAACAACTCGACGCGGAGCGCTTCGCGAAGGAGGAGCAGGCCCGGGTGGCGGAGGTCGCGGACGCGATCGCGGACGGGGCGGCACAGGGCTGACTCCCCGGAAGAACGGCTTGTCGTACGGGTGACGTAGCGTGATCGTCATGACCATGCCGCCACCGCCGAACCAGCAGCCCCACAACCCGTACGGCGGGCCGGTGCCGCCCCCGCAGCAGCCCGGCCCGTACGGCGCCCCGCAGGGCTTCCCTCCGCCGGGACACCCCCAGCAGGCCTACCCCCCGCACGGTGTTCCGCCGCAGTACCCGGCGGGCCCGGCGCCCGGCCCCGGCGGCTGGGGGCAGCCGCCCATGGGGCCGCCGCCGAAGAAGAAGCTGGGGGCAGGCGCGATCGTCGCCATCGTCGTCGGCTCCCTGGTCGTGGTCGGCGGCATCGGCTACGGGGTCAAGGCCGGGCTCGACGGCGTCACCGGCCCCTTCCCCGCCGCGACGCACAAGCTGGTCGTCCCGCAGACCGTCCTCGGCGGCGACTACACCCTCGTCTCCGACCTCTCCGACACCCAGGGCAAGGAGATCGAGGACACCCCCGACTTCACCGTGAAGGACGCGACGGCGGCGGTCGGGCAGTACAGCGGCAAGGACGAGTCCGTCCTCGTCCTCTCCGGGCTGTACGGGCAGATCAAGAGCCCCGGTTCCACCCGCTCGTCCATCCTCAAGGGGGCCGCCACGGACAAGGGCTCCACGCTCGTCGTCAAGCCCAGGGACTTCACACCCGCCGGGTACGACGTGACCGTCAGCTGCCAGGTCACCACGTCGAAGGACGGACTCAGCGCGACGACGCTCCCCATGTGCGCCTGGGGCGACGAGAACACCGCCGCCGCCGTCGCCCTCGTCGGCGCAGGAGAGGCCACGGCAGACCCGAAGGACATCGACCTGGCCGAACTCGCCGAGAAGACGGCCAAGATCCGTGCGGAGATCCGCAAGCCGATCGCCTGACGCGGGCGATCGGGCGATCGGGCGATCGGGCGGACGGGCGGACGGGCGGACGGGCGGGCGGACGGGCGGACGGGCGGACGGAGGGCGCGGGGTGCCCGGGCCCATGGCCGTCGGGGCGCAGCCCGAGCGGCTACCCCCGCGCCGCCGCCTCCAGCCGCAGCGCCTCCTCCATCACCGCCCTCGCGATCGGCGCCGCGCTGCCGCCCCCGCTGATGTCCGTACGGGACGCCTCCGCGTCCTCGACGACCACCGCCACCGCGACCGCCGGCTGGGCCGCGTCCTCCGCCTGGGCCCAGGCGATGAACCAGGCGTACGGGGTGCCGGTGTTGCCGAAGCCGTGCTGGGCCGTGCCCGTCTTGCCGCCGACCCGCGCCCCCGGGATCGCCGCGTTCGTGCCCGTCCCCTCCGTCACCGCCTTCACCATCAGACGCTGGAGCTGCATCGCCGTCGCGGGGTTCATCGCCTGCCGGTAACTGCGGCGGCCCGTACGGTCGATCGTCGTCCCGCCCGAGGTCGTCGAGCGGTCGACGACGTACGGATGCGCGATCTCGCCGTTGTTGGCGACCGCCGACGCCACCATCGCCATCTGGAGCGGCGTCGCCGTCGTGTCGAACTGTCCGATCGACGACAGCGCGAGCTGGTCCGGGCTCATCCGCCGGTCGAAGTTGGACTTCGCCACCCAGGACGGCACCCGCAGCCCCGTGTCGTTGAAGCCGAACTTCTCCACCGCGTCGACCATCCCGTCCAGGCCCACCTCCACCCCCAGGCCGGCCATCACCGTGTTGCACGACCACTGGATCGCGTAGGCGAGGGACGCGTCGCCGCAGCCCTTCGCCTCGTTCGGCAGCACCTGCCGGGTGCCGGGCAGCACGAACGGGTCCGGGGTGTCCGTCGGCGCGTCCACGTCCCGCACCACCCCCGCGTCGAGCGCCGCCGCGGCCGTCACGATCTTGAACGTGGAGCCCGGCGGGTACGTCTGCCGCAGCGCCCGGTTCAGCATCGGCTGGTTCGGCGAGGTGGTGAGCCGCTTCCAGGCGTCCTTGACCCCCTGCCCCGTACCGGAGAGGACACCCGGGTCGTACGAGGGGGAGCTGACCAGCGCCAGGATCCGCCCGCTGTGCGGCTCGACCGCGACGACCGCGCCCCGCTTCCCGTCGAGGCCCCGGAAGGCCGCCTCCTGCATCGAGGTGCGGATCGTCGTCACGACGTCGCCGCCGGGCTGCCGGCCCCGGGTGAGGTCGTTCCAGAGCGGCAGCGGCGCCAGCATCGGGTCGGTGCCGGCCAGGACCGCGTCCTCGGCGTGCTCGACGAGGGTCGTGCCGTACGTCTGCGAGGAGTAGCCGGTGAGCGGCGCGTACAACGGGCCCTTGCGGTACGTCCGTTCCCAGCGCAGCTGCTGACCGCTGTCCCGGGAGCCGGTGACCGGCTTCCCGTCGACGACGATCTCGCCGCGCGGCTGTGCGTAGCGGTTGATCGCGATCCGCCGGTTGGCCGGGTTGTCGTCGAGCGACTCGGCCTCGAAGACCATCACGCGCGCGGAGTTCACGAGGAGCGCCACGAGGAGCACGAGACAGAGCGCGGCGGCCCGCCGGGCGTACCGGATCACCTGTTGGCCTCCAGGGCGTACGGACGGATCACGTGGCCCCCTCCTTCACCGGCGCGAGCGTCCCGGTGTCGGCGTCGTCCGGCTGCGGTGCGCGCGCCGAGTCGCTGACCCGGATGAGGAGTGCCACGATCACCCAGTTCGTGACCACCGACGAACCTCCCTGGGCCAGGAACGGCATCGCCATCCCGGTCAGCGGGATCAGGCCCATCACCCCGCCCGCGATCACGAACACCTGGAGCGCCACGATCGAGGCGAGCCCGATCGCGAGGAGCCGTCCGAAGGGGTCCCGCAGCGAGAGGCCTGCGCGGTAGCCGCGGGCGACGAGCAGCGCGTACAGCAGGAAGAGCGCGGTCAGGCCGACGAGCCCCAACTCCTCGCCGGCCGTGGCCAGGATGAAGTCGGACTTGGTCGCGAAGCCGATGAGGACGGAATGGCCGAGACCGAGCCCCGCGCCGAGCATCCCGCCGGCGGCGAACGAGAACAGCGACTGGGCGAGCTGCCCGGGCCCGTCCCCGGCCCGGATCGAGGCGAACGGGTCGAGCCAGTCCTCCACCCGGCTGTGGACGTGGGGTTCGAGCGAGCCGACGAGGAAGGCTCCGGCGGCGGCGAGGACGAGCCCAACCGCGATCCAGCCGGTCCGGCCCGTCGCCACGTACAGCATGATCACGAAGAGCCCGAAGAAGAGCAGCGAGGTGCCCAGGTCCCGTTCGAGGACGAGGACGCCGACGCTCAGCAGCCAGATCGCCACGATCGGCCCGAGCACCCGGCCGGTCGGGAACTGGAACTTCCAGATCCGGCGGCCCGTGTACGCGAGCGCGTTGCGGTTGGCGGCGAGGTACGCGGCGAAGAAGACCGCGAGCAGGATCTTGGCGAACTCGCCCGGCTGGAAGGAGAGACCGCCGAGCCGGATCCAGATCTTGGCCCCGTTCACGGCCGGGAAGAAGATCGGCAGGATCATCAGGGCGAGCGCGGCGGCCATCGACACGTACGCGTACCCCTGGAGCGCGCGATGGTCGCGGAGCAGCAGGACGACCACGATGAAGAGCGCGACCCCGAGCGTCGACCAGATCAACTGGGTCGCCGCCGCCTGGTCCTTCGGCGTCTCCAGGTCGAGCCGGTAGATCAGCACCAGGCCGAGGCCGTTGAGCAGGACCGCGATCGGCAGGAGCAGCGGATCGGCGTACGGGGCGCGGAACCGGACCGCGAGATGGGCGACGAGCGCGAGCAGACCGAGCCCGGCCCCGTAACGGGCGGCGTCCGGCGGTACGGCCCCGCTGCGGGCGAGGCCGACCTCGGCGTACCCGTAGACGCAGATGAGGACGGCGCAGACGAGGAGGGAGAGTTCCACGCCGCGGCGCTTCGGCATGCGTACCCCGGGAGGGGGAGCGTCCGTGCGCGGTGCGGTCATGGCCGCAACGTAGCAAGCGGTATGCCCTATGTCCCTTTTGTGTGACGGTGTGCCGTGGGGTGGTGTTCAGTCCTCCGGTACGGGGTGGTCGGCGAGGCTCACGTACTCGGGCAGCCGAAGCCGGGCCTCGGCGCCCTCGCCATCGGCGGCACGGGCGAAGACGAGCTCCGCGCCGATCACCTCCGCCTGCCCCACCGCGATCGTCAGCCCGAGGCCGTGCCCCTTGCCCCCGCTCTCGGTACGGAACCGCTGCGGCCCCGATTCCAGCAGATACGCGGGATAGCCGGGCCCGTGGTCCCGTACGGACACCACAGGACCGTCCACCGTCAGGACCACCGGCGGGGCGCCGTGCTTGTGGGCGTTGGCGATCAGATTGCCGAGCACCCGCTCCAGGCGCCGCCGGTCCGTCTCCACGGTCGTGTCCCGGGCGACCCGCACCTCGGTCCCGGTGCCCGAGGCGCGCACCACCCGCTCGGCGAGCGGACCGAGTTCGTGCACGGCCAGGTCCACGGTCTCGTTGCGGGCGTCGAGCCGCGAGATCTCCAGGAGGTCCTCGGTGAGCCCGCGCATCGCCCGCACCCGGTCCCGGACGAGCTCCGACGGCCGCCCCTCCGGCAGCAGCTCGGCCGCCGCCGAGAGCCCGGTGAGCGGGGTGCGCAGCTCGTGCGCCACGTCGGCGGTGAACCGCTGCTCGCTCTGCAGCTTGCGCTGGAGCGAGGACGCCATCGTGTCGAGCGCCCCGGACACCGTGGCCACCTCGTCCTGGGGCCGCGAGGAGTCCTTCGTACGGGGGTCGTCGACGCGCGCGTCGAGATCGCCCGCACTGATCCGGCGGGCCACCTGGGCGGTGAGGTGCAGCCGCCGGGTGACCCGGGTGACCGCGAAGGCGCCCACGAGCAGCGTCGCCCCGATCGCGAGGACGGAGGAGCCGAGGATCGAGCGGTCGAGCGCGTCGATCGTCTCGGCGCTCTGCGTGTAGTCGACGCGTACGGCGAGGGCGCGGCCGTCCGCCGGGCCCGCCGCCCACATCGTCGGCCTGCCCCGGTCGTCGGCGACCACCGTGCCGCGCTCGCCCCGGACGGCGAGCGCGTGGAGGGAGGCCGGGAGCCCGGGCGGGTCGACCCCGGCGAACCGGGGGAGCGGCTCGCCGGCCTCGTAGAGCCGGGTGACCTCGGTGAGCCGCGCGAGGGCCTTCTCCCGGGAGTCGTTCACGGTCTGACCGGTCACCGACACATGGACGAGGATGCCGAGCAGCGCGGCCAGGGCGCAGCACATCACCGCGATGAAGACCGCGGCCTTCCAGGTGAGGGTCGCGGTCCAGGCGGGCAGCCGGGGCGCCCTCACGGGTTCGGCTCGACGGGTACGGCCACGTCCGGTGGCGTCGGGATCGGCGTCGAGGGCGAGGCCGTGGTCGGCGTCGGCGTCGGGCTGACCAGGCGGGGCGCGGGGACGGCCGGGGACGCCGTGCGGCCGGGCTTCACCCGGACGATCTCGTCGCGGGTGGGCAGCATGCTGTGCTGCTGCTCGTCCCAGGACCAGGCGGTGCGGTACTCGTACCCGGGGATGCCCGCCGAACTGACCCGCATGATCAGGTCCCGGCCGGCCAGCTCCACGCTGATGACCTGGTCGACGGTGGACATGATGCGGGTGAGGCCGCCGTTCTCGGCGAGGTAGACGCGCACGCCGACCTGCTGGTCCGGCATCCGGATCCCGACGATCAGCTCGTCCCGGCCGTTGCCGGTGAGGTCGCGGTAGTACGGCCGCATGATGGGACAGGCGGCCGGCGCGGTGTCGCAGGCCCTGATCGCGCGGGCGGTCTCCTCGTAGAGCCCGTCGCCGCCGCTGTACGTGTCGGGGCGGGCGCGCACCTCGGCGTCGACCACCGCGACGGCGTCGACGGAGTGGACGTCGTTGTCGGCGACCGTGATGCCGGGGACGCGCTCGGTGTCGGACTCCCCGTAGTCGATCGGCGGATCCGTGGCGGGCGGCAGGTCGGGCCAGAGCCGTACGGGCCCGACGGCGGTGGGCGTGGCACCGGCGCTCTGGAGCCCGCCCTCGTTGCGTCCGCAGCCGACGGCGCCGCCGAGCACGAGGGCGCACAGGACACCGGCTGCGGCGAGCTGCACTCCGCGCGGTCTCACACTGCTCCTCGTACGGGTCGATCGGTGGGGCGCCCGGGGTGGCCAGGGCGGCCGGGACGGCCGCGACGGCGGGGTGGCCGGGACGGCCGGGCGGCGGACCCGGTCCGGGTCCGCTTCCAGTAGACCTTATTCGGAGGGAAGTCCTTTTTGTCTACTCGTAGACCCGGTCGCTCCAGGGGGCACTCGCCATCCCACCGGCCACACCCCTAGAACGCGCCCCGCTCCATCCTCGCAAGAGCCGCCCGGCACACGGTCAGGAGCTTCTCGTCGAGGTGGATGTCATGGCTGCCCGAGGCGCCCTCGCGGGCGTTGTGGCGGCGCCGGCGGGTCAGCTCGGTGAGGATCACCAGCTGCGCCTCCGAGGCCGCCGGGCCCATCTCGGCCAGGCACTCGGCCACGTCCACGCGCGCGTGCCGGTTCTCCTCCCAGGCCGCGAGCAGCACCGGCAGCGCCGCCGCCGCGTCCCCGGACACCCGCCACAGGGCCGCGGCGCTGCGGACCCGTACCCACAGGTCCCGCGAGGCCAGGCCCGGTCCGAGGGCGGGGGCCGTCGAGGCGGCCGCCGGGCCGATCTCGCCGAGGGCCTGAGCGGCGGAGCACCAGTCCGCACCCGAGACGCCCGGCCGGAGCCACCGCTCCAGGGCGGTCAGGACCTCGCCCAGATCACCCTCGGCCGCCCACAGGGCGCGCGCCGCCGTCGTGGCGACCGTGGCCGAGTCGGCGGCCAGGAGCCCGCGCATGTCCGGTACGGCCTCCTGGGCCGCGGGCCCGAACGCCGCCAAGGTCCGCAGCGCGGACTCGCGGACCCAGTCGCGCCGGTTCGACGGCGCGCCGCGCAGGACCCGCAGGACCTCCGGCACGGCCTGGGAGCCCCGTACCGCCGCGAGGGCGTACAGCAGGGGCGCCGCCCGGTCGTACAGCCGCTCGTCGAGCTCGACCTCGGCGAGCCGGCGCCGCAGCAGCGGGGCCAGCATGGCGGCCGAGGGTCCGAGGCCGTCCATGGCGTACAGCAGCTCGCGCCGCACCTCGCGCTCCTCCAGGGCGCGGGCGAGCAGCGGGACGGCGCGGGTGTCCCCGGCGCGGGCGAGCGCGAGGAGCGCCCCGTCGCGCCCGGACCGCCCGACGAAGCCGCTCTGGACGCTGCCGCTGCCGCCGACGCTGCTGCCCCTTCCGCTGCCCTGGCCGGTGCCGGTGCCGGTGCCGGTGTCGACCCCCGCCGCAGGTCCCACCGCGAGGCGGGTGGCGAGCGCGTCGGCGGCGGGAGCGCCCAGCTCGAAGAGACGCTCCAGGAACGAGGTCGCGGCCTCCCATAGCCGGGGCTCGGGATCGTCGAGCTGGGCGCCGACGAGCCGGACGACCTCCTCGTACCGCCCCCGCCAGATCCGTATCAACCCGCCGCACAGCCAGATCGCGTCCGAACGCTGCCCCCAGTCGGGGCTGCGCAGCTGCGCCAGGATGAGCGCGATCCGGTCGTCGACCCGGTCGTCGAGCGCCGCGTGCAGGGTCCGGAGCAGTTCCTCCGTCCACGGAGCGGGGCGCCCGGCGGCGTGCTCCTCCAGGAGCTCGCGGACCTGCCCGATGAGGGTCGGTGTCGCGGCGCGCTCGGTGCCGGGGGCGACCGGTCCCCGCGCCGAGGTCCTGATCTCCTCCAGGAGTCCCGTCACCCACGGCACGATGTCGTCCGGGATGTCGGCGGGCGCGCAGCGCGCCCGCTGGGCGAGGGCCGCGAGCCGCAGGCCGGGGTCCTGGGCGGCGCGGGCGAGCCAGCCGAGCCAGTCGACGGTCTCGGTGCGCAGCGACGCGTGGCGCAGGGCGATCCGCCCGACGGCGGCGACCAGGGCGAGCCGGACCTCGGTGTCCCGCTCGACGGTGAGCCGCTCCCGGAGCAGGGTCAGCACCCGCGCGGGCTCGGGGTGCAGCGAGGCGAGCGCGCAGGGCGCGGCGAGCCGCACCTCGGGGTCGGGATCGGAGACGAGACCGAGGAACACGTCGGCGCCGGCGGCGATCGCGGCGGCGGCCATCGCGTAGTTGGCGGCGGGGATGAACTCCTCGTCGTCGGGGTCGAGTTCGTCCAGTTCCTCGTCGTCGTCGAGCTCGATCCCGCCGATGCTGGTCAGCAGCTCGACGATGCAGCCGCGGTCCTCGACGGCGGGGTCGGCGACGAGTTCGAGGAGGAAGGGGATGCAGGCGAGGGTGGAGTCGTAGACGTCGCCCTGGTGGTGCACGGCCCCGTACATGCCGTCGAGGGCCGTCTCCCGCTCGGCGGGATCGGCGGAGGCGAGTCCGCGGAGCAGCTCCGGCACGTCGTCCGCGGGGCCGTACGCGTGCCCCAACGAGGCCCAGTCGACCTCCTCGATCCCCGTCAGCATTTGCCAGGCCGCCTTCCCCGTGAGCCCTGTACCAGGCAGCAAGTGTGCACCACGGGAGGGACAGCAAGGCCTTACCGGCGACACCGGGCGTGCGCGGAGCCCCAGTTGCGCTCTGTTTGCGCCATGTGCGGTACGCAGCGGGGCAGTTGCACTCAGTGCCCACCCGGAAACCGCAGTGCCCACCCCCGGGAACCCGGTCCGGCGGCGGCCTACCCCTCGGACCGGACGCGGACGAAGGTCGCGTTCTCCTGGCGCTGTCGCACGGCGAGCTGCCGCAGTTCGACGGGGAGCGGCGGGTCGATCCACCGCACCGGGCCGTGCTCGGGGTCCTGGGCGAGCGGCCCCGCGCGGTCCCCGGCCAGGGCGCCGACCTCGCGCGACTGCGCCGGGGTGAGCCGGGGCGAGGTGGACACCGTACGACCGTCCGCGAGGCGTACGACCAGGGCCCGGGGCCGGTCGGGCGGGCCGACGACACCGAGCAGCACGCCGTCGCTCGTCTCCATGTGCCGGATCTTCCGCCAGGCCCAGGTGGAGCCGGCCCGATACGGGGAGGTCAGTGACTTGGCGACGATCCCCTCGACCCCCGCGTCCCGCAGATCGCGGAACCAGCCGCGCGCGGTCTCCTCGTCCTGGGTGGCGAGCACCCGCTGGAGCGGCGGCTCGGCGTCGCGCAGGGCCGTCCCGAGCAGCTCCCACCGGTCGCGGAGCGGCAGGGCCCGGACGTCGCGCCCCGGGACGGCGAGCAGGTCGAAGGCGATGTACGAGACCGGAACGCCGGCCCGTGCCCGGTCGGCGGGGGAACGCAGCAGGTCGGTGAAGCTCAGCCGTCCGTCCCGGTAGGCGCACAGCTCGCCGTCGAGGACGATCCCGGGCGGCAGCTGGTCACGCAGGTGCGCGGCGATCCCGGGGAACTCGGGAGCGAGGTCGCGCCGGGAACGCGACTGGAGGACGACCCTCCCGTCGCCGAGGACGAAGGCGAGCGCGCGGAATCCGTCGAGCTTGAGCGAGTACTGGAGCTCCCGGGGCGGCTTTCCCTGCTCGGGGATCGCGTCGGCGGAGCGGGGCCGCATGACGTCGACGGGCGGAAGAAGCACGACGTCACGGGGGCTGGGGCTGGGGCGGGGGCGGGGGTCGGGACTGGGGCTGCGGCCTGGGGCTGGGCCGGGGCCGAGATCGGGGCCGGGGCCGGGGTTGGGGTTGGGGCGAGGGTCAGGACGAGGACCGGAGCGGGAGCTGGAGCCCGAGTCGGAGCCGCGGTCGGGGCGAGGGCGACGGCGAGACTCAGGACCGGAGCCACGGCCGGAGTCAGGGTCAGGGGCGAGGCCGCCGGGCGGGCGGGGCTCACCGCGGCCACGGCCCTGAGCGCCACCGTCCGCGCTGCTCCCCGGGTTCCGGCCCGCCCCGCGGCCCGGAGTGCCACCGGCCGCGACCCCGGCCCGGCCCGGGGTCCCGTGACGTCCGCCCGGAGCCCCGTCACCGGCGCTCGGGGTGGCCCCGTCAGGCCCGCCAGGAGCCCCGCCACCGGCGCTCGCGGCGTCGCCACGCCCGCCCCGGGCGTGCGCCCAGGCCCCGTTCACGGCGCGCCCCGGGCCCGGTTCACGGCACGTCCCCCGCCCGCTCGGGCGCGAAAAGTGGCGCGAGGAGCTCCCCGTACCGCTCAAGACGTGGCGCGATGTCATCCATGAGGAGGACGAGGGACTCGGGGTCCGCGGCGGCCCCGGCGCACTCCTCGACCTCCTCCCACGTGACGGGCGCCGAGACCATGGGGAGGGGCCGCGCCCGCAGGGTGTAGGGCGTGGCGGTGGTCTTGGCGGCGGCGTTCTGGCTGTGGTCGACGAAGACCTTCCCGGGCCGCAGGGCCCGGGCCATCCGGTGCACGACGAGCCGCGGCAGCGCGGCCTCCGCCTCGACGGCGAGCTTCCGCGCGTACGCCGAGACGCGCGGGGACGGCGTGGGCACCACCGGGACGAGCAGGTGCAGCCCCTTGGAGCCGGAGGTCTTGGCGAAGGCGTCGAGGCCGTCCGCGGCGAGCCGCTCGCGCAGGTGAAGGGCGACGCGGCAGCACTCGACGACCGTCGCCGGCGGCCCGGGGTCGAGGTCGAACACGAGCCGGTCGGCGACGGCGGGGGAGGAGGCCCGCCACTGGGGCGTGTGGAACTCCACGACGAGGTTCGCGGCCCACATCAGCGAGGCGAGGTCCTCGACGACCACCTGCCGGGCCCGGGGGTCCTCGGAGCGCGGCACCGGGGTGGTCCTCACCCAGGAGGGTGTGCCGGGCGGCGGATTCTTCGTGAAGAAGAGCTGCCCGTCGGGGCCGTCCGGATAGCGCAGGAAGGACACCGGGCGATCGCGCAGATGCGGCAGGATCGCGGCCCCGACGGTCGCGTAGTAGTGGAGCAGCTCGCCCTTGGTGGTGCCGGTGACCGGGTGGAGCACCTTGTCCAGGTTGCTGAGCGCCAGGCGCCGCCCCTCCACCTCTGTGAGAGGCGTCATACGATGAGAATCCCACGATTGACGACAAATCGGGCACGACGAAACGTCCTGATCCGACCCGAAGGGAACACTCGTGCGATCCATCTGGAACGGCGCCATATCCTTCGGCCTGGTCAGCATCCCGATCAAACTCGTGAACGCCACCGAGAGCCGGTCCGTCTCCTTCCGGCAGATCCACACCGAGGACGGCGGTCGCGTCCGCTACAAGAAGGTGTGCGAACTCGACGGCGAGGAGGTCCCGCAGGCGGAGATCGGCAAGGCGTACGAGGATGCCGACGGGACCATGATCCCGATCACCGAGGAGGACCTGGCCGCGCTGCCGCTCCCCACGGCGAAGACGATCGAGATCGTCGCCTTCGTACCGGCCGGCGACATCGACCCGCTGCAGATGGACGCCGCGTACTACCTCTCGGCGAACGGCGTCCCGGCGGCCAAGCCGTACACCCTGCTCCGCGAGGCGCTGAAGCGCAGCGAGAAGGTGGCCGTGGCCAAGTACGCCCTCAGGGGGCGGGAGCGCCTGGGGATGCTCCGGGTCGTGGACGACGTGATCGCCATGCACGGCCTGCTCTGGCCGGACGAGATCCGCGCGCCGGAGGGCGTGGCCCCGGAGAACCCGGTGAGCGTGAGGGACGCCGAACTCGACCTGGCGGACGCCCTGATGGCCACCCTGGGCGAGGTCGACATGAGCACCCTGCACGACGACTACCGCACGGCGGTCGAGGAGATGATCGCGGCGAAGGCGGAGGGCGGCGAGGGAGTCGCACCCCCGGACACGGGCGAGGAGCGCGGCGGCGGCCAGGTCATCGACCTGATGGCGGCCCTGGAGAACAGCGTGAGGGCGGCGAAGGAGGCCAGGGGCGAGGGCGGGGAGGGGGAGGGGAAGGCGGAGGGGAAGGCGGAGGGGAAGGCGGAGGCGGAGGTCACCCAGCTGACGTCGCGCGCACGCACACCGAAGTCGACGGACACGAAGAAGTCCACGTCGAAGACACCGGCGAAGAAGACGGCGGCCGCGGCGCACAAGTCGACGGCGAAGACGGCGAAGACGGCGACGAAGAAGACGCCGGCGAAGAGCACGGCGACGAAGAGCACGGCGACGAAGAAGACGGCGGCGAAGAAGACGACCGCGAAGAAGGCGACCCCACGCAAGCGCACGGCGTAGGGTCGCCGACCGGGTGGGCGGGTCTCACCTGGACGGTGGACCGCCGGCGGAACGCAACTCCACGTACGCCGTGTTGAGGTCGGCGACGCGCACGGTGACGAGGTCGTCCCGGCTGGGGGCGACATGCCCGCCGTGGGTGTCGTAGAGGCGCAGATCGCGGGCCGAGGCGGCCTTTCGGCAGAGCTCACGAGCGAGCCGCCCGTTGCCCAACCGGTCGACGAGTCCGTCCCGTACGACCCCCTGGAAGTGGGAGTGGAGGACGGCGTCGGCGTCCTCGTCCACGATGTCGCCCTGCGCCTCCAGAACGCCGTGGGCGATCCGGAGGAGTTCCGCCGCCGAGTACGACGGGAAGTCGATCCGCGTACTGAAACGGGAGGTGAGGCCCGGGTTCGTGGAGAGCAGTTCGGCCATCTCCTCCGGGTGGCCGGCCAGGATGACGACAAGCTGGTCGCGGTCGTCCTCGGCCCGCTTGAGCAGCACCTGAAGGGCCTCCTTGCCGAAGGCGTCTCCTCCGGAGTAGCCGGTGTTGTACAGCGCGTAGGCCTCGTCGACGAAGAGGACACCGCCGAGGGCGGAGTCGATGACGGCCTTCGTCTTCATCGCCGACGACCCGAGGTGTTCGCCCACGAGGTCGACCCGCGAGGTCTCGACGAGCGTCCCCGTCTCCAGCATTCCGGGGCCGGCGAAGATGTCGCCGATGATGCGGGCCACGGTCGTCTTGCCGGTGCCCGGGGGGCCGGCGAAGACGAAGTGCTGCGGCCCGGCGGTCGTCGGCAGCCCCTGCTCCCTGCGGACGGTGGCCATCCGCAGCTGGGCCACGAGGGTCCGCACCTGCCGCTTGACGGGTTCGAGCCCGATCATCCGGTCGAGGCGGGCGAGCGCCTCGTCGAGGCGTCGATCCGCGGCGTCGGCGCCCTCGGCGGTACCCGCCCCGGCCCAGCGCGCGGGGGAGGGGCGCCACGGTGTTCAGGACCTCGTGGAAGACGCGCTGGCGGGCGAGCGCGTACCCGACGTACAGCTGGGCCTCGTCGCGCAGGAAGGACGTCTCGATGCCCCGCGAGAACTCCAGCACCAGCGGCCAGTTCTCCTTGAGGTAGGCGTAGCGGGTGCAGAGGAACCGCGTCTCGTCACAGTCGAGAACGGCGGTGAGGAGAGCGGGCTCGGCCTCGTCGACACGCCCCGCGGAGAGCTGCTGCGCCATGCCGGCGAGCCAGAGGTCGCGCGAGGTCTCCAGCCGGAAGGTGACGTAGACACCGAGATCGAACCGCGAATGGACCGTCAGCGCGCACTTGTTCCGCAGCGCTCCGAAGAGCGGCTCAGACCGGCTACGACCGGCTCAGACCGGCTCCCGGCCGGCTCAGACCGGCTACGACCGGTGTCGAACGACCGCAGACACCAAGAATGCCTGACGCCCCGCGACCGCCGCACTCATCCGGTCGCCCGGTGAGGCACCTTCCACCCCTGGGGGACCGTGTGACCCCGTACCCCCCGTACCCCCCGTGACCCCGTATCCCCCGTGACCCCGTAACCCCTGTACTCCCGTTGTTTCCCCCGTTGTCCCCCGTGTGCCCGTTGTCCCCCGTGTCCCCGTTGTCCCCCGTGTTCCCCCGTTGTTCCCCCGTGATCGCCGTCAGAACCGGACCGGCGACGTCAGAGCCGGATCAGGCCGTGCGCGGGTCCGACCCGAGGTCGCTGACGAGGTCGAACGCCTCTCGCCGGATCGCGACCAGCGAGCCGATGGTGCGGTCGCTCGTCTCGCGCCAGCGGCTCTGCGCGATGCGCCACGACGCCAGGAAGACGCCGACCCGCATATGGGTGACCAGGCTGTCGTGCGTGCCGTTCGCGACGACCCTGTTCAGGATGGTGCCCTCCATCTCGACGCAGTGGTCGAAGCTGTGCTTGGCCAGGGTCATGCTGCCGGACGCGAGGTCGAGCGAGGCCGCGAAGTCGTCGGCCCACTGCTCCCCCGCAGTGGACAGCACGTGCTCCAGGGGGCCGTTGAGGTCCGCCATGGTGGACGCCTCGGGGGGCAGCTCCTCCAGGTAGCGGTGCCACAACTCGACTTCGGGGGCGAGGAACACCGACTGCTTCTCCGGGAAGTACCGGAAGAACGTGCTGGTGCCCACGCGGGCGTGTCGGCAGATCTGGGCCACGGTGGTCGCGTCGTAGCCGGACGACGCCCCGAGTTCGCGCGCTGAGCGCACTATCTGCTGCTTGACCTCGGCTTTCTTGATGTCACGGAGGCTCTCCACGGGGGGTTTCTGAGGTGGTTGATTCGTCACAAGTCGACGGTAACAGCACCCACTTGGAATTGACCCCCACTAGGCAGCGACACCTAAGTGGGTGTATAACTCATCTGGGAGTCACTACCAAGTGGAAGTGACTCCAGCCGTCGGAGAGGGGAGCTGAGCGGAGAGGTGGGCGACAAGCGGATGTGGGCGTTAGTGGCCGATGGCGCGGGCGGCATCGCGCCTGCCGAAGTCGACCGTCCCCCGCTCGAGGCGGGTCAGATCCTCGTCTCCGTGCGGGCCTGCTCGGCCAACTTCGGCGAGATCACGGACGTCCTGCCAGGCGCACCGCGGGGTTACATCCCCGGCTGGGAAGCCGTCGGCACGGTCCTTGAGGCCGGCCGCTCCGCCGCGCGGTTCCGGCCCGGCGACCTGGTCGCCACGCTCGGACAGACAGGCGGCTGGGCCCAGTACCGGGTGGTGGACGAGCGACTCGCCTTCCGTCTGCCCTCGGACAGCTCGCCGACGTCGATGGCGGTCATCGGAGTCGCCGGCGGAACCGCGATCCGGGTGATCCGCCGATTAGGGTCGACCCTGGGCACGCGCGTCATGGTCACGGGCGCGGCCTCCGCCGTGGGTGTCTTCGCGGTGCAGCTGCTAGCCATGGCCGGAGCGTGCGTGGTCGCGGTGGACCGCAGGACAGAACGGCATTCCCGGCACCGTACCTTGGGTGCCACGGATGTGATCAGAACGCCGGCGGAAAATAGTGAGCCGGTAGGGGCGGTCATCGATACCGTCGGAGGCGATGTCCTCGTTCAGGCATTCCGGCAACTGAGTGCCAACGGCCGACTGATAGCGGTCGGCCACACCGCACGTGAGTGCGAGAAGTTCCAGTTGGGGGACTTCGAGGGGGATGACGGCCGACACGGCCGAGTCATCGAAACGATGTATCTGCTGCAGGATGATCCGCGGCGCACACTCGCCGACGACATCGAGTGGCTGGCCCGACTGGTCGACGACGGGGACATTCTGACTCCCGAGATCCTCGTCCAGGAGAAATCCTCTTTCGCGTCGACGGTGACGCTGAAACCCAGGCCGAATGGCTGGGTCAAAACCGTCCTCAAAATCGACTGAAGCGATAGCACCGAAGCTGCATCGCAGCAAAGCATCGCAGCAAAGCCACACCGCACCTTGGGCGTCACCGCCGGTGTTTTCGGCTGCCCAAAAGTACCAATGGAGGCTCAAGTGGAAACCACACTCAGCGACGAAACGATCAAGCAGGTCACCCTGGAGATCGTCGTCGATGAACTGGAGCTCGACGTCGAGCCCGGCGAGGTCGACATGACCGCGAACCTGATGGACGAGTACGAGGCCGACTCGCTCGGCCTGATCCAGATCCTTGCCAGGGTGAACAAGGAACTGGCGATACGGCTGCCGCGTGAAGAGGTCGGCGACCTGCGCACGGTGGACCAGATGGTCCGGCGGATCATCGAGCTCCGCGCCGGTGAGGAGACCGTCGATGCCGGCTAGGACCCGTCGCGTGGTCGTCACCGGAATCGGCTGCGTCAGCAGCATCGGAACCGGTGTCGAGAACTTCACCGAGGGCATCAAGAGCGGCCGGAGCGGTATCTCGGAGATCCGCTCGTTCGACAGCAGCGACTTCAGCAGCCACCTGGGCGGCGAAGTGCACGACTTCGCTCCCGAGACGATCGTCCACACGATCGACCCCGCCGACTGGGGCCGGACCGCGCAGATCGCGGCCGCCGCGGCCCGGCTGGCGTTACAGGACTCCGGCATCGAGTTATCCGAGGACCTCCGGCTGACGGCCGGCGCCATCATCGGGACGACCAACGGGGAGGCCCCCACGGTCGACGACCTGACCGGCCAGTGGCTGGACCGCGGCCCCGGCCTCATGGACGCCGCCCTGGTCAGCCTGCTGCCCGCGGGCAACATCGCCGCCGCCGTATCGGTCGAACTCGGCCTCCACGGCGAGACGATGACGATCCCCACGGCCTGTTCCGCCGCCAACTACGCCATCGGCAGCGCCGGGGACAAGATCGCCTCGGGCGAGGCGGACGTCATGTTCGCCGGCGGATCCGACAGCGTGAACCGCTTCACCCACGCCGGATTCCTCAGTCTCGGCGCCATCTCCAACGGGGTGGGACGGCCCTTCGACCGGAACCGGACGGGCATCGTCACGGCCGAGGGCGGTGCCGTGCTCATGCTGGAGGAATACGAGCACGCCGTCCGTCGCGGTGCCCACATCTACGCCGAACTGCTCGGATACGGGCTCTCCTGCGACGCGCACCACATCGTGCACCCCGACGCGGACAGCATCGCGACCTGCATCCGGCGGGCCCACGCCCACTCGGGCATCGACGCGAGCAGCGTCGACTACATCTCCGCCCACGGCACGGGTACGCCGACCAACGACGTCACCGAAGTCACCGC
The DNA here is from genome assembly GCF_036826855.1 of Streptomyces sp. SJL17-4. NCBI lineage: Bacteria > Bacillati > Actinomycetota > Actinomycetes > Kitasatosporales > Streptomycetaceae > Streptomyces > Streptomyces sp. SJL17-4. The sequence goes on along the minus strand of NZ_CP104578.1, from coordinate 2,911,280 downwards.
CACCCGCAGTGTGTTCGGCGACGCGCACCCGCCGATGAGCTCCATCAAGTCGATGCTGGGGCACACCATGGGAGCGGCCAGCGGATTCGGCGCGATCGCCTGCTGCAAGGCGATCGAGGAGTCCTTCCTGCCGCCGACGATCAACCTCGAAGAGGTCGATCCGGAACTCGGTCCCGGCATCGACTACGTCGCCGGGAAGGCGCGCGGCGCACGGGTGAACATCGCCCAGAACCACGGTTTCGCGTTCGGCGGGAACAACGCGATCACGATCTTCGGCGCCGTCGCGGATCAGCCCGTGCCCGCCGTAGCAGGGGAGTCGATGTGACGAATCGGGCCAACGCACCTCGGATCATCGACGTTTCCGTCCTGTCCGTCGCGGGCGTCGGCATGGAGGCCCTGCGGGAGCGCCTGAACGCGCCCGCCGCCGAGGGGTTTCCGCTGACCCCGCCGCCGCAGGCCGACGCCGGGGACTACGCCGGCATTCCCGGCGACATCTCGCCGGTACCTTCCTTCGACATCACCGACTTCGTGCCCAAGAAGGGCACGAAGAACATCGACCGCACCACTGCTCTCGGCCTCGCGGCCAGCGCCCGGCTCAAGCGGACACTGACCGACCACCCCGGCATCACCGGCGACTCCTGGCCGTCCACCGGTGTCGCGATGGGCAGCATGGTCGGCAGCCTCCGCAGCAGCATCGAACTGGACTCCAGCGTGATCGAGGGGGCCGGCATCGATCTGATCAACCCGGCCCGGTTCCCCAACACCACGATGAACTGCTGCGCCAGCCAGGTCGCGATCTGGAACGGCTTCCGCGGCCCGAACTCGACCCTCGCCAACGGCAGCCTCAGCGCCGTCTCGGCCCTGCAGTACGCGGCGCGGCTGATCCACCGCGGCCATGCGCGACGGATGTTCGTCGGCGGGGTGGAGGAGCTGTCCCCGCACACCGCCTGGGGCATCCGGTCGAAGAAGATCGTGCACGACACCGTGCCCGTCTCCGAGGCCGCCGCCGTGTTCGCGCTGGAGCCCGAGGGGCTCAGCCAGGCGCCCGCCCTGGCGACGGTGCCGGCCTGCGCGGTGGGCTTCGCCCCCGAGCGTACGAACGCCGGATTCGCCGACGCCCTGCGCCGGGTCGTCGCCGGAGTGCTCCGGCAGGCCGAGGTGGACGACACCGCCGTCGACCTCGTACTGCCCGGTGCGGAGGGGACCGTGCTGGCAGAGGCCGAGCAGGCCGCGCTGGCCGGGTTCACCGCCCAGCGAGTGGACGTGCGCACGGCCCTCGGCGAGTGCGGCAGCGCCACGGGAGCCCTGCAGGTCGCGGCCGCGCTGGCGGTCGGACGACCCGGCGGCACCGCGCTGATCACCGGGATCGACATCTCGGGCGCCGTGGGTGCCGCTGTCCTGCGGATCGGGGCGGGGACATGAGCCCTCGCGTTCTGATCGTGGGCGCCGGCCCGGTCGGCCTGGCCGCAGCCGTCTCCTTACGGCTCCAGGGCGTGCCGGTGACGGTGGTCGACAAGGCAGCGAGCCCGCACACCCACCCGAAGGCCGTCGTCCTGTGGCCGCGCGCGCTGGAGGTCTTCGACGGCCTCGGCGTCGCCGACCGGCTGGAGACCGAGGGACACCCCCTCACCGGCCAGCACTACCACTCCAACGGGACCCGCGTCGCCAGCCTGACCTTCCGCAGGCTCCGCCACACCAAGTACCGGTACGCGCTGGCGATCCCTCAGCACACCACGGAGCGCGTCCTGCGGGAGCGGCTCTCCGCACTCGGCGGTTCGATCCGTACCCACACGGAACTGACCGGCCTGCGGCAGGACGCGGACACGGTGACCACCACGCTCGCCGACCTGGACACCGGCACCACGCGGGAAGAGACGTACGACTGGGTGATCGGGGCGGACGGCGTCCACAGCTCCGTCCGCTCCGCCACCGGCATCGGCTTCGAGGGCCATACGTACGAGCAGACCTTCCTGCTGTCGGACGGCCCCTGTGACACCGGGCTCGCCACCGACTCCGCGCACTACTTCATGACCGACACCGGTGTACTCGTCATGGTGCCGCTCCCGGACAAGCAGTGGCGCGCCTTCATCAGCGCACCCCGCGAGATCCCGGAGGGCGAAGCACTCGTCGACACGGTGGCGCGCGTGGTGAGCCAGCGGTCGCCGGTCCCGGTGCGGTTCCTCGACGGCCACGCCGCAGGCCGGTTCCGTATCCACCGCAAGGCGGCGGAACGCGTCTGGCAGGGCAGGGTCTTCCTCGTCGGGGACGCCGCTCACGCGCACAGCCCGGCGGGCGCGCAGGGCATCAACACCGGTGTCGAGGACGCGACCAGCCTGGCGTGGCGCCTCGGCGGGATCTGCCGGGGCTCGGTGCCCACCGCGGACTCCGAGCGGGTCTTCACGCAGTGGTCGGACGAGCGCCACCAGGTCGTCGAGAACGTGCTGCGCGACACGGACCTCCAGACCCGGCTGTGGGGCGTACGCGGGTTCCGCCGGCGCCTGCGGGACGCGGCGCTGTACGGGGCCGAGCGCACCGGCCTGCTCGACCGCGTGGTCATCCCCCGCCAGACGCAGATCGTCCAGCGGTTCAGCCCGGGCCCGGGACAGGGGCGGCCGAAGGCCGTCGGGGTCCTCCGCAGCCACGCCCGGCTGCCGAACGTGGAGATTCCCACGGACGCGTCCGCCGGGACACGCCTGCACGACTTCCTCTCGCCGACGGAGCCGGTCGCCATCGAGTTCGACCCCGCGGGCACGCCGGGCCATCACACGAAGGTCCGGCACGCGGCCGCCGGGGGAGCGGGGCTCGACGTCGTGTCGCTCTCCGGCCCTGCCCTCCGGTCCGCCCTGGGCATCAGCCGACGCGTCACCTGCGTGGTGCGCCCGGACGGGATCGTGGCCGAGCTCACTCCCGACACGGCCGGCAAGGGGGCCGGCACCACATGACCACTGCCGTGAAGCGCATCTCGCAAGAACTGGTGCACCGTGCCCACCCGAGGGAGATCCTGGTCTCCCCGCCGAGCCGGGACGCCGAACACCGGTACCACGCGACGACGGTCACCACCGACATCAGCCCCTACTACCTCGACCACCACGGCCGACACCGGCTCGACGTCCTGCTGATGACCGAGGCCTGCCGGCAGGCGGCGATCAGCGCGGCCCACCGGTACGAAGGCCTGCCGCTCGGTGTCGCGGCGTTCTTCAACTCCATCGACGTCCGGCTGAGCAACGTCGACACGCTGGCGAACTCCAGCGAGGAGCTGATGATCACCACCTCCATGGAGGAGATGAAGCTGCGCGGCGACGGGTCGCCGAAGCAGATCGTCTACTCGCAGGAGGCCGTCGTCACCGGCTCGGACAAGCCGGTGCTGAGCTCGCGGATGGCGGTCCAGGGAGTGGCCGAGGGGCGGTATCCGGACCTGCGCGCCTACCAGCGCAACGGTTCCGCGGCACCGACCACGGCGTCGATGCGCGCCACCTTCCGGCGCCACCAGGACATCGTCGAGCCCGACCGGGTCGGCCGGACGCAGACGGCCAACGTCGTCCTCGCCGGACTGCGGCGGACCGCCGACGGTGCCACCGCGATCCTCGACGCGGATCTGGCCAACGTGAGCCTGTTCGACCACGACTACGACCACTACCCCGCGATGGTCCTCATCGAGGCAGGCCGACAGCTCGCCCTGGCCTGCACGGAGCGACCGGTGGACTGGATCATCAGCGGCTGCCGTGCCGAGTTCCCGGGGTTCGCCGAACTCGACACCCAGACCGCCGTCGTCGCCCGTCAGCACGGTGACGAGGTCGAGGTCGTCTGCCGGCAGAACGACGTCGTCGTCACCGAGATGTGGTTCGAACTGGCGTCGATGGTGACACCGGTGGTGGGCCGGTCGTGACGAGACTCGCGATCTGGAGCGACTTCCGCGGCGTCCTCACCCCGCCCCTCGCCGAGGGGGTCCGGCGGTTCTGCGAGGGCAGGAACCACACGCCCGAGCAGATCCGCCGGTCCCTGCGCGCGATCGCCGAGCGCCACGGCTGCCCGGACGGCATGGCGGTGCTCGACTCGGGGGTCCTCGACGAGCGCCGCTGGACCGGGGAGATCGAGCGGGAGCTGCTTGAGCGCTTCGGCATCACCGCCGACCTGTCCGACTTCGCCACGCGATGGTGGAGCGACCAGCGGCTCGACGACGCCTGGGTGGCGGCCCTGCGGGAGTGGCGGGCGGCGGGCGCCTTCGTCGGGCTCCTCTCCAATCTGCCGGCCGAGTGGCGGACGCCCCTGGCGTCCTTCCCGGCCGTCGCGGACACCTTCGACGACGTGCTGCTGTCCTGCGACGTCGGAACCCGCAAACCCGAATCCGAGATGTTCCGTCTCGCCGAGGCCCGCTCGGGCCTGGCACCCGCGTTCCACGTCCTGGCCGACGACCTGCCCGAGAACGTCGCGGGCGCCCGCCGGGCCGGCTGGACCGGCGTGCTCTCCGGCGGAGACGCGACGAAATCCGCGATCGCACTCATCGACTCGATGGTGAGCGACGCGACGAAGAGTGAAGGAGTGTCGCGATGAGCTCGCGATCGGCATTTGTCACCGGGGCCAACCGCGGCATAGGCGAGGCCATCGCCAGGGACCTGGCCAAGCGCGGATACCGCGTGGTGGGCACGTACCGCAGCAACCGCCCCGAGGTGGACGGCGTCTCGTTCGTCCACTGCGACGTCCGCGACCCCGAGTCGGTGGCCTCGGCGGTGCGCGAGGCACGGGAGATCCTCGGCGAGATCGACGTCGTCGTCAGCAGCGCGGGCATCACCCAGGACGGGCTGCTGATGACCCAGACCCCCGACGACGTCGCCGGCGTGCTGGACACCAACCTCACGGGCGCCTTCAACGTGGTGCGCGAGGCCGTGTCCGACATGGTGGCGAACAAGTGGGGCCGGATCGTGTTCGTCTCCTCGGTCATGGGGATGTGGGGCTCGCCGGGGCAGACCAGCTACTCCGCGTCCAAGAGCGGCCTGATCGGCCTGACCCGTTCCCTCGCCTGGGAACTGGGCCGGGCGCGCGTCACCGCCAACGCCGTCCTGCCCGGCCTCATCGAGACCGAGATGATCGCCGGCCTGTCGGACCGCAGGCGCGACCAGGTGGTCTCCCAGACGCCGCTGCGCCGGACCGGTACGCCCGAGGAGGTGGCCGCTCTCGTGGGCTTCCTGATCTCCGACGAGGCCGCGTTCATCACCGGGGCCTCGATACCCGTCGGCGGCGGCATCGGGATGGGCCTGTGACCCGCTCGCCCGCCGCACCCCGGGCAACCCGTTCGCCCGCCGCACCCGCGGCAACCCGTTCGCCCGCCGCACCCGCGGCAACCGCAGAACCCCGAACCCAGCGAAAGGCACCACACACCATGAACGCAGCCCGGACGACCTCGTACTACCCGTGGCGCGAGGAGTACGTGACTCTTCCGGTGCCGGACAGCAGCGGCACGGACGCCTCGATCGGTCTGCTGAAGATCGGCGACCCCGACGCCTCGACCGTCATGCTGTTCCTCGGCGGCAAGGAGGGCGCGGCCGCCGGCTTCACCGCCCTCGGCCGGACCGTCGCCGCGGTCACCCCCGGCGTGCAGTTCTGGGCGATGGACCGGCGCGAGGTGTTCCTCACCGACACCTCCCGGGCCGACGCGCCGCTCGACGAGGCCCTCGCCTACTACCTCGAAGGCCGCTACCGGAGCCCCGAGCCGGCGAACTTCGCCGCGTACGCCGAGTGGGGTCTGCAGGTCCTGGTCGACGACATCCGGGTGGCCGTCGCGGCCGCCGCCGAGGGCGGGCGCAAGGTCCTGCTCGGCGGGCACTCCGTGGGCGCCGCCGAGGCCGTGCACTACGCGTCCTGGGACTTCGACGGGGTCGGCGGCCACCGGAGCATCGACGGTCTGGTCCTCGTCGACGGCGGTGCCCTGAACGCCTTCCGCGGCGCGGGCATGGAGTTCGGCATCGACCTCGACACGGCACGCGGCTGGCTGGGCGGCATCCGGGCGGGCGGTGTGTTCGAAACCGAGACCTCGACCTCGGCCACCCTCGGCTTCGACGGGCCGCCGGAGTCCGCCGCGCAGTTCTACAAGCTGGCCGCCAGGGCGCTCCTGGAGCAGCCGACCGCCGTCTCGCCGCTGGCCGCCCACCTGCCCGCGCGGTACCCCGTGCCGGCCGGGGCGACCAACCACGAGGTCTTCGCCGCCCTGGTCAACCTGGGCAACGCCAAGCCGGGTTACGGGGTGACGGCCGGGCACTTCGACGGCGGGAACTGGGTGCAGGACGGGCCGACCCGGCTCGGTGTCGTCGCGCACGCCCACTCGCTCGGCGCCGGTGCGTTCCAGTGGCACACCCTGAACCGCACGCTGCTCGACCTCATCGCCGCGGACTCGCTGCGGCAGAACGAGATCACCGAGCTGCTCGGCCTGCGCGGGCTGCACGCCGCGGAGATCGACGTGCCGGTGCTGGCCTACGCCTCCGCGTTCACCAACGGCTCCTCGCTCGACGCCGCGAAGGAACTCGCCCAGTTGTCGGCCATCAGCCGCCTCGACCTCGTCGAGGACAAGGCACTGAGCCACCACGACGTCCTCTTCGCCGACCTGCCCGCCAACTCCCTCGTCCGCGCCATCGCCTCGTTCGCGGGCTCGCTGACCGCGTAAGCCACGCCTCGTTCGCGGGCTCGCCCGCCGCGTAGGCCATGCCTCGTTCGCGGGTTCGCCCGCCGTGTAGGCCATGCCTCGTTCGCGGGCTCGCCCGCCGCGTAGGCCATGCCTCGTTCGCGGGTTCGCCCGCCGCGTAAGCCAGTACTCACAGACAGGGGTCCCCCAGTGACCAGCACGGAGTCCGTCCTCCACACGGGCGCCGACGAAACCCCCGCGCGCCGCAGCCCGGCATGGCTGGTGCTCGCGGTGGCCGCGGTGGCAGTCGTCATCGTCCCCCTCGGCGTCAGCGGCACGCCGCTGCTGCTGCCCGGAATCGGCACCGATCTCGGCGGCGGCCTCGCCCCGCTCCAATGGGTGGTCAACGCCTACAACGTGGCCGCGGCGAGCACCATGCTGGCCACCGGCGTACTCGCCGACCGGTACGGCAGGCGCCGGGTCTTCCGCCTCGGTGCCGGGATGTACCTGGTCTCCCTGCTGGCCACCATCCTGGCCCAGGACACGCTGGTGATCGACGTGGCCAGGGCCGTCGCCGGAATCGGCGCCGGCGCCATCGTGACGTCGATGACGGCCATCGTGGCCAACGCGTTCGACGGCCCGGCCCGGGCCAAGGCCTTCGGTCTCGTCGGCGTGGTGATCGGCGCCGGGCTCGCGCTCGGGCCCACGATCAGCGGCGTGATCGCGCAACTCCTGGACTGGCGTGCGGTGTTCGGCTTCCACGCCGTGATCGTGGCGCTGGGGCTGCTCGGCTCCCTCCTGCTGCCCGAGTCGCGCAACCGGGGTGGCAGCCGGTTCGACTTCCTGGGAGCGGGCCTGTTCACCGTCGCGCTGCTGCTGCTCACGATCGGCACGATCGAGGGCCCGCAGTCGGGGTGGGCTGACGTGCGCACCATCGCCCTGTTCGCGGGTGCGGTGCTGGCCTTCGTCCTGTTCGTCGCCCACGAACGACGCACGAGCAACCCGATGTTCGAACTGAGCCTCTTCTCCGACCGGCAGTTCCTGACGGTGAACCTGGTCAACATCGAGTTCGCGTTCGGCTTCATCGGTCTGCTCCTGCTGCTGCCCGCCTTCCTCTTCAGCGTGGGCGGACTGGGCAACGGGGCGGCCGGTCTGCGGATCCTGCTGCTGACCGTGCCGATCTTCCTGGTCCCGATGGTGTCCGGCAGGCTGAGCGCCGCGGGCGTACCGCTGAGGCTGATCCTGGCCGGCGGCCTCGCGCTGATCGGCGTCGGCGCGTTCGGCCTGACCTTCGCCGAGGGCGACAGCGCCCTGTGGGTGCTGGCCGTCCCGCTGATCGTGACCGGAGCCGGTGTCGGCGTCCTCAACGGCGTCATGGACGGTGCCGCGGTCGGCTCCGTACCGAACACCTCGGCGGGGATGGCGGCGGGGATGTTCAACACCATCCGCCTCGCCGCGGAATCCCTCGCCTCGGTGGTGGTCGTCGCCCTGGTCGCGTCCTTCGTCCATACGCAGCTCTCGGCGGCGTCCCTGCCCGCGGGCCTGGACTCCGCCACCGCGGCCGACGAACTCGCCGCCGGTGACGTCAAGCGGCTCTTCGAGCAGTACCCGGACCAGGCCGACGCCCTGGCGTCGGCCCACGCCTCGGCGTTCCACCAGGTGATGTGGATCTCGGTGGTGCTCGCCGCGGTGTCGGTGGTGGCCGTGCTCCTGCTGCTCCGCCGACAGGACGACCGGCGATGACCGCCACCCGACAGCTGCCCCTCACCGCGGTCGACGGCATCGAGACGAAGGACGGCGGATTCGTCGGGCGCAAGAAGGTCAGCGCCGACGACCCGTACCTGTCCGGCCACTTCCCCTCGCTGACGGTCTACCCCGGGGTGTTCCTGATCGAGGGCGTGCAGCAGATGCTCGAACTCCATCTGGACGGCGTACTCGGAGGGATCGAACTGGTCTCCGTCGAGTCGGCCCGGTTCAGCCTGCCCGTACTGGCCGGGGACGAGGTGCTGTTCGACACGCGCGTCACCGGCACGCGCCCGCTGCTGTCGACCACGACGACCTGCACCGTCGACGGCCGGCGGTGCGCCCGGATCGCCGCGACCTGGAGGTCCGCCTCATGAGCGAGTACCCGGACCCGGCCGACCTGCTGCCGTACGGTCACCCGGCGCTGCACGTCGACCGGATCCTGGCCCATCGGCCCGGTGCGCTGACCGCGGTGAAGGCCGTGTCCCAGCACGAACTCGGCGGCCACGCCGGATCGGCGCGACCCGCCCGGCTCCCCTCGACCCTGGTGCTCGAGTCCTTCCTCCAGGCCTGCGGGCTGCTGGTCGCGCTCGACGCCGGGGACGAGGGGAACGACCGGCTCCTCGTGTTCGGGTCGGCACGCAACCTGCGCTTCGAAGGGTCGGTGCGGGCGGGCGAACTCCTCGTGCACTCGGTGGAACTGCTCGACACGCACGAGGACACCGCCGTGTTCTCCGGTGTCTCCCGGACCGGCGACGGACAGACCGTGCTCACCGTGGAGCGCGCGATCACCCTCAGCCGGCCCTCGGACTCCCTCGCCGCGGCGAGCAGCGACGACTGACCTGCCTTCCAAAGAAAGCGAGACACCATGTACGACTACGTGATCACGGTGCCGGGACAGGGCTCGCACCGCCCGGGGATGCTCGACTCCTGGCTGACGGAGGCACCGCACGCACAGGATCTGCACGCACAGGACCTGCTCGCCGAGTGGTCCGATGCCGCCGGGCTCGACCTGCTCGCCGCCGGCCGGGACGGCGTCGCGATGAGCGACACGGCCGTCGCGCAGCCGCTGATCACCGCGGCGGCGCTGCTGTCCCTGGAGCGGCTGCGGGCCCGGCTGGAACCGGCCCCCGGCCGGGTGCTGTACGCCGGACACTCCGTCGGTGAGCTGGCCGCGGCCGCCGGTGCCGGCTACCTCTCACCGACGGCGGCGATCGTCCTGGCCCGGGCCCGCGGGAAGGCCATGTCGGCGGCGTGTGCGGCGGCCCCGACCGGCATGGTGGCGTGCATGCCGTCCAAGAGGGACGGCGCACCGGACGAGTCGATCGTCGACGCGATCCACGCCGGGGGACTGGCCGTGGCCAACTGGAACGGCAGTCACCAGTTCGTGGCGGCCGGTCCCCTCACCGCCGCCGAGGACTTCGCCACGACCCCGCCGCGTGGCATGCGCGTGGTCCGTCTCGAGGTGGCCGGGGCCTTCCACACCGAGGCGATGGCCCCGGCCCAGGAGTCGTTCGCCCAGGCCGTGGCCCAGGTGTCGTGGCGGACACCGGACTCGGCGATGCTGGGCAACGGGGACGGCGCGCTCGTGGCCGGGCCGGACGACCTCCGGCAGCGACTGGTCACGCAGCTCACGTCGGCGGTCCGATGGGACCTGTGCGCGCAGGCGATCGCCGCGTACTCCTCCACGGAGACGCTGCACATCGAACTGGCGCCCGCGGGACCGCTGACGAAGCTCGCCGAGCGGGCCCGCCCGTGGATGCGCGCCGTGGCACTGCGCGCGGCGGACGACCTGGACGGCGTACCCGCTCTCGCCCGCAGTGGTGCCTGATGACCCGATCAGTGGTGCCGGGCAGTCATGAGGACCTGCTCACCCGGCCGCTCTACTGCCATGTCGGCACCCTCCGGGCGGACGGCGCCCCGCAGGTCAACCCCATGTGGGTGCTGTGGGAGGACGGCGAACTGTCGTTCACCACGTCCACCGCCCGGGTCAAGTACGCCAACATCCAGCGGGACGCCCGGGTCTCCGTGTCGATCAACGACCCGGAACAGCCGTACCGCTACCTGGAGGTCCGGGGCCGCGTGGACCGGGTCGTGCCGGACGCCGAGGGCGAGTTCTTCCAGCGCCTGGCCGCCCGGTACGGCCGGGAGCTCGGCGGACAGCTGCCGCCGGACGTCCGTACCCGGGTCCGTCTGGTCGTCCGGCCGGAGGCGGTCTCCTGCCAGTGACCCCCCGAGGACGAGACATGCTCGCCGAGATCCTGCCGGCCTCGGTCGCCTGCGCCGAGCGGTTCGACGACCTGGAGCCGGTCACTCCCTATCCGGAGGAGGAGGCGGTGGTGGCCCGTGCGGCGGCCGGCCGCCGCGACTCCTTCCATACGGTCCGGCTCTGCGCCCGGCAGGCCATGGCGGAACTCGGCACACCTGCCGCACCGATCCTGCCGGGCCCGAAGGGCGAGCCGTTGTGGCCGGACGGACTCGTCGGCAGCATGACGCACTGCGCCGGCTACCGCGGGGCGGTGGCCGCACCCGCCACCGCCCTGACGGGTCTGGGCATCGACGCCGAGCCGCACGGACCGCTGCGGCCGGGAGTACTGGAGTACGTGACCCTCCCCGCCGAACGCGAACGCCTCGCCCACCTCGCCCGCACCCACCCCTCGACCCACTGGGACCGACTCCTGTTCAGCGCCAAGGAGTCGGTCTACAAGGTGTGGTACCCGCTGACCCGGAAGTGGCTGGACTTCGACGAAGCCGACATCACCCTCCACCCCAACGGCCACTTCACCGCCCGCCTGCTGGTCCCGGGCCTCGAAGTAGCAGGCCGCCGCATCCCCACCCTCCCCGGCCGCTGGCACGTCGCCCACAACATCGCCCTGACGGCCGCCGTTCTCGGCCACTGACGACGAAGTCCGCCGCCACGCGCCGACGTCAGGTCTGCGTGTCGTCCGGATGCGGGCCGACGCATCCCAGGTACACGAGGTACACGAGTCCGTGCCCGGCCCGTCGTCGTGGAAGTACAGCCGGGGTGACACGGTGTTGCCCCCACCGACCCGCAGGTGGGTGTACGACCTGAGCTGTCCCAGCAGGTCAAGAATGAGACTTACGGCTGGTTTATGCCCCTTTTCGAGTCGATGAGTTCTCGTCAGACTCTGGTGGGCGTGAGTGAGACATCCATGGGCTTGGTGCCGAGTGCGCTGGGGGAAGCCGTTGGCCTACGTTCCGATACTCAAGGGCAAGGCGGGGGAGTTCTCGGCTCTCGGGCATGTCACGCCGGCGGTCCGCTCGTGCATCCGCCCTGTCATGGAGCTGGTCCCCGACCCGGACGTCCGGGATGTCCTGGAGACCTTCTGTGACCGTGCGATGGACGCGGTGCCCCAGGGCACGGTCCTGACCGTCGACAGCGGAGCCCTACCGACAACACGAGTCCTCAAGGGCGACGCCGGTGGTCCCATGGCCCGCCTGAGCGAGTCCCTCGGCCTCCGTGGTGTAGCCATGTGCCCGGTCGTCCGGCACACAGACGAAGGAGACGTCCTCGTCGAGGCGGCACGGGCGGCAGCTGAGCATCAGCGTGGTGCCTGCTTACGGGTGTCTGTTGCGCTGGACTCTCCTCAGCGCCTTCCCGATCGCGCCGAGATCAGAGGACTCTTCAAGGCTTTACGCCTCGAACCGGAGGAAGTCGGCCTCCTCATCGATGCCGGTCCTGTCGACTCGGAGATCGAAAGGGATCGGCTTGCCGACCGCGCCGTCTTCGCCCTGGAGGCTCTCACCTCATGGGACTGGCGCCACGAGTGCGTCGCTGCCGGCGCCTTCCCGGTCAACCTGACGGGCTTCCCGAGGGGCCGAGCAACGCCGGTGGCCCGGAGAGACGCACAGCTCTGGCGACGGGTCCTCAATGGACACCGCGGGAAATCCCCGGACTTCGGAGACTTCGGAGTGACGCATCCGCGGATGCCTGTGAAGTCCCGTGGGACTCCGGACCCCAACATGCGCTACACGACAGCGGATGCATGGCAGGTCTTCGTCTATCCGCGAGTCCGCTCAGGCAATGACGACTTCTTCGTACTGAGCGCCGACTTGGTCGACTCACCTCACTGGCCGACCACAGGCGCGCGAACGTCGTGGGGCGACGCCCGACTGAAGGAGTGCGCGAATCGCCAAAGACCCAAGGCCGGAGGCGGAACGCAATGGCGAGCCTGGGCAACCTCGCACCACCTGGCAGTGGTGTCAGCCAACCTGGCCACCTTCGGGCACCCCTGAGGGCGCCGATGCACTGCCGGCCCGTCAGGTCCCACCTCTTCGCCCCGAAGCACAGTGGGCGGTACGAGTGGTCAAGGGAGCAGCGCTGTCGGTGCCTTGTGAGGGTCACGGCTTCGAAGGCCGATCCATCGAGGAGTTGTGGCGGGATCCGGCATGGCACGAGTACACCTTCACCGGCGGCACGGCCACGGTGCTGGACTTCCCCCACATGATCGATGCCACGGACACGGACGACGGTCCGTTCATGCGTCCGTTGACCGATGACGAGGTGCGCGCCTGGTCCCCCGCCGGCCGACCGGGCACCCCACGCGAGTCCCCTGGGAACCGGTCCCGGGGCCTTCTGCGTTTCTGCGTTCCCACCTGCGGCTTCGCCTCCCGGCCCAGGCCGCGATCTCACGTAGGAGTGCTGGCCGTTCAAAGCGGAAGTTCGAGATCTGCAACTTGATACAAGTGATCCGCATCCTCCGACCATCTGGCCAGGACCTCACGGTCGATCAACTGGATGCCGTGTTTGGCGCCCCAGTCCGCGGCGTCGCGCGTAAATGATCCGTTGGTGACGACCATCGATTCGTTCGCACCGTAGACGGCCTGGGAGGTTCCATTTATTTGATAGAGAACCTTGGAGTCGACTTTACGGCCGCGGGTCGTGTGCTTGCACTGTACTGCGATCGACCGGCCGGCAGCGTTTTCCGCCAGGACGTCGACTGCCTGGTCGCCTCTACCGCCGATGACCTCGGCCTTGAGGCCGTCTCGCTCCATCAACCTCCGAATGAGGTACTCGAACTCGGCTGGCGAGGATTCGTCGATCTCGGTGATGGAGGGACTGTATTCCACCTTCCTGGCAAGACGGCTTGATTCAAGCCCGCTGATCCACGCCTCCCTCCTCCTCTGCCTCTCGTGGAGAATCAGCAGTTGCATCTTGCGATTCTCGTCTCGAAGTCTTCCGATCTCTTCCTCGTGACGCCTCAACTGACGCCGGTGGGAAGACTGAGCGAGCATCTCGACGGGCAACGCGAGGATGAGCCCTAGGGCCACTGAAGCGGAGATGTCCTGGATTCGCATGAATCCGCTTCCGGTGTCCGCCGAGGCAAGTGGTAGTCCGCTTGCCCAGTTATTGAGCAGTGGGAGTCCGAGGGAACCCAGTATGATCAGGCCCAGCTTCCAACCCATGACCTTGCCGTGTGGATATCTCGGCCGGCTCGACAACCAGGTCCCCTTTCGTGAAGCAATCGGAGCAAATGAGCGGTCATCGCATCGCCTGTTGCGCGCCTGGCGCGGGCGATGGACCTGGCCGAAGCGAAACCGACTCTCCACAGGCTCCCCTTGGCAGCACACACCTGACGATCCTCGCCACGGTAGTGGCTACCACTGACACGACTGAGGTCACGGGCATGCCGGCTCCACAGGGTGAGAGCCACGACGACCGCGGTACGAGTGATCGTGGTGGATCAGCCGCCGCATACTCCGGGTGTGGACGTATCCGATGAGGGCCTGGAGCTCGATCGGCAGTGGCTCGACCTGAGCGACAACGTGTGCGGTGTGTTGCACGGTTGCCCTGACGCCTCTGTCGTGGCCGCTCGCTTCGTCGGAGCAGGCTGGAGCTCTCGTTCGTCGTCCTGGTACGGCTACGAGCTGGAGACCAGCTGGTGCCAGATGGAGATCCATCCGATCGACGGCTCGAAGGTCCTGCTCAACGGCGTCGTCGACCCCGCCCGCCTCGACGACCTGGGTCGGCTCCTGAGCCACTTCGGGCTCCCCCACGAGCTGGAACTCAGCGACGAGACCGACCAACACCTTGGTGCGCGAGGTCAGAGGGTGAGCCGCCATCTGCCCTCAAGGCCCCTGCACCTGTCCGGGGGCCGTCGCTGCCCGGACGGACCTGCGTCGCCGATGCCGCGAGATCCTGTCCGCGACCAGTCCGCGACCAGTCCGCGACCCCTGTCACACGGCCGCTCACCCCGACCCACGCCCGCACATACAACAAGACCCCGTTCTCAGCGTTTCCGCTGATCACGGGGTCTGTCTGGCACTTCCTGCGAAGTGCCCCCGGCAGGATTCGAACCTGCGCACACGGCTCCGGAGGCCCTGTGCGCCTGAGGCGTCTGTGCAGGTCAGTGACCTATGAGCGGGTGGCCAAGCCTTGTCGGTCCACGAATAGGCCGCAGCTCGCGAAGGCTCTGTTGCACCTCACTAGACAGCGATGTGGGAACAAAGGCTGCGCTGTTGGTACTTGCCGGGCACATTGGTTCCTACGGCCGCCCAGAATGCCTTGGAATCGTGGAGGTGCCCACCCAAGGTGTGCCAGGACAGGCCTGGGTGCTCGATCCGCAGCGCCGCGAGACCGGCGGAGGCCAGACCGCATCGCTGGTACTCCGGCAGGGTGTAAGGCTGCTCGACCCACCCAAGCTGGCAGTGGGGGCAGACCTGGTAGTCAACGCTGAATGCGAACTCGCCGTCCAGATTGGCTGCACGCTCACGCCAGCCTTGCCGTTCCCCGGAGACGGTGTCCTGCCAAGGCGTGTCTAACTTGGGCACGGCCACCCACCCGCGCTGTCGCCCGAACCGCCCTCGGCTCACCCACTGCAACACGTCGCGCCACCGCTCCCGCCCGGACACCCGCCCCACCTCGCGGGCCTGGCCGGCCAACTGCTGTGCTGCCTTCTGGTCGTTGGTCATGGCCCCATCGTTCCCGTTTCGGACCTGGGACGAGCATCCCTGTCACATGGGCGCCATCACCTTGTTGGCGAGAAACACCCCATCTTGCCCTGAGCCCCCTCGCACGGCTCAGGGACGGCCCAGACTTCGCCCGCCTCAAGCTCCGCTCATGGTCTCGTTCGTCGCCAACACACCTCAGGAGCGACACCTCATAGGAGTGCTACCACGTGGGGGCTCAAGCCGTACCGGCCACCCCGTCTCCGCCGGTTGACTTGTCGACGCACATCTCCCTCACTTTCTCTTGCAATGCGGTGCGCCGACCAGCGAAGAGTATTTGGTTCGAGACTTCCTCAAGGTGGGCGACTAGGCTCTTCGCATCTTTGGCTATCGATTCGACCCGCTGAAGACTCTGGGCATATTCGGAGTCGCCCTGAGGTCGCCACTTGTAATGGACAAATCCGTTTCAGGTTCGCGTGGCCTGGACTCACGCGAGGGAGCCGGTCGCTGGCCTCGCCGACCACTCACCCAGCTCCCATCCCGTCTGCCGTCGACCCGCGCCTGCTCGGCTCTGCCTGGGTCGATGGCAGACGGGATGGGAGCCCCTGCCTCCACCACGACGCTGCCGGCAGTAGCCCACGGACCCCCTCCATCCCGGAGCCTGAGCGCCCTCGCCGGAGGCATCGTCCGGGCTGGCCCCTCGCGCACTCGTCCCGGCCGCGTCGTGGTTCATCCCGCCCATAAACCCGAGCCGTCAGGCGTGCGGACGGCGGCCGGGCTGGAGCGGGGCGTAGACAGGAGCGCAGGCCTGTGCGACGGGCCGCGCGCGCCGCGCCGTGCGCGGCGGGTGCCTTGATGAGGTAGAGAAATCTGCAACAGCTGCGTCGGCCACACCCACCAGTGCTTGGCGCAGGGACGGACGCGGACAGTCGGTTCGACGCAACGGGAAACCCGTGCAGTAGAGGGTGGGATCAGCGCGCTGTGACTATCAACCTGCATGACTTCGACGGTGAGCACTCGCTGACGTTGAATGCCGGTGGTCTGCCTGTCGGTGCTGCAGTAGCTGCCGCCGGGCATGAGCCGAACGGCTGCTTCTGGGAAGGTCTCGTGCAGTTCGCCTGGCCGGACCTTGCCGAGAGTCTCGACTTCGACAGCGAGGCCGGCATGTTCTGCGCGGTCGGCAGTCTGGGCGACCTCACACGACTCAAGGAAGCCCTTGAATCCGTCATCACGAGCCCTGGCGCAGCCAGCGACATCATTGATCGCGCGACAACGCCGGGCTTCGAGTTCGACGACTAGGCGTATTGCCTCGTTGGGTTGGGGACGCGGCTTTCGGGTGGTTTGCCTGCCGGGAATCGGATCGCCATCAACGGGGTTGGTGGGGGGTGAGCCGATATTGGAGGGTCATGCGAGCGATACAGGTGTACGAAGTGGGCGGTCCCGAGGTGCTGCAGGAGGCCAAGGTGGACCAGCCGCGGCCGGGTCCGGGCGAGGCGATCGTGGAGGTCGCCGCATCCGGGGTCAACTTCCTCGACGTCTACCACCGCGAAGGCCGGTACAGCCTCCCGCTGCCCTTCACCCCGGGCGCTGAGGGCGCCGGCACGGTCGTCGAAGTTGGACCCGGCGTCGCTGACGTCGCAATCGGGGACCGGGTCGGTTGGGTGGAGATTCCCGGCACGTATGCCGAGCGGGCCGTCGTGGACTCCTCCCGGCTGGTGCCGCTGCCCGACGATATCGGCTTCGAGACAGCCGCCGCCGTGCTCCTCCAAGGCATGACCGCGCACTATCTCGTCAAGGACGCCTACCCGGTTCAGGGGGGCGACACGGTGCTCGTGCATGCGGCTGCTGGCGGCATGGGGCTGCTTCTGACCCAGCTCATCACCCATCTCGGCGGCAGCGTGATCGGCACGACGTCGACCACGGCGAAGGCCGAGCTGGCGAAGCGTGCCGGGGCCGCTGAGGTGATCCTTTCCTCCGCAGTCGACGATCTCGCAGCCGAGGTGAGGCGGCTCAACGGCGGTCAGGGACTGCCGGTTGTCTTCGACGGCGTCGGCGCGCACACCTTCGATGCGAGCCTCGCCAGCCTGCGACCCCGCGGCCATCTCGTGCTCTTCGGCGCGGCAAGTGGTGCCGTGCCGCCGTTTGATCCGATTCGGCTCGCCCACGGCGGTTCGCTGACCCTGATCCGGCCCAGTCTCGGGGACTTCATCGCCGATCGGTCCGAACTGCTCCGACGGGCCGCCGATGTGTTCGAGTGGGTCCGTTCCAAGGCGCTTGAGGTCACCGTAACGGGCCGCTACGCATTGTCCGAGGCCGCCCAGGCCCACAGCGATCTGGAGGCTCGGCGTACCACCGGCAAGCTGCTCGTCATACCCGATGCGGCTGCTATTGGACGCCGCGAGGAGACGCAGAGCTGATCGCGGGTGACGAGGTCGGGGATCTTGGAGACTGAGATGTCGAGGGCATGACCGACCGTCATCGCCAAGATCCCTGACAGCGTCAGGCACTCAGCAGGCCAAGATCAAGTTCTGGCGGGTTTCTGGCGTATCTGGGTCACAGAGCGGCGAGTGAAGCACAGTTGAGGCCCCGGGACCTGTCCCGGGGCCTTCGTCGTTTCCGGGTTCTCACTTGGGGCGATGCCCCACGGCCCAGGCCGCGAACAGGCCGCGACCCCTGTCATACGGCCGCTCAGCCCTGCTCACGCCTGCACATACAACAAGACCCCGTCCTCAGCGTTTCCGCTGTTGACGGGGTCTGTCTGGCACTTCCTGCGAAGTGCCCCCGGCAGGATTCGAACCTGCGCACACGGCTCCGGAGGCCGTTGCTCTATCCCCTGAGCTACGGGGGCGTCCGCCGCGTTCGGCGGCGACGGGTAGAACCCTACCAGCTCTGCGGGAGTGGCTGTGAACAGGTATTTCCGGGGTGTCACCAGGGGCTGGGTCCCCCGCACGGGTCAGAAGTGGGTAAAACCCGGACGCAGCCGTTCGGGGCCGCCTACTCTCGTTCGTGTGTCAGGCGTGTCCGGTCGGGTGCTCGTTGTCGACGACAACAAGGTGATCCGGCAGTTGATCAGGGTCAATCTCGAACTCGAGGGGTTCGAGGTCGTGACCGCGGCCGATGGTGCCGAGTGTCTGGATGTCGTACATCGGGTCTGTCCTGATGTCGTCACCCTGGACGTCGTCATGCCCCGCTTGGACGGGATCAAGACGGCCGAGCGGCTGCGGGCCGATCCCCGGACCAGTCATCTCCCGGTCGCGATCATCAGTGCCTGCGGTGAGCACGAGGTCTCCGGTGGGGTCGCCTCCGGTGTCGACGCCTTCCTCGCCAAACCCTTCGAGCCCGCCGAGCTCGTACGCGTCGTCCGTCAGCTCATGCACCGCGAGCGGCGTGAGCGACCCGAGCGGTCCGACGGTGCCGGGCCCGACGGGGGAGAGGACCCGGCCGCAGTCGACGGCTGCCAGGAACCCCGACGCGCCGGGAGCACCACCCGTCCGCACTGAGCACGGTCGGTCGGTCGGTCGTTCGGCCGCGCCGGCCCATCCGCTGTCGGCCCACCGTCCGGTCGCCGCACCCCGCAGCCGGCCCACGTCGGCCCACCGTCCGGTCGCCGCACCCCGCAGCCGGCCCACGCCGGCCCACCATCCGGTCGCCGCACCCCGCAGCCGGCCCACCGTCCGGTCGCCGCATTCCGCAGCCGCCCCACGGTCGGGTGACCGCATCGCGAAACCGGTTCGCTTTCCGACCCCCCTCCTCCCCTACGCTTGTCCCGTGACCCCCGCGGACCTCTCCCTCACCGTGCTGCACGCCGTGCGCCGTGCGGTCGACGACGGTGCGCTGCGGGTCGACGTACCCCCGATGGTCAAGGTCGAGCGGGCCCGGCCCGGAGGGGCCGGGGAGTACGCCAGTAACGTCGCCCTCACCCTCGCCCGGTCCGCCGGACGCACCGCCCTCGACGTCGCCGGGATCCTGGAAGAACGTCTCCGTGACGCCCCCGGGCTCCAAGAGGTCGCCATCACCGGTCCCGGTTTCCTGAACTTCACCCTTCGGTCCGACGCCGGCGGCGAGCTCGTACGGGCCGTCCGCGAGGCCGGAGCCTCGTACGGGAGTGGCACCGGCCTCGTCGGGACCACCGTCCGGTTCGCCGACCTGACAGATCCGGCCGACGCGCGCGCCCTGCTCGTCACCGAGACCGTCGTCCGGCTCCTCAGGACCCAGGGCGCCGACGCCGGGTTCGGCGGGGACGAGCGGAACGCCGAGCGGATCCACGTGTACCCGGGGGTGTACCAGGGCGAGACTCTTGGCGTCGACGCCGCCCGGTGGGCCCTTCTCCGGGCCGCTCCCCAGGACCGGCCCCTCGACGGGCCGCCCCTCCTCGTCCAGCACGAGCGCAACTCCCTCTTCCGTGTGCGCTACGCCCACTCCCGGGCCCGGAGGCTGCTCGTCAACGCCGCGCAGCTCGGATTCAGGCCCGCGTACGAGACTCCCGTCCACGCACCCGAACTTCTCGGCGTCCTCGGCGACCACCCCGTCGCCCTCCTCACCGCCGCCCGCCACCGCGCCCCCGACCGGGTCGCCCGGCACCTGGAAGCCATCGCCGACGCGCTGCTCACGTTCCAGCACACCGTTCTGCCGCTCGGCGACGAGAAACCCTCGGCCGCCCATCGTTCCCGGCTCGCGCTCGCCGAAGCCGCCGGGACGGTGCTCGCCGGTGGCCTCTCCGTGCTCGGCATCAGCGCACCCGAACGGATTTGAAAGAGTTCAGACATGAGTCGTTCCGCCCACCCCGCAGGCCCTCGCCACGCCGATGTCCTTCCCGAGGGTCACTACACCGCGCCCCCCGCCGACCTCAACGTCCTCGACCCCAAGGTGTGGTCGCGGACCGTCGAGCGGGACGAGCGCGGTGTCGCCACCGTCGGCGGGCTGAGCGTGACCGAGCTCGCCGAGGAGTTCGGGACCCCCGCCTACTTCCTCGACGAGACGGACTTCCGCGCCCGCTGCCGCGCCTGGGCCGAGGCCTTCGGCAAGGACGCCGACGTCTTCTACGCCGGGAAGGCGTTCCTCTCCCGGGCCATCGTGCGGTGGCTCAAGGAAGAGGGGCTGAACCTCGACGTGTGTTCCGGCGGGGAGCTCGCCACCGCACTCTCCGCAGGGATGCCCGCCGAGCGCATCGCCTTCCACGGCAACAACAAGAGCGAGCACGAGATCCGTACGGCCGTCGAGGCCGGCGTCGGGCGGATCGTTCTCGACTCCTTCCAGGAGATCGTGCGCGTCGCGCACATCGCGCAGTCCCTCGGCAAGCGCCAGCGCGTGCAGATCCGGGTGACCGTCGGCGTCGAGGCCCACACCCACGAGTTCATCGCCACCGCGCACGAGGACCAGAAGTTCGGCATCGCGCTGGCCGGCGGACAGGCCGCCGAGGCCGTGCGCCGCGCGCTGAAGCTGGACGGGCTCGAGCTCATCGGCATCCACTCGCACATCGGCTCGCAGATCTTCGACATGGCCGGCTTCGAGGTCTCCGCGCGACGCGTCGTCCAGCTGCTCGCCGAAGTGCGGGACGAGCACGGCGTCGAGCTGCCCGAGATCGACCTCGGCGGCGGGCTGGGGATCGCCTACACCTCCGAGGACGACCCGCGCGAGCCGCACGAGATCGCCAAGGCACTGACCGAGATCGTCACGAGGGAGTGCGAGGCCGCCGGTCTCTCCACGCCCCGCATCTCCGTCGAGCCCGGGCGCGCCATCGTCGGGCCCACCGCCTTCACCCTGTACGAGGTGGGGACGGTCAAGCCGCTCGAGGGGCTGCGGACGTACGTCTCCGTCGACGGCGGCATGTCGGACAACATCCGCACCGCGCTGTACGACGCCGAGTACAGCGTCAACCTCGTCTCGCGGACCAGCGACGCCGCGCCCATGCTCTCCCGGGTCGTCGGCAAGCACTGCGAGAGCGGCGACATCGTCGTACGGGACGCCTTCCTGCCCTCGGACCTGGCGCCCGGCGACCTCATCGCCGTGCCGGCCACCGGTGCGTACTGCCGCTCCATGGCCAGCAACTACAACCACGCACTCCGGCCGCCCGTCGTCGCCGTCCGTGACGGCGAGGCGCGGGTCATCGTGCGGCGCGAGACGGAGGAAGATCTCCTGCGTCTCGACGTCGGGTGATGAAATAGTCGAGTGATGAAATAGATGTCTCAGGATCCGGACGAGGGGCGGAAACCCCCGTCCGGTGAGTGAGACTGGTTCCACCGTTGAGAACCGTAGAGACTCGAACGTAGAGATACGAAGTAGGACGAAAGAGGTCGGATGATGCGTACGCGTCCGCTGAAGGTGGCGCTGCTGGGCTGTGGAGTGGTCGGCTCAGAGGTGGCGCGCATCATGACGACGCACGCCGACGACCTCGCCGCGCGCATCGGCGCCCCGGTCGAGCTCGCCGGCGTGGCGGTCCGCCGCCCGGACAAGGTCCGCGAGGGCATCCCGGCGGAGCTGATCACCACCGACGCCACCGCCCTGGTCAAACGGGGGGACATCGACGTGATCGTCGAGGTCATCGGCGGGGTCGAGCCGGCCCGCACCCTCATCACCACCGCCTTCGAGCACGGCGCCTCCGTCGTCTCGGCCAACAAGGCGCTGCTCGCCCAGGACGGCGCGAACCTCTACGCCGCCGCCCAGGAGCACGGGCAGGACCTCTACTACGAGGCCGCCGTCGCTGGCGCCATCCCGCTCATCCGGCCGCTGCGCGAGTCCCTCGCCGGCGACAAGATCAACCGCGTGATGGGCATCGTCAACGGCACGACCAACTTCATCCTCGACAAGATGGACACCTCCGGGGCCGGCTACTCCGAGGCGCTCGACGAGGCCACCGCCCTCGGGTACGCCGAGGCCGACCCGACCGCCGACGTCGAGGGCTTCGACGCCGCCGCCAAGGCCGCCATCCTCGCCGGGATCGCCTTCCACACGCGCGTGCGCCTCGACGACGTCTACCGCGAGGGAATGACCGAGGTCACCGCCGCCGACTTCGCCTCCGCCAAGCAGATGGGCTGCACCATCAAGCTGCTCGCCATCTGCGAGCGCGCCGCCGACGGCGAGTCCGTCACCGCGCGCGTACACCCGGCGATGATCCCGCTCAGCCACCCGCTGGCCTCCGTCCGCGAGGCGTACAACGCGGTCTTCGTCGAGGCCGACGCCGCTGGACAGCTCATGTTCTACGGCCCCGGCGCAGGCGGCGCTCCGACCGCCTCGGCCGTCCTCGGCGACCTCGTCGCCGTGTGCCGCAACAAGCTCAACGAGGCCAACGGCCCCGGCGAGTCCGCGTACACCCAGCTGCCCGTGAGTCCCATGGGCGACGTGGTGACGCGGTACCACATCAGCCTCGACGTGGCCGACAAGCCGGGCGTCCTCGCCCAGGTCGCGACGGTCTTCGCCGAGCACGGCGTGTCGATCGACACGGTCCGTCAGCAGGGCAAGGACGGCGAGGCCTCCCTCGTCGTCGTCACCCACCGCGCGCACGACGCCGCCCTTTCCGGGACCGTCGAGGCGCTGCGCAAGCTCGACACCGTACGCGGTGTCGCCAGCATCATGCGTGTTGAAGGGGAGTAAGGACCCATGACCCACAAGGGCACCCACCAGTGGCGCGGCATCATCGAGGAGTACCGGGACCGCCTTCCGGTCACGGACACGACGCCCGTCGTCACGCTCCGTGAGGGCGGCACGCCGCTCGTACCCGCTCAGGTCCTCTCCGAGCGCACGGGCTGCGAGGTGCACCTCAAGGTCGAGGGCGCCAACCCCACCGGCTCCTTCAAGGACCGGGGCATGACCATGGCCATCTCGAAGGCCAAGGAGGAGGGGGCGAAGGCCGTCATCTGCGCCTCCACCGGCAACACCTCCGCCTCCGCCGCGGCCTACGCGGTCCGCGCCGGCATGGTGTCGGCCGTCCTCGTGCCGCAGGGCAAGATCGCGCTCGGCAAGATGGGCCAGGCCCTCGTGCACGGCGCGAAGATCCTCCAGGTCGACGGCAACTTCGACGACTGCCTGACCCTGGCCCGCAGCCTCTCCGAGAACTACCCGGTCGCGCTGGTCAATTCGGTCAACCCGGTCCGTATCGAGGGCCAGAAGACCGCCGCCTTCGAGATCGTGGACATGCTGGGCGATGCGCCCGACATCCACGTCCTGCCCGTGGGCAACGCCGGCAACATCACGGCGTACTGGAAGGGGTACCGCGAGTACGCCACGGACGGTCTCGCCACCCACCGCCCCCGCATGTGGGGCTTCCAGGCCTCCGGTTCGGCCCCGCTGGTACGCGGCGAGGTCGTCAAGGACCCGTCGACGATCGCCACCGCGATCCGCATCGGCAACCCGGCCTCGTGGGACTACGCGATCGCCGCGCGCGACGAGTCGGGCGGCTTCATCGACGAGGTGACGGACCGTGAGATCCTGCGCGCCTACCGCCTGTTGGCCGCGCAGGAGGGTGTCTTCGTCGAGCCGGCGTCGGCCGCTTCGGTCGCCGGTCTGCTGAAGGCCGCCGAGCAGGGCAAGGTCGACCCCGGCCAGCGGATCGTCTGCACGGTCACCGGCAACGGGCTCAAGGACCCCGACTGGGCCGTCGCCGGCGCGCCGCAACCGGTCACCGTTCCGGTCGACGCGGCCGCCGCCGCCGAACGCCTCGGTCTGGCCTGATCCTCACCCCTCCGCGCGCGGAAACGTGCTGATCGAAACCCGATCAGGAACGTACATAGGCGCACAGGTTGGCTCGCGACACGCATCGTGCGCCTCCTGTGCGCCCTATGTCGCGGCAGAACCTTCCTTCGATAGGCTGTACCGAACCCGCCCCGACGCATATGCGCGGTGTTGTTGCCGTTGTCGCCTCCGTGGCTGAAACGGCCCCCGGGTTCTCGTGTACTTCCCCTGAAACACCCGCTGTTCTGAGTACCTGCTGTTCTGAGTACCCGCAGTTCTGAGTACCCGCAGTTCTGAAACACCGTTGTCGCAATCAAGGAGAGTCATCGAGCGATGGCCGGTCCAGCGTTCCGCGCCGCCGCCGTACGGGTGCGCGTCCCCGCCACCAGCGCCAATCTCGGTCCGGGCTTCGACGCCTTCGGCCTGTCGCTGGGTCTCTACGACGACGTCGTCGTCCGTGTCGCCGACTCCGGGCTGCACGTCGACATCGCCGGCGAGGGCGCCGAGACGCTCCCGCGCGACGAGAGCCACCTGCTCGTACGCTCCCTGCGCACCGCCTTCGACCTGCTCGGCGGACAGCCGCGCGGCCTCGAGGTCGTCTGCGCGAACCGCATCCCGCACGGCCGCGGCCTCGGCTCCTCCTCCGCCGCCATCTGCGCCGGCATCGTCGCCGCCCGCGCCGTGACCATAGGCGGAGACGCCAAGCTCGACGAGGCCGCCCTGCTCGAGCTGGCCACCGAGATCGAGGGTCACCCCGACAACGTCGCCGCCTGTCTGCTCGGCGGATTCACGCTCGCCTGGACCGAGTCCGGTGCCGCGCGGGCGATCAGGATGGATCCCTCGGATTCCATCGTTCCGGTGGTTTTCGTCCCCGGGAAGCCGGTGCTGACCGAGACTGCCCGCGGGCTCCTGCCGCGCACCGTCCCGCACGTGGACGCCGCGGCCAACGCCGGGCGTGCCGCCCTCCTCGTCGAGGCCCTGACCCGCCGCCCCGAGCTGCTGCTCGCGGCCACCGAGGACCGGCTGCACCAGGAGTACCGGGCTCCCGCGATGCCCGACAGCATCGCCCTGGTGAACCGACTGCGGGCGGACGGCGTCCCCGCGGTCATCTCCGGCGCGGGCCCCACGGTCCTCGCGCTGGCCGAACACGGGACGGCCGACAAGGTCGCCCGCCTCGCGGGTGAGGGCTGGGCCGCGAACCGGCTCGACCTCGACGCGTCCGGAGCGAGCGTCCTTCCGCTGGCGCCCTAGGCGCGCGGCGGCCGGACGCCGGGCAGCGTCCGGACAGGAGATTGCCGGTGAGGGAGAGGGGGAATGTTTGTTGGAGCCGGTAGTGTTAACCTCAAGTCAGCACCCGGCGCCTTTGTGGCGCGGTGCTGAGTGTCCCCATCAGGGACCACCGATTCTTCCGGGAGCCTCCCCAACTGCCTGAGCAGCCTGCCTGAGCAGTTTCGAGCACGCTCCGGAACCGGCACGACACCCCTCGCTCTTCTTTCCTCGCGAGGGCCGAGCAGGGGGCGCTCGGGCCGGACCCCAGCACGTTTTCTCTCCGCCGTACCCGGCGGGACCACCGCCCCGGACACGGTCCACCCAACACGGGACCGCTGCCGGACAGCACAACCGGTCGCCGAGCCAGATGGCCGACGTCCGCTCCAGGGAAGGACCCTTCGTGAGCGACACCACCGATCTGATGGGCGTGACTGCCGACAGCAGTGTCGACGCCGCCGCGCCCGCCGCAGGTGCTGCCACCGGCGGCACCGCACGGCGCCGCCGCTCCGGCACCGGCCTCGAGGGCATGGTCCTGGCCGAGCTGCAGCAGGTCGCGTCCGGCCTCGGCATCAGGGGCACCGCGCGGATGCGCAAGAGCCAGCTGATCGAGGTCATCAAGGAGGCGCAGGCCGGTGGAGGCTCCGCCCCCGCCAAGGCCGCCGACGCCGCCGAGACCAAGCCGAAGCGCCGCACCACCGCCAAGGCCCGTACGGGTGAGACCGCTGCCGAGGCCGCCGAGCCCAAGGCGGAGAAGGCCGAGAAGGCCACCGCCCAGCAGCAGATCGACATCCCGGGCCAGCCGTCCCCCAAGGTCTCGACCTCGGTCGACCAGGGCGGCGCCCCCGCCGACGACCAGCCCTCGGGCGAGCGTCGTCGCCGCCGTGCCACCGCCCCCGCCGGCTCGCCGGAGGGCGAGGCCAAGGCCGAGGCCGCGCAGGTCGTCAAGACCGACACCCGTACCGAGGCCAAGGCCGACGCGGGCACCGACACCAAGGCCGAGGCCGCCGTCGACGGCGCCGAGGGCCGTGGCCGTCGCGACCGCGGTGAGCGGGGCGAGCGCGGGGAGCGCGGCGAGCGCCGTGACCGCCGCGACCGTCAGCGTGACCGCGGCAAGGGCGACGAGCAGCAGGGCGGTGGCCAGGGCGGTCAGCGCCAGCGTCAGGGCGGCCAGGGCCAGGGTCAGGGCCAGCAGGTCCAGGGCCAGGGTCAGCAGGGCGGCCAGCAGGCCGGTCCGCAGGACGACTACGACGACGGCGAGGGCGGCCGCCGCGGGCGTCGTGGCCGTTACCGCGACCGCCGTGGGCGTCGTGGCCGTGACGACTTCCAGGCCGGCGAGCCGCAGGTCGCCGACGACGACGTCCTGATCCCCGTCGCGGGCATCCTCGACATCCTCGACAACTACGCGTTCATCCGGACCTCCGGCTACCTGCCCGGTCCGAACGACGTGTACGTCTCCCTCGCCCAGGTCCGCAAGAACGGCCTGCGCAAGGGTGACCACGTCACCGGCGCCGTGCGTCAGCCGAAGGAGGGCGAGCGCCGCGAGAAGTTCAACGCGCTGGTCCGCCTGGACTCCGCGAACGGCATGGCCGCCGACTCCGGCCGTGGCCGCCCCGAGTTCAACAAGCTGACCCCGCTCTACCCGCAGGACCGGCTCCGTCTGGAGACCGACCCGGGCGTGCTGACCACGCGGATCATCGACCTCGTGTCGCCGATCGGCAAGGGCCAGCGCGGTCTGATCGTGGCCCCGCCGAAGACCGGCAAGACCATGATCATGCAGGCGATCGCCAACGCGATCACCACCAACAACCCCGAGTGCCACCTGATGGTCGTCCTGGTCGACGAGCGTCCGGAAGAGGTCACCGACATGCAGCGGTCGGTCAAGGGCGAGGTCATCTCCTCGACCTTCGACCGTCCGGCCGAGGACCACACCACCGTCGCCGAGCTGGCCATCGAGCGCGCCAAGCGTCTCGTGGAGCTGGGTCACGACGTGGTCGTCCTGCTCGACTCGATCACCCGCCTGGGCCGCGCGTACAACCTCGCGGCGCCGGCCTCCGGCCGCATCCTGTCCGGTGGTGTCGACTCGACCGCGCTCTACCCGCCGAAGCGCTTCTTCGGTGCGGCGCGCAACATCGAGGACGGCGGCTCGCTGACCATCCTGGCCACCGCGCTGGTCGACACCGGCTCGCGCATGGACGAGGTGATCTTCGAGGAGTTCAAGGGCACCGGCAACATGGAGCTCAAGCTCGACCGGAAGCTCGCCGACAAGCGCATCTTCCCGGCCGTCGACGTCGACGCCTCGGGTACGCGTAAGGAAGAGATCCTGCTCGGCAGCGACGAGCTCGCCGTCACCTGGAAGCTGCGTCGTGTGCTGCACGCGCTCGACCAGCAGCAGGCGATCGAGCTGCTGCTCGACAAGATGAAGCAGACGAAGTCGAACGGCGAGTTCCTGCTCCAGATCCAGAAGACCACCCCTGGAGCGGCGAACAACGACTGACGCGAGAGCTGCGTCACACGACGTGAGCCGGGCCCCGTGTCCGTAACCCCGTCGTGACCTGCGTAAACCACTGCGCCCACCGTGCCCCGCACGGTGGGCGCAGTGCTGTTCGGTTCTACGCCCACCGAAACCCCACAGGCCCGTATGCAACCCTTTCGGCCGCTTCGCCGTCACATATGGTGAACCTAGGGCCGAGGGATGACGATGACCGAGCAGAGCAAGAGCGGCCGAATAGCCGGCGCGGGAAGCGGCCGCCGCCGCAAGCAGCCCGCCAGGCACAGCCGCAGGGCGGCCGTCCTGGTCTCGGGCGCCCTCGCCGTCCTCGTCCTCGGCGGGGCCGGCCTCGGTTACGTCTACTTCACGCTCGACGGCAACCTCGAGACCGTCGACATCAACGCCCAGCTGGGCACCGACCGCCCCGACGACGTCGACAACGGCTCCCTGGACATCCTCGTCCTCGGCTCCGACTCCCGCTCCGGCGACAACGGCGTCTACGGCAAGGACGAGGGCGGCGCCCGCTCCGACACTGCGATGGTCGTCCACGTCTACGAGGGCCACAAGAAGGCCGGCGTCGTCTCCATACCCCGCGACACCCTCATCGACCGGCCGAAGTGCACCGACGCGCAGGGCACGGCCGTCGCCGCCGAACAGCGGGCCATGTTCAACACCGCGTACGAGGTCGGCGGCCCCGCCTGCGCCGTCAAGACCGTCGAGGCGATGTCCGGCATCCGCATGGACCACTACATCGAGGTCGACTTCACCGGCTTCAAGAAGCTCATCGACGAGCTCGGCGGGGTGGAGATCACCACCACCACCGCCATCAAGGACAGCAAGAGCCACCTCGACCTCGAACCGGGCACCCACACCCTCGACGGCGAGCAGTCCCTCGGCCTCGTCCGGACCCGCAAGAGCGTCGGCGACGGCAGCGACCTCGGCCGCATCCAGCTCCAGCAGGCCTTCATGAAGGCCTTCATGAACCAGGTCAAGGACGTCGGCGTCCTCACCAACCCGAAGAAGCTCCTCGACCTCGCCGACGCCGCCACCAAGGCCATCACCCCCGACTCCGAACTCGACTCGGTCCAGGAGCTGATGGGCTTCGCCAAGGGCCTCTCCGGCATCGCCGCCCAGAACGTCCACATGGTCACCCTGCCCGTCGAGTACGACCCCCGGGACCCCAACCGCGTCGTGCCCCTGGAGGCCCAGTCGCGGCAGGTCTGGACGGCCCTGAAGAAGGACCTGCCGATCCCCGCGTCGGCCACGAAGGACGCGGCCACCGGCAAGGCCGAGGGCGTCGTGAAGTAGCACGGCGACCGCCGTCCGAGGCCGCTCAGGAATACTTTCGCCGCCACCCCGGTTTGGGCAGATGCGGCCGGTCCTGGCAGACTGGTACGTCGGCCCCGGTTCACGTTTGCCGCGACCCGCGGAAGCGACCCGGAGCCCTCCCGAAACTAGGAGACACCTTGAAGCGCGAGATCCACCCCGAGTACGTCGAGACCCAGGTCAGCTGCACCTGTGGCGCGTCGTTCACCACCCGGAGCACCCTGACCGAAGGCACCATCCGTGCCGAGGTCTGCTCCGAGTGCCACCCGTTCTACACGGGCAAGCAGAAGATCCTCGACACCGGCGGCCGCGTCGCCCGCTTCGAGGCCCGCTTCGGCAAGGCCGGCTCCGCCAAGTAGCGAGCCCCTGCGCCGGTCCACGGTCGCCCCGCGCGGGTGGCCGGGACCGGCGCTTTGCCGTCCCGTAGCAACTGACGAAAAACCCAGGAGCCCCCGATGTTCGAGGCGGTCGAGGAACTGGTCGGCGAGCATGCCGGCCTCGAGACGAAGCTCGCAGACCCTTCGGTCCACGCCGACCAGGCGAACGCGCGCAAGCTGAACAAGCGCTACGCCGAGCTGACCCCGATCGTCGCCGCCTACCGGTCCTGGAAGCAGACCGGTGACGACATCGAGACCGCCCGCGAGCTGGCACACGACGATCCCGACTTCGCCGCCGAGGTCAAGCAGCTGGAGAAGGACCGGGAGGAGCTCACCGAGAAGCTCCGTCTGCTCCTCGTCCCGCGCGACCCGAGCGACGACAAGGACGTCATCCTGGAGATCAAGGCGGGCGCGGGCGGCGACGAGTCCGCCCTCTTCGCCGGCGACCTGCTCCGCATGTACCTGCGGTACGCCGAGCGCGTCGGCTGGAAGACCGAGATCATCGACGCCACCGAGTCCGAGCTGGGCGGCTACAAGGACGTCCAGGTCGCCGTGAAGACCAAGGGCGGCAACGGCGCCACCGAGCCCGGCCAGGGCGTCTGGGCGCGCCTGAAGTACGAGGGCGGGGTGCACCGCGTGCAGCGCGTGCCCGCGACCGAGTCCGCCGGCCGTATCCACACCTCCGCCGCCGGCGTCCTCGTCACGCCCGAGGCCGAGGAGGTCGAGGTCGAGGTCCACGCCAACGACCTGCGCATCGACGTCTACCGCTCGTCGGGCCCCGGCGGCCAGTCGGTCAACACCACCGACTCCGCCGTCCGCATCACCCACCTGCCGACCGGCATCGTCGCCTCCTGCCAGAACGAGAAGAGCCAGCTCCAGAACAAGGAGCAGGCCATGCGTATCCTGCGGTCCCGGCTGCTCGCCGCCGCGCAGGAGGAGGCCGAGTCCAAGGCCGCCGACGCCCGTCGCAGCCAGGTCCGCACCGTCGACCGGTCCGAGAAGATCCGTACGTACAACTTCCCGGAGAACCGGATCTCGGACCACCGCGTCGGCTTCAAGGCGTACAACCTGGACCAGGTGCTCGACGGCGACCTGGACGCGATGATCCAGGCGTGCGTCGACGCCGACTCGGCTGCCAAGCTCGCCGCGGCGTAAGTGGCGTCAGTTCCGTAAGCCCCACCCCCCGCACCACGGAGGACCAGCGTGAACCTGCTGCTTGCCGAGGTGGCCCAGGCCACCCAGCGGCTGGCCGACGCCGGCGTTCCCTCACCGCGTTTCGACGCGGAGGAGCTCGCCGCGTTCGTGCACGGCGTCAAGCGGGGGGAGCTGCACAACGTCAAGGACGCGGACTTCGACGCCCGCTACTGGGAGACCGTCGCCCGCCGAGAGGCCCGCGAACCGCTCCAGCACATCACCGGGCGGGCGTTCTTCCGGTACCTGGAGCTCCAGGTCGGGCCCGGGGTCTTCGTGCCCCGGCCGGAGACCGAGTCGGTCGTCGGCTGGGCCATAGACGCCGTCCGCGCGATGGACGTCGTCGAACCCCTCATCGTCGACCTCTGCACCGGCTCCGGGGCCATCGCCCTCGCGATGGCCCAGGAGGTGCCGCGCTCGCGCGTGCACGCGGTCGAGCTCTCCGACGACGCCCTCGTGTGGACCCGCAGGAACGCCGAGGGCTCCCGCGTCACCGTCCACCAGGGCGACGCGCTCAGCGCGCTCCCCGAGCTGGACGGCCAGGTCGACCTGGTCATCTCCAACCCGCCGTACATCCCGCTCACCGAGTGGGAGTACGTGGCACCCGAGGCCCGTGACCACGACCCGGAGATGGCCCTCTTCTCCGGCGAGGACGGCCTCGACACCATCCGCGGCATCGAGCGCACCGCCCACCGGCTGCTCCGTCCCGGCGGCCTCGTCGTCATCGAGCACGCGGACACCCAGGGCGGGCAGGTGCCGTGGATCTTCAACGAAGAGGCCGGCTGGGCCGACGCCGCCGACCACCCGGACCTGAACAACCGGCCGCGCTTCGCGACCGCCCGCAAGGCGATGCCATGACCGGCATGACCAGCACGACCGGCATGACTGCCACGACTGCCATGACGAACCACGCGTACGAGGAGGCCGGGAACTGATGGCACGGCGATACGACTGCAACGAGGCGACCGACCGTGTGACCGGTCTGCGCGAGGCCGCGTCCGCCGTCCGCCGGGGCGAGCTGGTCGTGCTGCCCACCGACACCGTGTACGGGATCGGGGCGGACGCCTTCAGCAGCGAGGCCGTGGCAGACCTGCTCGCCGCCAAGGGCCGGGGCCGCAACATGCCCACGCCCGTGCTCATCGGCTCCCCGAACACCCTCCACGGCCTGGTCACGGACTTCTCCGAGCAGGCGTGGGAGCTCGTCGACGCCTTCTGGCCCGGCGCCCTCACCCTCGTCGCCAAGCACCAGCCGTCCCTCCAGTGGGACCTGGGCGACACCCGGGGCACCGTCGCCATCCGCATGCCGCTGCACCCGGTCGCCATCGAACTGCTCACCGAGGTCGGCCCGATGGCCGTCTCGTCGGCGAACCTCACCGGCCACCCGTCCCCGGAGGACTGCGACGCGGCCCAGCAGATGCTCGGCGACTCCGTCTCCGTCTACCTGGACGGCGGCCCGACGCCCGGCATCGTCCCGTCCTCCATCGTCGACGTCACGGGCAAGGTGCCGGTGCTGCTGCGCGAGGGCGCGCTCTCGCCGGAGGAGCTCCGGAAGGTCGTACCCGACCTCGAGGTGGCGAATTGACCGCCCCTGAGGGGCGTGGCATAGCGGGGTTCGACGACAGCAACACCTTCCGCATCCTCCACGTCAGCACCGGCAACGTCTGCCGCTCGCCGATCACCGAGCGGCTGACCCGCCATGCCCTGAGCGACCGCCTCGGCGACCCTCTCGGCGGCGGCCTGATCGTGGAGAGCGCGGGCACCTGGGGCCACGAGGGCGCCCCGATGGAGGCCAACGCGGAACTGGTCCTCGCCGACTTCGGCGCGGACTACAGCGGCTTCGTGGGGCGCGAGCTCCTCGACGAGCACGTCATCCGCGCGGACCTGGTCCTGACGGCGACCCGCGACCACCGCGCCCAGGTCATCTCGATGGGCCACTCGGCGGGCCTGCGTACCTTCACCCTGAAGGAGTTCACCCGCCTGGTCCGCGCGATCGACCCGGCGACGCTCCCGGACGCCCGCGACGAGGGCATGGTGGAACGCGCGCGTGCCCTGGTCCGCGCGGCGGCGGCTCTACGCGGGTGGCTCCTGGCCCCCTCGGTGGACGCGGACGAGGTCAACGACCCCTACGGCGCCCCGATCACCTTCTTCCGCTCGATCGGCGACGAGATCAACCAGGCGCTGGATCCCGTGGTGACGGCACTGACGGGCGTGCGGGCGCGCGACTGACGTGTGTGGGTGCCGGGCGGTCCGTCCGGCGGACGGAGTCCGGCGCAGCGCTCCGGAGCCCGGGAGGCCCCTTGGGGCCGAGCGGTGCGAGGGGCGCGTCGGGGATTGCGCTCACCGGGCGCGTGGGGGCGGGGCTGCCTACATTGGTGCTGACATCCCTCCACGCCCGGAGTCAGCCATGCCGGTCACCGCTCCCCCCGATGAGGCTCTCGACGTCCTGCGACGGCAGGATCCGGAGATCGCCGACGTGCTGCTCGGTGAGACGCGGCGGCAGGCCGACAGTCTGCAGTTGATCGCCGCCGAGAACTTCACCTCGCCCGCCGTCCTCGCCGCCCTCGGTTCGCCGCTCGCCAACAAGTACGCCGAGGGGTATCCCGGCGCCCGTCATCACGGTGGCTGCGAGTACGCCGACGCCGCCGAGCGGATCGCCGTGGAACGGGCCACCGCGCTGTTCGGCGCCGACCACGCGAACGTCCAGGCGCACTCGGGCTCCTCGGCCGTCCTGGCGGCGTACGCGGCCCTTCTGAGGCCCGGTGACACGGTGCTCGCCATGGGCCTGGACCACGGCGGGCACCTCACCCACGGTTCGCCCGCCAACTTCTCCGGCCGCTGGTTCGACTTCGTCCCGTACGGCGTCGACGCCGAGACCGGGCTCGTCGACTACGAACAGGTCGCCGCGCTCGCCCGCCACCACCGCCCCAAGGCGATCGTGTGCGGCTCCATCTCGTACCCCCGGCACCTCGACTACGCGCTCTTCCGCGAGATCGCCGACGAGGTCGGCGCCTACCTCATCGCCGACGCCGCCCACCCCATCGGTCTGGTCGCCGGGGGAGCGGCCCCCAGTCCCGTCCCGTACGCCGATGTCGTCTGCGCGACCACCCACAAGGTGCTGCGCGGGCCGCGCGGCGGGATGGTGCTCTGTGGGGAGGAGCTCGCCGGCCGCGTCGACCGTGCCGTCTTCCCGTTCACCCAGGGCGGCGCCCAGATGCACACGATCGCGGCGAAGGCGGTGGCCTTCGGCGAGGCGTCCACCCCGGCGTTCACCGCGTACGCCCATCAGGTGGTCGAGCACGCGCGCGTGCTCGCCGCCGCGCTCGCCGCCGAGGGCTTCGCCCTGACGACCGGCGGCACCGACACCCACCTCATCACCGCCGACCCGTCGCCGCTCGGCGTCGACGGCCGCACCGCACGCGCCCGGCTCGCCGCCGCCGGCATGGTCCTCGACACCTGCGCGCTCCCGTACGGGGAGGGGCGCGGGATCCGGCTCGGCACCGCGGCCGTCACCACCCAGGGGATGGGCGCCCCGGAGATGGCGCGGATCGCCGCGTTGTTCACCGCGGCGCTGCGTGACGATCCCGCGGAGACGGCCCGGGTACGGGCGGAGGTACGGGGGCTGACCGGGCGATTTCCCCCGTATGGCGGCTGAGGAGCGGTCACGGAAAGTCGCTGTGCAACCGTTCGGGGGGTCCAGGTGTCTCCAAGCACATGGACGGCACGGCTAGGGTGTGGGGCTGAGATGGCCAGCGAAACCTGTGGGGCAGCCCGTGCGTGATTACCTGCTGACGCTCTGTGTCACGGCCGCGGTGACTTATCTGCTCACCGGTCCGGTGCGGAAGTTCGCCATCGCGACCGGGGCGATGCCGGAGATCCGTGCCCGAGACGTCCACCGAGAACCGACTCCGCGGCTCGGTGGCATCGCCATGTTCTTCGGGCTGTGCGCGGGACTCCTCGTCGCCGACCACCTGCAGAACCTGAACAGCGTCTTCGAGCTCTCCAACGAGCCGCGCGCGCTGCTCTCCGGCGCCGCCCTGATCTGGCTGATCGGCGTCCTGGACGACAAGTTCGAACTGGACGCCCTGATCAAGCTGGGCGCGCAGATGATCTCGGCGGGCGTCATGGTGGCGCAGGGCCTGACGATCCTGTGGCTGCCGATCCCGGGTGTCGGCGTCGTCTCGCTGACCCCGTGGCAGGGCACGCTCCTGACCGTCGCCCTGGTCGTCCTCACCATCAACGCCGTCAACTTCGTCGACGGCCTCGACGGCCTCGCCGCCGGCATGGTCTGCATCGCCGCCGCCGCCTTCTTCCTGTACGCCTACCGCCTCTGGTACGGCTACACGATCGAGGCCGCCGCCCCCGCGACGCTCTTCACCGTCATCCTCATGGGCATGTGCCTGGGCTTCCTGCCGCACAACATGCACCCGGCGCGGATCTTCATGGGCGACTCCGGCTCGATGCTGATCGGTCTGATCCTGGCGGCCTCGGCCATCTCGATCACCGGCCAGGTCGACCCGGACGCGCTGAAGATCTTCGAGGGTTCGACGCGTCAGGCCACGCACGCCGCCCTGCCGGTCTTCATCCCGCTGGTGCTGCCGCTGACGATCATCGCGATCCCGATGGCGGACCTGGTCCTCGCGATCGTGCGCCGCACCTGGAAGGGCCAGTCGCCGTTCGCGGCCGACCGCGGGCACCTGCACCACCGGCTCCTGGAGATCGGGCACTCGCACAGCCGCGCGGTCCTGATCATGTACTTCTGGTCGGCGCTCATCGCCTTCGGGACGCTGGCGTACTCGGTCCACTCGGCGTCGATGTGGATCGTCCTCTGCGTCGTCGCGCTCAGCGCGATCGGCCTGGTGCTGCTCCTGCTGCCGCGGTTCACCCCGCGCGCGCCCCGCTGGGCCGAGTCGGTCGTACCGCCTC
Organism: Streptomyces sp. SJL17-4; assembly: GCF_036826855.1. Lineage (NCBI taxonomy): Bacteria > Bacillati > Actinomycetota > Actinomycetes > Kitasatosporales > Streptomycetaceae > Streptomyces > Streptomyces sp. SJL17-4. Next base: position 2,875,774 of record NZ_CP104578.1, on the reverse strand, counting down.
GCTACCGGCGCCGCAAGCCGGCCCCCGTCGCGGCGGCCGCTCCGGAGCCGGTCGTGGTCGAGGAGGAGCGGATTCCGGTGCCCGCGGGGATCAACGGCGCCACCGCCATCGGCAACCGCGGGCGCTTCACCGACAGGCGGAAGGCCGGAACGCCAAGTTGACGAAAGCCGCAGACGCGGCCATTAGCAGACAAGGCGCCTTCCTGTCGCGCACACACGCGCGGGGTAACTCTCATGTGTGACAGTTGGCACACCTTATGGGTAAAGACCTATTCAAATAGTTTGTGATACGGTTCACGAGACCCGGCGACAGTGCCGAAAGACCGTAGTGCGACGGTCCGTTGGCCCCGAGACCCACCTCGGACCGGGCTTACGCTCGTCCTTGACGACACCATCGCCCCCTTCAGCAAGCGGAGACACCGCCATGCCGTCCAACGACGCACGCATCCTCATGCACACCGTCATCCCCACCGCTGCCGTCGGCGCGATCGCCACGGTCATCAGCGCTGTGGTCGCCGGTGGCAAGGGCGCGCTCGGCGCCGTCGTCGGCACCCTGGTCGTGCTCCTCTTCATGGGAATCGGGCAGGTCGTCCTGCAGCGGACGGCGAAGTCGCTCCCGCATCTGTTCCAGGCCATGGGGCTCATGCTCTACACGGCCCAGTTGCTGCTGCTCTTCATCTTCCTGGCTTTGCTCAAGGACACCACGCTGTTCAACTTCAAAGCCTTTGCTTTCACCCTGCTCGCGGCGACCGTGGTGTGGGTCGCCGCACAGGCCCGTGCCTACATGAAGGCCAAGATCACGTACATCGACCCCGGAAACACGGGGTCGAAGTCGTGAAGGGTAGGGCCGGGATAAAGCCGCGTTCGGCTTCCTGCTATCGTCCGGTGCCAACTGCGGCACTGCGGGCGCGGGCATCCGAGACGCCTGTCCCAGCGCGAGGCTCGATGCCGAACCGCCGCCCCCTTATCCGTAAGACCAGTCCAGTGCCGACCCGCGGCTGCGTGCCGCGCCGACACAACGAGGTTGCCGTACCTATGCGCCACGCTGAAGGAGCCCGCGGTGAGTGCTGACCAGACGCTTGCCTTCGACCCGGATTGCCACATCTTCAGTGGATGTGGCTTCCCGGCGCCGGGCCTGCACACGTTCATGTACGAGCCCATCGCCACGGTGGGGGGCATCGAGTTCACCAAGCCGATGCTGCTCGCCATCCTCGGCTCCATCGTGGTCGTCGGGTTCTTCTGGGCCGCCTTCAACAAGCCCAAGCTGATCCCCGGCAAGATGCAGATGGTCGGCGAGGCCGGTTACGACTTCGTGCGCCGCGGCATCGTCTACGAGATCATCGGCAAGAAGGACGGCGAGAAGTACGTCCCCTTCATGGTGTCGCTGTTCTTCTTCGTCTGGATCATGAACCTCTGGTCGATCATTCCGCTCGCCCAGTTCCCGGTCACCTCGCTGATCGCCTTCCCGGCCGGTCTCGCGCTGATCGTCTACGTCATGTGGATCTCGCTGACGTTCAAGAAGCACGGCTTCGTCGGCGGCTGGAAGAACATCGTCGGCTACGACAAGTCGCTCGGCGCGATCCTTCCGATGGTCGTCGTCCTCGAGTTCTTCTCGAACCTGCTGATCCGGCCCTTCACGCACGCGGTGCGACTGTTCGCGAACATGTTCGCCGGTCACCTGCTGATCGTGATGTTCTCGCTGGCCACCTGGTACCTCATGAACGGCCTGGGCTTCGTCTACGCCGGCGCCTCGTTCGTGATGGTCCTCGTGATGACCGCCTTCGAGCTCTTCATCCAGGCCGTCCAGGCGTACGTCTTCGTCCTCCTGGCCTGCAGCTACATCCAGGGCGCGCTCTCCGAGCACCACTGAGCCGATCCGTCCCGGATCGTGGCTTCACCCCCAATCCAACAGTCGTCCGGTGGCCAACCCCCACCGGGTCATTGAAAGAGAAGGAAGTAACGGCATGTCCGCTGCTCTCGAACTGGTCAACCTCGCCGCCCCCGGTGACTCCGCCAAGACCACCCTCGTCGGCAACGTCGCGTCCATCGGCTACGGCCTCGCCGCGATCGGCCCCGGCGTCGGCGTCGGCATCATCTTCGGTAACGGTACGCAGGCTCTCGCCCGTCAGCCCGAGGCTGCCGGCCTGATCCGCACCAACCAGATCATGGGCTTCGCGTTCTGTGAGGCGCTCGCCCTCATCGGCATCGTCATGGGCTTCGTCTACCAGTAAGCCGGACCGACAAGCCCGATTCTTTTACGGAAGGCACTGATGTGAACGCGCTGCTTCTTGCGCAGGCGGAGGAGCCCCAGCCTCCTCTGATCCCGCATCTCGACGAGCTCGTCATCGGCCTGATCGCCTTCGTCATCGTCTTCGGTTTCCTCGCAAAGAAGCTCCTCCCGAACATCAACAAGGTTCTGGAGCAGCGCCGCGAGGCCATCGAGGGTGGCATCGAGAAGGCCGAGTCGGCCCAGATCGAGGCTCAGAGCGTGCTGGAGCAGTACAAGGCCCAGCTCGCCGAAGCCCGCCACGAGGCCGCGCGTCTTCGCCAGGAGGCGACGGAGCAGGGCACCGCGATCATCCAGGAGATGAAGGCGGAAGGCCAGCGCCAGCGCGAGGAGATCATCGCGGCCGGCCACACGCAGATCGAGGCCGACCGCAAGGCCGCCTCTGCTTCGCTGCGTCAGGACGTGGGCAAGCTCGCCACCGACCTGGCCGGCAAGCTGGTCGGCGAGTCCCTCGAGGACACCGCCCGCCAGAGCCGGACGATCGACCGCTTCCTCGACGAGCTCGAGGAGAAGGCGGAGGCCGTCCGATGAACGGAGCGAGCCGTGAGGCACTGGCCGCCGGACGCGAGTCCCTCGACGCGCTGACCGACAACACGTCGGCCGACGCGAAGAAGCTCGCGGACGAGCTGGCCGCAGTCACCACGCTGCTCGACCGCGAGGTGTCGCTGCGTCGGGTCCTGACCGACCCCGCGCAGTCGGGCGAGGCCAAGGCCGAGCTCGCGCAGCGACTCCTGAGCGGTCAGGTGGGCGGCGAGACCGTCGACCTGGTGTCGGGCATGGTGCGTTCCCGCTGGTCGCGTTCGCGTGACCTGGTCGACGCGACCGAGCAGCTGGCGAACATCGCCGACCTCACCGCGGCGCAGAAGGCGGGAGCCCTCGACGGTGTCGAGGACGAGCTGTTCCGCTTCGGCCGGATCGTGTCCTCCAGCCCCGAGCTCCGCTCGGCGCTGACGGACAAGGCCGCCACGGCCACCGCCAAGGGCGAGCTGCTCCGCAGCCTGCTCGGCGGCAAGGCCAACGTCGCCACCGAGCGTCTGGTCGTCCGTCTGGTGACCCAGCCCCGGGGACGTAGCCTGGAAGCGGGACTCGAGTCCCTCTCCAAGCTCGCCGCGGCGCGCCGGGACCGGATGGTCGCCGTCGTCAGCTCGGCGGTGCCGCTGTCGGACCAGCAGAAGCAGCGCCTCGGAGCCGTACTCGCCAAGCTGTACGGCCGCGAGATGCACCTGAACCTGGACGTGGACCCCTCGGTCCTCGGCGGGATCACGGTGCAGGTCGGCGACGAGGTCATCAACGGCTCGATCGCGGAGCGCCTCGACGAGGCGACCCGTCGACTGGCCGGCTGACGACCGTCACCAGCACAAGGCATCACAGCTACACAGCATCACCAGCGGCCCGGTTGGGCCGTGCAGAGATTGCAGAAGATTCCTGGGGGTCGGCCCCCAGACCCCTTAAGAAACTTCGGGCCCAACAAGGAGAGCAGGGAACCCAGATGGCGGAGCTCACGATCCGGCCGGAGGAGATCCGGGACGCACTGGAGAACTTCGTCCAGTCGTACCAGCCGGACGCGGCCTCGCGCGAGGAGGTCGGCACGGTCAGCCTGGCCGGTGACGGTATCGCGAAGGTCGAGGGTCTTCCCTCGGCCATGGCGAACGAGCTGCTGAAGTTCGAGGACGGGACCCTCGGTCTCGCGCTGAACCTCGAAGAGCGCGAGATCGGTGCGATCGTCCTCGGCGAGTTCAGCGGCATCGAGGAGGGTCAGTCGGTGCAGCGCACCGGCGAGGTCCTCTCCGTCGGTGTCGGTGAGGGTTACCTGGGTCGCGTCGTCGACCCGCTCGGCAACCCGATCGACGGTCTCGGCGAGATCGCGACCGAGGGCCGCCGCGCCCTCGAGCTGCAGGCCCCGGGCGTTATGGCCCGTAAGTCGGTGCACGAGCCGATGGAGACCGGCTACAAGGCCGTCGACGCCATGACGCCGGTCGGCCGTGGTCAGCGTCAGCTGATCATCGGTGACCGTCAGACCGGCAAGACCGCTCTGTGTGTCGACACGATCATCAACCAGCGCGACAACTGGCGCTCGGGCGACGTGAACAAGCAGGTCCGCTGCATCTACGTCGCCGTCGGCCAGAAGGGCTCGACCATCGCGTCCGTGCGCGGCGCCCTGGAAGAGGCCGGTGCGCTCGAGTACACGACGATCGTCGCCGCCCCGGCGTCCGACCCGGCCGGCTTCAAGTACCTGGCGCCGTACACCGGCTCCGCCATCGGCCAGCACTGGATGTACCAGGGCAAGCACGTCCTGATCGTCTTCGACGACCTGTCGAAGCAGGCCGACGCCTACCGCGCCGTGTCGCTGCTGCTGCGCCGCCCGCCGGGCCGTGAGGCCTACCCGGGTGACGTCTTCTACCTGCACTCGCGTCTGCTCGAGCGCTGCGCGAAGCTCTCGGACGAGCTGGGTGCCGGTTCGATGACCGGTCTTCCGATCGTCGAGACCAAGGCGAACGACGTGTCGGCGTTCATCCCGACCAACGTCATCTCCATCACCGACGGCCAGTGCTTCCTGGAGTCCGACCTGTTCAACGCCGGCCAGCGTCCGGCCCTGAACGTCGGTATCTCGGTCTCGCGTGTCGGTGGCTCTGCCCAGCACAAGGCGATGAAGCAGATCTCCGGTCGCCTCCGCGTGGACCTGGCCCAGTTCCGTGAGCTGGAGGCGTTCGCCGCCTTCGGTTCCGACCTGGACGCCGCCTCCAAGGCGCAGCTGGAGCGTGGACAGCGCATGGTCGAGCTGCTCAAGCAGGCTCAGTACCAGCCGATGCCCACCGAGAACCAGGTCGTCTCCGTCTGGGCCGGTACCACCGGCAAGATGGACGACGTCCCGGTCGCCGACATCCGCCGCTTCGAGGCCGAGCTCCTGGCGTACCTCCGCCAGAACCACTCGGGCCTCATGACCTCCATCCGTGAGGGCGGCAAGATGTCCGACGACACCCTGCAGGCCGTGGGCGACGCCATCGCGGAGTTCAAGAAGCAGTTCGAGACCTCTGACGGCAAGCTGCTGGGCGAGGACGCTCCTGCCGCCGTCAACGTCTCGAAGTGACGACGGAAGGGACCTGACTCATGGGAGCGCAGCTCCGGGTCTACAAGCGTCGCATCAAATCCGTCACCGCGACGAAGAAGATCACCAAGGCGATGGAGATGATCGCCGCCTCGCGTGTCGTCAAGGCGCAGCGCAAGGTGCAGGCGTCGACTCCGTACGCGACCGAGCTGACGCGCGCGGTCACGGCGGTGGCCACGGGTGCGAACGACAAGCACCCGCTGACCACCGAGGCGGAGAACCCGATCCGTGCCGCGGTCCTGCTCCTTTCGAGCGACCGCGGTCTGGCCGGCGCCTTCAACTCCAACGCCATCAAGGCCGCGGAGAAGCTGACGGCGAAGCTTGAGGGCGAGGGCCGTGAGGTCACCGTCTACGTCGTCGGCCGTCGTGGCATCGCCCACTACAACTTCCGCGAGCGGAAGCTGGCCGGTACGTGGACCGGGTTCACGGACCAGCCGTCGTACGGCGACGCCAAGACGATCGCGGCTCCGCTGATCGAGGCGATCGAGAAGGACACGGCGGAGGGTGGTGTGGACGAGCTCCACATCGTCTACACCGAGTTCGTCTCGATGATGACGCAGACGGCGGTCGAGGCCCGGCTGCTGCCCCTCAGCCTCGACGAGGTGGCGAAGGAGGCGGGCGACAAGGACACCCTGCGTCCGCTGTACGACTTCGAGCCGTCGGCGGAGGACGTCCTCGACGCCCTGCTGCCCCGGTACGTCGAGAGCCGGATCTACAACGCGCTGCTCCAGTCGGCTGCTTCCAAGCACGCCGCCACGCGACGCGCGATGAAGTCGGCGACCGACAACGCGGGAGACTTGATCAACAACCTCTCCCGACTTGCCAACGCGGCCCGCCAGGCCGAAATCACCCAGGAAATCAGCGAGATCGTCGGTGGCACCGCAGCCCTGGCCGACGCGACCGCGGGGAGTGACAAGTAATGACGACCACTGTTGAGACGGCCGCCGCCACGGGCCGCGTCGCCCGGGTCATCGGCCCGGTCGTCGACGTGGAGTTCCCCGTCGACGCGATGCCGGAGATCTACAACGCGCTGAACGTCCAGGTTCCGGACCCGGCCGTCGAGGGCGGGACCAAGACCCTGACCCTCGAGGTCGCCCAGCACCTCGGTGACGGCGTTGTCCGCACCATCTCGATGCAGCCCACCGACGGCCTGGTCCGCCAGGCCGCGGTGACCGACACCGGCACGGGCATCACGGTGCCCGTCGGTGACGTCACCAAGGGCCGCGTGTTCAACACGCTGGGTCAGGTGCTGAACGCGGACGAGTCCACCGTGGCCGACGCGCCGCGCTGGACGATCCACCGCAAGGCCCCGGCCTTCGACCAGCTCGAGTCCAAGACCGAGATGTTCGAGACCGGCCTGAAGGTCGTCGACCTTCTCACCCCGTACGTCAAGGGTGGAAAGATCGGTCTGTTCGGTGGTGCCGGTGTCGGCAAGACCGTTCTGATCCAGGAAATGATCGTCCGTGTGGCCAAGCTGCACGACGGTGTGTCGGTCTTCGCGGGCGTCGGCGAGCGCACCCGTGAGGGCAACGACCTCATGGTGGAGATGGAGGAGGCCGGCGTTCTGGACAAGACCGCGCTGGTCTTCGGCCAGATGGACGAGCCCCCGGGCACCCGTCTCCGCGTGGCCCTCGCCGGTCTGACCATGGCGGAGTACTTCCGCGATGTGCAGAAGCAGGACGTGCTGTTCTTCATCGACAACATCTTCCGCTTCACCCAGGCCGGTTCCGAGGTGTCGACCCTGCTCGGCCGTATGCCCTCCGCGGTGGGTTACCAGCCGAACCTGGCCGACGAGATGGGTCTCCTCCAGGAGCGCATCACCTCGACCCGTGGTCACTCGATCACCTCGATGCAGGCGATCTACGTCCCCGCCGACGACCTCACCGACCCGGCGCCGGCGACCACCTTCGCCCACCTCGACGCGACGACGGTTCTCTCCCGTCCGATCTCCGAGAAGGGCATCTACCCGGCCGTGGACCCGCTGGACTCCACGTCCCGGATCCTGGACCCGCGCTACATCGCGCAGGACCACTACGACGCCGCCACGCGCGTCAAGGGAATCCTGCAGAAGTACAAGGACCTCCAGGACATCATCGCGATCCTCGGTATCGACGAGCTGAGCGAGGAGGACAAGCTCGTTGTCCACCGCGCCCGCCGTGTCGAGCGCTTCCTGTCCCAGAACACCCACGCGGCGAAGCAGTTCACCGGTGTGGACGGTTCGGACGTTCCGCTCGACGAGTCGATCGCCGCGTTCAACGCGATCTGCGACGGTGAGTACGACCACTTCCCCGAGCAGGCGTTCTTCATGTGTGGTGGCCTCGAGGACCTCAAGGCCAACGCCAAGGAGCTCGGCGTCTCCTGAGCCCCGTGCTCTCCCGAGGGGGGCGGGATCCGGTCCCGCCCCCCTCACCACGCCCACTAGAATTGACCCCAACACCCGGCACGACCGCCGGGTGGTGACCCGAGGAGCCACCCTTGGCTGCTGAGCTGCACGTCGAGCTGGTCGCCGCGGACCGGAGTGTCTGGTCCGGCGAGGCCACCCTGGTCATCGCGCGTACCACCTCCGGCGACATCGGCGTCATGCCCGGCCACCAGCCGCTGCTCGGTGTGCTGGAGTCGGGCCCGGTGACCATCCGTACCAGTGAGGGCGCGACTGTCGTCGCCGCCGTCCACGGTGGATTCATCTCGTTCGCCGACGACAAGCTGTCTCTGCTCGCGGAGATCTGCGAGCTGGCGGACGAGATCGACGCCCAGCGTGCCGAGCGCGCGCTGGAGCGTGCGAAGTCGGATTCCGACGCGGCCGCCGAGCGGCGCGCCGATGTCCGGCTGCGCGCGGTAGCGGTCCGCTGACGGTCCGCGCAGAGTAGTGCCCTCAGCCGCGGCACGGCTGGAATTTTCCAGACCGTGCCGCGGCTGAGGCGATGCAGATGCAGGTTGTATTCGGTTCTGCCGGCGGTGTCGGCTACGGGACGCAGCGAGGAGGTCGGTGAAGATGTTCCTCGCTCTGCTCGTGTGCGGCCTGGTCGTCGCACTGGTGGTGATCGGGCTCTTCGTCTTCGGCTTGCGCCGCAGGCTGATCCAGCGTGCCGGCGGCACCTTCGACTGCTCGCTGCACTGGGACGTCCCGGACGAGCCGGATCCGAGCGGCAAGGGCTGGGTGTACGGCGTCGCCCGTTACAGCGGTGACGAGATCGCCTGGTTCCGGGTCTTCTCGTACGCGCCCCGCCCGCGCCGCGTCCTGGAGCGCTCGTCGATCGTGGCCCTGGAGCGCCGGATGCCGGAGGGCGAGGAGGAGCTCGCGCTGCTCTCCGACATGGTGATCCAGCCCTGTATGTACGAGGGCGTCCGCCTGGAGCTCGCGATGAGCGAGGACGCCCGGACGGGGTTCATGGCCTGGCTGGAGGCGGCGCCTCCGGGGCAGAGGGTGAACGTCGCGTAGGACGTGAGGAAGCGGGGGTCGGCGTGCTGCGCCGGCCCCCGCTTCGTCGTGTCGCCCCCGTGGGGGGTTAGTTCAGACCGGTGTTGATGGCGCCGACGAGCTCGCCGTTGCCGGTGTCACCGCTGAACTCCCAGAAGAACGCGCCGCCCAGGCCCTGGTTCTTCGCCCAGCTCATCTTGGACGTGACCGTGGCCGGGGTGTCGTAGCTCCACCAGTTGCTGCCGCACTTCGCGTAGGCCGTGCCCGCGACGGTGCCGGTGGCCGGGCAGGAGGTCTTGAGGACCTTGTAGTCCTCGATGCCCTGCTCGTAGGTGCCCGGGGCCGGGCCGGTCGCCGTGCCGCCGGGGGCCGCCTGGGTGACGCCGGTCCAGCCGCGTCCGTAGAAGCCGATGCCGAGCAGCAGCTTGTTGGCGGGCACGCCCTTCGCCTTGAACTTGGCGATCGCCTCGGCGGAGTTGAAGCCCGCCTGCGGGATGCCGGCGTACGAGGTGAGCGGGGAGTGCGGGGCCGTCGGGCCCTGCGCGGCCCAGGCGCCGAAGAAGTCGTACGTCATGACGTTGAACCAGTTCATGTACGGCGCGGCGCCCGCGTAGTCGGCGGCGTCGATCTTGCCGCCGGAGGAGGCGTCGGCCGTGACGGCCGCCGTGACCAGGTAGTTGGCGCCGAACTTGGCGCGCATGGCCTGCATCATGTTCTTGAAGGCGGCGGGCCCGCTGGTGTCGCAGGAGAGGCCGCAGGCGTTGGGGTACTCCCAGTCCAGGTCGATGCCGTCGAAGACGTCGGCCCAGCGCGGGTCCTCGATCAGGTCGTAGCAGGACTGCGCGAAGGCGGCCGGGTTCTGCACGGCCTGGCCGAAGCCGCCGGACCAGGTCCAGCCGCCGAAGGACCACAGGATCTTGATGTTCGGGTAGGCCTTCTTCAGCTTGCGCAGCTGGTTGAAGTTGCCGCGCAGCGGCTGGTCCCAGGTGTCGGCGACGCCGTCGACGGACTGGTCGGCGGTGTAGGCCTTGTCGTAGTCGGCGTAGGCGTCACCGATGGTGCACTTGCCGCCCTGGACGTTGCCGAAGGCGTAGTTGATGTGGGTGATCTTGGACGCGGAGCCCGAGGTCACGATGTTCTTCACGTGGTAGTTGCGTCCGTAGACGCCCCAGTTGGTGAAGTAGCCCATCTTCACGGTGGAGCCGGGGTTGCCTCCGCCGCCGCCCGTGGTGCGGACGGGGGTCGCCCCGGAGGCGGGGCCGGTCTGGTCGATGGTGTCGCGGGCGACGACCGTGTAGCTGTAGTCGGTGCCGGCGGTCAGGCCCGTGTCGGTGTACGTGAGGCCCGTGACGGTGGCGACGGTGGTGCCGTCGCGCTTGACGTCGTAGTTCTTGATGCCTTTGTCGTCGGTGGCCGCGCTCCAGGTGAGCTTCACCGAGGTGTCGGTGATGGCGGAGGCGCCGGGGGCGCCGGGGGCGGAGGGGGCGTTGTCGCCGGGCTGGGTGCCGCCGTCGCAGGAAGCGCCGTTGATCTTACAGCCGCTCGGTGCGCCGGAGCCGGTGCCGTTGAAGCCGAAGGAGACGCTGGCGCCGGGGGCGAGGGTGCCGTTCCAGCCGACGTTCTTGCCGGTCCAGTGGGTGCCGGAGCTGGTGACGGTGGCGTCCCAGGCCGAGGTGACGGCGGTGCCGGAGGGGTAGTCCCACTCGACGGCCCAGGAGGAGAGCGTGGTGGTGCCGGTGTTCTTCACCGTCCACTTGCCCTCGAAGCCGGAGCCCCAGTCGGAGACCTTGGTGTAGGTGGCGGTGACCGAAGTGGCCGCTTCGGCGGGTGCTGCGAGGCCGACCATCGCGGCCAGGGGCAGGATCAGGGCGGTGAGACCGGCGGCGGCCCGGTGTCTGAACCCTGTTCTGCGCGTCGGTGCTTGAGTGCTCAACGGTGCTCCTCAAGTTGCGGACGGACATGGGTGGGGGTGGTCCGTGAAGATGCGCGCGCCCCGCGAGCGTAGGAAGGTCTGGACCAATCGTCAAGAGGTCCAGACCAACGTCGCCGATGTCCGCCTAGACGCCCAACTCCTGTGCCAGGACGGCTGCTTGGACCCTGCTCCGCAGGGCGAGCTTGCCGAGCACCTTGCTGACGTGGGTCTTCACCGTCGCCTCCGCCATGTCGAGACGTACCGCGATCTCCGCGTTCGACAGACCCTCGCCGAGCGTCGACAGCACCTGCCGCTCCCGGGGCGTCAGGGCATCGAGCACGGAGGGGTCCGTGCCCGCCGTCGCCGGCGCCGGACGGCCCGTCGCCGCGAACTCCGCGATCAGCCGCCGGGTCACCGCGGGGGCGATCAGCCCCTCGCCGCGCGCCACCGTCCGGACCGCCTCGATCAGCTCCCGCGCCTCCGCGTTCTTCAGCAGGAAGCCGGACGCCCCCGCCCGCAGCGCCCCGAAGACGTACGCGTCGAGGTCGAAGGTGGTCAGGACCAGCACATCGGCGAGGCCCTCCGACACGACGATCCCGGTCGCCGTCACCCCGTCCATCCGGGGCATCTGCACATCCATCAGGACCAGGTCCGGGCGCAGTTCGCGGGCGAGCTCCACCGCCCGCTCGCCGTCCGCCGCCTCGCCGACCACCTCGATGTCCGGTGCGCTGCCCAGGATGAGCACCAGGCCCGCCCGTACCGCGGACTGGTCCTCGGCGACCACCACCCGCACTGTCATGCCCGCTCCTCGTCCTTCGCGTCCATGGGCAGTTCCGCCCGGACGCGCCACTGTTTCCGTCCCTCGCGGTCCGTCACCGGACCCGCCTCGAACGCGCCGCCGAGCAGGTCCACCCGCTCCCGCATCCCCACCAGACCGGCACCCGAACCGGGTGCCGTGGGACCGGGGCGTTCCCCGGACGGACTCGTCACCTCGACGGTAAGGGCTCCCTTCTCGCGGGCGAGCACCACCCGGACCTCGCCCGGCGCCGCGTGCTTGAGCGCGTTCGTCAGGGACTCCTGCACGATCCGGTACGCGGCCAGCTCCACCGGAGCCGGCAGGCCCGCCGTCGACTCCCGGCTGTCCTCCAGGACGAGGTCGAGCCCGCTCGGCCGGGCGTTGGCCCGGGCCTGCTCGACCAGGGCGTCGAGTCCGGCGAGGGTGGGCGCGGCGGCCGGCTCCGCGTCGCCGCTGCTGTCCCGGAGGAGGCCGATGAGCCGCCGCATCTCCGAGAGGCCGGCCACGCTGTTCTCCCGGATCACGGTCAGCGCCTGCCGGGTGGTGGCCGGCTCGTCGATCGACATCGCCGCGGTGGAGTGGATCGCGATCGCCGAGAGGTGGTTCGCGACCATGTCGTGCAGCTCGCGGGCCATCCGGGCCCGCTCGGCGACGACGGCCTGCGTCCGGTCCATCTCGGCGAGCAGGGCGGTCTGTTCGGCGCGCAGCCGGGCGGCGTCCGCGGCCTCCCGGTGGTTCCGTACGACGGCGCCGGTCATCGCGGGCATGAAGGAGATCATGCCCGTGAGCACCCCGACGACCAGGGCGATCGCGTTCTGCCACCAGACGAGGAAGCCGACGGTCACCGCGACCGTGATCAGTCCGGTGGTGTACGGGACCCGGCGGGCGGAGGCGGGCTTCCCGTACACGACGGCCGCGTAGACCACGTCCGTGAACATCAGGACCGTGACCAGGTTCCCGTTGGTGAACTGGTCGGCGACGATCGCGAGCGTGCCGACGACCAGCGCCGTCTGCGGCATCGTCCGGCGCAGCGCCTCCGCCGAGGCCATCACCGCGAGCGGGATCAGCGGCGCCCAGTCCTGGTCGAAGATCCGTCCGCCGGTCGTGTAGAGATCGAAGGACCACAGGAGCAGGCCGGAGGTGAGCCCCAGGAAGCCCATGAGCAGGTCGAATCGGTGCGGGCGGGGGAGTGTCACGTACTCATCCAACACGCCCGTACCCGCTCCGACCTCCTCGTCCGGGCCGATCCGTCCCTCCGTCGAAGGATGTAGGCGTACTTCGTCACCGATGACGACGAACGCGGCCGGATGCCACGGGACGCTGAAGGGGAACCGAAAGGGGAACCGTCGTGATCGTCACGCTGATCGTCGTCTGCGAGGTGGGCTTCTGGGTCCTGCTGGCCGCCGGCCTCGCCGCCCGCTACCTCCTGAAGATGCCCCGGACGGGTATCGCGCTGCTGCTCTGCGAGCCGCTCCTGGAGGTGCTCCTCCTCGTCGTCACCGCGATCGACCTCAAGAACGGCGCCGACCCCAGCTGGAAGCACGGCCTCGCCGCCCTCTACATCGGCTACACCGTCGGCCACGGCCACCGCACCGTGAAGTGGCTCGACGGCCACGCCGCCCACCGCTTCGGCGGCGCGACCCGGCCCCCGAAGCCTCCGCGGTACGGCATGGCCCGCGCCCGCCACGAGGGCAAGGTCTGGCTGGGCTCGGTGACGGCGGCGGCCGTCGCCTCGGGGCTGCTGCTCCTGGCCGCGCTGTACGTCGGCGACGACGGGAACACGGACAGCCTCTACGGCTGGATCTTCGTCGCCTGGCGGGCGGCGGGCATCCACGGCCTGATCGCGCTCAGCTACGCGATCTGGCCGAAGAAGGCCCCGGAGGGAGAGGCCCCGGCATCCGCCCGGGAGTCAGCGGCCTCCGCCCGGGAGTCAGCGGTCCCCGCCCGGGACCCAGAGCACGTCCCCGACCTCCTTGTTCGCGGCACGCGCAAGGATGAACAGCAGGTCTGAGAGGCGGTTGAGGTACGTGGCGGTCAGGGCGTTCATCGTCTCGCCGTGGACCTCCAGGGCCGCCCAGGTGGAGCGCTCCGCCCGCCGGACCACCGTGCACGCCTGGTGCAGCAGCGCTGCCCCGGGCGTGCCGCCCGGCAGGATGAAGGAGCGCAGCTTGTCGAGCTGCTCCAGGAAGAGGTCGCAGTCGGCCTCCAGCTTGTCGACGTACGACTGCTCGACCCGCAGCGGCGGGTATTTCGGGTCCTCGACCACCGGGGTGCAGAGGTCCGCGCCCACGTCGAAGAGGTCGTTCTGCACCCGGACGAGGACCTTGACGAGCTCCTCGTCGAGCTGCCCGAGGGCGATCGCCGTACCGATGGCGGCGTTGGCCTCGTTGGCGTCGGCGTAGGCCGAGATCCGCAGATCCGTCTTGGCGGTCCTGCTCATGTCGCCGAGCGCCGTGGTGCCCTGGTCGCCGGTACGGGTGTAGATGCGCGTCAGATTGACCATGGGACCAGCCTAGTTAGGCGATGGCCTTCTGGAACGTCCGTGTGCCGACCGTCACGGCGAGCGCCGCGACCGCGAGGGCGACGAGCACCCCGTACAGCAGCGTCGGTGTCGTGTAGTGCCCGATGTACGCCTCTCGGACCGCGTCCACCAGATGGCGGAACGGCATCAGACGCGAGAGCACGTCGAGCCAGCCGGGGGCGAGGGTCATCGGCAGCATCAGGCCCGACAGCAGCATCGCCGGCATCGCGAGCGTGTTGATCGCGGGTCCGAATTCCTGTGGGGTGCGCAGCTTCAGGGCGAGGGCGTACGAGAGTGAGGCAAGCGCCACCGAGAGCAGCGCGACGAAGCCGAAGCCGATCAGGATGCCGCCGAGCGGTGCCCTGAGGCCCATCGGCAGGGCGACCAGGACGAGCAACACCGCCTGGAAGACGAAGAGCGCGGCGTCCCGCAGGACCCGGCCGAGCAGCAGGGCGAGCCGGCTCACCGGGGTGACCCGCATCCGGTCGAACACGCCCCAGTTCTTCTCCATGATGATCGAGAAGCCGGCGAACGAGGCGCCGAAGAGCCCCAGTTGGAGCAGGAGCCCGGGGACGAGGATCTGCCAGGAGTCGCCCTCGCGGCCGAGCGGCAGCCCGGTGAGCAGCGGCCCGAAGAGCAGCAGGTAGAGCAGCGGCATCAGGGCGCCGAAGAAGATCTGGAACGGGGAACGCAGGGTCTGGCGGGCGTAGCGCCCGAAGAGGAGCACGGTGTCGTGGAGAAGCATCGGATGTCCTGAGGACGTGAGGGGACCGGGAGGTCCTAGACGGCTACGGGGGTCGTGTCGACGGGGGCCGGACCGCGTCCGGTGACGGCGAGGAAGGCGTCCTGGAGGGTGGCGGCGCCGTGGGTGGCCTTGAGGCCGGCGGGGGTGTCCTCGGCGACGACCGTGCCCTTGTCGACGACGACCAGCCGGTCGGCGAGGGTGTCGGCCTCGTCCAGGTAGTGGGTGGTGAGGACGACGGTGGTGCCGTGCTCGTCGCGCAGCCGCCGCACCAGCGCCCACAGGTCGGCGCGGCTGCCGGGGTCGAGGCCGGTCGTCGGCTCGTCGAGGAAGAGGATCTCCGGCCGGTGGGTGAGTCCCATGGCGAGGTCGAGCCGGCGGCGCTGACCGCCGGAGAGCGCCGGGGTCCCGCGGTCGAGGAGTTCGGTGAGTCCGAGGTCGGCCGCGAGTTCCTCGGCGCGGGCCGTCGCGCGGGCCCGGTTCATGCCGTAGAGCCTGCCCTGGGTGACGAGCTCGGAGCGGACGGTCTCCTGCGGGTCGAGGCCGCCGGACTGGGCGACGTACCCGATGCGGCGGCGGACGGCGGCGGGGTCCCGTACGAGGTCGTGGCCGGCGACGGTGGCGGCGCCGCCGGTGGGCGGGAGCAGCGTGGTGAGCATGCGGAGGGTCGTGGTCTTCCCCGCGCCGTTGGGGCCGAGGAGGGCGAGGATCTCGCCGGGCCGGACGGTGAGGTCGATTCCGCGGACGGCCTCCACGGGGCCGCTCCTGGTCGTGAAGGTCCGGGCGAGCCCGGCCGTGCTGATGATGGGCATGGCGACCACGAAAACAGAGTCACTGAAATTTTGCAACGTCTCCAAAATTCTAGTGCAAGCAAAGTTGGGGAGGTGGTAAAAGTTCAGGGAGCCTAGGATGAGGGGCATGGCCGAGGGACTCAGGGAACGCAAGAAGCGCGAGACGAAGCAGCGGATCTCGGACATCGCGACCGGGCTCTTCCTGGAGCACGGCTTCGTCCATGTGACCGTCGCGGACGTCGCCGAGGCGGCGGACGTCTCCGTCAACACGGTCTACAACTACTTCCCGGCCAAAGAGGACCTCTTCCTCGACCGGATGGACGGCGTCACCCAGCGCCTCGCCCGCGCGATCCGCGGCCGCGACCGGGGGGAGTCCGCAGCGCGGGCCGTCCTGCGCGAACTCCGCCAGGACATCGGGGCCGTGTCACCCGCGTACGGACTCATGGACGGTTTCGACGCCTTCATGAACGTCATCGAGCACGCCCCCACCCTCAAGGCCCGGCTCTTCCACGTCCAGCAGCAGGTCCACGACGCCGTCGTCACCACCCTCCGCGAGGAGACCGGCGCCGCCGCCGAGGACCCGCTGCCGCTGCTCGTCGGCGGACAGCTCGCCTGGATCGAGAACACCGTCGTCGGCTACATCACCCGCGCGATGACCACCGGGGGCAGGGCGACCACCGTCTCCCGCGAGGCGCTCGTGCTCCTCGACGAGATCGAGGAGCTACTGAGCGAGAAGGTGCTGAACTACGCGGTACGGGAGGGCTGACGGGCCCGGGGCCTACGGCGTGGATGCGGGGCGGCGGCCGGCCACCGCGGCCAGCGCGTGGGCCGCGCGGATCGCGTCCTCCTCCGTCGTGAAGCGGCCGAACGAGATCCGGACGCTGCCCCGGATCCGCTCCGGCGCGAGACCGATCGCCCGCAGCACGTGCGAGGGCTCCTGGGCCGAGCTGTTGCACGCCGAACCCGTCGAGACCGCGAGATCCGCGACCTCCAGGAGCAGCTGCTGCGCGTCCACGTCCGGGAAGGACAGATTGACGGCATGCGGCAGGAAACCGGGCCCCGTACCGCTGTTGAGCTCGTACGGGACGAGCTCCGCGAGCTCGGACAGGAACCGCGCCCGCAGCCCCGCGAGCCGTACCGCCTCCGCCTCCCGGCCCGCCGCGAGGACCCCGACGGCCGCGCCCAGGCCGATGACCGCCGCCGTGTTGAGGGTGCCCGCGCGCAGCCCGCGCTCCTGACCGCCGCCGTGCAGCAGCGGCACCAGCGGCGCCCGGTCCGAGAGCCGGTTGGCGACATACAGCACGCCGACACCCTTCGGGCCGTAGATCTTGTGCCCGGAGAACGTCAGCAGATCGACGCCGAGCGCCCGTACGTCCACCGGCAGCGAGCCCACGCCCTGGGTCGCGTCGCAGTGCAGGGGGACCCCCGCCGCCCGGGTCAGCGCGCCGATCTCGGCGACCGGCTGGACGGTGGCGACCTCGTTGTTGGCGAGCATCACCGAGACGAGCGCGGTGTCCGGCCGCAGCGCCGCCGCCACCCGCCCCGGATCGACCCGGCCCTCCTCGTCGACCGGCAGCACCGTCACGTCGTGCCCCGCCTCCCGCAGCGAACGGCAGGTGTCGAGCACGGACTTGTGCTCCACCGCCGTCGTCACCACATGGCGCGCCGCGCCGGGCCGTACGACCCCCTTGATCGCGAGGTTGTTGCCCTCCGTCGCGCCGGAGGTGAAGCAGATCTCGCTGCGCCCCGCCCCGATGAACCGGGCGATCGCCCCGCGCGCCCGCTCGACCTCGCGGAAGGCGCGGATGCCGGCGGCGTGCGGGCTGGACGGGTTGGCGTAGCAGTGGGTGGCGGCGAAGGTCATCGCCTCGGCGACCGCCGGGTCCATCGGGGTGGTCGCCTGGTGGTCGAGATAGATCGTGACCATGCCGGTTTCTCCCTCTTCCGTTCGGACGGGTGGACGGGTGGACGGATGTGAAGGATCGTCAGAAGTCGTACGCCGTATAGGTCAGGGCCAGCGGATCGGCACAGGACGGGTCGGCGAAGACGAGGACGATCTCCTCCTCGGGAGTGCCCTGCGTCCGGAGGTAGATCTCGGCGCCCTTGGTCACCTTGTCCCGGTCGGCGAGCGAGTTGATGTCGACGACATGGCGGTGCGCGCAGTCGGGGAAGGTCCGCCGCAGCCGGGTGAAGTAGCGGGCGAAGTACTCGGCAACGATCAGCGGGCAGCGGGGTACGACATGGCCGTCCGCGACGACCCCGGCGAGCACCTTCTCGTACTGGCGGGAGCGGAAGACGATCTCGTCGCCCTCGCGGGTGAACAGCGGCTCGGTGGCGGGGTCGCGCAGCCACCGTTTCATCGAACGGGCCGCGCGATTGCGCAGGTTCCGCTCGCGGGTGACGGTGAAGGAGATCCCGGCCCCGGCGGCCGAGGCGGTGAGCGGGGAGAGGTCGATCTCGGCGGGGCCGGCGGCCGGCAGCGTACAGACGTCGGTGGAACAGGACATGCCGAGGTCGTTGACGATGACGTCGTAGAGCACCTTGTTGCCGCGGTGCAGCCGGCGCGCGGCCGCGCCGGTCTCCTGCGCGAGGGCGAAGGAGTTGAGCGAGAAGGTGCCGATGCCGGCGGCGGTGTCGAAGTAGCCGCCCGCGACGAGGACCGCCGAGCGGGAGGTCGTGGAGACGGTCTCCAGGAGGGGCGCGACGCGGTCCGTGGCCTGGGGGCTCCAGGGGTGGGTGGTGGTGCTGGTCATTGGTGCACTCCGTTCTTCCGGGAGGGGGATCGATCGGACGGTGCGGGGGAGGAGCCGGGCGGGGTGTCCGGGGCCACGTCCGGGGCCGTGTCCGGCGGCGTGCTCGGGGCGGCGCGAGGCGACGTGCCGGACGGCTCGGCCTCCTTGTCCGGGGTGCCCGCGGCCAGGCCCGTGCCGACCGCCGCGCCCACCACGCAGAGCACGGCCGCCCACTGGACCCACGTCAGGTGTTCGCCGAGCAGCGCGAGGCCCACCAGGGCCGCGATCACCGGCTCCACCGTCGAGAGGACGGCGAAGACCCGCGGCGGCATCCGCCGCAGCGCGGCGAATTCCAGCGAGAACGGCACCACCGTCGTGAGCACGGCCACCGCGAGCGCGGCCCCCAGCACCCCCGGTTCGAGCAGGACGTCCACGGAGGGCAGGCCGAGGGCCGGGGCGGTGGGCAGGGCGAGCACGGCCGCCACCGTGAGGCCGAGGGCGAGGCCCGAGCCGCCGGGGACGGCCCTGCCGACCCGGGCGCCGAGCAGGATGTATCCGGTGAGAGCCGCCCCGGTGAGCAGGCTCGCGGCCAGCCCGACCGGGTCGTCCATGCCCTTCGTACCGCCGAGGACGAGCAGGCCGATGCCGGCGAGCGCCACCCGGGCCCGGTCGAGGGCGCGCCGCGAGGTGACGGCGGCGAGCAGCAGCGGTCCGCTGAACTCCAGCGTCACCACCACGCCGAGCGGGAGCCGCGAGGTCGCCTCGTAGAAGGAGAACTGCATCACGGCGAACACGGCCCCGTACGGCAGCAGCAGTCGACCGTGGGTGCGGAGCAGCCGGGGTGCGGGCCGGGTGAACAGACAGAGCAGGGTGGCGGCGATGAGCAGCCTCAACAGGGTGGCGCCGGCCGGGCCGGTCTCCTCGAAGAGCCGCTTCGCGAAGGCGGAGCCGAACTGGAGGCTGACCATGCCGGTCAGCAGGAGCAGGGGCGCGGGGGCGGTCCCCAGGGCGTACGGACGCATGACGGCGGCTCCTCCCCGTGCGGCGGCAGTCGGACAAGTGCGCTCGACCATATACCCCCCGAGGGTATGTAGCGACCGTGGAGGTGCCCGAACGGGGTGCTGCGAGTGTGACGTCCGTCAAAGAGGGCGTGACGCGCATTACTTCACGGTCACATGGCGCCTCCCGACCGCTAATCTCCGCCGGAGAGCCAGAAGTGAACAGGCGTTAAGGGGTGGAACATCGTGGCCAGGAAGCTCGCCGTCATCGGGGCCGGACTCATGGGATCCGGCATCGCACAGGTCTCGGCGCAGGCGGGCTGGGACGTCGTCCTGCGTGACGTCACCGACGCCGCCCTCACCCGGGGCACCGACGGCATCAAGGCGTCGTACGACCGGTTCGTCGCGAAGGGCAAGCTGGACGCCGCCGACGCCGAGGCCGCGCTCGGCCGCATCACCGCCACCACCGAGCTCGAGGCCGTCGCCGACGCCGATGTCGTCGTCGAGGCAGTCTTCGAGAACCTCGACGTCAAGCACGAGATCTTCCGCTCGCTCGACAAGATCGCCAAGGACGGCGCCGTCCTCGCCTCCAACACCTCCGCGATCCCGATCACCAAGATCGCCGCGGTGACCGAGCGCCCCGAGTCCGTCGTCGGCGTCCACTTCTTCTCGCCGGTCCCGATGATGCAGCTCGTCGAGCTCGTCCGCGGCTACAAGACCAGCGACGAGACCCTCGCCACCGCCCGGGAGTTCGCCGAGTCCGTCGGCAAGACCTGCATCGTCGTCAACCGCGACGTCGCCGGCTTCGTCACCACCCGCCTCATCTCGGCCCTCGTCGTCGAGGCGGCCAAGCTCCACGAGTCCGGCGTCGCCACCGCCGAGGACATCGACATCGCCTGCAGGCTCGGCTTCGGCCACGCCATGGGCCCGCTCGCCACCGCCGACCTCACCGGCATCGACATCCTGGTGAACGCGGCCAACAACATCTACACCGAGTCCCAGGACGAGAAGTTCGCGGTACCCGAAGTGATGCGCCGGATGGTGGACGCGGGTGACATCGGCCGCAAGAGCGGGCAGGGCTTCTACAAGTACTGAGCCGTACCCGCCACCCCGCCTCACCCCGTGGGGTGAATTTCGGTATCGGTTCGCTGACAAGGCGCAACGTATCTGCCGGTGCGGCAGTCAGTTGTTGCGAAGACGGAGCACTCTCGGGGAGCGCATATGCACATCAGGGGCGACCATGTCGAGCTGGTCGTCGGGGGCCGCCTCGACGTCCGCAGCGCGGCGGACGCCCGTACGGTCCTGCACTCGGCCGTCGACGACGGCGTCGGCGACCTGGTGCTCGACCTGACCGGCCTCGACTCCTGGGACGCGACCGGACTCGGCGTCATCATGGGCGCCCACCGACGCGCGGGCCGCTGCGGCCGACGTCTCGTCCTGCGCGGGGTGCCGCCCCAGATGCAGCGGCTGCTCGTCGCCACCAAGCTGCACCGCATCCTCGCCATCGAGGGCGGCCTCGCCCTGGAGTCCCTGCCCCGGGTGTGACCACCCGGAGCGGGGGCGCCCCGGGCGGG
Source organism: Streptomyces sp. SJL17-4 (assembly GCF_036826855.1). Classification (NCBI taxonomy): domain Bacteria; kingdom Bacillati; phylum Actinomycetota; class Actinomycetes; order Kitasatosporales; family Streptomycetaceae; genus Streptomyces; species Streptomyces sp. SJL17-4. The sequence continues at coordinate 2,854,898 of NZ_CP104578.1, read as the reverse complement.
CCCCGACCGCGAGCGGGCGCGCCCCGGGCGCGAGCAGGCGCGACCGGGCGGGGCAACCCGCGGTGGCGCGGGTGTGAAGCAGCTGTGTGAACCAGGCGTCACGCTCAATCCTCACAAGACCGTGACGACTGGGTCTCCTGGGGACCCCACCTGTTCCCGAGCGTCTGACCACGGTCTAGGGTTCGGTCGCCTGCACATTGACGGACCCACCCGGCGGGCACCGGACACCGCTTCTTGGGGGCTTGGACCATGGACCCGATCAACCGGGGGCCGGAGGAGTACGGACACGACGGCGAGGGCGACGAAGCCCGCCAGGGTCGCGGCACCCCCGCCCCGGCCCCCGCACCCGCGCGTGCCCGCGTCGTCCGGCTCGTCTCCGGCGACCTGCTCGTCACCGTCAACCCGGTCGACGGCAGCGAGATCGAACCCTGCCCGCCCGGACAGGAGCCCGCGGCCCCCCGCCCCCGCACCGCCGAGGAGCGGGCCGAGGCCGCCCGCACGGCCGCCCCGCCCATACCGCCGGGCCCGGCCGCGCCCACGCTGCCCCTCCTCGAACGCGAGCAGGAGCGCGAGCGCCTCGTCGGCATCCTCGGCCGCGGCCGCTCCGCCCGCCTGAGCGGCCCCGCCGGATCCGGCCGCACCGCCCTCCTCGACGCCGTCGCCGCCGACTGCGCCGACCTCGCGCCCGACGGAGTGGTCCGGCTCTCCGGCCACCACCGCACCCCGGCCGAACTCCTCCACGAGCTGTTCGCCGCCGTCCGGTACTCCCCGGACCACCGCCCCGGCACCGCCGTGCTCCACGACCGGCTCCGCGAGATCGGCGCCGTCGTGGTCGTCGACGACCTGGAGTTCGGTGGCGCCGCCCTCGACGAGTTCCTCGCCGCCGCCCCCGAATGCGCCTTCCTGCTCGCCGCCGGACCCGACACCCCCGCGCCCTCGGCCGACGCGCAGGTCGAGGACGTCCACCTCGCCGGCCTCGGCCGCGGCGCCGCGCTCAAGCTCCTGGAGAGCGCCGTCGGCCGCACCCTCACCGACGACGAGGCGAACTGGGCCGGGGACCTGTGGTTCGAGTCCGAGGGCCTGCCGCTCCGCTTCGTCCAGGCCGGCGCCCTGCTCCGGCAGCGCGACCGGCTCCGCGTCACCCCCGCCGAGTTCGACGCCTTCGGCGCCCTCGAAGAGGCCTTCGGGCCGGCCGACCCCGAAGCGGCCGCGGCGGCCGCCGCCGCGGCCTTCGACGGACTCGACGACCCCGACGTCGAACTGCGCGAGATACCCCTGCCCAGCCTCGGCGAGGGCGCCGCCCCCGCCGCCCTGCTCGCCTCCCGTCTCAGCCGCTCCGCCCAGACCACGCTGCGCTTCGCCGTGGCCCTCGGCGGCGAGGTCCCGCACCAGGCCCATCTGCCGGCCCTCGTCGGCGACACCCACGCCGACGCCGCCCTCGGCGAACTGCGGGCCTGCGGCCTGCTCTCCCCGGTCGGACCCCGCTACCGGCTCGCCGCCGGGGTCCTCACCCAGCTCCTCGCCCAGGGGTACGAGACGGAGGGCGCCGACCGCGCCCACACCGTCGCCCAGCACTACGCCTGGTGGGCCGCGCACCCCTCCGTCACCCCCGAGCGGGCCGCCGCCGAGTCCGACGCCCTGCTCGCCGCCCTCTCCGTCCTCGTCGCCGGCACCCGGGGCAACCCCGAGGCCGAGCACCGCGCCACCGAACACCGCGCCACCGCCGTCCTGCTCGCCCGCGCCGCCGCCCCGGCCTTCGCCGCCGGACTGCACTGGGGCGCCTGGGAGCGGGTCCTGCGCGCCGGACAGGAGGCCGCCCGGCTCACCGGCGAGGTCGCCGAGGAGGCCTACTTCCACCACGAGCTCGGTGTCCTCGCCCTGTGCGCCGGAAACCTGGAGCGGGCCCGCGCCGAGCTGGAGGCCTCCATCGGCATGCGCGGGGTGCTCGCCGACAAGCGCGGCACCGTCGCGGGACGCCGGGCGCTCGCCCTGGTCGCCGACCTCTCCGGGGAGCACACCGCCCCGGCCGCCACCCGCGCCGAGGAGCCCGTCTCACCGCCCCGGGGCATTCCCTCCCTGCGCGGCCCCGGGCGTAGACCGGCCCCCGAGCCCTCCCCGACGCCGCCGGGCGGCGCCGTGAGCCAGGCCCCGCTGTCCGGGGGCCCCGGGCGGGCCCCGGCGCAGTCCTCGATGCCGGCGTTCCCCGACTTCGCCGACGAGGGCCCGACGCTCATCACCCGCCCCGACACCGCCAAGGGCGCCGGCCGCCCCAGCCTCAGGGGCGGCATCATCAGCGGCGCACGCCGCAACCTCGCCGCGGTCGGCGCGGGCGCGCTCCTCGTCGCCGTCCTCGGCACCGTCGTGACCCTCGGCGCCACCTCCGGCAACGGCGAGGACCCGGCCACCAACCGCGTCACCTCCGACAGCACGGCCACCGACGACACCACCGACGACGGCATCGACGGCGAGGAGCAGCCGGCCGAGGGCGAGGCGGAGCCCGGCGAGACCGGCGAGGCCACCCGCTCCGACTCCCCGAGCCCCTCCGTCTCCGGGAGCACCTCCCCGTCGGGCACGTCCGACCCGTCGGACCCGTCGAGCTCGGGAACCCCGGGCACCACCGGCACGCCGTCGACCTCGGACAGCCCGACGACCACCACGCCGCCCACGACGACGAAGCAGCCGACGGACCCGACCTCGCGGCCTCCGCGGCCCACGACGACGTCGCCGAAGCCGTCGACCACGACCCCGCCGGTGACGCCGCCTACCACCACCACCCCGCCGGCGACGCCGCCGACCACCACCCCGCCCACGACGACCACGCCCGCGACGACCCCGCCGGCGGAGGAGGGCAGCCCCAGCAACTCCGCGTCCTCGTCCCTCGGCGGCTCGCCCGCCCCCGGCGACACCACCGCCTCGCAGACGCCCGCCTGACGGACGTCACGGAGCCGAAGAGGGCGTACGAAGACGGGGACGGCCCCGGGCGCGTTCACCGCACCCGGGGCCGTCCCCGTACCGCCATCGCCGTCCGTCAGAACAGCCGCAGCTTGTCGTCCTCGATGCCCCGCATCGCGTCGTAGTCCAGGACCACGCAGCCGATCCCGCGGTCCGTCGCCAGGACCCGGGCCTGCGGCTTGATCTCCTGGGCGGCGAAGACGCCCCGCACCGGCGCGAGGTGCGGATCGCGGTTGAGCAGCTCCAGGTAGCGGGTCAGCTGCTCGACGCCGTCGATCTCGCCGCGCCGCTTGATCTCGACCGCGACCGTCGCGCCGTCCGAGTCCCGGCAGAGGATGTCCACCGGGCCGATCGCGGTCGGGTACTCGCGGCGGATCAGGGTGTAGCCCTCGCCCAGGGTCTCGATGCGGTCGGCGAGCAGTTCCTGGAGGTGCGCCTCGACGCCGTCCTTGATGAGACCCGGGTCCACACCGAGTTCGTGCGAGGAGTCGTGGAGGACTTCCTCCATCGTGATGATCAGTTTCTCGCCCGCTTTGTTGATCACGGTCCAGATGCCCGCCTCACCGTCGGCACCCTCCTTGAGCGTGCAGGGCGGGGACATCCAGTTGAGCGGTTTGTACGCCCTGTCGTCCGCGTGGATGGAGACGCTGCCGTCTGCCTTGACGAGGATCAGACGGGGCGCGGAGGGCAGGTGGGCCGTGAGCCGGCCCGCGTAGTCCACGGAGCAACGGGCAATGACGAGACGCATGGTCGCCAACGCTACAAGACGGGCGCTCTTCCGCGCGATTCGGGCATCACCCGGACCCCCTCCGGGCATGATCCTGAGCCGAACACCCGTCGGTTATCAGCCGGTTCTGTTCCCCATCTCCTGGTGCGTGCAGGACTGCGCGCTTACCGTGGAAGCTGGAGGTCGTCGTCCGCGCACGCTGCGTGTTCGGCCGACCGGTCCTCGCCCTGCCCGCAAGACCCCGTCCGCGGGGTCGCGAGAGGAGAACCCATGTCGCTCGACGTCTCACCGGCACTGTTGGAACAGGCCGAGCGAGGCGAGGTCGACGAAGCCGACTTCGTCGACTGCGTCCGGACCTCCCTGCCCTACGCATGGGAGATGATCAGTTCTCTGGTGGCTCAGCTGAAGGTCGACGGCGGAGAGTTCGCCGACAACCAGACGCCGCCGCCGAATGAGCAGGCACGTGGTCAGCTGCTGCGCGCGCTCGCGAGCGATGCCATTCGTGGTGCGCTGCAGCGGCATTTCGGGGTGCGTCTCGCCTTCCAGAACTGCCACCGGGTGGCGGTGTTCCCGCTGGACCCGTCGGTGGACGAGCGGCTCGCCCGCTTCACGTCCGTACGGGGGCAGCTGCTGAACCAGTCGCCGGAACTGCGCGACTGCTGAGACATGGTGCTGCCGCTCCACATCGCGGGAGACGCGATCGATGCGTGTCGACGCGCATCGCCGCGCGGAGATGCCGGAGCGGCAGCACGCCCCCGCCCTTTCTTCCCGCTGTCCGTACGGACGGTCCCGCCCCCGTCCGTACGGACAGAGCCCCCGTCCGTACGGATCGCGCCGCCGCCCGTACGGATCGCACTTCCGTCCGTACGGTCAGACGAGCAGCGGCAGGACGTCGGCGCCGAGCCGTCGCACGTTCTCCTCGGTCGACGCCAGGTCGCCCGTGCCCTCGGCGAGCAGGGCGAAGCGGGTGATGCCCGTGCGCTCCGCCGTCGCCGCCAGCCGGTCCGCCGCGCGCCGGGGCGTGCCCACCGGGTGCAGCCCGCACAGCAGCTCCGTGTACGCCACGGGGTCCCGCATCGCCCGGTGCCGGCCGTCGACCGTCACATGCGCGTCGAGGCCCTGCTTCAGCCAGCCCGGCATCGCCTTCACCAGCGCCTCGGCCGCGTCCGCGCCCCGGTCCGCGAGCTGGGCCACGCCCGCCGAGACGTGCTGGGCTCCGATCCGCGCGATCTCGTCCGGGTCCCGCCCGGCCTCCCGCGCGCAGCGCGCCCAGGCCGTGACCATCTCGGCCTTCTCCTCGTCCCCGCAGTGCATCCCGAGCAGCATCGGCAGCCCGCGCTCGGCGGCCAGCCGTACGCTCCTCGGCGACGTGCAGGCCACCACGACCTCGGGGGCCGGGTCGCCGCCGATCAGCTCGTCGGCGCGGGGCACCACCGGTACCTCGCGGAAGGCGAATCGTTCTCCCTCGGCGCCCACACGGGGCTCGGAGAGCCACCGCAGCAGCAGGTCCAGCGATTCGGGGAAGCCCTTCTCGTACGCGCCGAGGCCCGCGCCGAACACCTCCAGGTCGACCCAGGGGCCGCCCCGGCCCACCCCCAGGGTGAACCTGCCCCCCGAGGTGAGGTGCAGCAGCGCCGCCTGCTCGCCCAGGGCGACCGGGTGGACGTTCGGCAGCACACTCACCGCCGTGCCCACCCGCAGCCGTCGTGTGCGGCCCAGGAGCAGCGCGGCCAGTGTCACGGCCGAGGGGCAGACCCCGTACGGCACGAAGTGGTGCTCGGCCAGCCAGACCGAGTCGAGGCCCGCCTCCTCGGCCACCTCCGCGGTCCGCACCGCCCGGTGCAGGGCCTCACCCTGTCCCTGGCCCGGGAACTGAGCCGCCAGAACGAACGTACCCACGCGCATCGCCTTGTGCCTCCTCTGCGGCCGACGCGTAACTCCCCTCGCACTGGCACCAACGTCTGACACGTGCCAAAGGCAACGGCCGTTCATGAAGTTCTTGCGATTTTCGGCTAAGCCGTCGCGGACGGGGCCCGGGGCACCACATCGCGGCCCGTAGGCTTGAGAGAACGGTCCGTGTTCCCAGACCCCGTGAGGTGTGCCCGTGTCCCCGCGCCACAACCGTTCCCGAGGCGGCGAGAAGCCCGAGCAGCCGCAGGGTGACCACGGCGACCGGTACGGCGGCGTGCAGCGCACCGAGACCTGGCAGGGCGAGGAGTGGTACGTCCGCCTCGTCGCCGGGGCGAGCGCGCCCGGCAAGCGCTACCGCTGCCCCGGTTGCGACCAGGAGATCCCCGGCGGCGCCCCGCACGTGGTCGCCTGGCCGGAGTACGGGGGAGTGGACGACCGGCGGCACTGGCACAAGGCCTGCTGGAACGCGAAGGACCGCCGCACCAGCAGGGTGCAGCGGTCCCGGAACGCGCCGAAGTACTGAGCCGGAAGCCAGGCAGGAGCCGGGCCGGAAGCCAGGCGGGAAGCCAGGCAGGGGGCCGGGCCGGAAGCCGGGCCGAGGGGGCCGGGGGCCGGCCTACACGTCCCGGCTGTTCAGCAGGGCGTACGCGCCGGCCAGCGCGATCCCGGCGACCCCGGTCATGATCAGCAGCGGCTCCCACCCCGACGGGCCCTTGTCCCCGAACGGCGGCTGCGCCGCGTACAGCGAGATCATCTGCGAGGGGATCGCGTACGTCAGGAGCCACTCCTGCACGGACCTCAGCGCCTCGGAGAACATGAACAGCGCCGCCACCAGCGGCAGCAGCAGCAGACCGATCATCACCGTGATCGCACCGGCCGAGTGCCGGATCAGCGTGCCGAGCGCCAGGGACAGCAGTCCCAGCATGGCCAGGTAGCCGCCCGCGCCGACCGTCGCCCGCAGCCACTCGCTCGTCGTCGGCGTGTCCGCCGCGTCCACGAGGGCGACCTGCACCGCGCCCACGAGCGCGGCGACCACGGTGGTCACCGTGAAGACGAGCAGGAAGAAGACGATCGCCTTCGCCGTCAGCACCCGGGCGCGGCTCGGGCAGGCCGTCAGCGTCGTACGGATCATGCCGGTGCCGTACTCGGAGGCGATCGTCAGCACCCCGAGCGTGATCACACAGATCGAGGCCGGCAGCATCCCGAAGAAGCCGAAGCCGAGCGCCGACTCGTCACCCAGGCCCTGCTCGCCGGCGTTGGCGGCGATCGCCGCCACCCCCAGGCCGATGGCCAGCATCAGCAGGACCATGACTCCGAGCGTCCACAGCGTCGAACGCACCGAGCGGATCTTCGTCCACTCGGAGGTGAGCGCGTCACCGAGGTGCGCCCTGCGGACCGGGATGGGGGAGACGTAGGAGTGCGGCGCCGGAGCGTGGTGCTGGGCGGGGGCGGTCATCGGGCGTCCTTGGTGGTGTCGCTCGGCTGGGGGGCGGCCGGCCGCTGGGCGGCCGGAGGGGCGTACGGACCCGGCGCGGGCTGCTGGCCGGGAGCCCCGGCGTACGGGTTCTGTCCGGGCGGCGGCGGGGCGTACCAGCCCTGCTGCGGCACGTCCTGCACCACCGGCTGCGGCGGCATGCCGTACCCCTGGTGGCCGGGCTGCAGCGGCGGCTGGAGGTGCGCGAGCCGGTCGTCGGTGGAGCGGTAGTCCACGGCGCCCTGCGTCAGGCGCATGTACGCCTCCTCCAGGGACGCCTGGTGCGGGGACAGCTCCCAGAGCCGTACGTCCGCGTCGTGCGCGAGGTCGCTGATCCGCGGCAGCGGCAGGCCCGTCACCCGCAGCGCGCCGTCCGGCTCCGACATCACCTGGCCGCCGGCCTCCATCAGGGCCGCCGTCAGCTTCTCCCGCTGCCCCGGCTCCGTGTGCGGCGTCCGCACCCGGGCGAAGTCGGCGGAGTTCGCCGAGATGAAGTCCTTGACGCTCATGTCCGCGAGCAGCTGCCCGCGGCCGATCACGATCAGATGATCGGCGGTGAGGGCCATCTCGCTCATGAGGTGGCTGGAGACGAAGACCGTCCGCCCCTCGGCGGCCAGCTTCTTCATCAGGTTGCGGACCCAGAGGATGCCCTCCGGGTCCAGGCCGTTCACCGGCTCGTCGAAGAGCAGCACCTGCGGGTCGCCCAGGAGCGCCGCCGCGATGCCGAGCCGCTGGCCCATGCCGAGCGAGAAGCCCTTGGAACGCCGCTTGGCCACGTCCTGGAGGCCGACGACCCCGAGGACCTCGTCGACGCGCTGCGCCGGGATGCCGGCGAGCTGCGCGAGCGACAGCAGATGGCTGCGCGCGCTCCGCCCGCCGTGCACGGCCTTCGCGTCGAGGAGCGCGCCGACCTGGCGGGGCGCGTTCGGCAGCTGCCGGAAGGGGTGGCCGCCGATCGTGACATGGCCCGCGGACGGCTGGTCGAGACCCAGGATCATGCGCATCGTGGTCGACTTGCCGGACCCGTTGGGCCCCAGGAACCCGGTGACGACACCGGGCCTCACCTGGAAGGAAAGGTTGTACACGGCCGTCTTGGCGCCGTAGCGCTTCGTCAGGCCGACTGCCTCGATCATTCTCCAGCCCCATCGACAGGTCGGTCGCACCATGGTCGGGGCGTGGCGGCCGTCGGCCGGAGCCCCCCGTATGAGCTAGGAGCTTATCCAGCCATTGACGGTTCCGGCGAAGCGGAGACGACCTCCGGGCAGTCTCCGGGGGAAGGTCAGGGTTCCCCCTAGGGCCTGCCTCTGGGTCAGGCCATGGGCCCGTCCGGGCTCAGGCGCGGTCAGGCCCTGGGCCCGGACGGGCTCAGGCGTGGTCAGGCCCTGGGCCCGTCCGGGCTCAGGCGTCCCGCTTCTTCATCACCAGATAACCGCCGGCCAGCGCGGCCACCACCCAGAGCACCATGATCCCGAGCCCGGCCCACGGACCGTACGGAGCCTCCTCCGTGTTCATGGCGTCCGGGACGACCTGCATGATCTTCGAGCCGGCCTGGTCGGGGAAGTAGCGGGCCACCTCCTTGGCCTTCGGCACGGCCGCCAGGATCTGCGAGACCAGGAAGAAGAACGGCATCAGGATGCCGAGCGAGAGCATCGACGAGCGCAGCATCGCCGCCACGCCCATGGAGAACAGCGCGATCAGACCCATGTAGAGCCCGCCGCCGATGACCGCCCGCAGCACGTTGTCGTCACCGATCGAGGCCCGGTGCTCGCCGAGCAGTGCCTGCCCCAGGAAGAAGGAGAGGAAGCTCGTCGCGAGACCCACGGCGAACGCGAGCCCGCCCGCCACCGTGACCTTCGCGAAGAGGAAGGTCGCCCGCTGCGGCACGGCCGCCAGCGAGGTGCGGATCATGCCCGAGGAGTACTCGGTCCCCACCACCAGGACACCGAAGACCACCATCGCCAGCTGCCCCAGGGTCATCCCGAAGAAGCTCACCAGGGTCGGGTCGAAGGTGAGCCGCTCGACCTCGCTGAGGTCGTCGAAGGTGGAGTTGAACACGGCGGACAGCGCCGCGCCGATCGCCACCGTGACGATGAGGGCGCTCGCCAGCGTCCAGACGGTCGACGACACCGTCCGGATCTTGGTCCACTCGGACTGCAGGACCGCGGTTACCGCTGCCATCGTTCAGGCTCCCTGGGAGGTCGTGCCCCACTGGGGGCCGGGCGCCGGGGCGCCACCGTGTACATCGGTGCCGTGCGCGTGGTACTCCACCGCACCTGCCGTCATCTGCATGAAGGCCTCTTCGAGGGAGGCGCGCTGGGAGCTCAGCTCGTGCAGCACGAGACCGTTCTCGGCGGCGAGTTCACCCAGCTTCTCGGTCGTCGCCCCGTCCACCTCCAGGGTGCCGTTGCCCGCCTCGACCGCGATGAACCCGTGCGTGTGCAAGAGGTCCCGGAGCCGCTCCTGCTGCGGAGAACGCAGCCGTACGTAACTCCGGGAATTCTCCTGGATGAAATCCGCCATCGACGTGTCGGCCAGCAGCTTTCCCTGTCCGATCACGATCAGATGATCGGCTGTCAGGGCCATTTCACTCATCAGATGGCTGGAAACGAAGATCGTCCGGCCTTCGGCCGCCAACGCCTTCATCAGATTGCGGATCCAGTGAATTCCCTCGGGGTCCAGACCATTGACGGGTTCGTCGAACATCAGGATCTCGGGATCGCCGAGCAGCGCCGACGCGATGCCGAGCCGCTGCCCCATACCGAGGGAGAAACCTTTCGACTTCTTCCGCGCGACCGGCGTCAGACCCACCAGGTCCAGCACCTCGCCCACCCGGCGCTCCGGGATGCGGTTCGACTGCGCGAGGCACAGCAGGTTGTTGTACGCGGAGCGGCCGCCGTTCATGGCCTTGGCGTCGAGCAGCGCCCCGATGTACTTCAGCGGCTCCTGGAGCTCGCGGTAGTGCTTGCCGTCGATCCGGACCGTCCCGCTCGTCGGGTTGTCCAGGTCCAGCATCATCCGCATCGTCGTGGACTTGCCCGCCCCGTTGGGCCCGAGGAAGCCCGTGATCACCCCAGGACGTACCTGGAAGGAGAGATGGTCGACCGCGGTCTTCGCCCCGTATCGCTTGGTCAGGCCCTCAAGCTCGATCATGCGTCCCAACCTAAGGGTGCGCAAAACCCCCCGCCACCGGAATGACAGGGGGTTCTGGGGAACGCTACGAACTCGTTACCGGCAGTGCGTCAGATCGACGGCCACTCCACGGACGGCCGTACGGGGGGCGGCCGTACGCGGGGCGGGCGGGCGTCAGCGGGACTGCTGGGCCGGGACGCCGGCCGGGCGCTCGTCGTCGATCGGGGAGCCGGCCGCCGCCACCGCGGCACCGGTCAGCGTCGCCAGCATCTCGCGGACGTTGGTCAGCTGCGCGTTGATCGAGTCCCGGCGGTTCGTCAGCGCCGCGAGCTCGCGCTCCGATTCGCTGCGGATCCGGTCGGCCTTGGCGTTCGCGTCGGCCACGATGTCCTCGGCCTGGCGCTGCGCGGTCTCCACCGTCTGACGGGCCCGGCGCTCCGCGTCCGTACGCAGCTTCTCGGCCTCCAGACGGAGCTGCTCGGCGCGGTGCTCGATCTCCGCGAGGCGCTTCTCGGCCTTGGCCTGACGCGAGGCCAGGTCGCGCTCCGACTGCTCGCGGCGCTTGGCCAGGTTGGTCTCGAAGTCCGCGGCGGCCTGGGCGGCCTTGGCGCGGGTCTCCTCGAAGAGGGCGTCCGCCTCCTCGCGCTTCGACTGCGCGTCCTTCTGCGCCTCGGCGCGCAGCGTGTTGGCCTCGCCCTGCGCCTTCTCGACGATGCGGACGCCCTCGTCCTCGGCCTTCGACTTGCGCTCGGCCGCGAAGGACTCCGCGTCGTTGCGCACCTGCTGGGCGGCCGACTCGGCCAGCTCGCGGTGCTGTTCGGCGGCGCGACGGGCCTCCTCACGCAGGTCCTTCGCCTCCTCCTCGGCAAGCCGGAGGATCTTCTCGACCCGGGCGCCGAGCCCCGCGTACGACGGCTCGGCGTCGGTGACCTGCGCCTGGGCGTTCTGCGTCTCGAGGTGGAGTTCCTCGATGCGCTTCTCCAGGGAGGTGATGCGGGACAGCGCACTGTCGCGGTCGGACACGAGCTTGGTAATGCGGTCGTCCACCTGACCGCGGTCGTAACCGCGCCGCACGAGCTCGAAGCCGAAGGGGGAGGATGTGTCGCTCATGGGTTTCCTGTCGAATGAGACCGGTGAGGTGTTAGAGGGAATCCTAGGGGCCGAAGCGGCGTGTCATCGAGCGTATGCCCGTTTGATCTGGAGAATGTCCAGCCTTTTGAGTGGCTACCCGTCCTGGGACTTGCCACTCGAACGAGTGGACCCCGCTGAAGCGCCCGCCTTGGCACCCACTGCCCCGGCGGACTTCGGGCCGGCGGACGGAGTCTCGAAAGACTCCAACGCCTCCAGCACGTCCTGGACACGGGAGATCTCCGCATTGATGTCCTTGCGGCGCCGCACCAGCACCTCCAGTTCGCGCTGACCTTCCTCGATCGTCTTCTCGGCCTCGGCCCGCGCCTCCGCCAGAGCCCGTTCGGCCTCGGCCTTGATGCCCTCGGCCTCGGCGACGAGCGAGGCCTTCTTCTGCTCGGCCTCCTTGAGGAGCGCCTCGGCCTTGCGGACCGCGGCGATACGGACCTTGCTCGCTTCCGAACTCGCCTCGGAGACCAGCTCCTTGGCCTTCTCGTCGGCCTCGGCGCGCTGTTCCGTCGCGGCCTTCATCAGGTTGTCGACCCGCTCGCCCGCCGTCTTCATCTGCTCGGCGCTCTCGCGGCGCGCCCGCTCGTGCAGTTCCTCGATCTCGCCCTCGATCCGGCCCCGCAGCTCCTCGGCCCGCTCCCTTACGGCCGTCGCGTCGCCGCGTGCCCCGACCAGGAGTTCGTCCGCGTCCGTACGGGCCTTCTCCACCAGCGAGTTGCCCTCGACGGTCGCCTCGGCGACGATCCGCTCGGCCTCCTTGCGGGCCGCGCCGACCATCATGTCGGCCTGCGACTCGGCCTCGGTGGTGGCGCGCAGCGCCTCCTCCTGGGCCTTGCCGATGAGCTGGTCGGCCTGCTCGGCCGCGTCCGAACGCTTCCGGGCACCGGCCTCCCGCGCCTCGTCGAGCGTCCGGTCCGCCTCCTCGCGGGCCTCCGAGCGCATCTGCTCGGCCGCCGCCTCGGCATCGGCCTTGAGCCGCTCCGACTCGCTACGGATCCGCTCGGCGTCCTGCTGGGCGGAGCCCACGGTCGCCTCGGCCGTCGCGCGCGCCTCCGCCGTGACGGAATCGGCGAGTTCGCCGGCCTCACGGGTGAGCCGCTCGGCCTCGGCGGTCGCCTCGCGGGTGAGCCGCTCGGCCTCCGAAGTGGCCTCCGCGAGGAGGGCGTCGGCCTGTTCGGCGGCGTCGCTGCGGCGCTTGTCGGCTGCCTTGCGTGCCTCGTCGAGGACCTGCTCGCCGTCGGCCAGGGCGGCGGTCCGCAGGGCCTGCGCGTGCGCCTCCCCGTCGATCTTGACCTGTTCGGCCTCGGTGCGGAGGCGTCGGGCGTCCTGCTCGGCGGTCTCCATGAGCTCGACCGCCTCGGCGGTGAGCCGTTCGGCCTCGGCGGCCGTCTCGCGGGTGAGCCGCTCGGCCTCCGAGGTCGCCTCCGCGAGGAGGGCGTCGGCCTGTTCGGCGGCGTCGCTGCGGCGCTTGTCGGCTGCCTTGCGTGCCTCGTCGAGGACCTGCTCGCCGTCGGCGACCGCGGCCGCCCGCAGCGCCTCCGCGTGCGCCTCCCCGTCGGCCTTGACCTGTTCGGCCTCGGTGCGGAGGCGTCGGGCGTCCTGCTCGGCGGTCTCCATGAGCTCGACCGCCTCGGCGGTGAGCCGTTCGGCCTCGGCGGCCGTCTCGCGGGTGAGCCGCTCGGCCTCCGAAGTGGCCTCCGCGAGGAGGGCGTCGGCCTGTTCGGCGGCGTCGCTGCGGCGCTTGTCCGCCGCCTGACGGGCCTCGTCCAGGATCTGCTCCGCCTCGGCGGCGATCCGGTCCGCCTCCGTACGGGCCTCACCGACGACCGACTCGGCGCGCTCGGCGGCCTCCGAACGGATCCGGTTCGCGTCCTCGCGGGCGTCGGCCCGGGTGCGGGCCGCGTCCTGCTCGGAGGCGGCGAGCGAATCCGTCACCTCGGTCCGTACCCGCTGCGCGTACTCGGCGGTGTCCGACCGCAGCTTCTCCGACTCGGCGATCGCGTCGGAGACCGTCCGCTCGGCCAGTGCCTTCGCGGCGTCCGTCTCCTCCTGCGCACGCGTCCGCGTGCGGGCGGCGTCCTCGGACGCCCGCTCCCGCTCCTCGTACGCGTCGGCGCGGACCCGGTCCGCCTCCTCCTGCGCCTCCGAGCGCGTCCGCTCCGCCGCGTGCTCGGCGGCGCTGCGCAGCCCGGCGATCTCCTCCTCGGCCTGCTCGCGCAGACCCGCCACCGAGTCCCGTACCTCCTGGGCGGCTCGCGAGGCCGTGGTGACCATCTCGGTCGCCCGCGCGTCCGCCTCCTCGACCAGGCGCTGCGCCTCGACCTGCGCGTCCTCGACGCGCTTGCGGGCGGCGGCGAGGAGCTCCTCGGACTGCTCGCGGGCGTGCTCGCGCTCCCGGCCGGCCTCGGAACGCGCCGACTCGAGCGTCTCATCGGCCTCCCGGCGACGCCGGACGGCCTCCTCCTGCGCGGCGGCCAGCGCCTCGGCGGCCTCGGTGGCCACCCGCTCGGCCGCGGCGGCGGCCTCGGCCCGTACCCGGTCGGCGGTCTCCTGGGCCTCCGACCGCAGCCGCTCGGCCTCCTCGGCCGCCTCCGTACGGAGCCGTCCCGCCGCGGTCTCGGCCTCGGTACGCGTGGTGGACGCGTCCGACGCGGCCTCGGCGCGCAGCCGCTCGGCCTCCTGCTCGGCCTGCTCCTGGAGCGTACGGATGCGCTCGGCGGCCTCGGTCCGCAGCCGCTCCGTCTCCTCGGCGGCCTCGCGCCGGATCAGCTCGCCCTCGGCACGCGCGTCGGTGAGCTCCTCCCCGGCCGCCGCGACCTTCGCCTCGGCGTCGGTGTGCAGCCGGGTCAGCTCCTCGGCGGCCTCCGCGCGGCGGGCCTCGGCGGCCCGCTCGGCGTCCGCGCGCAGCCCGGCCGCGGCCTCCTCGGCCGCCGCCTTGACGGCCTCGGCCTGCTCCTCGGCCTCGACGCGCAGCCGCTCGGCCTCGGCGCGGGTCCGCTCCAGGGTCTCCTCGGCCTGCGTCCGGAGCGTCTGGGCGCGCTCCATGGCCTCCGACTTGACCCGCTCGCTCTCGGCACCGGCCTTCGTCCGCAGCTCGTCGGCGTCGGTACGGGCCTTGGTGAGGAGCTCCTCGGCGCTGCTGGCCGCCTCCTCGATCTGCTGGACGGCCTCGCGGCGGGCCTCGCCGCGGATCCGCTCGCCCTCCGCGATGGCCTCGGCGCGCAGCTGCTCGGCCTCGCCGCGCAGCCGGCGGGCCTCCTCCTGCAGCTCGACCGTCTTGGCGCGGTACTCCTTGGTGTCGTCCTTGGCCGAACCGAGCAGCTCGTCGGCCTGCTCCTCGGCCTGGGAGCGCAGCCGGTCGATCTCCGCCTCGGTCTCGCGGCGGATCCGCTCGGCCTCCTCGGAGGCCTTGCGGGTGGTCTCCCGGGCGTCGGCGGACGCCTTGGTGAGGATCTCCTCGGCATTGCGCGCGGCCTTGGCGAGCGCGGCGGCGGAGTCCTCGGCAGCGACGGTACGGGCCTTCTCCGAGGCCTCGGCGACGAGCTTCTCCGCCTCGGCGGTCGCCTCGCGCAGCTTCTCCGCGGCCTCGGCCTTGAGCGCCTCGGCGTCCTTGGTGGCCTCGCCGACCAGCCGGGCGATCTCCGTCTTCGCGGTGCGGGTGCGCTGCTCGTTGACCGACTCGGCGGTGGCGAGCTGCTTGGCGGCGGCGTCCTTGGCCTCGGCGAGGGCCTTCTCGGCCTCCGCGCGCGCGACGCGCAGCCGCTCCTCGGCCTCCTGCATGCGCTGCTCGGCGGCGCGGGAGAGCTCGGTGGCCTGACGGCGGGCCTGGTCCGTCTCGGCGGTGGTGGTCGAGCGGAGCTGCTCGGCGTGGCTGGTGGCCTCCTGCGCCTGGCTGGAGGCGGCGCCGAGGAGCCGCTCGGCATCCTTGCGGGCGCGCAGCAGAATCGCTTCGGCCTCGGCACGGGCGGCCTCGGCCTCGGCGCCGACGCGCCGGCTGGTCTCCTCGGCGAGCCGGGTGGCCTCGGCGCGGGCGGCGGCGAGCGCCTGCTCGGCCTCCGCGCGGGACTCCTCAAGGAGACGGCGGGCCTGGGACTCCGTACGGGCGCGGAGCTGCTCGGCCCAGGCGACGTTCTCGTTGACGTGCGCCTCGACGGTCTGCCGGCGCTCGTTGAGTTCCTGGTCCAGCTGCTGACGGCGCTGCACCGCCTCGTTGTGCAGCTCGGCCTGGAGCCGGGACTGGTGCTCGGCGTGCTCCTGGAGGATGCGCTGCGTCTGGGCGCGGGCGTCGCGGAGCTCGCGCTCGGCGTCCTGGCGCAGCTGCTCGGCCTGCGCCTGCGCGTTCCGCAGGAGCTGCTCGGCCTGGTAGCCGATGTCCGCGCTGTCGTACGCGGGCCGGGACGCGATGGTGCGCCGCGCCTCGTGGAGCTTGGCACGCAAGACCTCGACCTGGTATCCGAGGTCCTCGGCGTGCTGAACGGCCTTCTCGCGCTCGGTCTTCAGCCGGTCCATCTCGGCTTCGAACCGGGCGAGATGGTCGTCTTCAGCTCGGTGGCTCTCCTGGCGTTCGTAGCCCCGCACTGCGCGGTCCATCCTTCCCCGAGCTCTTCGAGCAGGGGAGACCCCAACCCTGTTCGCAACTCCGACGAGCACCGTCCTCACGGTCGAGGACGGACCCCCGGGGAATCGTGGCAGATCGGACGACCCCGACATCCCGACTACGGTGCCGCACGGAGCGGCCCCGACCGGCCCCGGCCCGGAGCCGCCCACTCTACCGGGCCAGGAATCCGGAGGTCAGTGCTCCGCTGAGGAGTGGTCAGCCGACGGCTCTGCCGAGGTGACCAGTTCCGTGAGCACGCCGTGACAGTCCTTGGGGTGCAGGAAGGTGATCCGGGAGCCCATGGAGCCGATCCGCGGCTGGTCGTAGAGGACCCGGACGCCCTTGGACCGGATGTCCTCGGCGTCGCCGTCGACATCCGCCGTACCGAAGGCGATGTGGTGCACGCCCTCGCCGTTCTTGGCGAGCCACTTGCCCACCGCCGAGTCCTCCCGGGTCGGCTCCAGCAGCTGGAGGTACGAGGCCCCGCCGTCCGAGGTGTCGTTGATCTTGAGCATGGCCTCGCGGACGCCCTGCTCCTCGTTGACCTCGGAGTGGAAGACCTCGAAACCGTACGTGGCACGGTAGAAGTCGACAGTCTTGTCCAGGTCGAAACAGGCGATCCCGATGTGGTCGATTCGCGTCAGCATGCCTCCAGTGCAGCGCCGCCGCGGTGGTTACGCAACGTGCGCGCCGTCACACCGACCGGCCGGTGACCCGGCGGTCCGCCGCTCAGTACATTGGCGGTAAACCCTCGTTCACTCCTCATCCCTAGGGGCCGTGCCTCATGTCTGGAACGACCGGTACCACCTCAGTGATCGTCGCGGGCGCCCGCACGCCCATGGGTCGCCTGCTCGGCTCGCTCAAGTCCTTCTCGGGCGCGGACCTCGGCGGCTTCGCGATCAAGGCCGCCCTCGACCGTGCGGGCATCGGCGGCGACCAGGTCCAGTACGTGATCATGGGCCAGGTGCTCCAGGCGGGCGCCGGCCAGATCCCCGCCCGCCAGGCCGCGGTCAAGGCCGGCATCCCGATGAACGTCCCCGCGCTCACCATCAACAAGGTGTGTCTCTCGGGTCTCGACGCCATCGCGCTCGCCGACCAGCTGATCCGCGCGGGTGAGTTCGACGTGGTCGTCGCCGGCGGCCAGGAGTCGATGACCAACGCCCCGCACCTGCTGCCGAAGTCCCGCGAGGGCTTCAAGTACGGCGCGATCGAGATGCTCGACGCGATGGCGTACGACGGTCTGACCGACGCCTTCGAGAACATCGCCATGGGCGAGTCCACGGAGAAGCACAACACCCGCCTGGGCATCAAGCGCCCGGAGCAGGACGAGATCGCGGCCCTCTCGCACCAGCGTGCCGCCGCCGCCCAGAAGAACGGCATCTTCGAGGCCGAGATCACCCCGGTCGAGATCCCGCAGCGCAAGGGCGAGCCGGTCGTCTTCTCCAAGGACGAGGGCATCCGCGCCGAGACCACCGCCGAGTCCCTCGGCAAGCTCCGCCCGGCCTTCGCCAAGGACGGCACCATCACCGCCGGCACCTCCTCGCAGATCTCCGACGGCGCCGCCGCCGTCGTCGTGATGAGCAAGGCCAAGGCCGAGGAGCTGGGCTTGGAGTGGATCGCCGAGATCGGCGCCCACGGCAACGTCGCGGGCCCGGACAACTCGCTCCAGTCGCAGCCGTCCAACGCGATCCTGCACGCCCTCAAGAAGGAGGGCCTCGGCGTCGAGGACCTCGACCTCATCGAGATCAACGAGGCCTTCGCCGCGGTCGCCGTGCAGTCAATGAAGGACCTCGGCGTTACGCCCGAGAAGGTGAACGTCAACGGTGGCGCGATCGCCCTGGGCCACCCCATCGGCATGTCCGGCGCCCGCGTGGTGCTGCACCTCGCCCTGGAGCTCAGGCGGCGCGGCGGCGGCGTCGGCGCGGCCGCCCTGTGCGGCGGTGGCGGTCAGGGCGACGCGCTGATCGTGCGCGTCCCCGGCAACGGCAAGTAAGTCACCTCGGCAAGGTCAGGCAAGGAGCTCTGCACATGCTGGACGTCCCCGCTCTGGTCACCCAGGCACGGGAGGGCAGGCCGCGGGCCGTGGCCCGGCTGATCTCGCTCGTGGAGGGGGCGTCCCCGCAGCTGCGTGAGGTGATGGCGACGCTCGCGCCGCTCACCGGCGGCGCGTACGTGGTGGGCCTGACCGGCTCGCCCGGCGTCGGCAAGTCCACGTCGACGTCCGCGCTCGTCTCCGCCTACCGGCGGGCGGGCAAGCGCGTCGGCGTGCTGGCCGTCGACCCGTCCTCGCCGTTCAGCGGCGGGGCGCTCCTCGGCGACCGGGTCCGGATGTCGGAGCACGCCTCCGACCCGGGCGTCTACATCCGCTCCATGGCGACCCGCGGTCACCTGGGCGGTCTCGCCTGGTCCGCCCCGCAGGCCATCCGCGTCCTGGACGCGGCCGGCTGCGAGGTGATCCTCGTGGAGACCGTCGGCGTCGGGCAGTCGGAGGTCGAGATCGCCTCCCAGGCCGACACCTCGGTCGTACTGCTCGCGCCGGGCATGGGCGACGGGATCCAGGCCGCCAAGGCGGGCATCCTGGAGATCGGCGACGTGTACGTGGTGAACAAGGCCGACCGGGACGGTGCGGACGCCACCGCCCGCGAGCTCAACCACATGCTGGGCCTGGGCGAGGCGCGCGGCCCCGGCGACTGGCGGCCGCCGATCGTCAAGACGGTCGCGGCACGCGGCGAGGGCATCGACGAGGTCGTGGAGGCCCTGGAGAAGCACCGCGCCTGGATGGAGGAGCACGGGGTCCTGGCGGAGCGCCGCCGGGCCCGTGCCGCGCGCGAGGTCGAGACCATCGCGGTCACGGCCCTGCGGGAGCGGATCGGCGATCTGCACGGCGACCGGCGCCTGGACGCGCTCGCGGACCGGATCGTGGCGGGCGACCTCGACCCGTACCGCGCGGCGGACGAACTGGTGGCGGGCCTGACGGGCGAGTAGCGCGCGGCGGCCGGTGCCGGGTGCCGGATACCCGGTACCCGGGGCCCTGTCCCCGGGGCCCCGTCCCCGGCCCACCCGTCGCGGGCTACGGCCCGCACCCTGTTGCGGGCTGCCGCCCGCCCCCCGCGTTGTGGGCAACTGTTCCGCTGGGGCGGAACGGGTGGGCACAACGGACGGCGCCCCGTGCCGGGCCTAGGCTTCCGCGCCCTGACCCGCACCCGGTGCGCGCCGCACTTGTCGGTGCGGGTCAGGGCACAAGGGGCGGAGGCGCCGCCAAGGGCGCCGTCCCGTGTGCCCACCCGTCCCGCCCTGCGGGACGATTGCCCACACGGCGGGTGGCGAGGGCGCGGGCGCGGCCCACTCGGCGGGGGCGCGGGCGTGGCCGATCCGCGCGCGCGTCAGTCGTCGTGGTCGGCGGCGTCGTCCGCGTCGTCCGCGTCGTCCGCCTCGGACGCCGCGCTCGTCGCCTCCGTGTCCGGCGTGACCTTCGCCGTCTTCAGGTCGACGTTCCAGTCCGCGTCGTCGCCCGTCTCCACGTCCCAGGAGCGGTCGTCGTCGTCCAGGGACAGCGACGTGACGAAGCCCTTCGCCGAGGCCGCCTCGGCGGCCTCGCGGGCGTCGACGCCCGCGCCCTTCAGCGTGCCGCGGTCGTCGCTCTCGTCGTCGTCCGCGTCCGTCTCCTCGGCGACGACCTTCCCCGTGGTGGCGTCCACATGGACCGTGTACGAGGTCGTGCCCTTGCCGAGGAGCTCGACCTCCCAGCCGTCGTCGTCCAGGTCCGCGGCCACGACCGTGCCCGGCTGTGCCTTCAGCGCCGCGTCGATCGCCTGCACGGCGGTCACCTTCGCGTCCCGCGCCTCGTCCCGGTCGGCCCGGTCGGCCCGGTCGTCCGCGAGGGCGACCGAGGCTCCGCCACAGACCAGGGCGGTCGCGGTGAGGGCGGCGATCAGGGGGGTGCGCTTCATGGGGTCCTCCAACCCTGCGGTGGTTCGTTCTGCGGACACCACTCTGCGGAACCCGACCTGAAGCCACCCTGAAGCCACCTGAAGACGGCTTCAGCTTCCGTTTGCGAACCTTGTGCCCATGCGACTGCTCATCGTGGAGGACGAGAAGCGTCTCGCCCTCTCCCTCGCCAAGGGCCTCACCGCCGAGGGCTACGCCGTCGACGTCGTCCACGACGGCCTCGAAGGGCTGCACCGGGCGAGCGGTTCGGCGTACGACCTGATCGTGCTCGACATCATGCTGCCCGGCATGAACGGCTACCGCGTCTGCTCCGCGCTGCGCGCCGCGGGCGACGACGTGCCGATCCTGATGCTGACCGCCAAGGACGGCGAGTACGACGAGGCCGAGGGCCTCGACACGGGCGCCGACGACTACCTCACCAAGCCGTTCTCCTACGTCGTCCTGGTGGCCAGGATCCGGGCGCTGCTGCGCCGCCGGCGCGGCGCGGGCGCCTCCCCGGTCCTCGACCTCGGCGAGCTGCGGGTCGACACAGCGGCCCGCCGCGTGCACCGCGGCGAGGACGAGGTCCCGCTCACCACCAAGGAGTTCGCCGTCCTGGAACAGCTCGCGCTGCGCGCCGGCGAGGTGGTGTCGAAGGCCGAGATCCTGGAGCACGTCTGGGACTTCGCCTACGAGGGCGACCCGAACATCGTCGAGGTGTACGTCAGCACGCTGCGCCGCAAGCTCGGCCCGGCCCTGATCCGGACGGTGCGCGGCGCCGGATACCGCCTGGAGACGCGGTGAAGGGCCGACGGTTCCTCTCCTCGGTCCGCGCCAGGGCCACGCTCGGCGCGACCGTGGTCGTGGCCGTCGCCCTGGTCGCCGCGGGCATCGCCGTACTCCTCTCGCTGCGCGACAACCTCGCCGACCGGGCGGACGCCCAGGCCGACAGCGCGGGCCGCCAGGTCGGCGCGCAGATCGCCCGCGGAACGCCGTACCCGCGGCTGCGCCTGCCCGACGGTTCGGACCACCCCGTGCAGGTGGTCGACCGGGACGGCCGGGTGCTCGCCGTGAGCGAGGACCTGGAGAGGATCAGCGGCACGGGCGTTCCCGGCGTCACCCCCGTCGAGGAGCCCGGCGCCGACCGCGACAACGAGTCCGACGCCGACGACCCCGAGACCGGCGAGCTGGGCGACATCACCTGGCACAGTTCGGGCCGGGCCACCGTGGACGGCGACGAGGCCGCGTACCGCTTCGCGGAGGTCGAGGTCACCGACTCCCGTGGCGAGACCGTCCTCGTGTACGCGGGTGCCCCGCTGGAGACCCAGCAGGACGCCGTACGGATCGCGGCCACGGTCATGCTCATCGGCCTGCCGGTGCTGCTCCTCGTGGTGGGGGGCGTGACCTGGCTGGTGACCCGCCGCGCCCTGCGCCCGGTCGAGGACATCCGCAGGGAGATGGCCGCCATCACGGCCTCCGAGGACCTGAGCCGCCGGGTGCCGGAGCCGGACACCGGCGACGAGGTGGCGAGCCTCGCCCGCACCACCAACCGGACGCTCGCCGCCCTGGAGGCCTCCGTGGACCGGCAGCGGCGCTTCGTCGCGGACGCCTCCCACGAACTGCGCAGCCCCATCGCCTCGCTGCGTACCCAGCTGGAGGTGGGCGCGGCCCATCCGGAGCTCCTCGACGTCCCGGGAGCCGTCGAGGACACCGTGCGCCTGCAGCAGCTCGCCACCGACCTGCTGCTGCTCGCGCGCCTCGACGCGGGGGAGCGTCCTGGACGGACGCGGATCGACCTCGGGGAGCTGGTGCGGGCGGAGGCGGGCGGCCGCCGGTCCGGTGACCGGATCGAGGTCCTGGTGGAGGCCGAGGAGGGGGTCGAGCTGACCGGCTCCCGAGGCCAGCTGGCCCGACTGGTCACCAACCTGCTGGACAACGCCCGGCGCCACGCCCGGTCCCGGATCACCGTGACGGTCCGCGCGGAGGGCGGGCGGGCGCTCCTGGCGGTCACGGACGACGGGGAGGGCGTGCCCGTCGCCGAGCGCGAGCGGATCTTCGAGCGGTTCGTCCGGCTCGACGACGCCCGGTCGCGTGACGAGGGCGGAGCAGGTCTCGGTCTCGCGATCGCCCGTGACGTGGCCCGGCGCCACGGCGGTGACCTCACGGTGACGGCGGCGCCGGAAGGAGCCGGAGATGACCCGTCCCGGGGCGCACGCTTCGAGCTGTGGCTGCCCCTGGACGGGTAGGGCGGGACGGCAGGGGCCCGGCCAGGCCCCCGTGACGGCCCGGCTGGGCCGTCACGGGCCCGGGTCGGACCGTCACGGGCCCGGTCGGACCGTCAAGGCTTCCCGCGCCGACCCCGCAGCTGGTCCGCGACCGGTGTCAGGGACTCGCGCAGGTCGCCGAGCGCGTCCGAGCCGATCTGGTCGATGAAGTGCTTGCGCACGGACTCGACGTGGTGCGGGGCGACCTTGTGCATGGTGTCCATGCCCGCGTCGGTCAGCACCGCGTACAGCCCGCGCCGGTCGGACTCGCAGTTCTCGCGCCGGACGAGTCCGGCGTTCTCCATCCGGGTGATCTGGTGCGAGAGCCGGCTCTTCGACTGGAGCGTGGCCGCGGCCAGATCGCTCATGCGCAGCCGCCGTTCCGCCGACTCAGAGAGGTTCACGAGGATCTCGTAGTCGTTCATCGTCAGTCCGAAGGGCTGGAGGTCCCGCTCCAGCTGGTACGTCAGCATCCTCTGGACGTCCAGGAATGTGCGCCACGCACACTGCTCGGCGTCGGTCAGCCACGGAGTGGCGGTCTCGGTCTCCATATATGGATTCTACCTAAGAAGTTGAATACTTGACGAAGTCTGGGAGCGTGCGTTCGATGACGTCACACTCCGCAGACTACCGCTCACAGCCCGAAGCGACGCTGGAGGTCGCCCAGCTGGCCGGGAAGACGCGGTACCGAGCCTTGCACAGACTGGCCGGAACCGGGCGATCCGTGGCCGCCCGGTACGCCCGCCTGGGCCGGCGGTCCGCCGATCGCGCGGTCCGCCATCAGGATCTCCGTCGACTGGAGGAGGACCGTGCCCGCGCCCACGAACTCGAACTGGTGCTCCTCGCCCGAGGTGCCGCCGATGCCCGTCAGCGCCCGGACACCGCCCATCACGCCCGTCATGTAGCCGTGGTCGTAGTGGTGGCACGGGGAGGGGCAGTCCGCCCAGCCGACCAGGGCCTGCGGGTCCACCCGCATCGGCGGCTCCATGAAGACCACCGGGCCGTTCGACGCGGCCACGAACTTGCCCGTGCCGATCAGCGTCACGAAGCCCGGCACGATCGACTGCTTCAGCGCGAGCGTCGGCTGGTACGCGAGGAGGTTCCCGGAACGGATCGTCAGGTTGCCGTTGTCCAGGTCGAACGAGTTCACGTCGAAGGCCCGGTCCGCCAGCAGCATCTTCCCGCTGCCCTCGGCCACCACCCAGTCGCTCGCGTGCAGCGGCGAGTGGAACGACGTCCGGACCAGCCGGTCCAGCCGCCCGTGTCCGATGCCGTTGAACTCGATCCGCCCGTAGTAGGCGATCATCTTGCCCTTCTGCAGGAACCACTGGGAGCCCTTGAGCTCCACGCAGAAGGTGTACGGGTTCACGTTGTCGTCCGACGGCAGGGTCGTCGGGTCGTGGATCACCGGGGTGCTCACAGCTTCTCCTCCGAGGCCTGGACGTAGACCGCACCACTGCCGCTCAGCTCCAGCTGGAACGCCTCGCCCGAGCCGCGCCCCACCATGTCGCGCCAGCCGAGCGCGGTGGAGAGCTTGTTCCGCACGTCGCCGTGGTGGGCCACGTACGCCTGCGGGTCCACATGGACCGGGCGGCCGGGCGTGATCGGCAGCTCGATGACCCCGCCGTGCGCCATGACCGCCACCGCACCGTGGCCCTTGAGGGTGGTGGTGAAGAGTCCCTGGCCGGTCACCTGGCCGCGGACCATGCCCATGACCCCGCCCTGGGAGCCCATGAACATCGTGCCCTGCTCCAGGGTGCCGTCGAAGGCGAGGAGACGGTCGGCCTCCACATACAGGGTGTCGCCGGTCAGCCCGATCACCTGGATGTGGTGACCGCCGTGCCCGAACATCACCGTGCCGTTGCCCTCGACGGTCATCAGCGGCGTCGCCTCGCCGGCCACCCGGCGGCCGATCATCGACATCACGCCGCCCTGGCCGCCCGCCGTGTTCGGCGTGAAAGTGACGTCGCCCCGGTACGCGAGCATCGCGCCGCGCTGGCTGAATATCCGCTGCCCGGGGATGACGGTCGCCTCGACCATCTTCGAGTTGATCTCACGGAACGGCATCAGACGTCGCCCCCGATCGTGTTCCGCTCGCTCGGCTGGACGTACACGAGGCCGTCCCCCTCGAAGCGGATCTGGAAGGCCTCGCCGCCGCCCTCGCCCATGAAGGTGCGGAAGGTCACACCCGACTGGAAGTGCTGCTGGAGGTTGCCCTGGTGGGCGATGTACGCGCCGGGGTCGACCTGGAGCGGGTACTGCGGGGTCACCCGCAGCACCACCGCCGGGCCGTCGGACATGATCGCGGCCTGGCCGGTGCCCTCGACCGTGGTCGTGAACAGGCCGTTGCCGGTGGCCCCGCCGCGCAGGCCCGTGAAGGTGGTGCCGGTGCGCAGCCCCCCGTCGGTGCAGAGCAGATTGCTCGCCTCGACCCAGAGCTTGTCGCCGTGCAGGCTGACGAGGTTGATCTCGGAGGCCCGGTCGGCGAACCAGCAGGTCCCCTGGCCGCGTACCTCCATCACCTCCATCTGCTCACCCGTGAGCCGACGGGTGACCATGCCGCGCAGGCCCTCACCGCCACCGCTCATCTTCTTGAACGCCATCTGGCCGTCGTAGGCGACCATCGAGCCGTTCTTCGCCTTGACGGCGTCGCCTGTCATCGAGACGGCGAGCACCTTGCTGCCTTGGAGTCGGAACGTTGCCACCCAAGGAAGGTACTGGGGACCCGGATAAAGAGACAGCAAAGTCGACGTGCACAATGGACGGGCCCTTGTGCATCCGTTCACAAGATCGAACGAAGGTGACCCCCTCCGTGGACATCAAGACCGCTTCCTCCCTCCACCGGCTTCGGCTCGTCTCCGCGCCGGAGGCCGTCTCGTTCCTGCTCCTGCTCGTCTGCTCGGTGCTCAAGCGGACGACGGACTTCAACGCGGTGCCGGTCATGGGCGCGATCCACGGCGTGCTGTTCATCCTCTACGTCCTGTTCTGGCTGGACGCCTGGAACCGCACCAAGTGGAGCTTCGGGACCGCCGCGCTCTACTTCGTCCTCTCGGTGCTGCCGCTGGGCGGCTTCTACGCGGAGCGGAAGCTGAAGCGTGAGGCCCAGGACGCGGTCATCGCCTCCCGCGCCCGCGCCGCCGCCTCCGATGACGCGGTGAAGGCATGATCGTCGCGTTCTCGGTGACCCCGCTGGGCGTGGGGGAGGAGGTCGGCGAGTACGTCGCCGACGCCGTCCGGGTCGTCCGCGAGTCCGGGCTCCCGAACCGCACCGACGCGATGTTCACGTCCGTCGAGGGCGAGGACTGGGACCAGGTCATGGACGTCGTGAAGCGCGCCGTCGCCGCCGTCGAGGCGCGGGCGCCGCGGGTCTCGGTGGTCATGAAGGTCGACATCCGTCCCGGTGTCACGGACGGTCTGCACAGCAAGGTCGCCACGGTGGAGCGGTACCTGGAGGGCTGAGGCCCCCCGCCTTCCTCCGTACGCGAGAAGCCCCCGGTCCTGAGCACAGGACCGGGGGCTTCTTCTTGCCGCAGGCCAGTCTTGAGCGACTGCTCAAAATCGGCTACCTTTCAGCCGCAGGCAGTTTTGAGCAGTCGCTCAAAATGCCGTACGAGCTGGGAGAACACCCCATGAGCCTCTATATCGAGACACAGGTCCGCGCGGACCTGGAGACGCTCTGGGAGTACACGCAGGAACCCGACCGCCATCAGCGGTGGGACCTGCGGTTCACGGAGATCGCGTACCTTCCGCGCGCCGAGGGCGAACCCCAGCACTTCCGGTACGCGACACGCGTCCTGCCCTTTCTGGTCGTCGCCGGCACCGGTGTCTCCGCGGGGGAGCGCCACCGGGCCGGCGGCGACCGGGTCTCAGCGCTCCGGTTCTCCTCGCCGCACCCGCTCTCGCTCCTCGCCGAGGGCAGCGGCTACTGGCGCTACATCCCCACCCCGGACGGCATCCGCTTCCTCACCGGCTACGACTACCGGCCCCGCTGGGGCCGCTTCGGCCGGCTCGCCGACCGGCTCGTCCTCCGGCCCCTGATGGGCTGGGCCACCGCCTGGTCCTTCGACCGGCTGCGGCTCTGGTGCGAGCGGGGCATCACCCCCGAGCGTGCCCTCGCCCACTGGCTCCTCGAACTCGCCGCCCGGGTCCTCCTCGTGGCCGTGCCCCTGACGGTCGCCTCGCTGCCGCTCGGGCTCGTCGCGCTCGGCGCCGTGCCGCTCACCGTCCTCGGACTCGCCCTCGCCATGCTCGTACCGCCCTCTCCGCGTACGCCCGCGGCCCGGCGCTGTCTGCGGACGCCACCCGCCCGCACGCGGGAGCCGCGACTCCTCGCGACCCTGGAGCCGGCCTCGGAGCCCGCTCCGCCGGCGCCCGTCCTGGAGCAGTCATGACCTCGATCTTCCGTACGGCCATGGGGGACGCGGCCTTCCAGCGGCTGCACCCCGAGCTCCAGCGGCGCTTCTCCGTCGGGCTCGCGAGCGGGGAGCTGTGCGTCGGGCGAGGTGTCATGGACCGGATCTGGCACGGCCGGGCCTTCGTGAAGCCGTTCCTCGCGGTCGGCGGGCTGCGGAACATCCTGCTGCCCCGCACCGGCCGCGACGTGCCCTTCACCATCGAGAACGTGCCGTACGTGGACGCGTACGGGCGCGAGACCGTCACCTTCGTCCGCACCTTCGCCCTGCCCGGCGGGCCCCGGCGGTTCGACGCCACCATGGTCCACAGCCCCGAGCGCGACTGCGTCCTCGACTACCTCGGCACCCATCAGCACCTCGCCAGCGATCTGCACATGTCCGCCGAGCCGGACGGCTCGCTCCTCATCCGCTCCGGCGAACACCGGTTCCGCGAGGGACCGTTGGACGTGCGCGTCCCGGAACTGATCGGCGGCCGGGCCGAGGTGCGCGAGTCCTTCGACGAGCGCACCGGCCGCTTCCGCATCAACGTCCGGGTGGACAACCGGTACTTCGGTCCGCTGTTCGGGTACGAGGGGTCGTTCACCGCCGAGTACGCGGACGTACGCTCCCGGGGGGTGCGCGCGGGGCTGCGCCCGGTGCGCGAGGAGGTACGGGCATGAGCGGGGAACTGAAGGACCGGAGGGCGGGGGAGCCGGGGGCCGCGGGCGCCCGGGCGCAGGACGCGCGCAGCCTGGAGACCCGGGAGAAGCTGCTCGCGGGCGCCCTGCGGACCCTCGTCGAGCAGGGCATCACCAAGGCCTCCGCCCGCGCCATCGCGGCCACCGCGGGCGTGAACCAGGCCCTCGTCTTCTACCACTTCGGTTCCGTCGACGAGCTGCTCGCCGCGGCCTGCCGGTACGGCGCCGAGCAGCGGGTCGCCCGTCACCGAGAGCGGCTGCGCTCGGTCACGAGCCTCACCGAGCTGCTCGCCTTCGGGCGCGAGCTGCACGAGGAGGAGCGGGCGGCCGGTCATGTCGCCTTCCTCGGGCAGCTGCTCGCCGGCGCGCAGGCGCACCCCCGGCTCGTTCCCGCCACGGCCGCCGGGCTCGACCTGTGGATCGCCGAGATCGAGCAGGTGCTCGTCCGGGTGCTCGCGGGGACCCCGCTCGCCGAGTTCACCGACCCCGCCGGGCTCGCCCGCGCGGTCGGCGCCTCCTTCGTCGGCCTCGAACTGTACGAGGGCGTCGACCCGGCGGGTGCCGAGGCGGCCTTCGCGGCCCTGGAGCAGCTGGGCGCCCTGATGGCGGCCGTGGAGGAGCTGAACCCGGTCGCCCGAAAGGCCGTCACCTACACGCTCCGGCGGCAGAGCAGCCGTATCCGTTAGACCAACCCACTCGGACTACTCCAGTCGACACGCCGATCGTTTGCCCGTTTTGTTGGGGTATCGACACGTTCGACGACAGCTGGAGGCACCGTGCGGCCGGGAGGCTACGACTACGACACCTACAGCCGACTCGCCGGTCCGCTCACGGACCCGGATCCGGCGGCCTACCAGGTGCAGTACCGAAGTCTGCTCTCGAAGGAGCCGCACCGAATACGAGCCGTCCTCCTGATGAGCCTCGCGCCGATCCTCTCGGCGCTGCTCCTCGCCTACCTCGTCTGGCCCAGTCACTGGACCGTCCGCGAGGGCGGGGAACGCTGGCTCGTCCACCTCGACACCGTGATGCTCGTGTCGATCGGCCTCATCTGCTTCTTCATGCTGGTGAACGTCACGTCGATCGCCCACGCCACCATGGTCGCCCGTGACCCGATACCCGTGTACGCCGAGAAGGGCACCCGGGTCGCCTTCCTCACCACGTACGTCCCGGGCAAGGAACCGCTCACCATGGTCCGCGCCACCCTGGAGGGCGCCATCCGGCTGCGGCACGACGGTCTCCTCGACGTCTGGCTCCTCGACGAGGGCGATTCGCCCGAGGCCAAGGCACTCTGCGCCGAGCTGGGCGTACGTCACTTCACCCGGGCCGGCGTCCCCGAGTGGAACCGCAAGAAGGGCGTCCACAAGGCGAAGACCAAGCACGGCAATTACAACGCCTGGCTCGCCATGCACGGCGACGCGTACGACTACTTCGCCTCCGTCGACACCGACCACGTCCCGCTCCCCAACTTCCTGGAGCGGATGCTCGGCTACTTCCGCGACCCCGACATCGCCTTCGTCGTCGGACCGCAGGTGTACGGCAACTACACCAACATCGTCACCAAGGCCGCCGAGTCCCAGCAGTTCCTCTTCCACGCCCTCATCCAGCGCGCCGGGAACCGCTACCACGCCCCCATGTTCGTCGGTACGAACAACGTCGTCCGGATCTCCGCGCTCAAGCAGATCGGCGGCCTGTACGACTCCATCACCGAGGACATGGCCACCGGCTTCGAACTGCACCGCAGGAAGAACCCGCGCACCGGCCACTACTGGCGCTCCGTCTACACCCCCGACGTCCTCGCGGTCGGCGAGGGCCCGGCCTCCTGGACGGACTTCTTCACCCAGCAGCTCCGCTGGTCCCGGGGCACGTACGAGACGATCGTCAAGCAGTACTGGAAGGCGCCCTTCCGCACCCCGCCGGGCCGCTTCCTCAACTACACCCTGATGCTCGTCTACTACCCGATGACGGCGGTCAACTGGCTCCTCGGCATCCTCAGCGGCGTCCTCTACCTGTGGCTCGGCGCCTCCGGCACCCAGGTCGCCACCTCGGTGTGGCTGATGATCTACAGCGACGCCGTCGCCCTCCAGATCGGCCTCTACCTCTGGAACCGGCGGCACAACGTCTCACCCCACGAACCCGAGGGCTCCGGCGGCCTCGCCGGCATGGCGATGTCCGCGCTCTCCGCCCCCATCTACCTCACGTCCCTCGGCTCGGCGATCCTCCGCACCCGCGGCCGCTTCGTCGTCACGCCCAAGGGCGGTGCGGCCAGCCCCGACCGGATCCTGACCTTCCGTATCCACCTCTACTGGGCCGCGGTCCTCATCGCCTCGCTCGCCGCCTCCGTCCACTTCGGGCACACCCACGCGGCCATGCGCACCTGGGCGTCCCTCGCCCTGGTCATCGCCCTCGCCCCGATCACCCTCTGGGCCTACACCACCCTCAGGGAGCGGCGCGCGCTCCGCGCCCGCGCGCACGCCCGAGCCCGCGCCCGTGCCCGCGGTCTGGCCGACGCCCGCGAAGGGGTCGAGGTCGTCACGGCGGCCGGCCCCCCGCACCCGACCGCCCCCGTCAGCCCCGCCCCCACGACGACCGGAGGGAACTGAGCCATGGCCTACCGGCCGTCCAAGAAGTTCAAGAAGACCCTGTTCGGCAGCGGAGCGGTGCTGGTCCTCGCGGCGCTCAACGCCCCCGCCGCCGTCTCCTTCGCCGAGGAGAAGTACCACGCGTACAAGATCGCCCAGCCCGGCTACAAGAGGCAGTTCGGCTCCTGGGCCGAGGTCGGCGTCCCGGAGCAGTACCGGATCAACGCCATCCACGCGGCCCTGCTGCACACCGGCAAGGTGCTGCTGATCGCCGGCTCCGGCAACAACCAGAAGAACTTCGACGCGGGGACCTTCGAGACGATCCTCTGGGACCCCGTCAAGAACACCTTCAAGAAGATCCCGACCCCCGTGGACTTCTTCTGCTCCGGCCACACCCAGCTCCCCGACGGCCGGCTGCTCGTCGCCGGCGGCACCGCGCGGTACGAGATCCTCAACGGCGAGGTCAAGAGGGCCGGCGGCGGCATGCGGGTCAAGAACGAGAGCCCCGACAAGGCGATCACCCTCAAGAAGGGCACCGTCTTCCGCTCGCCCTCCGGGGTCGAGTACGTCTCCAAGTTCGACGTCACCGTCCCCAAGGCCAAGCGCGAGTTCGAGATCTCGTACTTCAAGAGCGGCCAGATGAAGCCGTGGCAGACCAAGGTCACCGCCGCCGAGGCCCGGGTCTTCGTCGAGGCCCGCAAGGAGGGCCCGCAGGCCCTCACCACCGAGGCCGCGCAGTACGAGGTCGTCGGCCTCAAGGGCGACGCCGCCGACAACGTCTACGGCCTCGCGCAGAAGCTGACCACCGAGAAGCAGGACTTCCAGGGCATCAAGGGCGCCTACGAGTTCGACCCGAAGGCCGAGAAGTACATCCCGGTCGCCCCCATGAAGGACGCCCGCTGGTACCCCACCCTCGTCACCCTCGACGACGGCAAGGTCCTCGCCGTCTCCGGCCTCAACGACGTCGGCGACGTCGTCCCCGGCGACAACGAGATCTACGACCCCACGACCAAGAAGTGGTCCAAGGGCCCCTTCCGCTACTTCCCCACCTACCCCTCCCTCTTCCTCACCAAGGGCGGCAAGCTCCTCTACACCGGCTCCAACGCCGGATACGGCCCCGCCGAGAAGGGCCGCGAGCCGGGCCTGTGGGACCTGAAGAAGAACACCTTCACCAAGCTCGGCGGGCTCACCGACCCCGACCAGCTGGAGACCTCCGCCTCCCTGATCCTGCCCCCCGCCCAGAACCAGAAGGTCATGGTCCTCGGTGGCGGCGGGGTCGGCGAGTCGTCCAAGTCGACCGCCCGCACCTCGATCATCGACGTCTCCAAGGACAGCCCCGTCTTCACCGACGGGCCGGCGCTCCCGCAGGGCACCCGCTATCTCAGCAGCGTCCTGCTGCCCGACGACACCGTCTTCACCACCGGCGGCTCCGAGGACTACCGGGGCCGCGGCGGCACCGACATCCGCAAGGCACAGTTCTACAACCCCGGGGCCAATGCCTTCGCCGAGGCCGCCGAGCCCAACGTCGGCCGCAACTACCACTCCGAGGCGCTGCTGCTGCCCGACGGCCGGGTCGCCACCTTCGGCTCCGACCCGCTCTTCGACGACAAGGACAACACCAGGCTCGGCACCTTCGAGCAGCGCATCGAGGTCTTCACCCCGCCCTACCTCCACAAGGCCGGCGCCGACCGGCCCGTCCTGGGGGAGGGCCCGCAGGAACTCGACCAGAACGGCCGCGCCACCTTCAAGACCAAGGACGCCGGCCGGATCGTCAAGGCCCGGCTCATGCGGCCCAGCGCCGTCACCCACACCACCGACGTCGAACAGCGCTCGGTGGAGCTCGGCCTGACGAAGAGCCAGAACGGGACGACGGTCACCGTCGACGTACCGGAGGACCGGACCCTCGTACCGCCCGGCTGGTACATGCTCTTCGTCACCGACGCGAACGGCATCCCGTCCGAGGCGAAGTGGATCCAGGTGGGCGACTGACCCCCTCGAAGGGCAGGTGTCAGGACTTCGCCCGGCGCGCCAGGCCCAGGGCGTAGTCCGGCCACCACGTCCCGGCGGCCGGGCCGCCCCGGCACTGGCCGTCCGAGTCGCCGGGGCGCTTGATCCACAGATAGGCGTCCACCAGGTCGTCCCCGGTCCGGTCCGTCGGCGGTACGCCGAGGGACCGGCCCGGCGGATTGCACCAGGCCTCCGCCCGGTCGCCCGGGAGGGGGCCGGCGCCGTTGCGGCTGGTGTCCACGGTGAAGTGGGCGCCGCCGAGCAGCCCCGACAGGGTGGCGCCGAAGCCCTTCACCGTGTCGTTCGTCTGGAAGTTGGAGACGTTCAGGGAGAAGCCGTCCGCTCGGGCGACACCCGCCCGGCGCAGCGGCTCCACCAGCTTGCCCGGATCGTCGATCCAGGCCGGGTTGCCCGCGTCCAGATAGACCCGGGTGCGGGGCTGCCGCTTCAGCCGCTCGATGGCCTCGGCGAGCAGCTGGTACCGCTCGTCGTGGTACTGGGCCGGGGTACAGCCGTCCACGATGTGCGGCACCGCGTCCGGCTCCAGGACGACGATCGCGGAGGACTCCCCGAGCGCGGTGGCGAAGGAGTCGATCCAGGTCCGGTAGGCCTGGGCGTCGTGCGAGCCGCCCGCCGAGTACATACCGCAGTCGCGGTGCGGGATGTTGTACGCGACGAACACGGCCGTACGGTTCTCCGCCGCCGCGCCCCGCACCGCGCGGGTGATCTCCGGCACGGGATCGTCCCCGGCCGGCCAGTCCGCGACCGGGCGGTCCGCGATCCGCTTCAGGATCTTCGCGTCCTCGGTCCTGCCCTGCGCCTCGTACTGGCGCACCTGCTTGGCCGCGTCGCTCTCCGGGTCGACCCAGAACGGCGAGCCGCTCGCGGGGGCCGCGGCCTCGCCGCGCGTGGAGGGCGGACCGACGGGGCCCTTCGGGGGCTCGTCCTCGCCGCACCCGGTCAGGAGCAGCGCGGAGACGAGGACCAGGGCGGTGACGGTGCGGCGGGACATCCGGCCCCCAGGGTCGGGTACGGCGAGCACGGCGCTTCGTACGAATGACGGAACAATTCGGGCCATCGTGACATGTCGGTCAGCCGGTTCCGGGCTGCGACACCGCGATCCCGGCGGGGTCCGCCCACACGGCATCCGGTGGCCGGCGACCGAAAGGCGAGACGGGGCTGACCGGCATATGACCAGTCGGTAAGGTCGACGCGTGCCGAAGCCGCTCAGTCTCCCCTTCGACCCCATCGCCCGCGCCGACGAACTCTGGCAGAAGCGCTGGGGCCCGGTCCCCTCGATGGCCGCGATCACCTCGATCATGCGCGCCCACCAGATCCTGCTCGCGGAGGTCGACGCCGTCGTGAAGCCGTACGGGCTGACCTTCGCGCGGTACGAGGCCCTGGTGCTGCTCACCTTCTCGAAGGCGGGCGAGCTGCCGATGTCCAAGATCGGCGAGCGGCTGATGGTCCACCCCACGTCCGTGACGAACACGGTGGACCGGCTCGTGAAGTCCGGTCTCGTCGACAAGCGGCCCAACCCCAACGACGGCCGCGGAACGCTCGCCTCCATCACGGAGAAGGGCCGCGAGGTGGTCGAGGCGGCCACCCGCGACCTGATGGAGATGGACTTCGGGCTCGGCGCGTACGACGCGGAGGAGTGCGCCGAGATCTTCGCGATGCTGCGCCCGCTGCGGGTCGCGGCGGACGACTTCGAGGAGAAGTAGGCCCTCGTACCGCGAGGGCCGACCCGCGCGAAGATCGCCCGGAACGTGCCGTTACGCTCGACGGCATGAAATCCAGCGTGCTGACCCGTTACCGCGTCATGGCGTACATCACCGCCGTCATGCTGCTCGTGCTGTGCACCTGCATGGTCTTCAAGTACGGGTTCGACATGGGCGAGGACGTGACCTTCGCGGTCTCCCAGGCCCACGGTGTCCTCTACATCATCTACCTCGTCTTCGCCTTCGACCTGGGCTCCAAGGCCCGCTGGCCGTTCGGGAAGCTGCTCTGGGTCCTGGTCTCGGGCACGATCCCCTTCGCCGCGTTCTTCGTCGAGCGCAAGGTCGTCGCCGAGACGCTGCCGCTGATCGGCGGCGCGCGGCCGGAGCCGGTCAAGGCCTGACACGGACCCCCGCACTGATGTGCGGGGGTTTCCCATCGACATTTACTAGGACGTCCTAGTAAATTCGAAGCATGGACGCTGACGCGATCGAGGAAGGCCGCCGTCGCTGGCAGGCCCGTTACGACAAGGCCCGCAAGCGCGACGCCGACTTCACCACGCTCTCCGGCGACGCCGTCGAGCCGGTCTACGGGCCCCGGCCCGGCGACACCTACGAGGGGTTCGAGCGCATCGGCTGGCCCGGCGAGTACCCCTACACCCGGGGACTCCACGCGACCGGCTACCGCGGCCGGACCTGGACCATCCGCCAGTTCGCCGGCTTCGGCAACGCCGAGCAGACCAACGAGCGCTACAAGATGATCCTGGCCGCCGGCGGCGGCGGCCTCTCCGTCGCCTTCGACATGCCCACCCTCATGGGCCGCGACTCCGACGACCCCCGCGCCCTCGGCGAGGTCGGCCACTGCGGTGTCGCCATCGACTCCGCCGCCGACATGGAGGTCCTCTTCAAGGACATCCCGCTCGGCGACGTCACCACCTCGATGACGATCTCCGGCCCCGCCGTGCCCGTCTTCTGCATGTACCTGGTCGCCGCCGAGCGTCAGGGCGTCGACCCGGCCGTGCTCAACGGCACGCTCCAGACCGACATCTTCAAGGAGTACATCGCGCAGAAGGAGTGGCTCTTCGAGCCAGAGCCCCATCTGCGTCTCATCGGCGACCTGATGGAGCACTGCGCGCAGGGCATCCCCGCGTACAAGCCGCTCTCCGTCTCCGGCTACCACATCCGCGAGGCCGGGGCGACGGCCGCGCAGGAGCTCGCGTACACCCTCGCCGACGGCTTCGGCTACGTCGAGCTCGGCCTCAGCCGCGGCCTCGACGTGGACGTCTTCGCCCCCGGTCTGTCCTTCTTCTTCGACGCCCACCTCGACTTCTTCGAGGAGATCGCCAAGTTCCGCGCCGCCCGCCGCATCTGGGCCCGCTGGATGAAGGAGGTCTACGGCGCCAAGACCGACAAGGCCCAGTGGCTCCGCTTCCACACCCAGACCGCCGGTGTCTCCCTCACCGCCCAGCAGCCGTACAACAACGTCGTACGGACCGCCGTGGAGGCCCTCTCCGCCGTCCTCGGCGGCACCAACTCCCTCCACACCAACGCCCTCGACGAGACCCTCGCGCTCCCCAGCGAGCAGGCCGCCGAGATCGCGCTCCGCACCCAGCAGGTGCTGATGGAGGAGACCGGCGTCGCCAACGTCGCCGACCCGCTCGGCGGCTCCTGGTACGTCGAGCAGCTCACCGACCGCATCGAGGCCGACGCCGAGAAGATCTTCGACCAGATCAAGGAGCGCGGCCGCCGCGCCCACCCGGACGGGCAGCACCCCATCGGGCCGATCACCTCCGGCATCCTGCGCGGCATCGAGGACGGCTGGTTCACCGGCGAGATCGCCGAGTCCGCCTTCCAGTACCAGCGGTCCCTGGAGAAGGGCGACAAGCGGGTCGTCGGCGTCAACGTCCACCACGGCTCCGTCACCGGCGACCTGGAGATCCTCCGCGTCAGCCACGAGGTCGAGTGGGAGCAGGTCCGGGTCCTCGGCGAGCGCAAGGAGCGCCGCGACGACGCCAAGGTCCGCGCCTCGATCGACGCCATGCTGGCCGCAGCCCGGGACGGCTCGAACATGATCGCCCCGATGCTGGACGCCGTCCGCGCCGAGGCCACCCTCGGCGAGATCTGCGACGCGCTGCGCGACGAGTGGGGCGTCTACACGGAGCCCCCGGGCTTCTGACGGTCCCACTGACGTGTCAGGGGCGGTACGGGAACTCCCGTACCGCCCCTCTCTCTTTTCGAGGTTCTCAGCCGCGCGCGGCCGCCGCCGCTCCCAGGCCGCCCACCAGGAGCGCCGAGAGCCGCGCCACCCACGGCTCGTCGACCGGCTCCGCGCTCACCAGCGCGCGGTGCACGACCGCGCCCGCGATGACGTCGAAGATCAGGTCGTCGGTGGCGTCCACCGCGACCGGGTCCCGGTCCGCCGGGAGCTCACCGCGCCGCTGCGCCCGTATCCGGCCCTCCAGGACGAGCCGCTTCTGCCGGTCGACGATCGACGCCCGTATGCGCTCGCGCAGCGGTTCGTCACGGGTCGACTCGGCCACCACCGCCATCAGGGCCGTCTTGGTCTCGGGGCGTTCGAGGAGGGCGGCGAACTGGAGCACGACATGCTCGATGTCGGCCTGAAGGGAACCAAGGTCGGGCAGTTCGAGTTCATCGAAGAGAACGGCGACGGCGTCCACCACGAGCTCGCTCTTGTTGGCCCAGCGGCGGTACAGGGTCGTCTTCGCGACCCCGGCCCGGCCGGCGACGTCACCCATCGTGAGCTTGGACCAGCCCAGCTCGACCAGGGCCGCGCGGGTCGCCTCCAGGATGGCCGTGTCGGCCTCGGTGGAGCGGGGGCGCCCGGTACGGCTGCTGCGGTTGGTGCGGCTACACATGAACGTCGACCATACCCGCCGGTAGGTACGGCGCCAGAGGGCCGTCGTGTGAGCCAGTTCACCGTACGGATCGGGCCCGCGCCCTCCCCACGGCTCTCCCCGGAGAGTTACGCTACGACCTGTAGCGAAAGGCATTGAGCGGCCTGAGCGACAACCATGGCACCGGGTGGGGACCCGGTGCACGGCATCGGGTGGGGACCCGGTGCGAACCGAAGACGAAGAACCGTGTCGCCCCACGTCTCGCACACCGGCGGGAGACGTGCGGACGGCACGGTTCAGCCATGACTTACCGGTTACGCGCGCGGAAGGGGGAGGATGTACGTATGCAGCCCCGAAACATGTCCATGAGCGGCGTCGTCGACCTCGCCGCGGTGAAGGCGGCCGGAGAGGCCAAGGCGAAGGCGGAGCAGACGCGCGCCGAAGCCGCCCGACAGGGTGGCCCCGCCGCCGTGCCCCCGTCCGCCCTGGTGATCGACGTCGACGAGGCGGGCTTCGAGCGCGATGTGCTCCAGCGCTCCGCCGAGGTCCCGGTCGTCCTCGACTTCTGGGCCGAGTGGTGCGAGCCCTGCAAGCAGCTGAGCCCGCTCCTTGAGCGGCTCGCCGTCGAGTACAACGGCCGCTTCCTGCTCGCGAAGATCGACGTCGACGCCAACCAGATGCTGATGCAGCAGTTCGGCATCCAGGGAATTCCGGCCGTTTTCGCGGTGGTCGCCGGTCAGGCGCTGCCGCTCTTCCAGGGCGCCGTGCCCGAGGCCCAGGTCCGCGAGACCCTCGACCAGCTGATCCAGATCGGCGAGGAGCGCTTCGGTCTGACCGGCATCGTCGTCGACGCGAGCGGCGCGGGCCCCGACGGCGGTACGGCCGCGGCCGCGCAGCCCGTCGGCCCGTACGACGCACTCCTCGAAGCGGCCATGTCCGCGCTCGACGCGGGTGATCTGGCCGGCGCCGTCCAGGCGTACAAGAACGTGCTCGCCGACGACCCGGCGCACCCGGAGGCCAAGCTCGGTCTGGCCCAGGCCGAACTCCTCGCCAGGGTGCAGGACCTCGACCCGGCCGCGGTCCGCAAGGCCGCCGCCGACGGCCCGGCCGATGTGACCGCGCAGATCGCCGCCGCCGACCTCGATCTGGTGGGCGGTCATGTGCAGGACGCCTTCGGGCGCCTCGTGGAGACCGTGCGCCGCACGGTCGGCGAGGACCGGGACGCGGCGCGGCTGCGGCTCCTTGAGCTCTTCGAGGTGATCGGCGCCGACGACCCGCGGGTCACGGCGGCCCGGCAGGCCCTGGCGCGGGTGCTGTTCTAGCCCCCGGCCGGTGCGCCCGGTCGTCCGACGATTTGGCAGCAGGGTGACAAAAGGCGGCCGCGCTTTACCAAAACTTGGTAATCGCGGCCGCTGTTACTTGCAGTAAATCGAACTCGTGAGTCTGTCCGTATTCTTCCGGCCATCTGACGATATTCACCTCCACTCGAACGTACCCTCTGTGCCCGTTCGACCCCGCCCCGCCATGGCGTGGTTATCCACCCGTTACTAGCCAGTAACGAACCCCCTTGTGCGGGCGCCCGGAATGGACCACGATCGGCGACGCTCGGTCCGAACCGCACCACCCCGGCAACCACCGGGACGCGGCGAGGGTCCCCACCGGGCGGACCGGTGTTCCGGCACCGGTCGTGGACAGGGGGGTTCCCGCTCTCACCGAACGGGGCCTGTCCAATCAGGTCGCGCGCCAAGGCGCGGCCCATGGTTGTCGCTCGGGGGTGATCGCCGGTGATTCGGACGCGCAGCGCGCCGCCTGATGCCTCGGCGCTCTCCTTCCCGAGGACGTAGCTCTTCTCCCATCCCAGGACGGGCCCCCGGCCCTTCCGGAGATGTACGTCCGAGAAGGAGGAATTCTCATGAAGTCCCAGGTTCGTGGCGGGACCCGATGGAAGCGGTTCGCCGTCGTCATGGTCCCGAGTGTGGCCGCGACGGCCGCGATCGGTGTGGGCCTGGCCCAGGGTGCGCTCGCCGCGTCCTTCAGCATCTCCGGCCAGGAGTTCAAGGTTAAGGCGAAGAGCCTCGAAGGCTACGACTTCGTCCAGTACGGAAGCGTTGACGCCGGCAAGGACCTTGAAGGCAAGCCCTTCGCGGCCCCCGTCGCGGTCTCCGGCTTCTCCGAGGCCTACATCACCGAGATGTGCCAGTCGGTCGTGACGCCGAAGGTGCCGTTCATCGGTGACGTCACCCTTCAGCTGACCGCGGGCACCGAGGGTGCCAAGGACCCGAAGAAGCGCGTCTACGCCAAGGACATCTACCTCGATGTCTCCTCGCTGAAGTCGGACGCCGAGTTCGAGAACATCGACATCGGCGTGGCCACGGGTGCGCTCAACGCCGAGGACAACAACAAGCCCGGCGTCGCGCCGGGCACGCCCCACGACAGGGTCAACCTGAACGGCTTCGCTCAGCGTGCCGAGAAGGCGAACCTCAACAACGTCGAGCAGAAGGCCTGGGCGACCACGGCCGCGACGTTCAAGCTCCCCAACCTGAGCCTGTCCCTGCACCGGGGCACCTCGAAGGAGTGCTTCAAGGACTGACCCGGTCCCAGGGTGTGGGCCGCCGCGGCGGCCCACACCCGCTCCGGGGTTCGCCCCGCTTCTCTACCTTTTCTCAGCAACACCGCTTCCAGGGAGCTGTTTCCATGAGCGCCGAGACCCCTGCCTCCCGCGAAGTCCCCAAGAAGGAGAACCGGTTCAAGGTCTGGCGGCAGACCCGGCCCTTCTGGGCGGGACTGTTCACGATCATCGGTGGTGTGCCGATCGCCTACCTCCCGTACGGGGACATGCGGCTCGGCAACGTCACCCTCGCCATGAAGACGACCGCCGGATCCGCCGCGCTCATCATCGGAGTGCTGCTCATCACGCTCGGGTTCACGATGTGGTTCCAGTCCATCGTGCGGGTCTTCGCGGGCATCGCGACCATCGTCCTCGGGCTGGTGTCCATCCCGGTGTCGAACTTCGGTGGTCTGGGCGTCGGGTTCCTGTTCGCCCTGATCGGAGGCGGCATGTCCGTCGCCTGGGCACCTGCCCCACCGGTCGATGAGACCGCCGCGGCAGAGCACGACCGTGAGCCGGAGGCCTCGGAGGAGGCCACGCCCGCGCACGAATCCGAGACGGAGGCCGTGTTCGCGGCCGGATTCCCGGAGCAGCGTGAGGCGCACGAGCCGGCGACCGACACGACGATCGACGCCAATGGCGGGAGGAACAGTGCGGGGTGACGAGACTCAGTCGGCGCTCGCGAAGGAGGGCCCGCGGCACGCGGCCCCGCGCAAGTCGCTGCTGAACAGGATCCAGGGCCCCGCGGGCAAGGCGATGGCGCTGGCCGCCATGCCGACCGCGGTGTTCGTGGGCATGGGCCTCACGCCCAAGCTCGCCCTCGCCGACGAGAAGGACATCCCCTTCGCGCCCGGCCCCTGCGTGACCCGCTCGGACGAGCCGACGCCGGAGGCCACGGAGACGACGAAGCCGGCCGAGACGGCGAAGCCGACTCCGACCGCCACCCCGTCCTCGACGCCCTCGGCGACCGCGACGGCCACCCCCACCGCCACCGCGACCCCGACCGCCACCGGGACCCCGACGCCGACCGCGACGGAGACCGGAGAGGCGGCCACGCAGCAGACGCAGGAGCAGGCGAACAGCACCGCCGCGCCCACCGCGACGCCGACACCGACGGCCACACCCACGCCGACGAAGTCGAAGAACCCGCTCGACCCGCTGGGTGTCGGTGACGCCCTCAAGGACCTGTTCGACGGACCGGACCCCGAGCCGACGGCGACGCCCACCACGGCGGCCCCGACGACCCAGGCACCCACCCCGAGCGCCACCGCGACGGCCCCCGCCGACGAGCCGGCCGCGACCACTCCGCCGACGTCGACGGCCGCGCCGAAGGCGACCGCCGACCCGGGCGCGGAGACGACGAAGCGGAAGATCGAGAAGGCCGCCGAGGAGGCGGGCGCGAAGGTCCAGGAACTGCCGGAGAGCGCCAAGGGCCTGGACGCCAAGAAGGACGAGTCCATACCCGACGGCGCCAAGCCCCGGTTCCCGTGCCCCGAGCTGGACCCCGAGGCGCTCGCTGCGGCCGAGCTGGAGCCGGGAATCCCGCTGCTCCCGGACGAGCCGTGGCGTCTTGAGAGCACGCTGCTCACCCTGAAGGGCCTCAAGTACCACGGCATCGTCGAGGTGAAGACGGGCAGCGGCAAGATCAAGAAGGTCCTGAAGTTCACGTCGACCGGCATCGACATCAAGGACCTGCACCAGCTGACGGTCCACTCCGAGGGCCGCACGGGTCACGTCCGCTCCGACAAGGGCTCGACGTCGACCATCACCGACGGCACGGTGACCATGTACACGGAGGAGCTGAAGGGCAACCTCTTCGGCATCATCCCGATCACCTTCAGCCCGGAGGCCCCGCCCCCGCTGGACGTCCCCTTCGCCTTCTTCACCCAGGTGAAGCTCAAGCAGGCGGGCCAGTTCGGCGGCACCCTCAAGGTCCCGGGCCTCCGCAACACGATCGAACCCAGCTGACGGCCTGCCCCCTTCCGGGAGCCGTGAACTGTTGTGGGGCCGGACTCGATTCGAGTCCGGCCCCACGACTGTTTCGCAAGGAGCCGTTCCAGATTCAGGTCGGCTACCTCCGCGAGCACATGGACGCCTTCGCGCTGGGCCTGGCGAACGCGGTCTCCGAGGCCACCCGCCCGTCCTAGGGCTCGGTCCCGAAGACCGGTGGGCCGCACCCCCTCTCAGGGGGTGCGGCCCACCGTCGTGTGTCCGGTGCGGGACGTCAGTCGCGCTCGCCGCCGCCCAGGTGGTGGACGCGGACCATGTTCGTCGTGCCGGGGACGCCGGGGGGCGAGCCGGCGGTGATGACCATGATGTCGCCGGCGTTGTAGCGCTGGAGCTTCAGGAGCTCGGCGTCCACCAGGTCGACCATCGCGTCCGTGTTGTCCACGTGCGGGACGACGAAGGACTCGACGCCCCAGCTCAGGGTGAGCTGGTTGCGGGTGTTCTCGTCCGTCGTGAAGGCGAGGATCGGCTGCTGGACGCGGTAGCGCGAGAGGCGGCGGGCCGTGTCGCCGGACTGGGTGAAGGCGACCAGGGCCTTGCCGCCCAGGAAGTCGGCGATCTCGCAGGCCGCGCGGGCGACGGAACCGCCCTGGGTGCGCGGCTTCTTGCCCGGGACCAGGGGCTGGAGGCCCTTGGAGAGCAGCTCCTCCTCGGCCGCCGCGACGATCTTCGACATCGTCTTCACGGTCTCGATCGGGTACGCGCCGACCGAGGACTCGGCCGACAGCATGACCGCGTCCGCGCCGTCCAGGATCGCGTTGGCGACGTCGCTCGCCTCGGCGCGGGTCGGACGCGAGTTGGTGATCATCGACTCCATCATCTGGGTCGCGACGATGACCGGCTTGGCGTTGCGGCGGCACATCTCCACGAGGCGCTTCTGCACCATCGGGACCTTCTCGAGCGGGTACTCGACGGCGAGGTCGCCACGGGCCACCATGA
This sequence comes from Streptomyces sp. SJL17-4, assembly GCF_036826855.1. Taxonomy (NCBI): domain Bacteria; kingdom Bacillati; phylum Actinomycetota; class Actinomycetes; order Kitasatosporales; family Streptomycetaceae; genus Streptomyces; species Streptomyces sp. SJL17-4. The sequence goes on along the minus strand of NZ_CP104578.1, from coordinate 2,812,978 downwards.
CCGCGTCGAAGGCCGCGACGACGGCCTCCATGTTCTCGACGGCCTGCGGCTTCTCCACCTTGGCGATGACGGGGACCCGGCGGCCCTCCTCGTCCATCACCTTGTGGACGTCCTTGACGTCGTCGGCGTCGCGGACGAAGGAGAGGGCGACCATGTCGCAGCCCATGCGGAGCGCGAAACGGAGGTCGTCGACGTCCTTCTCCGACAGGGCGGGGACGTTGACCGCCGCGCCGGGCAGGTTGATGCCCTTGTGGTCGGAGATGACACCGCCCTCGACGACGATCGTCTTGACCCGGGGGCCCTCGACCTCGACGACCCGCAGCTCGACGTTGCCGTCGTTGATCAGGACCTGGTCGCCCTTGGAGACATCGCCGGGCAGGCCCTTGTAGGTGGTGCCGCAGATGGACTTGTCACCGGGGACGTCCTCGGTGGTGATGGTGAACTCGTCACCGCGCACCAGCTCGACCGGGCCCTCGGCGAAGGTCTCGAGACGGATCTTGGGGCCCTGGAGGTCGGCGAGCACGCCGACGGCTCGACCGGTGTCCGCGGAGACCTGCCGGACGCGGTCGTACCGCTCCTGGTGTTCCGCCTGGGATCCGTGGCTGAAGTTGAATCGGGCCACGTTCATGCCGGCCTCGATGAGAGCCTTCAGCTGCTCATACGAGTCGACGGCGGGGCCCAGCGTGCAGACGATTTTGGAACGGCGCATGAGGCGGATCCTATCGGTTTGTTTCGCTGCGGAATATTCCGGCTGGCGGAAAGTACAAATGGGCGCGGGGTCGCTCAGGCGTTCACTTCTCCGAGGGTTTTTCCGGGCATTTCTCCGGGTGCTTCGCCGGATGCTTCTCCGGGGGCGAGCCGGGCTTCGCCGCGTGCTTCTCCACCCACCAGAGCGAAGGCCTGACGGGCGATCTCCAGCTCCTCGTCCGTCGGCACCACGGCGACCGCCACCCGCGCGTAGTTCGGCGAGATCAGCCGTGCCTCGTCCGACCGCACCGCGTTGAGGCCCGTGTCCACCGCGAGCCCCAGCTCCTCCAGGCCCGTGATCGCAGCCTCTCGCACCGGGGCCGCGTTCTCCCCGACCCCCGCCGTGAACGCCACCGCGTCCACCCGGCCGAGTACCGCGTAGTACGCCCCGATGTACTTCTTCAGCCGGTGGATGTAGATGTCGAAGGCGAGCGCCGCCCGCTCGTCGCCCTCGTCGATCCGGCGGCGGATCTCCCGCATGTCGTTGTCGCCGCAGAGCCCCACCAGACCGGACTTCTTGTTCAGCAGTACGTCGATCTCGTCGGCCGACATGCCCGCCACCCGCTTGAGGTGGAAGGTGACCGCAGGGTCGATGTCGCCCGAGCGGGTGCCCATGACCAGGCCCTCCAGCGGCGTCAGGCCCATCGAGGTGTCCACGCACCGGCCGCCCTTCACCGCGGAGGCGGACGCGCCGTTGCCCAGGTGCAGCACGATCACGTTCACCTCCGACGGTTCCTTGCCGAGCAGCCTCGCCGTCTCCCGTGACACATACGCGTGCGAGGTGCCGTGGAAGCCGTACCGCCGGATCCGGTGCGCGTCGGCCGTCTCCACGTCGATCGCGTACCGCGCCGCCGACTCCGGCATCGTCGTGTGGAAGGCCGTGTCGAAGACCGCGACCTGCGGCAGGTCGGGGCGGAGCGCCGTCGCCGTACGGATGCCCGTGAGGTTCGCCGGATTGTGCAGCGGCGCCACCGGCACCAGCCGCTCGATCTCCGCCAGCACCTCCTCGTCGATGACCGTCGGCTCGGTGAAGCGCAGCCCGCCGTGCACCACCCGGTGGCCGATCGCCGCCAGCTCGGGGGAGTCGAGCCCGAGCCCGTCCGCCGCCAGCTCCTCGGCGACCGCCTTCAGCGCGGCGGCGTGGTCGGCGATCGGGCCGTTCTTCTCGCGCTTCTCGCCGCCACCGCCCTGGAGCGGGGTGTGCACGAGCCGCGAGGTCTCCTCGCCGATGCGCTCCACGAGCCCCTGGGCGAGCCGGCTGTCGTCGCGCATGTCGAGCAGCTGGTACTTCACCGACGACGAGCCGGAGTTGAGGACCAGTACGCGGGTGGGATTCGTCATGCCGGGGACTCCTGACCCTGGGCGGGGACCTGGGACTGGATCGCCGTGATGGCGACCGTGTTGACGATGTCGCTGACGAGCGCGCCGCGCGAGAGGTCGTTCACGGGCTTGCGCAGACCCTGGAGCACCGGGCCGACGGCCACGGCGCCGGCCGAACGCTGCACGGCCTTGTAGGTGTTGTTGCCGGTGTTGAGGTCGGGGAAGATCAGCACCGTCGCCTGCCCCGCCACCTCCGAGCCCGGCAGCTTCGTCGCCGCGACCGAGGGCTCGACGGCGGCGTCGTACTGGATGGGCCCCTCGATCCGCAGCTCCGGGTGCGCCTCACGGACCAGCTTGGTCGCCTCCCGCACCTTGTCGACATCGGCGCCGGAGCCCGAGGTGCCGGTCGAGTACGAGAGCATCGCTATCCGCGGTTCGACGCCGAAGCGGGCCGCGGTGGCCGCCGACTGGGCCGCGATGTCCGCGAGCTGCTCGGCGTTCGGGTCGGGGTTGACCGCGCAGTCGCCGTACACGAGGACCTTGTCGGCGAGGCACATGAAGAAGACCGAGGAGACGATCGAAGCCTCCGGCTTGGTCTTGATGATCTCGAAGGCGGGGCGGATCGTCGCCGCCGTGGAGTGCACCGAACCGGAGACCATGCCGTCCGCCAGACCCTCCTGGACCATCAGCGTGCCGAAGTAGTTGACGTCCGAGACCACGTCGTACGCCAGCTCCACGGTGACGCCCTTGTGGGCCCGCAGCGCCGCGTACTTCTCGGCGAACGAGTCCCGCAGTTCCGAGGTCGCCGGGTCGATCAGCTGGGTGTCGGCGAGCGCGATGCCCAGGTCGGCGGCCTTCTTACGGATGATCTCGACGTCGCCGAGCAGCGTCAGGTCGCACACGTCACGGCGCAGCAGCACATCGGCGGCGCGCAGCACCCGCTCCTCCGTGCCCTCCGGCAGCACCACCCGGCGCCGGTCGGCGCGCGCCTGCTCGATGAGCTCGTGCTCGAACATCATCGGGGTGACCCGGCCGCTGCGGGCCACCGAGACCCGCTTCAGCAGGTCGGCCGTGTCCACATGCCGCTCGAAGAGTCCGAGGGCCGTCTCCGCCTTGCGCGGGGTGGCCGCGTTCAGCTTGCCCTCCAGGGCGAAGAGTTCGGTGGCGGTCGGGAAGCTGTTGCCCGGTACGGAGATGACCGGGGTGCCCGGCGCGAGACGGGCCGCCAGGGTCAGGATCTCGTCGCTGGGCCGCTCGTTCAGGGTGAGCAGCACACCGGCGATCGGCGGGGTGCCGGCCGAGTGCGCGGCCAGCGCCCCGACGACCAGGTCGGCCCGGTCCCCGGGGGTGACGACCAGACAGCCCGGGGTCAGCGCGTTGAGGAAGTTCGGCAGCATCGCGCCGCCGAAGACGAAGTCCAGCGCGTCGCGCGCGAGGCCCGCGTCGTCGCCGAGGACCACGGAGGCGCCGAGCGCGTGCTTGATCTGGGCGACGGTGGGCGCGGCGAGCGCCGGCTCGTCCGGCAGGACGTAGCAGGGCACGGGCAGCCGGGCGGTGAGCCGCTCGGCGATGGCGTCCCGGTCCTCGCCCGCCACCCGGTTGACGATCATCGCGAGCACGTCGCAGCCGAGTCCGTCGTACGCCCGGAAGGCGTTGCGCGCCTCGGACCGTACGGACTCCGCCGACTGGTCCTTGCCGCCGACGACGGGGATGACGGAGGCGCCGAACTCGTTGGCGAGCCGCGCGTTGAGCGCCAGCTCGTCGGGGAGCTGGGTGGCGGCGAAGTCGGTGCCGAGGACGAGGACGACCTCGTAGTCGCGGGCGACCGCGTGGAAGCGGTCGACCAGCTGCGACACCAGCTCGTCGGTGCCGCGCTCGGCCTGCAGCGCGGAGGCCTCGTGGTAGTCCATGCCGTAGACCGTCGAGGCGTCCTGCGTGAGCCGGTAGCGGGTGCGCAGCAGGTCGAAGAGCCGGTCGGGACCGTCGTGCACCAGCGGCCGGAACACCCCCACCCGGTCCACCTGGCGGGTGAGGAGCTCCATGACTCCCAGCTCGACGACCTGGCGGCCGTCACCGCGGTCGATCCCGGTCACGTACACGCTGCGCGTCACGCCGTGGTCTCCTGTCCAGTCCTGCGGAAAACGGGACTCACGGAGCCGGGGCGAGGGGTGCCCTCGCGGCACGCTCGCGGCCCGTACGCCGACCGACGCCGTCATCCCTCGCGTCAACCGGCTGTGCTCAGAAAGCCCCGATAGGGCGGCATTACCCCCTTGACAATACCCCCGCCGATGGTTAGGTCGCCCGCCGGACGAAGGGCCCGGAACCGTGGGACGAAAGGCCTCCCGGGCCGCTCCGGAACGGACGCGCGGAACGGCCGTGAGCGCGCCCCTCGGGCCGGGCGTGGGAGAATCGCTGTGGCTCACAAAGGAACGCGACCGAGCAGGAGACACAGCACGATGCGCATCGGAGTTCTCACCGCAGGCGGCGACTGCCCCGGCCTGAACGCAGTGATCCGGTCGGTCGTGCACCGGGCGCTGACCGGCCACGACGACGAAGTCATCGGCTTCGAGGACGGGTTCAAGGGCCTTCTCGACGGCCACTACCGCCCCCTCGACCTCAACGCCGTCAGCGGCATCCTGGCCCGCGGCGGCACCATCCTCGGGTCCGCGCGTCTGGAGCGGAACCGGCTGGCCGAGGCCGCCGAATCCGCCCCCGACCTGGCCCGCGAGTACGGCATCGACGTCCTCATCCCGATCGGCGGCGAAGGCACCCTGACCGCCGCCCGGATGCTCTCCGACGCCGGCATGCCCGTCGTCGGCGTCCCGAAGACGATCGACAACGACATCTCGTCCACGGACCGCACCTTCGGCTTCGACACCGCCGTCGGTGTCGCCACCGAGGCCATGGACCGCCTCAAGACCACCGCCGAGTCCCACCAGCGGGTGATGGTCGTCGAGGTGATGGGCCGCCACGCCGGCTGGATCGCGCTGGAGTCCGGCATGGCCGGCGGCGCGCACGGCATCTGCCTCCCCGAGCGGCCCTTCCAGGTCGACGACCTGGTCAAGATGGTCGAGGAGCGCTTCGCCCGCGGCAAGAAGTTCGCCGTCATCTGCGTCGCGGAGGGCGCCCACCCGGCCGAGGGCTCGATGGAGTACCAGAAGGGCGAGATCGACCAGTTCGGTCACGAGCGCTTCCAGGGCATCGGCAACCAGCTCGCCGTCGAGCTGGAGCGGCGCCTCGGCAAGGAGGCCCGCCCGGTCATCCTCGGCCACGTCCAGCGCGGCGGCACGCCGACCGCGTACGACCGGGTGCTCGCGACCCGCTTCGGCTGGCACGCGGTGGAGGCCGCGCACCGCGGCGAGTTCGGCAGGATGACGGCGCTGCGCGGCACGGGCGTCGAGATGGTGCCGCTGGCCGAGGCGGTCACCCGCCTCAAGACGGTCCCGGAGGACCGCATCCGCGAGGCGGAGTCCGTCTTCTAGGGCGCCTGCCGTCTTCTCACCCGAGTGGCCCCGACCGTCCCCCCGTGGACGGTCGGGGCCACTGCGCTGTGCCCGGCATCACCCCTGGAAATGCCGGGTTCCACTCTTGAGCCGAAGCGTGAGATCAACAAGGCTTGGGGCTGTCCCGGACATGTCCCAACTCATGTCCGGCGGAGTTCGGTGGGCTCGTTCGAAGGGAAGAGGCGCGGATGACACCGGGGCGGCACACTCCTGACCCGCGGGAGGCACGCACCCCCGCCGAGTTCCTCGCGCGCCTCCAGGCCCTCAAGGACTGGTCGGGCCTGACCTACCGCGAGCTCTCGGCCCGCGCGGAGGCACGCGGGGACGTCCTGCCCCGGTCCACCGTGGCGAACATGCTGGCCCGCGCGACCCTGCCCCGCGAGGAACTGCTGACCGCCTTCGTCCGCGCCTGCGGGGTGACGCCGGCCGAACTGGAGGAGTGGCGGACGGTACGGACGGAGCTGGCGGGACGGGGGGCGTACGGGGCTGCCGAGGCACCCTTGGACGAGCCTCCGGAGACGGCGGGGCCCACTGAGGCGCCGGATACGGCGGAGAGCTCAGGTACGCCGGATACGGCGGGTACGTCAGAGGCGCCCGGGACGGCGGGTACGTCAGAGGCGCCCGGGACGGCGGGTACGTCAGAGGCGCCCGGGACGGCGGGTACGTCAGAGGCGCCCGGGACGGCGGGTACGTCAGAGGCGCCCGGGACGGCGCGTACGTCAGAGGCGCCCGAGACGGTGGAGACGGTCGGCCCACCGCCCTCCTGGCCCGGACGCGAGACCGGCGCCCAGCCACCGGGAGCCACGTCCGGCACCTCGTCCCGCATACGGCGCGCGCTCGTCGCCACCGTCGCCGTGGCCGGGCTCGTCCTCGCCGGGGCCAGCGTCGTCGCCCTCCTCCGCGACGGCGGCACCGGTCCCGCGGGTCAGCCGCCCCGTACCGCCACCGCCGTGGCCCCCGCCGCCGGAGACGTACGCATCCGGGTGGCCGGCACCGACTTCTGCCTCGCGGAGCGGCGCGGCACCCGCACCGGGCAGGTCCATCAGGCGCCGTGCGCCGAGTCGGACTTCCCGCTCTACTCCCTCGCCACGGTGGGCACCGGCCGGTGGAGGATCGTCTCCGACCACCCCGACTTCGGCCCCGGCTGCTCCGGCATACCCTCCGGCGGCCGGATACCCGACTCCGCGTACGAGGACTCCGAGTGCGGGGACCCCAGTCGGGTCGAGGCCTTCGCCCTGGAGCCGTACGGCACTCCCCAGGGCCCCGTCCGCGGCTACCGGATCGTCCCCGTCGGCTCCGCGACGCCGGGCACCTGCGTCACCGTCGTCGGCGACCGCAAGGCCGCCTGGGCACGACTGGCCCAGGCGCCCTGTACGCCGGACGGGGCCGGCCAGCTCTTCTCCTTCGACCGGCGCGACTGAGCGGGAACCGGAACGGGGTCAAGGACTCAGGACCGGGACGTCGAGCGCGCTTCTGGCGACGCTCACGGCCTCCGGCCGGCAGTTCGTCTCGGGATCGCCCTTGGTCCTGAGCGTGACCGAGACGCGTACGGTGAGATTGCTGTCGCGCAGGTGCAGGACGCAGTCGCCCTCGCCTTCCGAGACGACCGCCCAGTACGCCTCGTCGCCGATGTCCAGGTCCGCGGTGGCGCCGTCGGCCGACTGCGCGGCGTGCTCGGCCTTCTGGCGGTCCGTCGCCTCACCCTGCTTGCCCGTGGGGACCTTGAGGTTCCACCAGATCTCGGCGCTCTCGGCCTTCGACCCGGTCGACCTCCCCGTGGTCCAGGAGCAGCGGATCTCCGGGCCGTCGGAGCGGGTGACGGAGAAGTCCCGCTCCGGCTGCCGCTCGTACGAGGGGAGTGCGGGGTTCGCCTCCTGGCAGGTGGGCAGGGTGCGGTACCTGTCGGCGCCCGGGTCCTGCCTCAGCAGGAAGTACCCGCCGACCCCCGTCCCCGCCACGACGAGCAGCCCCGCGGCGACGAGCGCGACGGTCCTCCCGCGCCCTCGCCGCCGCGGCTGCTCCTGAGGAGCAGGAACGGACGAGGGCGCGGGGATTCGCGCGGGCGCCGTGACCGTCGGCTGTGCGGCCGGCTGTGCGGTCGGCTGTGCGGCTGGCTGTGCGGTCGGATGGGCCGTGGGATGGACCATCGGGTGAGCCGTCGGGTGGGCCGTCGGCCGGGCAGGCGTCTCGGGCACGTCCGTAGGGCGAGGCGGCGGCACGACGACCGTGGGGGTCGGGGCCGGTACCTCGCCGAGCAGCGCGGCGATACGGCTCTGCTGGTCGGCCACCAGGGCGTGGACCGCCGGGGGCCAGACGCGGGCGGCCGGCGGGACCGGGCCGAGGAGTCCGATCAGCCGGGCCGGCGTGGGCCGGGCGGCCGGGTCCTTGGCGAGGCACTCCTCGACGATCCCGCGCAGCCCCGCCGGCACCCGGCTCAGATCGGGGGCGTTCTGCACCACGTTGGTGAGCGTCTGGAAGGTCGACGTGCCGGCGAACGGGGACGCGCCGGTCAGCGCGAGGACCAGGATCGCGCCGAGCGAGAACACATCGCTCGCGGGGGTCAGCTCCCGGCTCTCCGCCTGCTCGGGCGACATGAACGGCGGCGAGCCGATGACCCAGCCGGTCTGCGTCAGCTGCGTCGGCTCGGCCGAGCCCGCGGGCTCCACCGCCCGCGCGATGCCGAAGTCGATGACCCGGACCCCGTCCTCCGCGAGCAGGACGTTCTCGGGCTTGAGGTCGCGGTGGATCAGCCCCACCCGGTGGATCTCGACCAGCGCCGTCGCCAGGCCCAGGGCGAGCCGGCGCACGGCCGCCTCGGGCAGCGGACCGGTCTCCCGGACCGCCGCCCCCAGCGAGGGTCCGGTCACGAACACCGAGGCGAGCCAGGGGAGGGCGGCGTCCGCGTCGGCGTCCATCACGGCCGCCGTGTAGGCGCCGGAGACCCGGCGGGAGGCGGCGACCTCGCGGCGGAAGCGGGCCCGGAAGTCGTCGTCGGACGCGAAGCGGGCGTGCACCTGCTTGACGGCGGCGAGCCGGCCGTCGTGGGCCGCGCCCAGGAGCACACGGCCCATGCCGCCGTGGCCCAGCTCGGCGAGCAGCCGGTACGGACCGACCTCGGTCGGCTCGGAGTCGTCGAGCGGTTTCATCCCAGTCCCCCCACGGCACAGGCCCCCCATGGCGCCGTAGCGCCGCACGTCCGCCGAGATCCTACTGACCCCGGCACGGCTCTCCCCGCAGTCCCTAGGGCCTCTCGACCAGGCGGGCCCTGAGGGCCGTCACCGCCGTCGGGGCGAGCCCGACGTGACCGGTGACGTACGCGTCCACGGAGCCGTACCGGGCGCGCAGGTCGGCGAGGAAGAGCCGGATGATGTCGGCGGGTGCCCGGCCGTAGCCCGGCCAGCGCAGCTCGCGGCCGGGGTGGGAGGCCCGCCAGTCGGCGATCAGCCGTTCCGTGGCCAGCTCGGTGAGCGCGAAGTCCGCGAGGATCTCCTCGTCCGGAACGCCCAGGAGGGCGAGGACGACCGCGGCCAGCAGCCCCGTACGGTCCTTCCCGGACGCGCAGTGGAAGACGAGCGGACCGTCGGCCGCGGCGATGACCTCCAGGGCCGTACGGAGTTCCACCGCGCCGTCCTCGGCGACCTCGGCGAACCGGTCGGCGAGGTAGCGCCACGGGTCGAGGTCCGGGTCGATCTCCGCCTGGTCGTAGGGGCGGTGCTCGATGGAGAGGTTGTGCCAGGAGACGCCCTCGGTCTCCGGGAGACGGCCCTTGGCGGCGATCTCCCACGGGTAGCGCAGGTCGATCACCGTGGTCACGTCGAGTGCGCGGAAGCGCTCCAGATCGGTGGGTCCGGCGTCCGCGAGCTTGGCGAGGGAGTCGGAGCGGTAGAGGGTCTCCCACCGCACGGTCCCGCCGTCGGCGGTCCGATAACCGCCCAGGTCACGGAAGTTGTGGAGTCGTTCGAAGGTTATGTGTCGTCTCACGGCGCCAATGTACGGCGCGGGGTGCGGATTCGCGCCGGGGTTCCGGCGGCCGACTAGGAGCCGACTGCGGCCCAGAAGTGTCCGGTGATGTCGTCGAGATAGGCGCGGCCCTCGTCGCCCGTGGCGGCCGAGGCGCCCCAGCTGCTGGTCGCCGCCATCCGGGCGTGGTAGTCGGTGTGCAGCCGCTGGAGGGCGTACTCCAGGGCCTGCCTGGGCAGCGGCAGCATCTTCACCGCCGGTTTCACGTACGCCTGCCAGCGGGTCGTGGTGGCGTCCCGCAGCAGCTCGGCGAGGCGCTCGTCGCCGCCGGTGGCCGTGATCAGGGCGCGCGGGCCGAGACCGAGGACCTCGGCGAGGGCGGCCGTCTGGCGTTCGGTGCCGCGCCAGCGGCCCTCGTCCTCCATGCGCTGGTACGCGTGGGCGGCGACGCCGACCCGCCGGGCCAGCTCCTCGGGGGCGAGGCCGCGCGCCATCCGGTGCTCCCGGAGCGTGGTGGCGGCGGCGATGAGCTCGGCGGGGGCACACCACAGGACGCCCGCGAGGGCGGTGAGTTCCTGCTCGCTCGGGAGGGCCCGGCCGCGTTCCCAGGCGGCGACGGTGTCGGGGGTGACGAAGAGGCCGTACTGCGCGCGCAGGCCGTACGCGACGTGGCCGGGGGTCATGCCGAGCCCCTCGCGGAAGCGCCGCGCGGCCAGGGCATTGAAGGGTGGTGAGGGTTGGTGCACCCGGTCACCGTAGGTGCGGAGGGTGACGGCTGGCTACGGTGCGTTCGCCCAACATGTGAAGTCGTAGGAACGTGGGAACCGATCGGTAACCGCGGGTGGCGGGAGAGAAGACGATCAGTGACCGCGGGCGGGGCCGTCGAGCCAGCGGTACTGGAGCTCCGGCCGTCCGATCTGACCGTACTGCGGGGCGCGTACGGCCCGGCCCTCGGCCACCAAATGTTCGAGGTAGCGCCGCGCGGTGATCCGGGAGATCCCGACGGCCGTCCCGGCCTCGGCGGCGGTGAGCCCGCCCGAGGTGGACCGGAGGGTCCGGGTGACGGACTCCAGGGTGGGAGCGCTCAGGCCCTTGGGCAGGGTGGTGGGGTGCGGGGCCCGGAGGGTGGCGAGCGCCCGGTCGACCTCCTCCTGCCCGGAGGCCTCGCCGGCGGTCGCCCGGAACTCGGCGTACCGGGCGAGCCGGTCCCGCAGGGTCGCGAAGGCGAAGGGCTTGAGGACGTACTGGACGACCCCGAGCGAGACGCCCTCACGGACGATGGCCAGGTCGCGGGCGGAGGTCACGGCGATGACGTCGGCGGAGTGCCCGGCGGCGCGCAGCGCGCGCAGCAGCTGGAGGCCGTGGCCGTCGGGCAGATAGAGATCGAGCAGGATCAGATCGACGGGCGTCCGCTCGAGCACGCGCACGGCGGCGGCCCGGGAGTGGGCGACACCGACGACGGTGAACCCGTCGACGCGCCCGGCGTAGAGGGCATGGGCGTCGGCGGCGACGGGATCGTCCTCGACGACGAGCACCCGCAGGGGAGCGGTACTCACGAGACCACCTCCGTGGCATCGCACGGGGGCGGGGTGCCGTCACCGCTCGGCCCGGAGGCCGGGGCTGCCGGGGCTGCCGGGAGGGCGTCGGCGCCTGCGGCGTCTGCGTCTGCGGCGTCGGCGCCTGCGTCTGCGCGGGCGTCGATGTGTGCCGCGGCCGTCGCCGTCGCCGTCACTGTCGGCGGGATGGTGGGTGGGATGGTCGGCGGGTGGTGGTGCGTCGGAGTGGACCCGGTTGTGAGGACGGCCGACGGTGCCGCCTCTGCCCCCGCCTCCCGCGGCGCCGGCGTCGGCGCGGGCGGTCGTGCCGGCGTCGGCACCGGCAGTCGTACGGGCGCCGGGCCCGGCAATGGCAGTCGCACCGTGAACTTCGCCCCGCCCCCCTCCGCGTCCGTCACGTCCAGCGTGCCCGCCGCCCGGGAGACCGCCTGGCCCACCAGTGCCAGGCCCAGGCCCCGGCCCGGGCCCCGGGTGGTCCAGCCCCGGCCCAGGACCGCGTCGCGGTCGGCCGGGCGGACGCCGGGGCCGGTGTCGGCGACCCGGAGGAGCAGTTCGCCGTCTCCCGTGCGCGCCGCGACCGTGACCGTCACGCGCGCGTGCGGGGTGCCGCCCACCGCCTCCACCGCGTTGTCGATGAGGTTGCCGAGGATCGTCACCAGGTCCCGGGACGGCAGCGCCGCCGGTACCAGGCCGTCGTCGATGCGGCTGTCCTCCGTCAGGACCAGCTCCACGCCCCGCTCGTTCGCCTGCGCGGCCTTGCCGAGCAGCAGCGCCGCGAGCACCGGCTCCCCGACGGCGTCCACGACCCGGTCGGTGAGCGCCTGGGCCAGCTCCAGCTCCGCCGTCGCGAACTCCACCGCCTCCGCCACCCGGCCCAGTTCGATGAGCGACACGACGGTGTGCAGCCGGTTCGCCGCCTCGTGGGCCTGCGAGCGGAGTGCCTCCGTGAACCCCCGCTCCGAATCCAACTCGCCCGACAGCGCCTGGAGTTCCGTACGGTCCCGGAGCGTGGCGACGGTGCCGCGCCGCTCCCCGCCCACCACCGGCCGGGTGTTGACGACCAGTACCCGGTCCGCCGTCAGATGCGTCTCGTCGACCCGCGGCTCAGAGGACAGCAGCGCGCCGGTCAGCGTCGCGGGGAGGCCGAGTTCCGCCGCCGGACGGCCGACGACCCCCTCGTCCAGGCCGAGCAGCTCCCGCGCCCCGTCGTTGATGAGCGCGATCCGCCGCCGTCCGTCGAGCATCACGAGCCCTTCGCGGACCGCGTGCAGCGCGGCCTCGTGGTAGTCGTGCATCCGGCTCAGTTCCGTCGCGTTCATGCCGTGCGTGTGGCGCCGCAGTCGCGCGTTGACCACGTACGTCCCCGCCCCGCCGAGCGCGAGCGCCGCGCCCGCCATGCCGAGCAGCGCGGTGACCTGCTCCCGTACCTGCTCGCTGATCTTGTCGATCGTGATGCCCGCGCTGACCAGGGCGACGACGCGGCCGCCGTCGAAGACCGGTGCCACCGTCCGTACGGAGGGACCGAGCACCCCCAGGTGGGTCTCGGAGTACGTCCGGCCCGCCGCCGCCTCCTCGATGTGACCGAGGTACGTCCGGCCGATCTGCTCCGGCTCGGGGTGGGTCCAGCGCGTGCCGTCCGGCGCCATGATCACCACGAAGGCCACGCCCGCGTGGCGGCGCAGCGCCTCGGCGTACGGCTGGAGCGCCGCCGTGGGGTCGGCGGAGCGGGCCGCGGCGACCACGGAGGGGGAGTCGGCGACGGCCGCGGCGGTCGCGGTGGCCTGGCGCCGTGCGGTCTCCTCGGCCTGTGTCCGGTCCGTGACGTATGCGAAGACCGCGCACCCGGCCACGACGACGGCCACGAGCACGACCTGCATCGCGAAGAGCTGGCCGGCCAGGCTGCGGGGGTGGGGGAGGGGGAAACGCATGCGGGTAAGTGTGCACGTGGGACGGGGCGCCGACGCATTGCGTTCCCGAATCGTTCCCTCGCCGCCCTCCCCGTCCGACCCTTTACCGGCCTCCTTGCCGCCCCCTCACCGTCCGCCCCGTCCTTCCCGTCCGACCCTTACGTACGGTTCGGTCGTGAACGAAACGTACGTAACCGTGACCCCGGTCACAGGCTGATGGATGCTCTCGGAGTCCACCGGGACGTGGACACCCATCAGCACGAGGAGGACCCCGTGGCCGCACGACGGGACCGTACGCACTATCTGTATCTGGCCGTGATCGGAGCCGTGGTGCTCGGCATCGCGGTCGGGTTCCTGGCGCCCGGCGTCGCCGTCGAGCTGAAGCCGCTGGGCACCGGCTTCGTCAATCTGATCAAGATGATGATCTCGCCGATCATCTTCTGCACGATCGTGCTCGGCGTCGGATCGGTCCGGAAGGCCGCGAAGGTCGGCGCCGTCGGCGGTCTCGCCCTCGGCTACTTCCTCCTCATGTCGACCGTCGCCCTCGGGATCGGCCTCGTCGTCGGCAACATCCTGGAGCCCGGCTCCGGTCTCCACCTCACCAAGGAACTGGCCGAGGCCGGCGCCAAGCAGGCCGAGGGCGCGAGCGAGTCCACGCCGGAGTTCCTGCTCGGGATCATCCCCACGACCATCGTCTCCGCCTTCACCGAGGGCGAGGTCCTCCAGACCCTCCTCGTCGCGCTGCTCGCCGGTTTCGCGCTCCAGGCCATGGGCGCGGCGGGCGAGCCGGTTCTGCGTGGGATCGGGCACATCCAGCGGCTCGTGTTCCGCATCCTCGGCATGATCATGTGGGTCGCGCCGGTCGGCGCGTTCGGCGCGATCGCGGCCGTCGTCGGCGCGACCGGTGTCGACGCGCTGAAGTCTCTCGCCGTCATCATGATCGGCTTCTATCTGACCTGCGCGATCTTCGTGTTCGTGGTCCTCGGGACGCTCCTCCGGCTGGTCGCCGGGCTCAACATCTGGACCCTCCTCAGGTACCTGGGCCGCGAGTTCCTGCTGATCCTCTCCACCTCCTCGTCCGAGTCCGCGCTGCCGCGGCTCATCGCGAAGATGGAGCACCTGGGTGTCAGCAAGCCGGTCGTCGGCATCACCGTGCCGACCGGCTACTCCTTCAACCTCGACGGCACCGCGATCTACCTCACGATGGCCTCGCTCTTCGTCGCCGAGGCGATGGGTGACCCGCTCTCCGTCGGTGAGCAGATCTCCCTGCTCGTGTTCATGATCATCGCCTCGAAGGGGGCGGCGGGTGTCACCGGCGCCGGTCTCGCCACCCTCGCGGGCGGCCTCCAGTCGCACCGGCCCGAGCTGGTCGACGGCGTGGGCCTGATCGTCGGCATCGACCGCTTCATGAGCGAGGCGCGCGCGCTGACCAACTTCGCGGGCAACGCGGTCGCCACGGTGCTCGTCGGCACGTGGACGAAGGAGATCGACAAGGAGCGGGTGGCGGAGGTGCTGGCCGGGCGGGTGCCGTTCGACGAGAAGACGCTGGTGGACGACCATGCGCCGGCCGGTGACGCGCCGGTCCCGGATCAGCGGGCGGAGGAGGGGGAGGAGAAGGCGCGGGCGGGCGTCTGACGGCGTGGGGCCGGGGCCGCTGCGCGGGGTGGGGAAGAAGCCCCGCGCAGCGGCACCGGACCCGCCCCCGCCCCCCCCGCACCCGCAGCGCCGCCCGCTCCCCCGAACACCCCCCCCACAGTCAGGTCCCGGGCCTTGAGCCGGATCCGGGGCCCGAGGGAAGGGCGCCTCCGCACGGGGGCGCCCTTGCCGCGATACCCGACCCCGGCTCACGGCCCGTCCAGCTCCGCCACCTCCTCCTCCGTCAGCACCAGCGCCCCCGCCGCCGCCGAGTCCCGTACCGACTCCGGCCGGCTCGCCCCCGGGATCGGCAGGACCGTCTCCGAGCGGGCGAGCAGCCACGCCAGCGCCATCCGCTGCGGGCTGACCCCCCGCTCCCGCGCCACCCGGTGGAAGGCCCCGAACTCCGGGTCCGCCTCCTGGGCCGAGGCGCCGTCCAGGGTGCTGCGCGAGATGCCGCCCAGGGGGCTCCACGGCAGGAAGGCCAGTCCCAGCTCCGCGCAGAGCCGCAGTTCCGCCTCGCTCGTGCGGACCGCCGGCGAGTAGCGGTTCTGTACGGAGACCAGCCGGTCGCCCAGGATCTCGCGGGCGAGCAGGATCTGGTCGACGTCGACGTTGGAGATCCCGGCGAGCCGGACCGTACCCGCGTCCAGCAACTCCCGTATCGCGCCCAGGGATTCGGCGTACGGGACGGCCGGGTCCGGCTTGTGCAGCTGGTAGAGGCCGATCGGTGCGGAGCCGAGCCGTCGCGCCGACGCCTCCGCCGCCCGCCGCAGGTGCTCGGGCCGCCCGTCGACGGTCCAGCCACCGTCCGCCGTACGGCCCCGCCCGCCCTTCGTCGCCACGAGTACGCCGTCCACGCCGCCCCCGTACGAGGCGAGGGCCCGCGCCACGAGCAGTTCGCCCTCGCCGGGCGTGCCGCTCGGCGGGTGGTAGGAGTCGGCGGTGTCGAGCAGCGTCACGCCCGCGTCGAGGGCGGCGTGCACGGTGGCCACGGCCCGCGCCTCGTCCGGCCGGCCCTCGACGGAGAGCGGCATGGTGCCGAGCCCGACGGCCCCGACCCGTACGTCGCCCAGCATCCGCAAGCGCGTCACGTCGTCACCTCGTCGATCGTCTCCGCCACGGCGTCCGTGAGCCAGGTGGAGGAATGGGAGAAGGAATAACCGAGGCCGACCGCACGGGAGTTGTCCATTCCGTACGAGCGGGTGAACGAGAACGGCGAGATCTCGCCGACCTCCACCTCCCGGAAGACGGTCCGGCCGCCGACCCGCCTCTCGATCTCGGCGCAGATCTCGGCCGTGGTCAACGGCCCGTGGGAATGGGCGTTCACCGGGCCGGTGAAGTCCGTTCCGACCGCCGCCCAGGCGAGGAACGCGGCGATCTCCTCGACGTACACATAGGTCGCCGGGCGGTTCACGACGGGTACGGCGATCGGCTCGCCCGCCCGGATGCGCCGCGCGTAGTGGTCGAGCCGGCCGGTGAAGTCGTCGGCGCCGCCCAGTACATGGGCCACCCGCACCGACGCCCACGCGAACGGCGCGGCGGCGCCGTCGGCGGCCGCACCCACCTCGCCGCCCTCGTCCGTACCCGCACCCGCGCCCGCGAAGACCGCCTCGGCCTGTCGCTTCCCCTCCCCGTAGTGCGCCTCGCGGAACTCCGGGTCCTCCCAGGCCGCACCGGTGTCGACGGTGACCGCGCCCAGGTCGAGGGCGTCCTCGGCGACGGGTGCGGCCGAGTCCTCGTACTCGTACACCTCCACCGTCGACGTCATCACATAGCGCCGGGTGCGCCCCGCGAAGACGCGGCGGGCGATCTCCGCCTGGCGCGGGGTGTAGCAGACCTGGTCCACGACGACATCGAAGGAACGGCCCGCGAGAACGGATTCCAGGGCCGCCTCGTCGTCGCGGTCGGCGACAAGACGCCCGATGCCCTCGGGTGCGTCGGAGGAACCCCGATTGAGGATCGTGACGCGATGCCCGGATTCCTTGAGCAGCGCGATGAGCCGCTTTCCGAAATAGCGATTCCCGCCGATGACCAGAACGTCCTTCATTCCCATCCCACCGTCCCAACTCCCTTGTGTCACCGGACAAGTGTTACGTTGATTGTTCGCCGCATGAAGGGGGAAACATGGGAGTCCAGGAAGTCGTACCGAAGGAACCACGGCATTCGCGCTCGGCCACCGAAGAAACCTCGGCGGCCGCTTTCGACGTCGTCGACCGGCAGATCATGGACCTCCTCCAGAGCGACGGCCGCATCAAGCTCAGCGAGCTCGGCCGCCGCGTCCGGCTCAGCCCCGCGGCCGTCACCGAGCGGGTCCGCCGCCTGGAGGCGAGCGGCGCGATCACCGGCTACGGCGCCCATGTCTCCCCGGCCCGCCTCGGCTACGGCATCCAGGCCTTCATCCGGGTGAACCCGCACGGCGGCTACAACCTGAAGCACCCGCGGACCCTGGAGCTGATCGCGCGCCCCGAGATCCTGGAGGTCCACCACGTGGTCGGCGAGGACTGCTGGATCCTCAAGGTCGCCGTCACCGACACCGTCCATCTCGAAGACGTCCTGGAGCAGACCTCGGCGCTCGGCCGGACCACGACGTCGATCGTGCTCTCGTCGCCTGTGGAGCGGAAACCGCTGCTGCCCCGCA
The DNA here is from genome assembly GCF_036826855.1 of Streptomyces sp. SJL17-4. Taxonomy (NCBI): domain Bacteria; kingdom Bacillati; phylum Actinomycetota; class Actinomycetes; order Kitasatosporales; family Streptomycetaceae; genus Streptomyces; species Streptomyces sp. SJL17-4. Next base: position 2,795,709 of record NZ_CP104578.1, on the reverse strand, counting down.
CCTGACCGCTTCTCTTGCCTTGACGTCGGCGTCAAGGCTTACGGTCGGGGGCATGCGCATCGGAGAGCTGGCCGAGCGGGCGGGAACCACCACGCGGACTCTGCGGTACTACGAGTCCCGTGACCTCCTCACCGCACGGCGTACGGAGCAGGGGCACCGCACCTACGACGAGGGCGACCTGCGCCTCCTCCAGCAGATCAGGACCCTGCAGGACTTCGGGTTCGAGCTGGAGGAGACGCGACCGTTCGTCGACTGCCTGCGGGAGGGGCACCCGACGGGTGACGCCTGCCCCGCGTCGATCGCCGTCTACCGGCGGAAGCTCGCCGAGCTGGACGGCCTGATCGACCAGCTCCAGACGGTACGTGCCCAGGTGGGCGCCCAGCTGCTGCGGGCCGAGGCGGAGCTGCCGCACGGCCCGGAACCCCGGTGCGAACTCGGAGCGGAAATGGAGGGGTGAAGGATATGACGACCCAGACGGAGGGCGTGGCCCAGGTCACCGACGCGGACTTCGGTTCGGAGGTGCTGGCCGCCGAGCTGCCGGTGCTGGTGAAGTTCACCGCGGAGTGGTGCGGGCCCTGCCGGCAGCTGACTCCCGTGCTCGCCGCCATCGCCACGGAGGAGGCGGAACGGCTCCGGATCGTCGAGATCGACGTCGACCGGAACCCGGAGACCACGGTGGCGTACGGGGTGCTCGCGACCCCGACCCTCATGGTCTTCAGGGCGGGCGAGCCCGTGAAGTCGATCGTCGGTGCCCGCCCGAAGCGCCGCCTCCTGCAGGAGCTGGAGGACGTCCTCGCCTAGTACTCCAGCGGGACCGGGCGGGCCCGCGACACTCCGGCAGGGCATACAGAAATACCCCGACTACAATTGACAGTCGGGGTATTTCATCGCGTATATTAATGGATTCTGCGCCCGGAAACATCACAGGCGCAGGGAAGTTCAATAAACGCACTGTATCGCGCCGGGAGTCGAATTGTCAACCGAGGAATTTCGGAACGAGCAGCAATTCATCACCGATCTCTACACACGACTCGACGATCTGAGGGACCAGGCCGAGGCCGCCGTCGAGCGCGCCCTGCGTACCCCCGGGGTCGGCGGCAACCAGGGCCGGCTCGAACGCGACGTCATGGTCGCCGAGCAGTCCGGGCTGCTCGCCGCGTTCAACGCGGGGGAGAGCGGGCTCTGTTTCGGCCGGCTCGTCTTCAAGGACGGGCGCGACCACCACATCGGCCGGCTCGGCATCCGCGAGGACGACCCGAACCGCACCCCGCTGGTCGTCGACTGGCGCGCCGAGGTCGCCCGGCCCTTCTACCTCGCCACCGGGTACGAGCCGATGGGGCTCTCCCGCCGCCGGCACATCAGCACCCTCGGCCGGACGGTCACGGCGCTCCACGACGAGGTCCTCGACCTCGGCGACGCGACCCGCACCGGGCACGAGAGCCGCGACGCCGACGAGGTGCTGCTCGCCGCGCTCGACGCCGCCCGCACCGGCCGGATGCACGACATCGTGCAGACCATCCAGGCCGAGCAGGACGCCATCATCCGCTCCCCGCACCGCGGGGTCCTGGTCGTCGAGGGCGGCCCCGGCACCGGCAAGACAGCGGTCGCCCTGCACCGGGCCGCCTACCTCCTCTACGCCCACCGCGAGCAGCTCGCCAAGCGGGCCGTCCTCATCGTCGGCCCCAACCCGGCCTTCCTCGGCTACATCGGCAACGTCCTGCCCTCGCTCGGCGAGACCGGCGTCCTCCTCGCCACCCCCGCCGAGCTGTTCCCCGGCGTCCGCGCCACCGGCACCGACACCCCCCGCGCCGCCGCCGTCAAGGGCTCCGCGGCCATGGCCGGTGCGCTCGCCGCCGCCGTACGGGACCGCCAGCAGGTCCCCGAGCGCGGCGAGCCGCTGATCGTCCCGCACGAGGACGGCGACCTGGTCATCGACTGGGACATGGCCCTGGAGGCCCGCCACAAGGCCCGCGAGACGGCCCTCCCGCACAACCTGGCCCGCCCCTACTTCGTCTTCCGGATCCTCGACGCGCTCGCCGAACAGCTCGCCGACCGGATCGGCGCCGACCCCTACGGCGGCCCCAACTTCCTCGGCCCCGACGACATCGCGCTGCTCGCCAAGGGCATCGCGGGCAACCCCGACGTGTACGCCGCGATCGACACCCTCTGGCCCGCGCTCACCCCGCAGGACTTCCTCACCGACTACCTGGCCGAGCCGACCCACCTCGCCGACGAGGACGACATCACGGCGATCCGGCGCTCCGCACCCGGCCCCTGGACCCCCGCCGACGTGCCGCTGCTCGACGAGGCCGCCGAACTCCTCGGCGAGGACGACTCGGCCGCCCGCGCCGCCGAGGAGGCCGAACGGCAGAAGCAGATCCAGTACGCGCAGGGCGTCCTCGACGTCTCCTACGCCTCACGGACCTACGAGTTCGAGGACAAGGAGGAGCAGGACAAGGACGCCTCCGAGGTCCTCTCGGCCCACGACATCATCGACGCCGAGCGCTTCGCGGAGCGCCACGAGGAGGCCGACCACCGGACGGCCGCCGAACGCGCCGCCGCCGACCGCACCTGGGCCTTCGGGCACATCATCGTCGACGAGGCGCAGGAGCTCTCCGCGATGGCCTGGCGGCTCCTCATGCGCCGCAGCCCCAACCGCTCGATGACCCTGGTCGGCGACCCCGCCCAGACCGGTGACCCGGCCGGCGTCGGCGCCTGGGAGCGGATCCTCACCCCGTACGTGGAGGACCGCTGGGAGCTGGTGCGCCTCGGCGTCAACTACCGCACGCCCGCCGAGATCATGGCCGTCGCCGCCGAGGTGCGGCGGGCCGACGACCCGGGGTTCGAGCCGCCGAGCTCGGTACGGTCCACCGGGGTGGAACCCTGGGACCGGACGGTGGACGACCCGGTGAAGGAGGCCGCCGACGCGGTGGCGACCGAGCTGCGCGAGGAGGGCCGGATCGCCGTGATCGCCCCGCCGGAGCTGCACGCCGGGCTGATCGCCGCGCTGCCGGAGGCCGCGTACGGTCCGGCTCCCGACCTCACCCGGCCGGTCGTGCTGCTGGACCCCCGGCAGGCGAAGGGCCTGGAGTTCGACACCGTGCTGGTCGTCGACCCGGAGGGCATCGTGGCCGGGGCCGTGCACGGGACGAACGACCTGTACGTGGCGCTGACCCGGGCGACCCAGCGGCTCGGGATCATCCGGTCCGCAGCTCGCAGGTGAAGAGCCGCGCGCCGTCCTGGTACCCGGTGACCTCGTACGCCCCCGGTGCATCCGCCGTCCCCGCCGGGCTCGTGCGCTCCGTCCGAAGCAGGCAGGGGCCGCCGTGGAACTCCGCGTACCGGTCGAAGGTGATCCGCAGCGCGGTCGGCAGGCAGGGGCGGGGCCACACGGCGGCGGAGACGGCCTGCCGGCCGGCCTCCAGGAAGAGCATCCCCGGGATGTGATCGTTGGGCCGCTGGAAGAGGGTGGGGTGACCGGTGTCGACGACCAGTTCCCACACCCCCTCCCGGCCGGTGGGGGCGAGGAGGACGTCCTCGGGCCTCGCCCGCCCGACGAGCGGCGCCGGGGCCCGGTGGGTCCACGGTCCGGGGTGGACGACCCCGGCCTCGACGCGTCCGCCGCGCAGTCTGCGGTACGCCGCGTCACCGGCGAACCGGGCGTGGGCGCCGCCCGTCGCCACCACGCCCGCGTCACGCCGTACGGTCCACTCCACCAGCATCTCGGTCAACTGATCGCCGCGCAGCGCGAGTTCGGTGAACCGGATCTCGATGTCCGGCTCGTCGCCCGCGACGGCGAGACCCGCCGGGTCGCAGGTCAGGGAGATCTCGCTCAGCAGGATGTGCCGGGTGAGCGGAAGGCCGTGGACCGAGTGCAGGAGGGCCATCGTGGCCTGCCGTAACGTCTCGACGACCAGGAGCGGGTCGTGACACCGCTCTCCACCCCGGCGGACCGGGGTGAAGAACGGGTGGTCGGTGGGCCAGGTGGCCCGGACCGCGAAGCGGTCCCTCCCGTCGAGCGGGCGCCACTCGACGGGGAAGGTGTCCTCGCCGCGCACCCGGTGACAGAGCTGCGGCGACAGAAGCCGCTCGACGGTGTCCTGCATCGTGTCCCCGCCCATCTGGACCTGTCGGCCTGATCCGGAGAGCGAAGATAGCCGAACAGCGAGCGAGATGTCCGAACGTGTGAACCATCAACGGATCGAGCGTTCATTATCGGACAGACGGTCAGGCAGGCCGCAGCCAGACCGTCGCGAGCGGGGGCAGCGTCATCCGGATGCTGGCCGAACGCCCGTGGTGCGGAACCGACTCCGTCTTGACCGGATCCCGCCCCACCACGTCCCCGCCGCCGTACCGGCCGGCGTCCGTGTTGAGGACCTCCGCCCAGGCCACCACCTCGTCCGGCACACCGAGCCGGTAGTCGTGCCGTACGACCGGCGAGAAGTTCGAGACCGCGAGCAGCGGCGAGCCGAACGCGTCGAAGCGCAGGAACGCGAAGACGTTGTCCTCGGCCGCGTCACCGACCACCCACTGGAAGCCCTCCGGTGCGGTGTCCCGCTCCCACAGCGAAGGCGTCGCCTGATACACCGTGTTCAGGTCCCGGACGAGATCCCGCACACCCCGGTGGTCCGGCTCCGCCCCGTACGCCGGGTCGAGCAGCCACCAGTCCGGCCCGTGGTCCGCCGACCACTCCCCTCCCTGCGCGAACTCCTGCCCCATGTAGAGCAGTTGCTTGCCCGGGTGGGCCCACATGAAGCCCAGATAGGCGCGGTGGTTGGCGCGCTGCTGCCACCAGTCGCCCGGCATCTTCGACACCAGCGACCGCTTGCCGTGCACCACCTCGTCGTGGGAGATCGGCAGGATGTAGTTCTCGCTGTACGCGTACACCATCGAGAACGTCATCTCGTGGTGGTGGTACTTCCGGTGCACGGGATCCTTCTGCACGTACTCCAGCGAGTCGTGCATCCAGCCCATGTTCCACTTCATGCCGAAGCCCAGACCGCCGAAGCCGCCCGGCCCCACCTGGTCCGTCGCCCGTGTCACGCCGTCCCAGGCCGTGGACTCCTCCGCGAAGGTCACGATCCCCGGGCAGCGCCGGTACACCGTCGCGTTCATCTCCTGGAGGAAGGCCACCGCGTCCAGGTTCTCCCGGCCGCCGTGCTCGTTCGGCAGCCACTCGCCGTGCTCCCGCGAGTAGTCCAGGTAGAGCATCGACGCCACCGCGTCCACCCTCAGCCCGTCGATGTGGAACTCCTGGCACCAGTACACGGCGTTCGCCACCAGGAAGTTCCGCACCTCCTTGCGGCCGTAGTCGAACTCCAGGGTGCCCCAGTCGGGATGGTGCGAACGGCGCGGGTCCTCGTGCTCGTACAGCGGCCGCCCGTCGAACTCGGCCAGCGCCCAGTCGTCCTTCGGGAAGTGCGCCGGCACCCAGTCCATCAGGACCCCGATGCCCGCCCGGTGCAGCGCGTCCACGAGGAACCTGAAGTCGTCGGGGGTGCCCATACGGGCCGTCGGCGCGTAGAAGCCCGTGACCTGGTAGCCCCAGGAGCCGCCGAAGGGATGCTCGGTGACCGGCATCAGCTCCACGTGCGTGAAGCCGAGATCACGGACGTACGAGGGCAGCTGCTCCGCCAGCTGGCGATAGGTCAACCCGGGTCGCCACGACGGCAGATGCACCTCGTAGACGGAGATCGGCGCCTCGTGCGGCGGACGTGTCCCGCGCGCGGCCATCCACTCGGCGTCGTCCCAGGTGTAGTGCGAGGCGGTGACGATCGACGCGGTGTTCGGCGGGCACTCGGTGCGGCGGGCCATCGGGTCCGCGCGGACGGTGTGCGTACCGTCGGGCCGCGTGATGTCGTACTTGTAGACCGCTCCCTCGCCGATCCCCGGCACGAACAGCTCCCACACACCCGTCGAACCGAGCGAGCGCATCGGCAGGCCCGTGCCGTCCCAGTGCGTGAAGTCACCGGTGACGCGGACGCCACGGGCGTTCGGCGCCCAGACCGCGAAGCGGGTGCCGGCGACTCCGTCGTGGGTCATGGGGTGGGAGCCGAGGGCCGTCCACAGCTCCTCATGCCGGCCCTCGCCGATCAGATGCAGATCGAGGTCGCCGAGGGAGGGCAGGAAGCGGTACGGGTCGTGGACGGCGAGCTCGTCGGGGCCGTCGTCGTACCGGACGCGCAGCTCGTACGCGGGCACCTTGCGGAGCAGGGGCAGGAGCCCGGAGAAGAGCCCGTCGCCGTCGCTCCGGAGCGGGATCCGCTTGCCCTTCGTCAGGACCGTGACCTCCTTCGCCCATGGGCGCAGCACCCGGACCACCACGCCGCCGCGCACCGGATGCGCGCCGAGCACGCCGTGCGGGTCGTGGTGCTCCCCGGCGAGCAGCCGCGCCCGGTCACCGGGATCGAGCGGCGGGGCCTGCCGGGGGGTGGGGGGCTTGGCGGCGGTCTTGCCGGCTGCCGTTCCGGCCTTGGTGGTCTTGGTACTGCTGCGGGCCGACTTGCCTGCGGGGCGGGCGGTCACCGGGATGCCTCCTGGGGGTACGGGGGGTATGACTGCGCAACGGTGCGGTACGGGGACGGGACACTCGGCCGAACGGGCGGTGCGTCCACCTCGTTGTGGGCATTCGTTCCGCTGGGGCGGCGCCCACCTCGTTGTGGGCATCTGTTCCTCCCCCAAGGACTTCGTCCAGGGGGGACCCCCAGGGGCGGAACGGGTGGGCACAACGGACGGCGCCCCTTGCCGGGCCTAGGCTCCCTGCGCCCTGACCCGCACCCGATGCACGCGGCACGGTTGGTGCGGGTCCAGGCACAAGGGGCGGAGGCGCCGCCAAGCGCGCCGTCCCGTGTGCCCACCCGTCCCGCCCTGCGGGACGATTGCCCACACGGCGGGTGGCGAGGGCGCGGGCGCGGCCCCACACGGGGGTGGCGAGGGCGCGGGCGCAGCCCACACGGAGGTCGCGAGGGTGCGGGCGCGGCCCGGGGGTGGGCGTGGTGGGGGCGCCGGCCCCGCATGGGGGCAGGCGCGTTCGTGTGGCGCATGCGGCAGGGGGCGGCGGCCCGGCGCGCGCCCCGGCCGGGCAGGCGGCGGGTCGCGCGCGGGATGCCCCGCCACGGCGGCCGACCGGGTGAGCACCGCCGTGGCGCCACCCGCGGCAGCGGCCCGGCGGGGTTCGCGCCCCGGACACCGCCACGGTGGGGCCCGGGGGGTCGGCGGTGGCGGCGGGGTCACTGGGGGGCCGACAGGCGTTTGATGGCTGACATGGGGACCGGGAGCCAGTCCGGCCGGTGCCGGGCCTCGTACACGACCTCGTACACCGCCTTGTCCGTCTCGTAGGCGCGGAGCAGCGCGGGATCCGTCCGCGGGTCCTCGCCCGCCGCCTCCGCGTAGCCCGTGCAGTACGCCGCCCGGCTCCGCGCCGCCCAGTCCGCGTTCCACGGCCGGTGCGTGCGGGCCGCGTAGTCGAAGGAGCGGAGCATGCCGGCGACGTCGCGGACCGGGTGCTGTGGGCTGCGCCGTTCGTCGAGCGACTTCGCCGGCTCGCCCTCGAAGTCGATGACGGCCCAGCCGCCGTCGGAGCCCCGCAGCGTCTGCCCGAGGTGCAGGTCGCCGTGGATGCGCTGGACCACCCCGTCGCCGGTCGTGCCGCTCGCCGCCGCGAAGACGGCGCGCAGGCCGGGGACGAACGGCAGCAGTGCCGGTACGGCCTGCGCCGCCGCGTGCAGCCGGCGGTCCATCGCGGCCGCCAGCTGCTCGGTCTCGGCGCGGCCGAGCCGACGGGTGGGCAGCGCCTCCGCGAGGGCCAGGTGGACCTCGGCCGTGGCGCGGCCGAGCGCCCGCGCCTCCGCGGTGAAGTCCCGTCCGTCGGCCAGGGCGTCGAGCGCGAGCCGCCATCCGTCGCGGGAGTCCCGGAGGTACGGCTGGAGGACGCCCAGGGTCGCCGCCCCGCTCTCGAACCAGGCGACCGGCGCCGGAACCCGGGAGCAGCCCGCTCCCGCGAGCGCGAGCGGCAGTTCCAGGTCCGGGTTGGCCCCCGGGCTGACCCGGCGGAAGATCTTGAGGATGAACGAATCTCCGTAGACAAGCGACGAGTTGGACTGCTCGGCGTCCAGCATGCGGGGGGCCAGGGCGGGCGGGAGCGCCGTCGTGGCGTGGAAGCGCAGGGGGCCGGTCCGGCCCGGGGTGCGCAGCCGGTCGTAGAGGAGTCCCGCGAGCCGCGGGTCGCGCAGCCCTTCGTAGACCGCGCGTCCGGCGAGCGGGCCCTGCCGGATCCGTCCGATCAGGGCGGGGGCGAGGCGGGGCGGGAGCTGGGTCCGTACGCCCAGGAGCAGTTGGTAGCAGTCGGCGGGTGTTCCGGCCGGGCGGCCCGGCTGTTCGACCCGTACGAGCAGATGCAGAAGACCGGGTCCCGTGCCGTCCAGGGGCAGCAGCTCGGTGGCCGCGTCCAGCGTGAATCCGGTGACCCGGCGGCCCTTGCCCGCGAACCAGCGCTGCCGTGGCAGCCATTCGTGGAGCAGGGGTGCGAGGGACGGAAGGAGGGCGTCCGGGGCCCGGGTGGTGGATGCGGTCTCCGGCATGGCATCGCGTCCTTTCCCCGGGGCGCGCAGATAACTGTCGTATGCGTTCAAATGCGCAGAGTGTCCCGGATGGCGGCTGGGGCTGTCCGGATGTGCGGGACGTGTCGGAGGGGGAAGATCCGTATGGGCCCGACAAGAAGGCCCGTATGGACCTGAATCGTGCTGCGGAACGTGTGTGGGTCACAGTGCCCAGAGTGGGACGGGAGGAAACCGTCCCACCCAGGACGAATCCGAACTGACCGGCGGTCAGCCCTTCTTGAGACGGAACCAGTAGAAGCCGTGTCCCGCAAGGGTCAGGAGGTAGGGGAGCTGGCCGATGGCCGGGAACGTCACCCCGCCGATCAGTTCGACGGGCTGGGTGCCGTCGAAGCGCCGCAGGTCGAGTTCGGTCGGCTGCGCGAACCGCGAGAAGTTGTTCACACAGAGGACCAGATCGTCACCGTCTTCCCTGAGGAAGGCGAGCACCGCCGGGTTGGACGCCGGGAGTTCGGTGTACGTCCCCGTCCCGAACGCCCGGTTCTGCTTACGGATCTCGATCATCCGCTTCGTCCAGTGCAGCAGTGACGACGGAGAGGCCATCCCCGCCTCGACATTGGTCACCTGGTAGCCGTGGACCGGGTCCATGATGGTCGGCAGATAGAGCCGTCCCGGGTCGCAGGAGGAGAAGCCGGCGTTCCGGTCGGGGGTCCACTGCATCGGGGTCCGCACCCCGTCCCGGTCACCCAGCCAGATGTTGTCGCCCATGCCGATCTCGTCGCCGTAGTACAGCACCGGCGAACCCGGCAGCGAGAAGAGCAGCGCGGTGAACAGCTCCATCTGGTTGCGGTCGTTGTCGAGGAGCGGGGCGAGACGGCGCCGGATGCCGATGTTGGCCCGCATCCGCGGATCCTTGGCGTACTCGGCGTACATGTAGTCGCGCTCTTCGTCCGTGACCATTTCGAGGGTGAGCTCGTCGTGGTTGCGGAGGAAGATGCCCCACTGGCAGCCGGAGGGGATCTCCGGGGTCTTCGCCAGGATTTCCGAGACCGGGTAGCGCGACTCGCGCCGTACGGCCATGAAGATCCGCGGCATGACCGGGAAGTGGAACGCCATGTGGCACTCGTCGCCGCCGGAGCGGAAGTCGCCGAAGTAGTCGACGACGTCCTCCGGCCACTGGTTGGCCTCGGCGAGCAGCACCGTGTCCGGGTAGTGGTCGTCGATCTCCTTGCGGACCCGCTTGAGGAAGGCGTGGGTCGCCGGGAGGTTCTCGCAGTTGGTGCCCTCCTGCTGGTACAGGTACGGCACCGCGTCGAGCCGGAAGCCGTCGATCCCCAGGTCCAGCCAGAACTTCAGCGCGGACAGGATCTCCTCCTGCACCGCCGGGTTCTCGTAGTTGAGGTCGGGCTGGTGCGAGAAGAACCGGTGCCAGTAGTACTGCTTGCGGACCGGGTCGAAGGTCCAGTTCGAGGACTCGGTGTCGACGAAGATGATCCGGGCGTCCGCGAACTGCTTGTCGTCGTCGGCCCAGACGTAGTAGTCGCCGTACGGCCCCTGTGGATCGCGACGCGACTCCTGGAACCAGTCGTGCTGGTCGCTCGTGTGGTTCATGACGAAGTCGATGACCACGCGCATCCCGCGCTGGTGCGCCGCGTCGACGAACTCCACGAAGTCGGCCAGGTCGCCGAACTCCGGCAGCACCGACGTGTAGTCGGCGACGTCGTAGCCGCCGTCCCTCAGGGGGGACTTGAAGAACGGCGGCAGCCAGAGGCAGTCCACGCCCAGCCACTGGAGATAGTCCAGCTTGGACGTGATGCCCCTCAGGTCGCCGACGCCGTCCCCGTTGCTGTCCTGGAAGGAACGGACGAGGACCTCGTAGAAGACGGCCCGCTTGAACCAGTCGGGATCACGGTCCTTGGCGGGGGTGTCCTCGAAGGTGTCGGGGACGGGCTCGTTGACAGTCATGATGTGGGTGACCCTCCGGTCTGCGGGGACGGTCGCAGGACGAGGACGTGCGCGGGTGTGACACCCGGCTCTAGGCGCACGTAGCTGGTCCTGCCCCAGTGATAGGTCTCGCCGGTGAGCTCGTCGCGCACCGGCACGGTCTCGTGCCAGTCGAGGCCGAGTTCCGGCATGTCCAACGAGAGCGTCGCCTCCTGGGTGTGGTGCGGGTCGAGGTTGACGACCACCAGAACGGTGTTCGAACCCGATCGCTTGCTGTACGCGATCACCTGCGCGTTGTCCGTGTCGTGGAAGGTGATGTTCCGCAGCCGGCGCAGGGCCGGGTGACGGCGCCTGATCCGGTTCAGGGCGGTGATCAGCGGAGTGATGGTCGTCCCCGCCCGCTCCGCCGACTCCCAGTCCCGTGGCCTCAGTTGGTACTTCTCCGAGTCGAGGTACTCCTCGCTGCCGGCCCGTAGCGGCGTGCCCTCGCACAGCTCGTACCCCGCGTACATGCCCCACGAGGGCGACAGCGTCGCCGCGAGCACCGCGCGCGCCTCGAACGCCGGCCGGCCGCCCTCCTGGAGGTAGGCGTGCAGGATGTCCGGGGTGTTCACGAAGAAGTTCGGCCGCATCTGCGCCGCCGTCTCGCCGGACAGCTCCGTCAGGTACTCCGTGAGCTCCTCCTTGGTGTTCCGCCAGGTGAAGTACGTGTACGACTGCTGGAAGCCGATCGCGCCGAGCGTCCGCATCATCGCCGGCCGGGTGAAGGCCTCCGCCAGGAAGATCACGTCCGGGTCGGCGGCGTTGATCTCGCCGATCACCCGCTCCCAGAACACCACCGGCTTGGTGTGCGGGTTGTCGACGCGGAAGATCCGTACCCCGTGGTCCATCCAGTGCCTCAGGATCCGCACGGTCTCCGCGACGATCCCGTCCATGTCCACGTCGAACGCGATCGGATAGATGTCCTGGTACTTCTTCGGCGGGTTCTCGGCGTACGCGATCGAACCGTCCGGACGGTGGTGGAACCACTCCGGGTGCTTCTCCACCCACGGGTGGTCCGGCGAGCACTGGAGCGCGAAGTCCAGGGCGATCTCCAGACGCAGCTCCCGGGCCCGCGCCACGAAGGCGTCGAAGTCCTCGAAGGTCCCCAGGTCCGGGTGGAGCGCGTCGTGGCCGCCCTCCGGCGAGCCGATCGCCCACGGCACGCCGACGTCGTTCGGCGCCGCGGAGAGGGAGTTGTTGGGGCCCTTGCGATGGGTCTCGCCGATCGGGTGCACCGGCGGCAGATAGACCACGTCGAAGCCCATCGCGGCCACCGCCGGGAGCCGCTCGGCGGCCGTGCGGAAGTTCCCCGGGACCGTACGCCCCTTGACCTTCCGTACGCCCTCCGAGCGCGGGAAGAACTCGTACCAGGAGCCGAACAGGGCACGCTCCCGCTCCACCTGGAGCGGCAACGCCGGGGAGGCCGACAGGAGTTCGCGCAGCGGGTGACGGTCGAGGGACTCGACGACCCGGGGGTTCAGGGCCGCCGCGAGCCGGACCGCGGCCGGCCTGGACGCGTCGCGCAGCGCGTCCGCGGCGGCGAGCACGGCCTCCCGGGCGCCGCCCTTCTTCGGTACGCCCTTCGCGGCCCGCTCGTGCAGCTCGGCGCCCTCGGCGAGGACGAGTTCGGAGTCGATCCCGGCCGGGATCTTGATCTTCGCCGTGTGGCGCCAGGTGGCCACCGGGTCGCTCCACGCCTCGACGGTGTACGTCCACAGGCCCTCGGAGTCCGGGGTGACCTCGGCCCCCCAGCGGTCGGTGCCCGGGGCCAGTTCGCGCATCGGGGTCCAGGGGCCGGGGCGGCCCGAGGGGCCGTGCAGCACGACATTGGCGGCGACCGCGTCGTGGCCCTCGCGGAAGACGGTCGCCGTCACCTCGAAGGTCTCTCCGGCCACCGCCTTGGCGGGGCGCCGGCCACAGTCGACCAGCGGGCGTACGTCCAGTACGGGAATGCGTCCCATGAGCGGATTCACAGCATCACCTGACGGGTTACGGGGGTGCGGGTGGTGGTTGTGCGCTCTTTCTAGCTCCGTCGACGGCCGACGGGTTGCGGGCATGGCCGCTCCTGTCCGCGTTCACTCGGATGGGGGGTCCACAGGGATGAACAGGGGTCACGGGGAGAAGGGTTCGGGGGATTACCGGTGAAGCCTTCCCACCGTCCTCGGGTGGGCAATCCCGGCGCTTTGTTAACTACTAGGGCGTAGCCGAAGCGGCAAGCACGGGACCCGGACAAAGAAAAGACCCCGCCGTTGTGGGGCGGGGCCTGTTTCCTCATGTCGCGGTCAGCGCTGTGGGGACGTATCTGAAGACCAGACCTGCCAGGGCTGGCGGGCCACCCATTCCTCCACCGGGGGCGGTTCGAGGGCCAGGACCTCGGTCGACACGCCGTCGTCGTCCGCCATCAGGAGCGGATCGACGCCGCTCGCCATGAAGTGGTAGATCCCGGCCACCCCGGCCGCCGTCTCCGGGCCGAGCAGCTGGGCGAGGCTCCGTTCGAAAGCGGCCGGATCCAGCTCCTCGTACCGCACCGCCCGGCCGAGCCCCCGGCCGAACGCCGCCGCGAGCTCGCCGCCCGTCAGCGAGCGTTCGCCGCCGATGTCGAACGTCCGGCCCTCCAGTTCCTCCCGGGTGAGCGCCGCGAGCGCCGCCTCCGCCAGACCCCGGTGCGACAGCCACGCCGTCCGCGCGGCCGCCGGCAGCGGATAGGCGAGCACCCCGTCGTCGACCAGGGCCGGCCCGTTCCACGGCGAGAACAGGTTGTCCAGGTACACCGGCGGCCGGATCACCACCAGCGGCACCCCGCTGTCCCGCAGCACCCGCTCCGCCAGCCGGCGCGTCTCGAAGGCGGCCACATCCGTCGGACCCAGCGGTATCCGGGTGTTGGCGTTGAAGACCAGCCGCTCCGTGCCCGCCTCCAGGGCCGCCTGCGCGACGTTCCGCGCGTACGCCTCCACCCGCTCGCTCTCGTACACCAGCGGCATCGTCATGAACGCGTGGGTCGCCCCCTCGAAGAGCTGCCGGACGTCGTCCGGCCGCCCCAGGTCACCGGCGAGGAAGAAGGCCCCCGGCAGCGGCGGCCGGTCCGCCGACGGGCGCCGCGTCAGGGTGCGGACCCGGTGGTGCCGTTCGGCGAGCAGACGGGCCACCGCACCCCCCTGGAACCCCGTCGCGCCCACGACCGCCACCCGCATCGGATTCTCACTGGACATGTGTGTCTGAGGCCCTTCGATAGACTTTCCCGGCTGTCGTGTCGGCGTCGTTCCAGGCTCGCCGCCACGGCTTCGGCCGTTCAATTAACAAACCGGGGCGGAAGTTGAAGGATCGTCCATGGCAATCGTGGGAACCGACCGTCACGCACAGCAGCCCGAGCAGGACGAGCAGGACGACCTGCTGAGCGAACTGCTCAAACCCCTCCGGCTCACCGGAGTCTTCGACAGCCGCTGGCACGTCCGCGCCCCCTGGGCCATCGAGGGCGACGCCGAACGCAGCTGCGCCGTCCTCCACTACGTCGTCGAGGGCGACTGCTGGATCACCACCGAGGACGAGGCCCCGGTCGAACTGCACGCCGGCGACCTCGTCGTCTTCCCGACCGGCACCGCGCACCGCCTCTCCGACCGGCCCGAACGCCAGGGGCTCCCGCTCAAGGCCGTGCTGCCCGAGCGGCAACCCGGCACCTCCGGCGAGATCGTCATCGAGGGCAACGGCCCCGAGAGCCGGCTGCTCTGCGCCGGGCTCCACTACGACGCCAGCGCCGCCACCGGCCTCTACACCTCGCTGCCCTGGGCACTCGTCCTCGACGGCCCCCAGGTCGACCGGGAGCCGCTGCTCCGCGACACCCTGCGGCTGCTCGCCGCCCCCGACCGGCCCGTCGGCCCCGGCGACCGGCTCATCACCCTGCGCGCCTTCGAGATGGCCCTGGTCCTGGCGCTCCGGCCGCTGCTCCGCGAACTCGCGGGCAACCCGGCGTCGCTGCCGCTGCTCCGGCACCCCGGGATCAGCCGGGCCGTCGTCATGATGGCCACCCGGTTCGCCGAACCCTGGACCATCGACTTCCTCGCCCGGGAGGTCGGCATGTCCCGCTCCGCGTTCACGGCCTCCTTCCGCGACCTGGTCGGCGAGTCACCGGCCCGGTACCTCGCCGCCCGCCGGATGCAGGAGGCCGGCCGGCTCCTCACCGAGACCTCCCTCCCGCAGTCGGCGGTGCCCGCCCGCGTCGGCTACCAGAGCGCCGTCGGCTTCCACCTCGCCTTCCGCAAATGGTTCGGGGTGACCCCGGGGGAGTACCGCGCGGGAGCCGACCGGGCCGCCTGAGAAGAGGCGGACCGGCCCTCCGGAACGGCCGGCGGCCGACGGTCCGGGCGGTGCCTCCGGGCGTCCGCGCCGACGGTCCGGGCGGTGCCTCCGGGCGTCCGCGGCGACGGTCCGGGCGGTGCCCTCCGGGCGTCCGCGCCGCCCCGGCTCCACCGACCTGACATCTTCGGGACTCCCTGGCCGGTTCTTAAGGACCCCTGGACGGACGCTCATTGTCCGGACGGGTCGCCCCGGACAGGCTCGGGACCGGCAGAGCCGTGACACCCGAGGAGAGGCGATACACCGGTGACGAGGTCCGGGCAGGAGTATCTGGAGGGGCTGCGCGACGGGCGCGAGATCTGGCTCGACGGGGAACGGGTCAAGGACGTCACCGCCCACCCCGCCTTCCGGTCCACCGCGGCCTCCTTCGCCGGCCTCTACGACCTCGCCGACGACCCCGTCCACCACCCCGTCCTCGTCCAGGGCGGGGTGCGCCGCGCGTACGCCGTGCCCCGCTCGTACGAGGACCTCGTCGCCCGCCGCCGCGCCTTCCGCACCACGGCCCGGGCCAGTTTCGGCTTCCTCGGCCGCACCCCCGACTACATGGCGGCCGGAGCGGCCGGGTTCGCCGCCGCGCCCGCCGTCTTCACCGGCGGGACCTTCGACGGCGCCGAGCACGCCCTCGCCCTCCACCGCCGGCTCACCGAGGGCGATCTGCACTGCGCGTTCACCCTCGGCAACCCGCCCCCGGGGCACGGCGGCGAGGACCTCACGCTGCGGGTCGTGGCGGAACGGGACGGCGGGATCGTCGTTCGCGGCGCCAAGACCGTCGGCACGGGCGCCGTCTTCGCCGACGAGATCCTCGTCGGCACCATCGAGCCGCTCGCCGCCGACGACCTCGCGCACGCCGTGACCTTCTCCGTACGGCCCGACACCCCCGGCCTCAGGCTGATCTCCCGCACCTCCTACGAGGAACGGTCCCGGTCCGTCTTCGACCACCCGCTGTCCTCCCGGTACGACGAGAACGACGCGATGCTGGTGTGCGAGGACGTCTTCGTGCCCTGGGAACGGGTCCTCACCCACCGCGACCCGGCCACCACCGGCGCCGTCTGGTGGCAGACCCCCGCCTACCTCAACTTCGTCCACCAGTCCGCGACCCGCTTCTGGACCAAGCTGGAGTTCCTCACCGGACTCGCGATCCTCATCACCCGCGCGAACGGCACCGAGAACCTCCCGCCCGTCACCCAGGCCGTCGGCCGGCTCCTCGGCATGGTCGCCCAGGCCAAGGCCTTCGTGCTCGCCGCCGAGGCCGCGTACGAGGAGGTCGACGGCGGGCGCGGCGGCGTCCGCCCCGGGCAGGACATCTCCTTCGCCCAGCGGATCATGGCCGGCGAGCTCTACCCGCGCGCCGTCCAGGACATCAGGCTCCTCGCGGGCGGCGCCCTCGTCCAGCTCCCCGCCAGCGGCCAGGACCTCCTCCACCCCGAACTCGGGCCCCTGGTCCGCCGCTACTTCGGCACCCCCGGCCACCCCGCCGAGGACCGCGTCAAACTCCTCAAGCTCGCCTGGGACGCCCTCGGTTCCGAGTTCGCCGGCCGCCACGAGCAGTACGAGCGCTTCTACCACGGCGCCCCGCACGTCTACCTGACCATGCAGACCTGGGCCGGCGCCGCCGACGACTGCGAGAACCTCGCGCAGGCCTGCCTCGACGGCTACGGCCTCGGGACGACCCGGTGACGACGGCACCGGCACCACGGCGCGGGGCGCTCGCCCTGCTCGCCGCCACCCAACTCCTGCTCATCATGGACACCGCGATCGTCAACGTCGCACTGCCGTCCATCGGCGAGGACCTCACCGCCGGCTCCGCCGGACTCTCCTGGGTCGCCAACGCCTACCTCATCACCTTCGGCGGACTCCTCCTCCTCGGCGGCCGGATCGCCGACCTCCTCGGCCACCGGCGGGTCTTCCTCGGCGGCCTCGGCCTGCTCGCCGTCGCCTCCGCCGCCGGTGGTCTCGCCCCCGGCGCCGACGCCCTCGTCGCGGCCCGCGCCGCCCAGGGCGTCGGCGCCGCGCTCGCCGCGGCCGCCGCCTTCGCCCTGCTGCTCCTGCTCTTCCCCGACGGGCCCGCCCGGCACCGGGCGCTCGGCGCGTTCGCCGCGATGGGCGGCCTCGGCGGGGTCCTCGGCACGGTCCTCGGCGGCGTCGTCACCGACCTGCTCGGCTGGCGCTCCACGTTCTGGCTGAACGTGCTGCTCGCGGCCGCCCTCGCCGCCCTCGCCCCGCTGGTCCTCGACCGCCGCACCGGCCCCGGCCGGCACGGCGGCTTCGACCTCGCCGGGGCGCTCACCGCGACCGCCGGACTCGGACTCGTCGCCTACGCGCTCGTCGGCGCCGCCGACGCCGGGTGGCTGTCCGCCCGTACCCTCGGCGCCGGAGGAGCGGGCCTCGCGCTGCTGCTCGCCTTCGCCGCCGTCGAGTCCCGGGCAGCCGCGCCGCTCGTCCCGCCGTCCGTTCTCACCCGGCCCGCGCTCCGGCTGTCCAACACCCTGGCCGCGCTCGCCCAGACGACCCTGTTCCCGATGTTCTTCCTGGTCAGCCTCTACCTCCAGAACGTGCTGGGGTACTCGCCCCTCGGCGGCGGTCTGGGCCTGCTGCCGCTGTCGCTCGTCGTCGTGGCGGTCGCCCCGCAGACCGGCCGGCTCATCTACCGGATGGGTCTGCACCGGACGATGACCCTGGGGTTCGTGCTGCTGAGTGCGGGGACGCTGTGGCTGGCCCTGGCGCTCACCCCCGACGGCGGCTTCGCGAGCACCGTCCTCGCCCCCAGCCTGCTCCTGGGCGCCGCCCTGCCGCTCGTCATGGTCACCACCAACGTGGCGGCGACGGCGGAGGCCGCGGGCGAGGAGACCGGACTCGCCTCCGGACTCGTCAACACCAGCCAGCAGTTCGGTGCCGTCCTCGGCCTCGCCGTCCTGGTGGCCGTCGCCACGAGCCGTACCGAAGCCGTCGACGCGGCCCGCGCCGCCGCCGAGACGTCGGGATACCGCGCCGCCCTGCTCACCGGCGCCGCCTTCGCCGCCGCGGCCGCCCTCGCCTCCGTACGCCTCCACCCGCCGAGACCGACCCCGCCGGCTTCGCCGCCCTCAGGGAAAGAGGTCCCGGAACACCGCTGACCAGCACGATGCCCGACACCACCAGGCGAGCGAGCCGAAGGGGCGCGCGGCTGTCGTGAGGGAGAGCGCGCGGAGGTCCCGAGGAACGAGGGACCGAGCACGGTCGACCGTCGACAGTCGCACCAGCGCCCCGGAGGGGAACCGAGCCTTCAAAAAGGAGGAGCCCCCGTGCTGTTGGGCGATCCGCGCCATCGCACCGAGGACATACGCGCCGCCGACCCGCTCGGCGCCGACGGCCTGCTCGCCGCCGTGCCCACCATGAACGCCGACGCCGACGTCGCCGCGCTCACCGTCGCACTGCGCGCCCTCGTGCCGGACATCGACCGTGCCGCCCAGTGGAGCGTCGGTCACGCGCTCGCCGCGATGCGGGACCTCGGCATCCTGCTCGGCTCACTGAAGCGGCACGGCGTCCAGCCCCTCGCCGCCGTCCCCGAAGCGCTGCCCGTCCTCGAACTCCTGGGCCGCCGCACCGACATGGTGCCCAGGGACACCGTCCACCACTACACCACCTGGAACCCGCCCGGCCGGCGCCGCCGCTCGTACACCGGCCATCCGACGGAGGCCCGGCTCCAGGACGCCGTACGGATGGTCTTCCCCGGCCTCGTCGCCGCGCTCGACGACTGCGGCCGGGTCGCCCGCCTGGAACCGTACGACCCGGGCTTCGCCACCGCCCTGGACCGGGTGGCCCGCCACGTGCGGGCGATGGTCGACTCCATCGACCTCACGGTGGCGCAGGTGTCGCCGGAGTTCTTCGCGGTCGCCCTGCGCCCCTACTTCGAGGAGATCGAGGTGGACGGCCGGGACTACCTCGGTCCGGCCGCCGCACAGGTGCCGCTCTGGCTCGTCGATCTGACGCTGTGGCAGTGCGACCGCTCCGATTCCGCCTACGAGGCCTTCCTCACGGAGTCCGTGCCGTACGCGCTGCCGGCCTGGCGCGCCTTCCACGCCCGGCACCGGGGCGGGGTGTCGGCGGTGAGCAAGCTGTCGGCCGCCGTCAGCTGGGAGGGCGCGGACCGGCTGCCGCCCTCGCTGACCGCGTCGGCGGAGGCACTCGGCCGGGTGCTGCGCCTCCTGAAGACCTTCCGCGCCCGGCACCTCGGCATCGCCCGCAAGGCGTACAGCGAGGAGACGCGGCTGTACGAGGAGGGCAGCGGCGGGGCCCCGGTCGCGCTGCTGCGCTCGATCCTGGATCTGACCAGGGAGAACGAGACCATGGTGCGCCGCGCGACCGTGCGGCGCCGTCCCGCAGGGGCCCCCGTCGGGCCGTCGGCCGCGTAGCGGCGCCGAAGGAGCAGTCGTCATGTCCCCCCACACCCCCTCCGTGTTCTCGCCGGTCCACGGCCGCCGCCCCACGCCGGACTACGCGCCGGACTATGGGCAGAGCCCGCACATCGTGATCGCCGGCGGTGGCATCGCCGGCCTCACCACCGCCCTCTCCCTGCACGCCGCCGGCTTCGAGCGGGTGACGGTCGTCGAGACGGCACCCGCGATCCGCCCGGTCGGCGCCGGGCTCAACCTGATGCCGAACGCCGTCCGCGAACTGGACGCGCTCGGCCTGCTCGACGCCCTGGAGGCGGGCGCCCTCCGCACCCGCGAACTGCGCTACTACCACCGCTCCGGCGGGCTGATATCCCGGGAGCCGCGCGGCCTCGGCGCGGGCTACCGCTGGCCGCAGCTCTCGGTCCACCGCGGGCACCTCCAGCAGGTCCTCGCGGGCGCGGTACGGGCCAGGCTCGGCCCCGCGGCCCTGGTCACCGGGGTCCGGGTGAGCGGCGTGGAGCCGACACCGGACGGGCGGCCCCGACTGCGGCTCGAACACCGGGAGGGCGCCGTGCACGGCCGTGCCTCCCTCGAACCGGACGTGCTCGTCGGCGCGGACGGCATCCGCTCGACGGTACGGGCGGCGCTGCACCCGGGGGAGGGCGGGCCGCCCTGGAACGGGATGCTGGTGTGGCGGGGGGTGTCCCGGATGCCGGCGCGTGCGGTGGGCTCGTTCATGCTCATCGCCGGCGACGACCGGCAGAAGGCCGTCGTCTACCCGATCGGCCGGCCGACCGGGCCCGACCGCGAGGTCCTGGTGAACTGGGCGCTCGCCCGCCCGGCGGAGCGCACCTGCGGGTCCGGGACGGCGCCGGGGGAGGAGCGGTTCCTGGGCGACTGGAACAGGCCCGTCCCCGTGGAGACGTTCCTCCCGTTCTACGAGGGCTGGGAGTTCGACGGCGTCAGCGTCCCCGACATCCTGCGCGCCGCCGACTCCGCGTACGAGTACCCGATGGTCGACCGCGAGCCCCTGGACCGGTGGACCCACGGCCGCACCACCCTCATCGGCGACGCCGCCCACGCCATGTACCCGATCGGCTCCAACGGGGCGACCCAGTCGATCGTCGACGCGCGCGCCCTCGCCCACGCCCTCGCCCGGCACGCCGACCCCGAGGACGGCCTCGCCGCGTACGAGCGGGACCGCCGCCCCGTCACCACCGCGCTCCAGCGGGCCAACCGGGAACGGGGCCCCGAGGTCGTCATCGACCTCGTGCACGCGCGCGCCCCGCACGGCTTCACCGACATCCACCAGGTCATCCCCGCCGAGGAACTCGCCGCCATCGCCTGCCGGTACGCCACCACCGCCGCCTTCGACCCGGCGAGCGTGAACCAGGGCTCCCCCTACGAGGTCCCCCTCCCGGCCATCGGCTGACACGCGCCCCACCGCTCCCCGTGCGCCGTCGCGCGGCGGGAACGGTGTGCCCTAACGTCTGAGCGGAACGACGGACGCACAGCGTGGTGCGTCCACTCCGCTCCGTACTCGCCTGCGAAGGTGGAACGCGTGAAGGCAATCCGTCGATTCACCGTGCGTCCCGTCCTCCCCGACACCCTTCGACCCCTCGCCGACCTCGCGCACAACCTGCGCTGGTCCTGGCACGAACCCACCCGCGCCCTCTTCGAATCGCTCGAACTTCCCGGCCCGGCGGCGCCGTCCGGCGGCACCGACCCCGTCCGGATCCTCGGCGCCCTCGAAGGCCCCCGGCTCGCCGCGCTCGCCGCCGACCAGGACTTCCTGGCCCGGCTCCGGGCCGCAGCCGAGGACCTCGACACCTACCTGCACGCCCCCCGCTGGTACCAGCGGGCTTCCGAACGAACAGCCGACGCGCCCGCCGCCGTCGCCTACTTCTCGCCCGAGTTCGGCGTCACCGCCGCCCTGCCCCAGTACTCCGGCGGCCTCGGCATCCTCGCCGGCGACCACCTCAAGTCCGCCAGCGACCTCGGCGTCCCGCTCATCGGTGTCGGACTGCTCTACCGGCACGGCTACTTCCGCCAGTCCCTCGGCCGGGACGGCTGGCAGCAGGAGCAGTACCCCGTCCTCGATCCCGGCGAGCTGCCGGTCACCCTGCTGCGCGAGACCGACGGTGCCCCCGCCCGGATCACCCTCGCCCTGCCCGGCGGGCGCAGCCTGCACGCCCACCTGTGGATCGCCCAGGTCGGCCGCGTCCCCCTCCTCATGCTCGACTCCGACGTCGAGGAGAACGCGCCCGGCGAACGGAGCGTCACCGACCGGCTGTACGGCGGCGGCAGCGAGCACCGGCTCCTCCAGGAGATGCTGCTCGGCATCGGCGGCGTCCGCGCCGTCCGTACGTACACCCGGCTCACCGGCACCCCCGCGCCCGAGGTCTTCCACACCAACGAGGGCCACGCCGGCTTCCTCGGCCTCGAACGCATCCGCGAACTCCAGGGCGGGGGACTCGACTTCGACAGCGCCCTGGAGACCGTGCGCGCCGGAACCGTGTTCACCACCCACACGCCCGTCCCGGCCGGCATCGACCGCTTCGACCGCACCCTGGTCGCCCGCCACCTCGGCGAGGACGGCGCGCTCCCCGGCGTCGACACCGGTAAGGTCCTCGCCCTCGGCGACGAGACCCCGCTGGGCGGCGAGCCCGGCCTCTTCAACATGGCGGCCATGGGCCTGCGCCTCGCCCAGCGCGCCAACGGCGTCTCCACCCTCCACGGGGCCGTCAGCCGGGCCATGTTCGCCGGGCTCTGGCCGGGCTTCGACGCCGACGAGGTGCCGATCACCTCCATCACCAACGGCGTCCACGCTCCCACCTGGGTCGCCCCCGAGGTCGGCCGGCTCGGCCCCGACCCCGCCGACCGCGAGCTGTGGGAACTCCGCCGCACCCTGCGCGAACGGCTCGTGACCGACGTACGGGAGAGGCTGCGGGCCTCCTGGCGGCAGCGCGGAGCGGCAGCCGCCGAACTCGGCTGGACCGACTCCGTCCTCGACCCCGACGTCCTCACCATCGGCTTCGCCCGCCGGGTCCCCTCGTACAAGCGGCTCACCCTCATGCTGCGGGAC
Source organism: Streptomyces sp. SJL17-4 (assembly GCF_036826855.1). Lineage (NCBI taxonomy): Bacteria > Bacillati > Actinomycetota > Actinomycetes > Kitasatosporales > Streptomycetaceae > Streptomyces > Streptomyces sp. SJL17-4. Next base: position 2,773,360 of record NZ_CP104578.1, on the reverse strand, counting down.
AAGGACCGGCTGCGGGCGCTGCTGCTGCACCCCGAGCGGCCCGTGCAGCTCGTCGTCGCCGGCAAGGCCCACCCCGCCGACGACGGCGGGAAGCGGCTCGTGCAGGAACTCGTCCGCTTCGCCGACGACCCCCGGGTCCGGCACCGGATCGTCTTCCTGCCCGACTACGGCATGGCGATGGCCCGCGGCCTCTACCCCGGCTGCGACGTCTGGCTCAACAACCCCCTCCGCCCCCTGGAGGCCTGCGGCACCAGCGGCATGAAGGCCGCGCTCAACGGCTGCCTCAACCTCTCCGTCCTCGACGGCTGGTGGGACGAGTGGTTCGAGCCGGACTTCGGCTGGGCCATCCCCACCGCCGACGGGGCCGCCGCCGCGGACGAGGACCGCCGCGACGACCTGGAGGCCGCCGCGCTCTACGAGCTGATCGAACGCCGGGTCGCCCCCCGCTTCTACGACCGGGGCCCCGACGGCGTCCCGGCCGGCTGGACGGCGATGGTCCGCCGCACCCTCACCGACCTCGGCCCGAAGGTGCTCGCCGACCGGATGGTCCGCGAGTACGTCGAACGGCTCTACGTCCCCGCCGCCGCCGCCCGCCGGGCGCTCACCCCGGACCGGGCGCGGGACCTCGCGGCCTGGAAGGCGCGGGTCCGGGAGGCCTGGCCCAAGGTGACCGTCGACCACGTCGAGGTCGGCGACGACCTCGCGGACGACCTCGACGACGCGGAGCTCGGCGCGACACCGGTCGTCCGGGTCCGGGTCGCCCTCGGCGCCCTCACCCCCGACGACGTCGAGGTGCAGGCCGTCACCGGCCGGGTCGACGCCGACGACACCCTCGCCGACACCCGAACCGTCCCGCTGAAGCCGGCGGGCGGCCCGGACCTGGAGGGCCGGCAGCCGTACGCGGGCACCCTGGCGCTCGACCGCACCGGCTCCTTCGGCTGCACGGTCCGCGTCCGCCCCTCCCATCCGCTCCTCGCCCACCCGGCGGAACTGGGCCTGGTGGCCCTGCCGGAGGAGACGACGGGGGCGGGGGCGGGGGTGCTGCTCCGCTAGCCCGGCGGTCGGTCACGGCACCTCGGCCTTGTCGGCGAGGTGCCCGTCGACGAAGCACAGCCGGTACACCGGCACCACGGCCAGCATCGTCGAGCGGTAGTACCGGCACTCGTCCATCCCGGGCGGCTCCGGCGGAGCCACCTGCGGCGCGCTGTCCAACGGGTGCTCGGGCCAGTCGTCGACGGTCTCGTCGAGCTGCGCGGGCGTCTGGCCGATCCGGATCCTCGCGTAGTCGTCCGGCTCCAGATACGACTGGGCCTGCGTCCACGCGGCGACCCCCAGCATCAGCGCGCCGAGCGCGGCGAGAAGCGCGAGCGGGATCCAGATCGCCCGCGCCAGGCCCTTGCGGACCTCGCGGCGCGCCCGGTCCAGTTCCCTGGCCGAGGTGGGGGCGGCGGGCAGCGGCGCGGGGGCCGTGCGGGGCAGCACGGCGGTCAGGGCGAAGCCGCCGTCCTCGGTGGCGCGATGGGTGAGGGTGCCGCCGGCGAGGCGGACGCGCTCGCCGAGGCCGACGAGGCCGGTCCCGCCGGAGCCGGACCCGAGGTCGGGCCCGCCCGAGCCGGGCCCGCTGACCACCTCGACCCGTACCGTCGCCGCCTTGTCGTCCTCCGGAGTCACGGTGATCGAGACCGCCGCGCCCGGCGCGTGCTTGGCGGCGTTGGTGAGACCCTCCTGCACGACCCGGTGCAGGGCGAGCCCCGACATCCCCGGCAGCGTGGGCACGGGCGTCGTGGCGAGGGTGACCGTGAGCCCCGACGCGCGGGCGCGGGCCGCCAGTTCCTCGACGGTCTCGCCGGCCGGGCTCGTCGGCGCGGTGTCGTCCTCCTCGCGCAGGACACCGATGATGTCCCGCAGCCGGGCCGTCGCGTCCGCCGCCGCGCGGCGCAGCTCGCCCGCCGCCCGCTGCTGGTCGGGGCCGAGGTCGGGGGAGACCTCCAGGGCGCCCGCGCGGATCGCGATCAGGGCCAGGTCGTGGCCGAGCGAGTCGTGCATGTCGCCCGCGATCCGCGACCGCTCCCGCAGCCGCTCCCGGTCGGCGACCGCCGCCTGCTCGCGTTCCATCCGGTCCGCCAGCTGCCAGCCGCTCCGCACGAGACGGTCGTACTGGCGTACGTACCGGCCGATCAGCCAGGGCGCGACGACGGCGAGGGCGAGCGCGAGCAGCAGCGTGAACCACTGGCCGAGCGAGGTACGGGTGATCGAGGTGAGGAGCAGACCCGTGACCGCGATCGAGCCGAACAGCCAGAGCGCCGCCCGGGTGTGCTCCTGGCGCCGCCCCGCGAGGTACCCGAAGGCGACCAGGGCCAGGCTGTACGAGGGGGTGAACAGCTCCAGGGAGGCGGGCAGGCTCGCCGCGACCGTGGCGCCGAGCGCGACGAGCGGCCACCGCCGACTGACCGCGACACAACCCGCGAGGACCACTACACCCACGGCGACCTGGAGCCAGCTGCCGCCGTCGTTCGGGTCCGACCTGAGCAGGACGGGCACGCAGAGCAGCAGCCAGAGCCCGAGGTCGAAGAGCCGCTCGCGGACCGGCTCGCGCGGTGCCTCACGCATCGGGCACCAGGCCCGCCTCGTACGCGAGGACCGCGAGCTGGACCCGGTTGCGCAGGCCCAGCCGGCCCAGGACGGCGCTCACATGGGCCTTGACGGTGCCCTCGACGACGTACATCCGGTCCGCGATCTCCTGGTTGGAGAGCCCGGCGCCCAGCAGGGCGACGACCTCCCGCTCCCGGCCGGTGAGCCGGTCGAGACGGGCGCGCGCCGCGGCCGCGCGGGCCAGGCGCTCGCCGCCGAGGGTGTCGATGACGCGGCGGGCCACGGTGGGGGAGAGGGCGGCGCCGCCGCCCGCCACGGCCCTGACCCCGGCGATCAGTTCGCGCGGGTCCCCGGACTTGAGCAGGAAGCCGCTGACGCCGCTGCCGAGGGCGCGCGCGATGTACGCGTCCTCGGAGAAGGTGGTGAGCATGACGACGGCCGCGCCCGGGACGGCCCCGCGCAGCTCCTCGGCCGCGCCGAGTCCGTCGAGGCGGGGCATCCGGATGTCCAGGAGGACGACGTCGGGGCGGTGCTCGCGGGCGAGCTCGACGGCCTCGTGGCCGTCGCCGGCCTCGGCGACCACCTCGATCCCGGGGTCGGTGGCGAGGATGGCCCGCACCCCGGCCCTGATCATCGTCTCGTCGTCGGCCAGCAGCACCTTGATCATGGGTCCAGCGTATGCAGACGCACGGACGCCCGGAGGGAACGTTCCCTCCGGGCGTCCGGCACTTGTGACTCGGGTTACTCACTCATCCGTCGAGCGGCTCGCGGGCCTACGGGAAGGTGAGCTTGAAGCTGTTGATGTAGCCGGTGTCGATCGAGGCCTTGTCCTGGACGCGGAGCTTCCAGGCGCCGTTGGCGACCTCGGAGGAGGCGTTCACGGTGAAGGTCTGGACGATGTTGTCGGCGCTGCCGCCGGACCGGTTGCTCAGGCTGTAGGCCGAGCCGTCGGGGGCGACGAGGTCGACGACGAGGTCACCGCGGTAGGTGTGGACGATGTTGACGTCCACCTTGAGGGTGGAGGGCGCGTTGCCCGCGACACCCGTGACGTTGACCGTGGAGGTCACCGCGGCGCCGTTGTCCGGGATGGACACGTCGGCCGTGTTCTCGAAGACCTTGCCGGTGGGCGGCTCGGTGGTGCCGGGGCGGGTTCCGACGTTGACGCCGGCCCAGGCGTGCTGGACGGCGAGGACCTCGGGGCTGCCGGCGCCGTACAGCTCCGTGGCGACCGCGACGGTGCCCGTGCGGGCGCCGGCGTAGTTGGTGGAGGAGTTGAACTTGGTGGTGAGCGCCTTGAACCAGATCAGCGAGGCCTTGTCACGGCCGATGCCGGTGACGGGCAGGCCGTCGGAGGTCGGCGAGTCGTAGTTCACGCCGTTGACGGTCTTGACGCCGCTGCCCTCGGAGAGCAGGTAGTACCAGTGGTTCGCCGGGCCCGAGGAGTAGTGGACGTCGATGGAGCCGATGCCCGAGTACCACGCGTCCTTGGACGAGCCGTCCTTGCTCGGCTTGTCCATGTAGCGCAGCGGGGTGCCGTTGCCGCGGATGTCGATCTTCTCGCCGACCAGGTAGTCGCCCTTGTCCTGGGTGTTGTTGGCGTAGAACTCGACGGCCGCCGCGAAGATGTCCGAGGTGGCCTCGTTGAGGCCGCCGGACTCGCCGCTGTAGACCAGGCCGGCGGTGACCGACGTGAGGCCGTGCGTCATCTCGTGCGCGGCCACGTCGATGGACGTGAGCGGCTTGGCGTTGGCCGAGCCGTCGCCGTACGTCATGCAGAAGCAGGAGTCCTGCCAGAAGGCGTTGACGTACGCGTTGCCGTAGTGGACCCGGGAGTACGCGCCGACGCCGTCACCGCGGATGCCGGAGCGGCCGTGCACGTTCTTGTAGTAGTCCCAGGTGAGGGCGGCGCCGTAGTGCGCGTCGGCGCCGGCGGTCTCCAGGTTCGACGGGGTGCCGTCGCCCCAGACGTCGTCGGAGCCGGAGAACAGCGTCCCGGTGCCGGACGTACCCCGGTTGAGGTTGTACGTCTTGTGGTTGCCGCGGGTCGTGTCGGTCAGCGTGTACGAGGGCGCGGTGCCGAGGGTGACCGAGCCGCTGTACTGGGTGTTGCCGGTGCCGGTGTGCACGGCCTGCCACTCGTACAGCTTCGCGCCGGACTTGGCGTCCGTCACGACGTGCAGCTCGTTCGGGGTGCCGTCGTGCTGGAGGCCGCCGACGACGGTCTCGTACGCGAGGACGGGGGCGCCCGAGGCCATCCAGACGACCTTGCGCGGGGCGCGCTCGGCGTCCGTCTCCTTCGAGCCCTCCGCCGCGGCGAGGCCGACGGCCTGCTTCTCGGCGGCGGCCGGGGCGACGGTGGCCTTGAGGTCGACGTTCTTCAGCTCCGCGCGGGAGGACTTGGTGACCCCGGTGGTCGCGCCGGCCTTGGTCTCGGCGACGATCAGGTCGCCGCCCAGGACGGGCAGTCCGGCGTAGGTGCGCTCGTAGCGCGTGTGGGTCGTGCCGTCGCGGTCCTGCACGACGTCACGGACGACCAGCTTCTCCTGGGCGCCGAGGCCGAGTTCCTTGGCCGTGGCGGCCTTGTCGGCGTCGGCCGCCTTGATGAGCGCGGTGCGCTCGGCGGGGGTGAGGTCGGCCGGGAGCTTGCCTGGGTTCGCCGACGTGCCCTGCTGGGCCTTCGGGGCGATGCTCCAGGGGGCGTCCGCCGCGGTGGCGGCACCCGACTGGACGCTCACGGCGAGCATGGCGGCGGCAGCGATCAGAGCGCCGGTCGCGGTGGCGCGACGGCTGGGCGTGGATCTCACGCAGACTCCTTCTTGCGAGGGGGGTACCGGCGGACTGGGTCGGCCCGTCCGGGCGGAGCAAGCAGAGCTGTGGAGCACGTTCATATGGCGCGGACTCGTTCGGGTGAAGCAGCGAACTCTGGTGCGAAGAGCCGGGGAGAGAGTGACAGGAATGACGGGGACCTGTCAGGAGTGCGTCGGGAAGTTGGCCGGAAATCGTCCGCTGCCCGTAAGGCCGTGTTCGTTAACCGGACGTTTCGTCGATCAAGGACGCGATGCCGTCCAATGTTCGCCCGAGCCCGAATTCGAAGAGTGTCCGCAGATCGAGACCGAACCCGCCGCCGCTCGTCACCGAGGCCAACTCCGGGTACGAGCCACCCGATTGGATCGCGTCGAATCGTGGCTCGTTCTGTTCCATCCACTCGCTGTCGGAGATGCCCGAATCCTGTCGGGCCTGCTCCTCCAGATCGTCCGCCATCGACAGCCCCTGGACGTAGGCGAAGACCGTCAGATGGGTGTGGAGCTTCTGGATGGGGGTGAGCGGCGTGCCCCTCAGCACCCGCAGGATCCACTCCGTGTACGCCATCGCGTTCGGCGTCGCCACGGGCCGCGTGAACGAGGCCATCGCGTGCGCCAGCCACGGGTGCCGGGCGTACACGTCACGCAACCAGCGCGCGCCCTGCTCCAGACCCGTCCGCCAGTGCGCCGGCACCGGACCGAGCGGGACCTCGCCACAGACCGCGTCCGTCATCAGACGGATCAGCTCCGGCTTGCCCGGGACATGGCGGTACAGGGCCATGGTCGAGACGCCGAGCATCGCCGCCACCCTGCGCATCGTCAGGGCGTTCAGACCCTCCGCGTCGGCGAGTGCGAGAGCCGCGGCGACGATCTCCGCGCGGGCCAGGGGAGTTGCCGCCCGGTCCCCGCCCGCCGCCCGGGCGCCCTTCGCCGCCGGCACGACCACCGTGCCCACCCCCGGCTCCGCCCGGACCAGGCCCTCCTGGCGGAGCACCGCGAGTGCCTTCGTGGCCGTCGCCATGGCCACGCCCCACTCGCGGGTGATCGCCCGCGTCGACGGAAGCCGGTCCCCCGGTCCCAACTCGCCCACCTGTACGCGGCGACGGAGCTCGGCGGCGATCGCGAGGTAGGGCGGTTGCGTCGTCATGGCGGGAGTGTACTAGTGCACCAAGAGGGGCGTACGCGCCCCTGAACTGCCCTTTCCCCGCGAGGATTCCAGGTGCACTAGGGCGGGACTGGCACCGTACGCACCTCGCTGCTTCCCTCCTCCGCATGACACTCACCGCACAGCCGGAGCCCGCCACCGGACCCGGCCCCGCTCGCGCCGGCCGCCGTGAATGGACCGCCCTCGGCGTCCTCATGCTGCCGCTGCTCCTCGTCTCCATGGACGTCTCCGTCCTCTACTTCGCCATCCCCGCCGTCAGCGCCGACCTGCGGCCGGGAGCCACCGAACAACTCTGGATCCTCGACGTCTACGGCTTCGTCCTCGCCGGGCTCCTCGTCACCATGGGCGCGCTCGCGGACCGCGTCGGGCGCCGCAAGGTCCTGCTCGGCGGCGCGGCGCTCTTCGGTGTCGCCTCCGTGGCCGCGGCCTACGCCCAGAGCCCCGGCGCCCTGATCGGCGCCCGTGCGCTGCTCGGCGTCGCCGGGGCCTGCCTCATGCCCGCCACGCTCGCCCTGCTCCGGGTGCTGTTCACCGACCCGGCACAGCGCGCGAAGGCCATCACCCTGTGGACCTCGGTGATGGCGAGCGGCATCGCCCTCGGGCCCGTCGTCAGCGGCGCGCTCGTCGAGCACTTCTGGTGGGGGTCCGTCTTCCTCGTCAACCTGCCGGCCATGGCCCTGCTCCTCGTCCTGGGCCCCCTGCTGCTGCCCGAGTCCAAGGGACCGGCCGTCACCGGCCGGTTCGACGTCCTCAGCGCCGCCCTCTCGCTCGGCGCGCTGCTGCCGCTCATCCACGGCATCAAGGAACTGGCCGAGGACGGCTGGGCGCCCCTTCCGGCGGGCGGTGTGGCCGTGGGGCTGCTCGCCGGTCTGCTGTTCGTCCGCCGACAGGCCCGGCTCGCCCATCCCATGGTCGACCTCGCTCTGCTGCGGAACCGGGCCTACGGCGGCTCCGTCCTCGCCAACCTGCTGGCGATGGCGGCGACGGTCGGCTTCGCCGTCTTCCTCACCCAGTACCTGCAGTCCGTCCTGGGCCAGAGCCCGTTCGAGGCGGCGCTCTGGAGCCTGGTGCCGACCGTGGGCGTGCTCGCCGGAGCGCCCGCGGCCGCGGCGCTGGCCCAGAAGACCGACCGGGCGTACGTGATGGCCGGAGGGTTCCTCGTGGCCGCCGCCGGCTTCGCCTGGCTCGCCGGCATCGACCGCGCCACGCCCCTCTGGGTGGTGCTCGTGGCGGGTGCCGTCTACGCCGGCGGGCTGGTGTCCGCGATGACGCTCGCCAACGAACTGGCTCTCGGCGCCGCGCCACCCGAGCGGGCGGGGTCCGCCGCCGCGGTGCTGGAGTTGGGAGCCGAACTCGGCGGAGCACTCGGCATGGCACTCCTGGGCACCCTGGGGGCGGCGGTCTACACCGGCGCGATGCCCGCGTCCGCGCCGCCCGCGGCTCGCGAGACCCTGGGCGGGGCGCTGACCTCCGGGCCCTCGGTGCTGGACGCCGCACGCACCGCGTTCGTGGAGGCGATGGGGGTGGTCGCCGTCGGCGCGGCCGTGCTGATGGTGGCGTCGGCCGCGCTGTCGCTGGTCCTGTTGCGGCGGGCGCGGGGCTGAAACCCGTGGGTGGTGCCGTGGGGGCCGTTCCGGGGGCCGCATTCGGGACTCATGATCTACGGCGCATCGGGAGCAGTTCTTGCTGAACGCTCTGGTCGCGCCACACATCACGTTTTACGTCCCGAACGCGACCCCCTCCACGTCCCCCACTGCGTTGAGCGGTCGACTACCCCACCAGACTCTCCCGCCAAGCCTGGTGCAGCCCCGCGTAGTGGCCCTCATCGGTGACCAGGTCCGAGGGCGCACCGTCCTCGACGATCCGACCCGACTCCATCACCAGGACCCGGTCCGCGACCTCGACCGTGGACAGACGGTGGGCGATGACGACAGCCGTACGACCCGCCAGGACCGTGTCCATGGCCCGCTGCACCGCCCGTTCGCCCGGGACGTCCAGCGAGCTGGTGGCCTCGTCCAGGATCAGGACCGCCGGGTCCGCGAGCAGGGCCCTCGCGAAGGCGACCAGCTGCCGCTGGCCCGCCGAGATGCGGCCGCCCCGCTTGCGTACGTCCGTGTCGTAGCCGTCCGGCAGCCCCTTGATGAAGTCATGGGCCCCGATCGCGCGGGCCGCGTCCTCGATCTGCTCGCGGGTCGCGTCCGGGCGGCCGATCGCGATGTTCTCGGCGACCGTTCCCGAGAAGAGGAACGCTTCCTGGGTGACCATGACGATGCCCCGGCGGAGGTCCGGGGTGGTCAGGTCGCGGAGGTCCACGCCGTCCAGGCGCACCGCGCCGTCCGTGGGGTCGTAGAAGCGGGCCAGGAGTTTCGCCAGGGTGGACTTGCCCGCGCCCGTCGCCCCCACCACCGCCACCGTCTGGCCGGCGGGGATCGTCAGGTCGAAGGCGGGCAGGACCTCGCCGCCGGTGCGGTAGGCGAAGCGGACCTTGTCGAACGTGACCTCGCGCCCCGGGGAGCCCGTGCGGGCGGGCAGCGTGCGGGGGTCGGTCGTCTCGGGGACTCCGGGTTCCTGGGCGAGCAGGCCCGCGATCTTGGCGAGGGACGCGGCGGCCGACTCGTACGAGTTGAGGAACATGCCCAGCCGGTCGATCGGGTCGTACAGGCGCCGCATGTACAGGACCGCCGCCGCCAGGACGCCCAGCTCCAGGGAGCCCGAGGCCACCCGGTAGGCGCCCCAGAGACACATACCGGCGACCGCCGTGTTCGCGACGAGCCGCGAGCCCACGACATAGCGGGCCATCTCCAGGAGCGCGTCGCCGTTGCTGCGCTCGTGCCGGTGGTTGAGCGTCGCGAACTCGGCGTTGTTGACCCGCTCCCGGCGGAACGCCCGTACCGGACGGATGCCGTTCATCGTCTCCGCGAACTTCACGATCACGCCCGCGATGGCCGTGGAGCGCTCGGCGTACACCGCTCCGGCACGTCGCCGGTAGACGCGCACCAGGAAGGAGAGGGGGAGGAAGGAGGCCACGGCGACCGCGCCGATGCCCAGGTCGAGGTAGAGGAGGATCGCCGAGATCGAGACGAAGGAGAGGACGACGCCGATCAGCTCCTGCAGGCCCTCGGAGAGGAGCTCCCGGAGGGATTCGACGTCCGTGGTCGAGCGGGAGATCAGCCGGCCCGAGGTGTACCGCTCGTGGAAGTCGACGCTGAGGATCTGCGAGTGGCGGAAGATCCGGCCGCGCAGATCGAGCAGCACGTCCTGGTTGACGCGGGCGGCGCCGCGGACGAAGACGTACTGGAGGAGGCCCGAGAGCGCCGCGCAGAGGAGGTAGCCGAGGCCCACCGCGAGCACGGGGCCGTGGTCGCCCGCACGGAAGGCGGGGACGCCCTCGTCGATGGCGTACGCGACGAGGAGGGGACCGGCCTGGATCGCGCCCTCCTTGACGAGGAGCACCAGGGCGGCCGTCGCGACCCGCAGGCGGTGGGTCGAGAGGAGCGAGCGGAGCAGGGCGCCCGTCGCTCCGGGGGGAGCCGGGAGGTCGTCGCGGTCGAAGGGGTCGCTGGTCTGCTGTTCCGTCATCGGTCCCCGCCCTCGCCGTCGCCGGACATGTCGCCGGACATGTCGTCGAATGTGTCACCGGACATCTCGCCGGACATCAGCCAGGCGTACTCCTCGCTGCTCCGCAGCAGTTCGTGATGGGTGCCCACGGCCGCGATCCGGCCCCGGGACAGCAGCGCCACCCGGTCGGCCAGCATCACCGTCGACGGACGGTGCGCCACGACGAGTGCCGTGGTGTCCCGCAGGACCTCCCGCAGGGCCGCCTCCACGCGGGCCTCCGTGTGGACGTCGAGCGCGGACAGGGGGTCGTCCAGGACCAGGAAACGGGGGCGGCCGACGACCGCCCTCGCCAGGGCGAGCCGCTGGCGCTGGCCGCCGGACAGGCTCAGGCCCTGCTCGCCGACCTGGGTCGCGGCGCCGTCGGGCAGCCGCTCGACGAAGCCGTCCGCCTGCGCCACACCGAGGGCGCGGCGCAGTTCCGGCTCGCCCGCCGTTCCGTCCGCGCCCATCAGGACGTTCTCCCCGACGCTGGCGGAGAAGAGGGTGGGCTCCTCGAACGCCATCGACACCAGGGACCGCAGCCGCTCCCGTTCCATCAGGGCGATGTCCTCGCCGTCCAGGAGGATGCGGCCGCCCGTCGCCTCGTGCAGCCTCGGTACGAGGGCGGTGAGCGTGGTCTTGCCGGAGCCCGTGCCGCCGACCAGGGCCAGGGTCTCACCGGGGCGGATGTGCAGGTCGATGCCGTCGAGGACGGGCGGGGAGTCCGCCGGGGCGTCCGGGTAGCGGAACGACACGCTCTCGAAGCGCACGCCGCCCGGACCGCCGGCCGTCGCGCCCCGGGCGGCCTTCGCGCCCAGGGCAGTCGGGGTAGCCGGGGCAGCCGGGGCGGTGTCCGGCTCCTCCTCGGCGTCCATCACCTCGAAGTACCGTTCCGTCGCGGTCGCCGCCTCCTGGCTCATCGCCAGCAGGAAGCCGATCGACTCCACCGGCCAGCGCAGCGCCAGGGCCGTCGACAGGAACGCGACGAGCGTGCCCGCCGACAGGTCCCCGTCCGCCACCTGGACCGTGCCGAGGACGAGGGCCGCCCCGATGGCCAGCTCCGGTACGAAGGTGATGACCGCCCAGATCATCGCGAGCAGCCGGGCCTTGACGAGTTCCGTGCCGCGCAGTCGGCCGGAGAGCTCGCGGAAGGCCGTCGCCTGGCTGCGATGGCGGCCGAAGCCCTTGACGATCCGGATGCCGAGGACGCTCTCCTCGACGACCGTCGTCAGATCGCCCACCTGGTCCTGGGCGCGGCGCGCGACCACCCCGTACCGGCCCTCGAAGATCGAGCAGACGATGACGAGCGGGATGACCGGGGTGAGGAGGACGAGCCCGAGGGACCAGTCCTGGGCGAGCAACAGGACGTAACCCGCGAGGATCGTCACGGCGTTGACCAGCAGGAACGTCAGCGGGAAGGCCAGGAACATCCGGACCAGCATGAGATCGGTCGTGCCCCGGGAGAGCAGCTGGCCGGAGGCCCACCGGTCGTGGAAGGCGATCGGGAGCCGCTGGAGCCTGCCGTACAGATCGGCCCGCATCCTCGCCTCCACCCCCGACAGGGGGCGGGCCACCAGCCATCGCCGGTAGCCGAAGAGCACCGCCTCGGCGATGCCGAGCAGCAGGAGGTAGAGCGCCCCCAGCCACACGCCGCCCGGGTCCCGGTCCGCGACCGGCCCGTCGACCAGCCACTTCAGTACGAGCGGGATGACGAGCGACAGACAGGACGCGACGATCGCGACGAACGCGGCCGTGAACAACCGCGCCCGCACGGGCCGCACGTACGGCCAGAGACGGAGCAGCGTCCGCACCGCGGAACGGTCGCGATCGGCGCGATCGGCGCGATCGGCGTGAGCGGCGTGGTGGGCGTGGTCGGCGTGAGCGGCGTGGTCGTCATGGCCGTCGCGGGAATCGGGGGCGGGGGGCGCTGGGGCGACAGGTTTCTCGGGCATCAGGCCCGACCATACGGTTCACCACTGACACGTCTCATCCTGTTTTCCGGCCACCGATCGGCCGGAAGGGCGCAGGCGCCGGACGGCCGTGAGTCGTACCGCCCATCAACCGATCGGTTGATGTCCACGACGAGCGAGATGGCCGATACCCGTGCCGCGCCCCGGCCGACAGCCTTGGGGCATGACAGTGATCGAGGTGCGGGGACTGCACAAGTCGTACGGCGGCCGGAAGGTCGTCGACGGGGTGACGTTCGAGGTCGGTGAGGGCGAGGTCTTCGGGATCCTCGGGCCCAACGGCGCCGGCAAGACCACCACGGTGGAGTGCGTGGCGGGGTTGCGGACCCCCGACGAGGGCCGGGTGCAGGTCTGCGGGTACGACCCCGCGAGCCGGCGCTCCGAACTCACCCGGGTGCTCGGCGTCCAGCTCCAGGAGAGCGAGCTCCAGGCCAAACTGACCGTCCGGGAGGCGCTCGACCTGTACGCCTCCTTCTACGAGCGGCCTGCCGACCGGCAGGCCCTCGCCGAGCGGCTCGGGCTGCTGCCGCATCTGAGGAGCCGGTTCGGGAAGTTGTCGGGCGGCCTGAAGCAGCGGCTCCTCATCGCCCTCGCGCTGATCGGCGACCCGCGGATCGTCGTCCTCGACGAACTCACCACCGGCCTCGACCCACGAGCCCGCCGGGAGGTCTGGGAGCTCGTCGAGTCCATCCGGGACGACGGGGTGACGGTGCTGCTCGTCACCCACTTCATGGAGGAGGCGCAGCGTCTCTGCGACCGGATCGCCGTCCTCGACCAGGGCCGGATCGCCGCGCTCGACACCCCCGAGGGGCTGATCGGGCGGGCCGCCGCAGCCAAGGTGATCTCCTTCGCGGCCGACACCGCGCTCGACGCGGAGGCGCTGCGGGCCCTGCCCGGAGCCGCCTCCGTCGCGACGGCGGACGGCCGGACGGTCGTCAGCGGCACGGAGGAGACCGTCGCCGCCTTCGTCTCCCTCCTCGCCCGCCGGGGCGTCACGGCCGGGCAGCTCCGGGTCGCCGACGCCACCCTCGACGACGCCTACCTCGACCTGACGGGAGCCGAACTCCGATGAGTACGACCAGCCCTGCCGCCGCCGTCCTGCGGACCGAGGTCCGCCTCTTCACCCGCGAACCCGGCACCCTGTTCTGGGTGATGGCCTCGCCGACCGTGCTGATCGTGATCCTCGGTCTGATCCCCTCCTTCCGGGAGGCGTCCGAGGACCTCGGCGGGCGACGCGTCATCGACCTCTACGTCCCCGTCTCCGTTCTCTTCGCCCTCATCATGGCCGCGGTCCAGGCCATGCCCGCGGTCCTCGCCGGCTACCGGGAACGCGGCGTGCTGCGCCGAATGTCCACCACCCCGGTCCGGCCCGCGGCGCTGCTCACCGCCCAGATCGTGCTGTACGCCGCGGCCACCCTGGTCTCCGCGGTGCTGGTGATCACGGTGGGGCGGCTCGCCTTCGGCGTCGGCCTGCCGGGCAACCTCGCGGGGTACGTCCTCGCCCTGCTCCTCACCGTGGCGGCCGGTCTGGCCCTCGGCGCCACCGTGTGCGCGGTCTCCCGGACCCAGAGCATCGCCTACGCCGTCGGCTCGGCCGTCGCGTTCCCCGCGATGTTCACGGCCGGAGTCTGGGTGCCTGTCCAGGCCATGCCCGATACGCTGCAGCGGATCGTCGGACTCACCCCGTTCGGCGCCGCATCCGAGGCCCTCGACTCGGCCGTGAGGGGCGGCTGGCCCGGCTGGGCCGCGCTCGGGGTACTGGCCCTGTGGACGACCGTGCTGACCGCCGCGTCGGTGCGCTGGTTCCGCTGGGAGTGACAGGAGAGGAGGCGGCGGGGTGCCCACCACCGTCGAGGAGCGCTGGCGCCAGTTCATCCGCTGGGGGCCGTTCGGACTGCTCGGCATCGCCGTCGTGATCGCCGGGGCCTCGGCCGACCTGCTCATGGACCGTACGGAGACGGTGACGGCCGGCGTCCTGGTGGCGGCGGTGCTCCTCCTCCACGTGGCGTGGGACCGCCGGTGCTCCAGGGTGGTCGCGGCCGCCGGGTGGGGGCCCGAACGGCCGGGGACCGGACCCGTGCTGGTGCCGGGGGCGCCGGGGCCGGCCTCCGTCACCTTCTTCGTCCTCCGTACCGCCCTCGCCTTCGCGCTCAGCTGGCTCAACCCGTTCTTCGCGATCTACGCCTGCGCCGGCTACTTCGACGCCGTCCACCTGCTGCCCCACCGCCTCACCCGGGCCGGGCTCCTCGTCACCGCCGTCACCATGGCCGGTTCCCAGTCCGGCGGTCTGCCGCCCGCCTCCCTCGTGCACTGGCTCGCCTTCGGCGGGCTGTTCGCCCTGAACGCCTGCCTCGTCATGGCCTTCGCCCACCTCGGCACGAAGGAGACGGAGAAGGCCGCCGAGCGCGCCGCGACCATCGCGGAACTCGCCCGCGCCAACGAGCGCCTCGAACGGGCCCTCGCCGAGAACGCCACCCTCCAGGCCCAGCTCCTCCTCCAGGCCCGCGAGGCCGGGATCGCCGACGAGCGGCGCCGGCTCGCCGCCGAGATCCACGACACCATCGCCCAGGGCCTCACCGGGGTCATCACCCAGCTCCAGGCCGCCCACGCCCTCCCCGACCGGGCCGGCGCCGACGTCCACCTGCGGCGGGCCGCCGACCTCGCCCGGCACAGCCTCGGCGAGGCCCGCCGCTCGGTGCGGAACCTGAGCCCGGTCGCCCTGGCCCACGACACCCTCGACGACGCCCTGCGCAGGACGGTCGCCGACTGGGCCGAGCACAGCGGCGTCGACACCCGGTTCACGGTCACCGGCACCGTGCGGCCGCCGCACGACGAGGTCGCCGCCACCCTGCTGCGGATCGCCCAGGAGGCCCTGTCGAACGCCGCACGCCACGCGGGGGCGACCCGGGCGGGCGTCACCCTCTCCTACATGGGTGACGAGATCACCCTCGACGTACGGGACGACGGCCGGGGCTTCGACCCGCTCGCCCTCCCCGAACGCGGCTCCACGGGCGGCGGGTTCGGACTCGACGGCATGCGGGCCCGGGCCGAGCGCCTCGCCGGCTCCGTCACGGTCGAGACCGCCCTCGGCGAAGGCACCGCGATCTCCGCTCGCGTACCGTGGGCCGCACCATGAGCGAGATCACCCTGCTGATCGTCGACGATCACCCCGTCGTACGGGACGGCCTGCGCGGCATGTTCACCGCGGCCGCCTCCGGATTCCGCGTCCTCGGCGAGGCCTCCGACGGCCACGAGGCCGTCGAACTCGCCCTGCGGCTCGACCCGGACGTCGTCCTCATGGACCTGCGCATGCCCGGCGGCAACGGCGTCGACGCCATCGCCGAGCTCACCCGGCGCGGCGCCCGGGTCCTCGTCCTCACCACGTACGACACGGACACCGACACGCTCCCGGCGATCGAGGCGGGCGCCACCGGCTACCTCCTCAAGGACGCCCCGCGTGAGGAGCTGTTCGGGGCCGTGCGGGCCGCCGCCGACGGCCGGACCGTCCTCTCCCCGGCCGTCGCCACCCGCCTCGTCACCGCCGTCCGCACGCCCGCCGCCCCGGCCGCCGTCACCGCGCTCTCCGCCCGCGAGGGCGAGATCCTGGCCCTTGTCGCCAAGGGCACCGCCAACCGGGCCATCGCCGCCGAGCTCTTCATCAGCGAGGCCACCGTGAAGACCCATCTCACGCACATCTACGGCAAGTTGGGGGTCAACGACCGGGCGTCCGCCGTCGCCGCCGGATACGACCGGGGGATCCTGGGCCGCTCGTGACCCGGGTCGCTCACCCCCCGACCCGGAGCAGGACCATCGAGCGGGCTCCCACGACCAGCGTGTCGCCGCCGCGGTGGAGGGTGCCCGGTGGGGCCGACTGGTCCTCGCGGGACGTGTCGACGACCAGCTCGTACGTCTCCGCCCACGGTGCGCCGGGGAGGCGGAAGTCCAGGGGGCGCGGGCCCGCGTGGAGGACGGCGAGGAAGCTGTCGTCGGTGATCTGCTCGCCGCGCTCGTCCCGGCCCGGTATGTCGCGGCCCGACAGATAGAGGCCGAGCGTGGCCGTGGGCGCGTACCAGTCGGGTTCCGTCATCTCGGTGCCCTCCGCGGTGAACCAGGCCAGGTCCCGCAGCCCGTCCGCGCCCTGGGGGCGGCCGGAGAAGAAGGCGCGGCGGCGCAGGACCGGGTGGTCGTGGCGGAGGGCGAGCAGCCTGCGGGTCAGGGCGAGGAGCTGGGCCCGGCCGGGGTCGTCGGGCAGGGTCCAGTCGACCCAGCCGGTGGCGTTGTCCTGGCAGTAGGCGTTGTTGTTGCCGCCCTGGGTGCGGCCCATCTCGTCGCCGGCGACCAGCATGGGGACGCCGGTGGAGAGGAGCAGGGTGGTGAGGAGGTTGCGCTGCTGGCGGAGCCGGAGGCCGTTGATGCCGGGGTCGTCGGTCTCGCCCTCCACCCCGCAGTTCCAGGAGCGGTTGTCGTGGGTGCCGTCGCGGTTGCCCTCGCCGTTGGCCTCGTTGTGCTTGCGCTCGTACGTGACGAGGTCCCGCAGGGTGAAGCCGTCGTGCGCGGTGACGAAGTTGACGGAGGCGTACGGCCGGCGTCCGCCCCAGGCGTACAGGTCGCTGGAGCCGGACAGCCGGTAGCCGAGGTCCCGTACGTCGGGCAGCGCGCCGCGCCAGAAGTCCCGTACGGCGTCCCGGTAGCGGTCGTTCCACTCCGTCCACAGCGGAGGGAAGGCCCCGACCTGGTAGCCGCCGTTGCCCACGTCCCAGGGTTCGGCGATGAGCTTGACCCGGCGGAGCACCGGGTCCTGGGCGATGACCGCGAGGAACGGGGAGAGCATGTCGACGTCGTGCATCGAGCGGGCCAGGGCGGCCGCCAGGTCGAAGCGGAAGCCGTCGACGCCCATCTCCGTGACCCAGTAGCGGAGGCTGTCGGTGATGAGCCGCAGGACCTGCGGTTGCACGACGTGCAGGGTGTTGCCGCAGCCCGTGTAGTCCGTGTAGCGGCGGGCGTCGGACTGGAGGCGGTAGTAGCCGCGGTTGTCGATGCCCTTCAGGGAGAGTGTGGGGCCGAGCTCGCCGGCCTCCGCCGTGTGGTTGTAGACGACGTCGAGGATGACCTCGATCCCGGCCGCGTGCAGCGCCCGCACCATCCGCTTGAACTCGCCGACCTGCTGTCCGGTCGTCCCCGAGGAGGAGTATCCGGCGTGCGGGGCGAAGTAGCCGATCGAGTTGTAGCCCCAGTGGTTGCGCAGACCCCGCCGGAGGAGGTGGTCCTCGTGCGCGAACTGGTGCACCGGGAGCAGTTCCACCGCCGTCACCCCGAGGCCCACGAGGTGCTCGATCGCCGCCGGGTGCGCCAGACCCGCGTACGTGCCCCGCAGCCGCTCGGGGATGCCCGGGTGGAGCCGGGTGAAGCCCTTCACGTGCAGCTCGTAGATGACCGAGTCCTGCCAGGGCGTCTTGGGCCTGCGGTCGTCGGACCAGTCGTCGTCGTCCTGGACGACGACGCCCTTCGGGACGTACGGCGCCGAGTCCCGCTCGTCGCGGACGGTGTCGGCGACATGCTGCTGCGGCCAGTCCCGGACGTGTCCGTACACCTCCGCGGGCAGCGCGAAGTCGCCGTCGACGGCCCGCGCGTACGGGTCGAGGAGCAGCTTCGCCGGGTTCCAGCGGGCCCCCGTCCACGGGTCCCAGCGGCCGTGCACCCGGTAGCCGTACCGCTGCCCGGCCCCGATCCCCGGCACGAAGCCGTGCCAGATCTCGTGCGTCAGCTCCGTCAGCGGCAGCCGCGTCTCCGTCCCGTCCGGGTCGAAGAGGCACAGCTCGACCGCCTCCGCCCCGCCCGCCCACAGGGCGAAGTTGGTGCCGGTCACCCCGTCGGGGCCGACCCGGCAGCGGGCGCCGAGCGGCATCGGCGCGCCCGGCCACACGGGCGGCCCGGCCCGCTCCGGAGCATGGTCAGGTACCGCCTCCTGCTCGGCTGTGCTCGTCACCGTCCCGGCCTCCAGCGGCTCGTCGGGCCCGCACCCGGGGAAGTGGCGGCGTCCCGGCCGCCGCTCCCGCGCGTGGTTCTCCCCCTGTTCTGCCCGGACGGCCCGGCTCCCAACATGACCCGCACGCACGTTTCCCCTGGAGGGTGGCTGTCGTTGGGCCGAGCGTGACACTTGTATGGAAGCGGGCGAGGTACGCCCTCGCGGTGGCGGGACTGTTGGCGGGCCTCGTGGGCTGCACGGCGCCGGACGGCGGAGGCGGGATCGACATCAGCCTGCCGGGCAAGGCACGGGCCCCCGGCGACGTCATCCGGGTCAGCCCGGAGGACGGCAGCCGGGGGCTGCCGGCCGAGGGCCCGGTCGAGGTGAAGGTGGACAGCGGGCGACTCGAACGGGTGACCGTCGTCCAGGTGGAGGACGGCAGACGGACCCGGGTCGCCGGGGAGATCTCCGCCGACGGACTGCGCTGGCGGCCCCGGCCGGAGACCCGCCTCGCGCTGGCCGCGAAGTACAGTGTGGACGCCGTCGCGCTCGACGCGCACGGCCGCCGCTCCGCCCGGCACACCACCTTCACCACCGTGGTGCCCGAGAGCCGCTTCATCGGCTACTTCAAGCCGGAGAACCGTTCCACTGTCGGCACCGGCATGATCGTTTCCTTCGGCTTCAACATGCCGATCGAGAACCGCGCGGCGGTCGAGCGGGCCATCCGGATCACCTCCGTGCCGCCGGTGGAGGTCGTCGGCCACTGGTTCGGCAAGGAGCGGCTCGACTTCCGCCCCGCCGCGTACTGGCAGCCGGGCACCGAGGTCACCGTCGAACTCGGCCTGCGGGACGTCGAGGGAGCACCCGGCGTGTACGGCATCCAGCGCAAGACCGTCGGCTTCACCGTCGGCCGCTCCCAGGTCTCCACGGTCGACGCCGCCGCCCACACCATGGAGGTCAGGCGGGACGGTGACGTCCTCGCCACCGTGCCGATCACCGCGGGAGCGCCGAAGACCACCACGTACAACGGGAAGATGGTCGTCACCGAGCTGTACGACGTGACCCGGATGAACGGGGCCACGGTCGGCTTCGGCGGCGAGTACGACATCAAGGACGTGCCGCACGCCATCCGTCTCACCGACTCGGGCACCTTCCTGCACGGCAACTACTGGGCCGCGCCGAGCACCTTCGGCTCCGCCAACGTCAGCCACGGCTGCATCGGCCTCCGGGACGACAAGGGCGGCAGCGCCGAGTCCCCGGCGGGCTGGTTCTTCGAGCGGACCCTCATCGGCGACGTGGTGGAAGTGGTCAACTCCCGTGACCGAAAGGTCGCTCCCGACAACGGCCTCGGAGGCTGGAACATGGAGTGGAACCGGTGGAAGGCCGGCTCCGCACTGGGCTGACCCCCTTCGTCCCCCTCGTACCGCCCGGAGCTTTCGGCCTCTTTCGTTGTCTTAGCAGGTCGATCGGGACGGAACGGTGACATTCGCGAGGATCTTTCGTGTCCTGCGGTGTGATTATCTATCGCCGTGTGCGCGAGTGGATGCGCACGGGGGTGGGGCCGGGCGGTGCCGGGCCGTGCGAGGGGAGAAGACCACAGTGAACGGGCAGCCGATATCGGGGGCATCGGTCGGAGCGACGGCGCGGCGCGGCCGACGCGGGGGAGTCAGGCTGCAGGCCCTGGCGACAGGAGCGCTGCTCCTGGTGCTCACCGCCTGCGGCGGCGGTGAGACGGCGAACGGCGGCGGCACGGGGGGCCAGGGACCGGCCGCCCAGGGCGGCGGCAAGCAGGAGAACGCCGCCTCCCAGGCGGTCGTGACGATCCTTCCGAAGGACGGCGCCGACTCGGTCGCCACCAGCGGGGTCCTCAAGGTCACCGCGGCGCAGGGCAAGCTGACCACGGTCACGGTCGCCGACTCCAAGGGCACCGCGGTCGAGGGGAAGATCGCGGCGGACGGCGCCAGCTGGTCGCCGGCCGTGCACCTGGCCGCGGGCACGCAGTACAAGGTCCACGCGATCGCGAAGGACGCCGAGGGCCGCGAGTCGGCGAAGGACACCACCTTCACCACCCTCGTCCCGAAGAACACCTTCATCGGCCACTACACGCCGGAGGACGGTTCGACCGTCGGCGTCGGCATGCCGGTGTCCATCAACTTCACCCGGGGCATCACCGACCCGGAGGCCGTCGAGAAGGCCATCAAGGTGACGGCCGAGCCGTCCGTGCCGATCGAGGGCCACTGGTTCGGCAACGACCGCCTCGACTTCCGCCCGGAGAACTACTGGGCCGCGGGCACCAAGGTGACCGTGCACCTCAACCTGGACGGTGTCGAGGGACGCCCGGGCGTCTACGGCAAGCAGAAGAAGACGGTCACCTTCACCATCGGCCGCCGTCAGGTCTCCACCGTCGACGCGAGCGCCAAGACGATGAAGGTCGAGCGCGACGGCAAGATCATCAAGACGATCCCGATCACCGCGGGCGCGCCCTCCACGACCACGTACAACGGTCAGATGGTCATCAGCGAGAAGTACAAGGTGACCCGCATGAACGGGGCCACGGTCGGCTTCGGCGGCGAGTACGACATCAAGGACGTCCCGCACGCGATGCGGCTGTCCCAGTCCGGCACCTTCGTGCACGGCAACTACTGGGCCTCGGCGGGCACGTTCGGCTCCGCCAACGTCAGCCACGGCTGCGTCGGCCTCCAGGACGCGCGGGGCGCGGGCAACAGCTCGATGCCGGCCGCCTGGTTCTACGACCGCTCGATCATCGGTGACGTGGTCGTCGTGAAGAACTCGAAGGACAAGCAGATCAAGCCGGAGAACGGCCTCAACGGCTGGAACATGGACTGGTCGGAGTGGATCAAGTAATCCTCCGCTCGTACGTCTGAAGGGGCCCGGTGCTGTGAGCAACAGCACCGGGCCCTTCGGCGTTAACGGACACTAACCTTCCTCCCATGACTGTGAACCTCGAAGTCGCCGAAGGCGTCGGCACGATCCGCCTCGACCGCCCCCCGATGAACGCCCTGGACATCGCCACCCAGGACCGGCTGCGCGAGCTCGCCCAGGAGGCGACCGACCGCGACGACGTACGGGCCGTGATCATCTACGGCGGCGAGAAGGTGTTCGCGGCCGGCGCGGACATCAAGGAGATGCAGGTCATGGACCACGTGGCCATGGTCAAGCGCTCCCGCGCCCTCCAGGACTCCTTCACCGCCGTCGCCCGCATCCCCAAGCCGGTCGTCGCGGCCGTCACCGGCTACGCCCTCGGGGGCGGCTGCGAGCTCGCGCTCTGCGCCGACTACCGGATCGCCGCCGACAACGCCAAGCTCGGCCAGCCGGAGATCCTGCTCGGCCTGATCCCCGGCGCCGGCGGCACCCAGCGGCTGGCGCGGCTCGTCGGCCCCTCCAAGGCCAAGGACCTCATCTTCACCGGCCGGATGGTCAAGGCCGACGAGGCCCTGACGCTGGGTCTGGTCGACCGGGTCGTCCCCGCCGCCGAGGTGTACGAGCAGGCGCACGCCTGGGCCGCCAAGCTGGCGCAGGGCCCGGCCGTCGCGCTGCGGGCCGCGAAGGAGGCGATCGACCAGGGCCTGGAGACCGACATCGACACCGGTCTCGCCATCGAGCGCAACTGGTTCGCGGGCCTGTTCGCGACCGAGGACCGCGAGAACGGGATGCGCAGCTTCGTCGAGGAGGGCCCGGGGAAGGCGAAGTTCGCCTGAGGGGCCCTGAGGTGACAGACCCCCCTTTCGTGGGGGCCGATTCCACCGGAACGGCCCCCGCGAACGACTCCGTGCGGCCATGATGGGGGGCATGGCGGGCCTGGAGGGTAGGGAACAACCGTGGCAGCGCACTGGCGCCGCCGCAGCGCGGTGGTCACCGGCCGCGGACGACGAACAGGCCGCCGACGCAGTGGAGTTGTACGGCAATCCGGCCGAGGAGGATGTCCGGCTGCCGTCCCGGCCCGAATCCGCCTGGGTGGCCCGCAGGCTCACGCATCACGTCGTGCTGCGGCAGTGGGCGCTCGGCCCGCAGATCGCCGAGCACGCGGTGCTCCTCGTGTCGGAGCTCGTCGGGAACGCGGTGCGGCACACGGGTGCGCGGGTCTTCGCGCTGCGGTTGCAGCGGCGGCGCGGCTGGATCCGGATCGAGGTGCGGGACCCCTCGCGGGGGCTGCCCTGTCTGATGCCGGTGCACGAGCTCGACACGAGCGGCCGGGGGCTCTTCCTGGTCGACAAGCTCTCGGACCGGTGGGGTGTGGACCTGGCGCCCCGCGGCAAGACGACCTGGTTCGAGATGCGGGTCGCCGACCGTCCCTGATCGACGCCGGCCCCCGGACGCACGGAAGCCCCCGTGCGCCGTAGTGGGGCGCGTGGGGGCTTTCGTGGGATGCGCCGTGGACGGGGGGGTGTATCCACGGCTGCTATGTCGACCTGGCCCGGGTCAATGGGGGTCGTGCCACCGACTATGGCAGACAGGTGGCCATACCGCCAAAAGTCCCTAGTGGGGCAATCTCCACTAAAACTGGACACTTCAATAGTGAATCGTTGGTGACGTGGCACACTCACCTTGCAAACAATGAATGATTATGCGGTTCCCTGATTGTTCCTCGGGTTCGTCCGCATGCTGGACGCCTCCGGTAGGGCCCGCAAACGTCCTGAATTGGCCTAATCGTCATCAATCGGGCGTTACCGCCCTTAAATGGTCGCGTGAAGCCGATCGACCGCCGCGGAGCCCTCCGGGCAGGTGCGACCGCCGCCCTCGCGGGAGCCCTCGCCACCGCCTGCGGCACGACCCCCCGCCCCGCCGCGCCCGCACCCCGGCGCCCGGCACCCGCACCCGTCGCGGCCCCCGCGCCCCGGAGCCTCCCCGGGCAGCCCGCCGAGATCGCCCACGGTCCCCGCGACCGGCCCCGGGTCGCGCTCACCTTCCACGGCCAGGGCGACCCCGCCCTCGCCCGGACGCTCCTCGGCCAGGCCGAGAAGGCCGGCGCCCGCGTCACCGTCCTCGCCGTCGGCAGCTGGCTCGACCGGCACCCCGACCTGGCCCGCCGGGTCCTCGACGGCGGACACGACCTCGGCAACCACACCCAGCGCCACATCGACGTCAACGCCATGACCGAGACCGAGGCCCTCGCCGAGATCGAGGCCTGCGCCACCCGGCTGCGCCGGCTCACCGGCTCCATCGGCACCTGGTTCCGGCCCTCCCGTACCCAGCACGCCGCCCCCGCCGTGCTGCGCGCCGCCCACCGCGCCGGATACCCGCACGTCCTCTCGTACGACGTCGACTCCCTCGACTTCACCTCGCCCGGCGCCACCGCCGTCGTCCGCAACGTCACCGGATCCGTCCGCGCCGGATCCGTCGTCAGCCTGCACTTCGGCTACCCGGACACCGCCGCCGCGCTGCCCCTCCTCCTCGCCGACCTCGACCGTCGCGGACTGCGCGCGGTCACCACCACGGAGCTGCTGACCTGATGGCACACCGCACCCGGAGACACCGCCCGCAGGGACACCTGACGCAGGAACACCGTCCGCAGGAACACCGCCCGCAGGGACACCGTCCGCGGGGACACCTCACGAGGCGGACCAGGACCCTCCTCGCCGCCGCCCTCCTCGCCGCGCTCGCCGGCTGCGGCACCGGGGACCCGGGCGACGGCGCGGCCCCGGTGAAGAAGGCCGCCCCCGCCGTCCCCAAGCCCGCCGCCGCCCCCGCCGGGCTCCCCGGGATGCCGCCGCTCCTCGACCCGAAGGACGTCTACGCCGCCGACCGGCCCGACAAGCTCTCACCGGTCGTCAGGAACTTCCCCTCCCGGGTCTACGTCCCCAACACCAACTCCAACACCGTCTCCGTCATCGACCCGGCCACCTACCAGGTCGTCGAGACCATCCCCGTCGGCATCCAGCCCCAGCACGTCGTGCCCTCCTGGGACATGAAGACGCTCTGGGTCAACAACAACCGGGGCCACACGCTCACCCCCATCGACCCGGCCACCGGCGTCGCCGGCAAACCCGTCGAGGTCCACGACCCGTACAACCTCTACTTCACGCCCAACGGCAAGTACGCCATCGTGATGGCCTCGCTCGACCGCGAACTCGTCTTCCGCGACCCGCACACCATGGAACGGAAGAAGACCGTCCCGGTCAGCTGTTACGGCGTCAACCACGCCGACTTCTCCGCCGACGGCCGCTACTTCGTCGTCTCCTGCGAGTTCTCCGGCGAGCTGCTCAAGGTCGACACCGAGAAGATGGAGGTGATCGGCCAGCAGAGACTGCCCTTCGAGGGCGCCATGCCGCAGGACGTGAAGATCTCCCCGGACGGCAAGACCTTCTACATCGCCGACATGATGGCCCACGGCATGTGGGTCCTCGACGGCGAGAAGTTCACCACCCCGACCCTGCTGCCCACCGGCAAGGGCTGCCACGGGCTCTACATCAGCCGGGACTCCCGCGAGATGTACGTCCCCAACCGCGGCGAGGGCTCCATCTCCGTCTTCGACTTCGAGAAGGACAAGCTGACGAAGAAGTGGTGGCTGCCGGACGGCGGTTCCCCCGACATGGGAGGAGTCTCCGCCGACGGCAAGGTCCTCTGGCTCTCCGGCCGCTACGACTCCGAGGTGTACGCGATCGACACCACGACCGGGAAGCAGCTGGCCCGCATCCCGGTCGGCGGCGGCCCCCACGGCCTCGCCGTCTACCCGCAGCCGGGCCGCTACTCCCTCGGCCACACCGGCATCTTCCGGTGAAGCCGGTGAGCGGGCGGTCAGCCCGCGACCAGGAGGGCCTCCGAGGCCACCGGGCGGTAGCCCGCCGCCTGGAAGGCACGCACGCTGCGGGCGTTGCCGGGGGACTGCTGGGCCCAGACCACGGAGTCCGGCGTGAGATGCCGGGCCGCCGTGGCCAGCGCCCGGCCCAGGCCCCGGTGGCGTACCTCCTCGTCGACCTCGACCGCCGCCTCCCAGCGGCCCGCCACGCCCCGCCCCAGGACCACGAGACCGCCGTCCGCCGCCCACACCCGGACCTCGTCGCGGAACTTCAGCGCCCGCGCGACCCGGGGGTGGTCCGGGTCCACGATCTCCCGGAGCTCCATCGGAGGATCGCCCGGCAGGGCGTCGGCGACGGTGAGCAGGTCGATCGTGTTCATGTGCCGGCCGGTACGGGCCATCAGCGCCACCAGGAAACCCGGGTTCATGCTGGCCGCCAGCGGATCGCTCGACGCGGCCGCGAGCGCGGCCCGCACCCACTCCGGGTCGGCGTCCGTGAAGACCACCGAATGGGCGGTGAAGGCGAGCACCCCGGCGTCCCGGGGGCCCGGCTGCGGCACCACCGTCGTCGCCCCGTCCGGGGGAGGGAACTCCCCGCGCGCCGCCGCCGCCAGGATCCGTGCCACTTCGCTGCTCATACCACCATCATCCGGCAGGACGGGGGCCAGCTAATCTGACCCCCGTCAGAGAAGCACCAAGAAGGGGCGGAAGCAGTGGCGGACATCGAGTCGGCACGCACGGCATTCAACCAGTTCGACGCGGACGGCGACGGCTTCATCACCGCCGCGGAGTACAAGAGCCTCATGGCGCGCCACGGCGACTTCAACGTCACCGAGACGGTCGCCGAGGTCCTTATCAAGCAGCGCGACGCCAACGGCGACGGCGTCCTGTCCTGGGACGAGTTCTGGGCCCACTACAGCAAGGTCTGACCCGCCCGCCCCGACGGGCGGCGCAACGCTGAGTTGCCGCCCGTTCGGGGCTCGGTGACGATCGTCCGGTGACGCTTCCCGGACCTTTCGGTACCCCGAGCCGTCTGACGGCAGCGGTCCTCGCCGCAGTCGCCGTCCTCGTCGTCGCCCTGCTGGGCGCGGGCCTCGCCCAGGCGGGAACGGACGAGCTCCGGATACCCGCCGCGGGCACCACCACGCTGCTGCGGCTCCTCGTCTTCACCGGTCTGGCCGTGCACCTCGGCGAACTCGTCGGATGCCGGCTCGCGGGCGGAGGGCCACGGCCCCGCGCCTGGTCCGTACCCGCCTCCCTCCTCGCCGCGGCCGCCTCGGCCGGGCTCCTGCTGCTCTTCGCGGCCGTCAGCGGACTGAGCCCGAGCATCGTGTACGGGCTCCGCGAGGGCCGTCTCGTCCTCGTCACGGCCAACGCCTTCGTCCTCGCGGCCCTCTGCGCCGCATCCCGGCGCCCCGGGCTCGCCGCCCTGCCGCTCGCCGTCGCCGTCGGCGCCGAGGCGCTGCGCGCCCACCCGGAGACGTACCAGCCCCTCGTGGGCACCTCGCTCACCTTCGTCCACCTCACCGCCGCCTCCCTCTGGGCCGGCACGCTCCTGTACGTGCTCCGCACCATGCGGTTGCGCGGCGGCGGGCGGGAGGTCCTCGTCCGGTACGCCCGGATGGCCGCATGGGTGTACGCCGCGCTCGCGGTCACCGGCACCGCCACGACCCTGCGCAAGCTCCCCCTCGACGCCGTCCTGAGCAGCGCCTACGGCAGGGTCCTGCTGGTGAAGCTGGTGTTGTTCGGCGGGGCGAGCCTGCTGGCGCTCGCCGCCCGGGGGCGGATGCTGTCCGGCGGCGACGCCCAGGCACCCGCGCGCGTGGAGGTGTCCGTCCTCGCGGCGATCGTGGTCGTCTCGGCGCTGCTGACCGTGGTGCCGGATGCGCACGGCATCGTTCCCTGAGCGGTTCCGATCGCCCCGTGCCGGTGGCAACTCGCTGCATCACATGCCCGTGGCCGGATTCCGGCCCGGCGCGCACGAACTCGGATGCGCCCCCTCACCTGGCCTTTTGGCCGGAACGAGAGGGTCCGCCCGGTGCCTGCCCCCGCCGTTTCCCGCAGGTCGTGAGGCAGCTCGTTGCCAGGCAGCTTCCTGGCCTGTCCGGAAGCGGACAGCCGGGGCACCACGGTGATTTCCTCTAGGTGTGCGGCCGGGACGGCTGAAAAGTCACCGGCCGCCAAGGACCTCCTGACACGCACGTACGCCGCACCCGTACCGCATCCGAACCCGGAACGGAGACCTCCATGTCCTGTCGCTCCCGCCGCGCAAGCGGTGTCCTCGCCGCCGTCGCCGCCGCCGTCCTCGGCGGTGTCCTGATGGCCTCCCCGGCCCAGGCCGCCCCCGTCGTCCCGCCGGTCGTCACCGACACCCCCGACGACTTCGTCTGGGACCTCCCGCCCCGGCCGGGCATGCCCGGCGACCTCCCCGGGATCCCGTGCCTTCCCGGCCTGCCCTGCCCCGACGCCCCGGACGACTTCGTCTGGGACACCGCCCCGAAGGACTGAACACCATGCGTGTCACCGTCGCCGCCGGCCTCGCTCAGATCCATTCCCTGCGCGTCGCCTGCACCCCCGCCTCGAACCGGCTGGACGCACCGAGCCGCTCCATCAGGTCGGCCACGATCCGCCGCTCCGTCCGCACCCCGATGCCGAGCGCCCGCGCCACCGCCTCGTCGGTGAGACCGCTCGCCAGGAGTTGCAGGAGCTTGCGCTCCTGCGGCGTGAGCCCACCGGGCAGCAGGGCGTCACCGGGCCCGTCGAGGGGACTGGAGTGCTCCCAGTACGCCTCGAACAGGGCCCGCATGGCCAGGACCACCGGCTGGCTGCTGAAAAGCAGCGCGGACGGCTGGGCCTGACCCGGCAGCCCGGCCACGACCGCCGCCGTCGTGTCCACGATGAGGAGACGCATCGGGAGAGTCGGCGAGGTCCGTATCTCGCTGCCGCGCTCCGCCATCCACTGGGCGTGGCCCCGGGTGACGCGGTCACCCGCGACGCTGTCCAGGTAGATCGTCCGGAAGCGCACACCACGCTCCATCGCCCGCTCGTTCAGGGGCCGGCCGGCCTCCACGGACTCCGCCCTCAGGGCCTTGGTCGGATGGAAGGCGAGCGACTCGTGCGTACAGGACTCGGCCAGGGCTTCGAGCCGGATGCGGATGTCGTCGACGTTGTCGAGGTGCTCCGCCCCGTCGAGACCGCCCGACGGGCCCGATGCCGTGTACTCGGCCGCGAGGGCGGCGAGGGCGGCACGATTCTGTTCGATCCGCTGCTGCCGCGAGGCGAGTTCGCGCTCCTCCCGCTGGAGCAGCACCTTGAGACCGAGCGACGGGTTCACCGCGCGCATCCGGCCCGGACTGTCCCGGGACGGGGCGAGCAGGGAGAGCCGCGTCAGAAGGTCGAGCGCCTCCTCCACCTGGTCCGTCGTGCAACTCAGGAGTTTCGCCAGCCGTTCGGGATCGTGCTCCTTGTGGAACAGGATCGCGCGGTATACGCCCAGCGTGTGTTGGTCGAGCGACGAGACCTCGTCCACGGTGTCCCCCAATGGTCGTACCGCCCCGGGGTCGGTCGGGGCGGAGTTCCGAACCGGGTCCCGCGCCCTATCGCCCGAGCGGCCCCGATTCACCCCATTCACACGATCATCACGCTACCCGCTCGACGATCTCCTCGAAAGGGACGTCACGTGCTCCAGACCGGTTCCTCCCCGCCGCAGCTCGACGGCCTCGTCGTCCTCGTCGTCGATGCCACCACGGGCATCGGCCGGGAGCTCGCGACGCGGCTGAGCGCCGCCGGGGCGATCGTCGCCGTCGTCGGCGCCGGTCACCCGGACCGCGGCGACGACGCCGCCACCAACGCGGCCTTCCTCTGCAAGGCGCTCAACGACGCGGGCCTGCTCGCCCTGCCGTACCGCATCGACATCCGCGATCCGGCCGAGGCTGCCCGGCTGCCCGGCCAGATCGCCGCCGACGCGGCCCCGGTGAACGCCGCCGTCGTCGTCCTGCCGGCGCCGGACGCCCCCGGCGAACTGCTGCGTGCCTTCCGGGCCGTGTCGGCCGCGCTCGCGGCCGCTCTGCCGCCCGGCGCCCGGCACATCGAGCGCACCCCGGCCGCGGCGGCCGGACCGGACACGACGACCGCCGGGGACCGCGGCTGGCTCCGCTCCGTCGTCGACGGCCTGGCCGCCGACGCGGCGCGGGCGACCAGCCGCTGAGGGTGGCGGCCGCGAGGGCCGCCACCACAGACCGCCACACAGAAGGCACAAAGAAGTCACCACGGGGAGAGAGATGTCCATTCGCGTCGTCGTGGCCGGTGACCACCAACTGGTCCTGGAGGCCTTCGCCGAGACCCTGAACGGCACCAACGGCCTGGATGTCGTGGGGCTCGCCACGACCTTCGAGGCGGTGCTCCCGGCCGTCCAGCGGCACCGGCCCACGGTGCTCCTGCTCGGCGAGAGCACCATGGGAGGCAAGGCGCTGCACGCCGCCACCGAGGTGCGTTCGCACCATCCGAGCTGCGGAGTGGCGTTGATGGTCGGCTCGGCCACCCCGTCCGTGGTGGACCGGGCGGTGGCCGCCGGAGCACTCGGAGTCGTACCGAAGACGGCCCGGCTCCCGCAGCTGATCACCACCCTCGTGGGAGTCGCGGGGGGCTGCCTCACCGTCGACCCCGGGCTGCTCCGGACACCGGCGGCGGGGGAGACGGTGCTCAGCGTCCGGGAGACGGACGTCCTGCGGCTGACCGCCGGCGGGGCGACCGTCAAGGAGATCGCGGGCGAGCTCTACCTCGCGGCGGGGACGGTACGGAACCTCACCTCGGCGGCGATCAAGAAGCTCGGCGGGCGCAACCGGTTCGACGCGGCGCGCATCGCGGCGGAATGCGGGCTGCTGTGAGGACGGTGGTGGCGCCCGGACGCGCGCCGGCCCCGGCACGAGGCGTGCCGGGGCGGGGCTTCACGACAGGGTGGAGCAGGGCGCTCCGTGCGCTCCTACTTCTCCAGGCAGAACTCGTTGATCGGGTAGCCGACATGACGGTCGGCCGTCGGCAGGTGACCCAGGATGCGGTCGCCCGGCTTGAGTTCGGTGCTGTTGAGCACCGAGGCGCCGGGGCCGAGGACCCGCACGTGCCAGTCGTCCTGGAGGATCAGGTTGACCGTCTGACCACTGGGCGCGACCGCGTCGATGGAGATCAGCGGACGCGTCTCGATCTTCACCCGGCCGACGCTGACCGGCCGCGTACGACCGTCGACGTCGACCGCCAGGACGGAACTGCCGGCGTGCAGCTCGCTCAGGTAGTGGGTGCGGCCGTTCTGCCCCACGGTGTACGAGTGCAGGGCACCCGCGTTGACGCGGAACGGACGGGTCGGCATGTACGGCAGCGGGTGGGTCTCGCTGACGCACAGGACCATGCCCTTGGAGTGGGAGCCCACCAGGATGCCCTCGTCCTTGCGGAAGTGGGTCGTGGTGTCGACACAGGCACGCTCGCCCATGCCGATGTGCGTGGTCGCCGTGACCTCCAGCTCGACCAGGGAGATCTCCCCGCCGTGCGCGGTCGCCGCGGTCCGCAGGGCCGTCGCGTCGCCGACCGTACGGCCCCGCATCAGGACCCCGTCCGAGCCGTGCTCCAGGACGCCGTACAGGATCTCGGCCTCCTCGGTGTCGGCGGCCGTCGTCACGATCGAGCCGGGCGCGCCCGAGGCGGCCGCGATGACGATCTCCAGCGGGATCTTCGTCGGGTCGCGGAAGTCGAGGACGCTCCACGCCTCGAGACGCGCCGCCAGGCAGGCGTCCTCCAGGGTGTCGGCGTCGACGATCTCCACGTACCGCCCGAACAGCACGTCCGGGTGGGCCGCTTCGAGCTCGGCGCGGCCGTCCTTCGGGCCGGGGACGATCACGACGTCGGCGTCGCCCAGGTCGGCGGGCACGGTGGCGGCGCCGTCCTCGAAGAGCAGGACCTTGCGGACGGTGGGCGGCAGACCGGTGAACACCGCCGGGTCGGCGGCGACGATGCCGTCGATCTTCTGGTGCAGGGCCTCCTCCAGGACGGCGGCGGTGGCGGCGCCGGCCTCGCGGATGTCAAGCCAGCACAGTTTGGCGTCCGTCATGATGCGGACCTCCTGTCAGATGGTCGAGAGACGAGCCGTCGAGCGACGGGCCGTCGAGGTGGGTGTCGTCGTGAGGGGTGTCGTCGTGGTGCGGGTCGTCGAGCGGTGTGCCGTCGAGGTGGTCGGGGGTGAGGCGTTCGCTGTGAAGCCGCTCCCGGCCGCCCGACTCGCTGAACGGGACGGTGGTGAAGTGCTGTTCGGGGAAGTGGTGCACGATCCTTGCGACCTTGGCCGCCAGCGCGCGCGGGTCCTTGGCCTGGAAGATGTTGCGGCCCATGGCCACCCCGCCCGCCCCTCCGGCGATGGCGTCCCTGACGTACGCCAGGACGTCCTCCTCCTTCTCCAGGGCGGGGCCGCCGGCGACGAGCACCGGCACCGGGCAGGCCGCGGTCAGGTCGAGCATCTCCGCGGTGGATCCGAGGAAGACGGTCTTGACCAGGTCCGCGCCCAGGTCCGCGGCGATCGTCACGGCGTGCGCGACGACCGCCGGGTCCCGGGGGTCGCTGATCCGCGGCCCGCGCGGGTACACCATCGCGAGCAGCGGCAGGTTCCAGCGGTCGCAGGCGTCGGCGATCCGGCCGAGGTCGCCGATCTGCTGCCGCTCGTCGTCGGAGCCGAGGTTGACGTGGACGCTGACCGCGTCCGCGCCGAGGCGCAGGGCCTCCTCGACGCCGGCGACGACGTACTTGGCGTTGGGGTCGAGCGCCTGGCTGGTGCTCGCGTTGAGGTGGATGATCAGCGACATCGCGGCGAACCGCTCCGGGCTGATGTGCCGGACGCTGCCCTTGTGCACGACGACGGCGTCGGCGCCGCCGGCCGCGATCCGGGCGGCGAGCTGGTCGAGCGTGGTGCCCTTCGGCACCACGGGACCGTCGTGGATCGAATGGTCGAGAGGGGTGATCATCAGGCCGGCCGTGCTGTGGCGGTAGAGCCGCCGAAGCCGCAGCGACCGGGCGAAGTGGCCGAAACCGGTCATGGAACGCCCTTTCTGGTTCGCGAGGAGGCGTGATCGGGCTGGTGACCCACGCCGCTCACGCGGACGGGGTCGTCCCGCGCGGTGGCTCCGCGCGGGGAGCTGAGGGCCGTCCCACCGACGCGCGGGGCGCCGGCGCCGCGGAGGGCGGTGGCGTTCGGGGCGCCTGATGCGGAGGTGGTCGGGAGACCCGGCGCGGAGGCCTTGGGGACGCCCGGTGCGGTGGCGGTCGGGCCGCCCCTGGCGGTGGTGTGGGCGGTCGACGCGGTGGGGTCCGGTGGTGAGACGGAGCGCAGGTAGGCGCGGTCCGGTTTGCCCGAGGGCGTGAGCGGCAGCCGCGGCCAGACCGAGACCCGTACCGGAGTGTGCTCCGGAGTCAGCGCCGCGGCCACATAGCCCCGCAGGTCGCAGGAGGTGTGCCCGGCCCCCGAGTACAGCTCGACGGCCGCGTGCACCTGCTCCACCCAGTCGCGGTCCCGCACCCCGAACACCGTGGCCTGACGCACCTGCGGATGGCGCATCAGCGCCTCCTCGATGGCCGCCGGGTCCAGCTTGAGCCCGCCGTGCTTGATCACGTCGCCCACCCGGCCGTCGAGCCGGAGATAGCCGTACCGGTCCCAGTGCCCCAGGTCGCCGGTGCACAGCCAGCCGTCGCGGAAGACCGTCCCGGTGCGTTCCTCGTCGCCGAGGTAGCCGGCCGTGACCGTCGGCGAGCTGATCCAGATCTCGCCCGACACCCCCCGCTCCACCTGGGGGCCGCCGCCGGGGCCGCGGATCTCCACCCGCACCCAGGGGAACGGACGCCCCGCCGAGCCGAGCAGTTCCGGCTCGCGGTGGTCCAGCGGGTTGAGGCTGCTGATACCGCCCGCCTCCGTCGTCCCGTACACCTGGATGAGCACGTCGCCGAAGAGCTCGACGGCCCGCGCCACCCGCGCCGGCGCCGCCGGGGTGCCGCTGTAGGTGATGCGGCGCAGCGAGGACAGATCGGTGAGCGGCGCGGCCGGATGGTCCAGAAGCCGGTAGAGGTGCGGGACGGCGAGATAGACGTCGGTGACCCCGTGCCGCTCGAAGGCGTCCAGGGCCTCGCCCGCGTCGAACTCGTCGTGCAGCACGACCCGTCCGCCGCTCGCGAGCACCGCGTCCGCCATCGGCGCGGTCGTGTGGCTGATCGGCGTGACGGACAGCAGCGTCGCGGGTCCCCGGGGATCGAGGCCATGGGCGAGACGGCTGACGAGCTCCTCACGTGTGTCGTACCGCTGGGCGACCATCTTCGGCCGTCCGGTGCTCCCGCTGGTGAACTCGACGGTCGCGAGGTCGTCCGGGCGCGGCTCGGGGAGTCGCGCCGGCAGCGGTTCGGTGGAGCCGGCCGACGCCCCCCAGGGGACGGTCAGCGCGGTCACGGCCGGGACGCGGCGGGTGAGCCAGTCGCCGCGCTCGGCGCTCTCGTCGTCGACGAGCAGCACCGACACCCGTAGGTCCTCCAGGAGTCGGGCCTGGGTGGCGACCGAGAAGGTCTCCGTGTCGGTACGCGGATTCATCGACCGTACGTACACGGAGGTGGCGCCCAGGAGATGGACGGCGTACCGGGCGGCGAGCATCAACGGCCGGTTGGGGCCGGTCAGCACGGCGACGGTGTCACCGGGGCGGACGCCGCGGGAGTACAGCAGGGCCGTGGTGGCCCGCACCGAGCCGGCGAGCCGGCCGGCGGTGACGGCCTCGTCGGCGTGGTGGATCACCACGCGCCCCGGGGCCTTTCCGAGAGCGTCGAGAATGCGGCGTACGTACATGGTTCCTCCTTTCCGGAACGAGGAGTTCAGAGGTGTGGAAGGCTTCAGGAGATACGCATCTGCGCCATCATTCCCATGGCGCTGTGGTCGATCATGTGGCAGTGATAGGGAAAGACCCCGCGGTGGGTGTCGAAGGTCAGCTGGAGTTTCGCGGTCTGCCCCGGGAAGAGGAGGACGGTGTCCTTGAGTCCGGCCTCCGCCGGATAGACCGGCATTCCGTCCCGCTCGAGAATGCGGAACTGCACCAGATGGGTGTGGAAGTTGTGCGGAACGGTCGTGCTGGTGTTCCTGACCGTCCACACCTCGGTGGCGCCCCACTTGATCTCGGTGTCGATCCGGTCGTGGTCGAAGGTCTTCTCGTTGATGTACGCGAGGTGGCCCGTGCCCGGCTCGTCCATCCGCAGTTCGAAGCTCCGCTCCACGGTCGGCGTGGGCAGCGGCGGCAGGGTGGTGAGGACGTCCGGCACCCGGCTGGTGTCGGTCACCTGCTCCTCGACGTCGAAGCGCATGATCTGCCCGACGAGCTCGGTCGGCCCGGGGCCCAGCATGTTCGCCAGGGTGACCTGGGTCCCCGGCGCGTACCGCGAGAAGTCGACGACGAAGTCGGCGCGCTCACCGGGGGAGAGGACGATCACCGGCGAGGGCGCCGGCGCCGGCAGCAGCCCGCCGTCCGAGCCGACGTGGATGATGGGGCTGCCGTCGGAGAGCGCCATCACGAAGATGCGCAGGTTGCAGGAGTTGACCATCCGGAAGCGGTACTTGCGGGCCTTGACCTTCATGTACGGCCACGGGGCCCCGTTGACGAGGATGGTCGTGCGGTTGAGCGCGTCGTCCATCGTGTAGACCATCTGCCCCGCCGCGTCGAAGTGCGCGTCCCGGAGGATCAGCGGCACCTCGTACGGCCCCGAGGGCAGCCCGAGCGCGTCCTCGGCCTCGTCGCCGAGGAGGTAGAGCCCGGAAAGGCCCCGGTAGACGTGCTCGGACTCCATGTGGTGCGCGTGGTCGTGCGTCCACAGCGTGGCGCCCACCTGGCGGTTGGCGTACACGTACGTCTTCGAGCGGCCCGGCTGGATCAGGTCCATCATTCCGCCGTCCTGGTCCTGCGGGTTGTTCCCGCCGTGCAGATGGACCGAGGTCGGCGCGGAGAGGGCGTTGATCTGCTTCACGACGGCCGTGCGCCCGCTGCGGGCCCGGATGGTGGGGCCGGGGAACGTGCCGTTGTACGTCAGGACCTCGGTCCGCAGCCCGGGCAGGATCTCGACCCGCGCCCTGCGCATGGTGACCGCGTAGTAGTCGGCCGACCGGGTGCGGCGGTACGGGGCGAGGACCCGCGGCCGGGGCAGCGGCACGGTGAACGGGGTGACCGCGGGCGGGCCGGCGGGCGGCTCGGCGGCCACCGCCTGCGTACCGGAGGTGAGGCTCTGGAACACCCCGCCGGCCGCGCCGACAGCGCCGACGGCACCGGCGGTGAGTCCGAGTCGTATCGCGTTGCGGCGAGAGAACACAGCGGATTCCTAACGTGACGGTTTTCCGGGAACGGTGGATCGGGTGGTGGATCGGGTGGTGGATCGCGTGGTGGATCGGGCGGTGGTTCGGAACAGTGGTTCGGAACGGTGGTGAATTCGCTCTCCGAGCATGGGCGCGAACCGGCGGAACTCCGAGCGGGTGAGCACCGGTTCTTGCATGTGTCACGCAATCGATGACCTCGGTCATTCCGGCCGGTGGGGAGGGGAATCGGGGAATCCGGGATGACGGGAGTCATGAATCGCCGAGGAGATGTCACCGATTTCGGCGGGCGCGGATCGGAGCCCGATTCCCCGCGCGAGAGTGTCGCCCGGCGTCTGCCCTGCGTGCGGCGCCTTCCGTCCGCCGGCCTCCGGGGTCGTACGGCCCCGGCGCCGGACCGTCATCCTCGCGCCCACGGAGGCACCGTGCAGACCACGCAGACACCATCGGACACCGGCCCGCGCCCCCTCGGACCCGCCCTCGCCGTACCGGCGTTCACCGGCGGCGTGCGCGTCCTCTTCGCCCCGGGCGGGGGTGACGTCGCCACCCTCGCCGGGCCCGCCACCTCCCTCGCCCTCCGCCCCGTCCGGGACGGCGTCCGGACCGCCCTGGAGCGGCTCGCCGAAGGGCCCCGGCCCGCCGAGGAGTTGTACGAGGGGCTGCGCCCCGCCGAGCGCGTCCAGTTCGAGCGGGTCCTCGACCGCGCCCGGCACCTGGTCGCGCACGCCGTCCTGGCCCGGGGCGGGAAGCGCGAGTTGCTCCGCCTGGAGCCGGTGGCACGCGAGGCCGCGTACGTGCCGGTCCTCGTCCCCGCCGACGCGACCGTACGGCTCTCCCGCTTCGCCTTCTGCCGCACCCGCGAAGGCGCCCTCGTCCTGGAGTCGCCGCTGGTCACCTTCCGGGCGGTGCTCACCGACCCCGCCGCCCGGACCCTGGCCGCCGCGCTCGGCGAACCCGGCACCCCCGCCCGCCTCGGCGCCGACGCCGGTCTCGACGCGGCCGGCACCACCGATGTCCTCGGCCACCTCGTCGGCGCCGGATTCGCCGAACTCGCGGACGAGGGCGGGGCCTTCGCCTCGGACGATGAACCCGTCCTGCGGCAGTGGGACTTCCACGACCTCCTCTTCCACTCGCGCATCCGCTCCGGCCGGTACGACGACGTGTTCGGCGCCGTCTACCCCCACCGGGGAGCCATCGAGCCCCGGCCGGCCGTGCGGCCCGTCCCCGAAGGTCCCGCCGTGCCCCTCCACCGGCCGACCCGGGAGGAGATCGCGGCCCACGACCCGTCCCTCACCACGGCGATCGAGACCCGGCGGTCCATCCGGGGCTACGGCGACCAGGAGATGACCGCCCGCCAGCTCGGCGAGTTCCTCTACCGTGTCGCGCGCGTCCGCGCCCACTACACGCCGGAGCCCGGCAGCGACCGCGACGAGGTCGTCTCCCGCCCCTACCCGAGCGGCGGCCAGGGCTACGAGCTGGAGCTGTACGTCACCGTGCGGC
This sequence comes from Streptomyces sp. SJL17-4, assembly GCF_036826855.1. NCBI lineage: Bacteria > Bacillati > Actinomycetota > Actinomycetes > Kitasatosporales > Streptomycetaceae > Streptomyces > Streptomyces sp. SJL17-4. Next base: position 2,736,653 of record NZ_CP104578.1, on the reverse strand, counting down.
GCTGCGAGGGCCTGGCGCCCGGCATCTACTACTACGACCCCGTCGGCCACCGGCTCGTCCTGCGGAACGAGGAGGAGGCCGACCGGGAGTCCCTCTTCCACGTGGCCTCCCGGGCCACCGGCATGGAGGCGCGCCCGGACGTCCTCGTCACCGTCACGGCCCGCTTCCAGCGCATGTCGTGGAAGTACCGGGCCATCGCCTACGCGACCACGCTCCGGCACACGGGCGTGCTCTACCAAACGATGTACCTGGTCGCGACGGCCCTCGGTCTCGCCCCGTGCGCCCTGGGCAACGGCGACGCCGACATGTCCGCGCGGGTGCTGGGCCTGGACTACCTCCAGGAGTCCTCGGTGGGCGACTTCCTGCTCGGCAGCCGGCGCCCGGACGACTCCGTCGCAGGTGAGCCGGGTGAGGGCTGGCGCATGCTCAACAGCCCCGAGTGGTCCCTTCCCGAGAACCCCTGATCCCGTGCGGCATGACGCCGGTTATTCCTGGCGTGATAAACGTCAGGCGGAGCCCGGAAAAGCTGGTGCGGGGGATGGTCGGTCAGCATTATTGGTGTTGCAGCCGAACGGTTGCCGAGAAGAATTCGGAAAGGAATTCAGAATGAGCATCGACGACATCAAGCAGGGCCAGGACGCGGACAAGGCGTTCGAGAACTTCGACGTCGACGAGCTGGAGACCCTCGAGGTCGCCCAGGGCGTGGCCCTCCCGGAGATGGGTGCCTCCAGCGGCTCGATCGGCACCTCGTCCTCCTCGTCCTCCACCTGCTCCGCCTGCTGAACATCCCCCAACCGAAACGCTGAAAGGAAACACACCATGAGCATCGACGACATCAAGAACGGCGACGACGCGGCCTTCGACAACTTCGACGTCGCGGAGCTGGAGACCCTCGAGGTCGCCCAGGGCGTGGCCCTCCCGGAGATGGGTGCCTCCAGCGGCTCGATCGGCACCTCGTCGTCGTCCTCCTCCACCTGCTCGGCCTGCTGACCGAGTAACCGAGGCTGAACGCACGACGCACGAAGGATGCGACCGCCCGGCTCCGGCCGGGTGGCGCATCCTCGCGTGCGTCTCGCTGTTTCCGAAGGGTCCGGGTCCGGGCCGTCAGCCCCGCAGGGCGACGTGGAAGGACGAGGCCCACAGCACGATCGCCGCGCCCAGGCCCACCACCGTACGGATCGTTTCCGCAGTGGTGCCGGCCGCCAGGACGACGAGCCCCACGAGCGCGACCGCCGTCAGGAAGATCGCGGTCCACTTGTACTGCCCCTGGTCGAAGAGGCGGGCGAGCGGGAAGAAGTGCAGGCCCACGACCAGGCAGATCCCGACCGGGATGAACTCGGGGTGGCCCGAGGCGTTCGACGCGGCGATCACTGCGAAGATCGCCACCAGCTCGGCCATGTTGACCAGGCCGACCCCCCGGTTCCACTTCTCCGGCAGGCGGACGAGACGGGTCACCGGACCCGCGGTGCCCCGGAAGGCGAACACCACCGCGCCGGCGGTCACGGCGGCCGCGACGACGCCGACCGCGACGGACACGGGCACCGCCGCTATTCCCGAACCGCCCGCGAAGGCCCATACGAGGGCGAAGACGGCGAGGACGATCGCGCCGCGACGGCGCAGATTGCGCGTGAGTGCCAGGCACTCGGCGTCGGTGGATTCCGTAGTCATGGCGCGGACCCTACAACGCTCCACCGTGATGATCCGACCGGGTTGTCTATTTTCAGCCAGTCCGACTCGATCGGCATCGCGTGAAGCCATGGCCCGAGCGTCACGGAAAGGGTGACACATGTCAGCCGGAACCTCTTTCCCCTTACGCCCCGCAATTCCCCGCCACATGATTACGGCCGGAAGCGAAAGAAAGCCCAGGACGTTGTTCTCGAATTCTCGGAAGGTGCGAAAGCATGGGGGTTGATGCGCTGGAGCGCACTGCCGTGAAGCCGGATTCCGACGGCCTGACGGGAGTGCGGCTGCACACACGGATGCCGGTCACACCGGCCTGGCTCGCCCGGTACGTCGTACCGGTCGCCCGCGCGCTGAACGAGGCGGGCGCTCCCGCCGTCCAGCTGCGCCGCGGGTGGCTCCACGGGCCGCACGTCGACATCCTCGCCCGCGACGCCACCGGCGTCCCCGGCGGCGGCCCCGACTGGGAAGGCGTCGCGCGGGCCCTGGACGCCGGACCGCTCGACCCGCCCCGGGCCCTCACCGAGGAGACCTACCTCGACCAGGCCCGCGAGTTCGGCCGCCTGGAGGCCGTCCAGCCGCCGTACCTGCCGCTGCGCGAACACGGCGCCGTCGAGCGGATCGAGCCCGGCGGGCGGGTCGGCGGGCAGGCGGACGGGCAGTCCGGCGGGCAGCCCGCCGCCCGCGACCCGCGCCTCGACCGCTTCCGCACCGTCGTGCACGGGGCCCTGACCCCCGCACTCCTGCGGACGATCGACGACCTCGCCGGCGAGCCCGGCTCCGGCACGCTCCGGCTCGCCGAGGCCTTCGTCGCGCTCGCCGACACCCACACCCTCGGCCTCGGATACGGAGTCTTCTCGCCCCGCTCCCACGTCGAGGCCTTCCTCGCCTGGGCCGCGCCCACCAAGGACGTACGCCCCGTCTTCCAGCAGCGCCTCGCCAAGGACGCGCCCGTGCTCCGCAGGGTCGTCGAGCAGCGGCTGAGCGGCGAGGTCTCCGCGACCGCCGCCGCCTGGCGCACCGGACTCGCCTACGGCGCCGGGGCGCTGGAGAGCGCGGTCGCCGCCGGCACCCTCACGCTCGACCTGCTCGACGGCGCGACCGCCGGGCTCGACCGCTCCGAGATGGGCCCGCCCGGCGCCACCACCGTCGTCCCGCAGGGCGAGCAGCCCGACAGCGACTTCCACCGGACCGTCGGCGAGGCCGGCGTGACCTCGGCCCCGTCGCCATGGTTCGCCTCCTTCCGCCTCCTCACGAACCTCTTCTACGAGCAGCTGCCGCTGCTCACCGTCTCCCCGATGCAGCGCTACTACACCTGCTTCGCCGTCGCCGAGACCGTCGACGAGGTCCTCGGCGTCTCCTGGCGCGAGCGCATCGCCGCGAACGCCCCTGCCGGGAGCGCGAGTTCATCCGCCCCTGCCCCGAGCCCCGCTCAGGGCACCGCCCCCGAGGGAGCCCTCCGATGACCGCCCCCGTGATCGGCCCCCCGACGGACCTGCCCGGGGCCACTCAGCCCGAGCCGGCGACCGTACCGACGGCCGAGCCGGTGACCGTACCGACGCCCGAGCCGGCGACCGTACCGACCCCCGCGCATGCGGCACCCGCCCCCGAGCCCCTCTGGTTCCTGCGGGTCAACCCGCTGCGCCGGGCCCGGCTCGCCGACGCCGAGCTGCGCCGGCAGCTCGTGCTCCTCAACGCCGCCGAGCAGACCCTCGCCGAAGCCTCCGCCGCCGCCTCCGACGAGCTGTACGAGCGGATCGGCGCCGCGACCGACGACGCCGAACGGCGTGAACTGATCGCCCTGCGCCGCTCCGTGAACAGCGGCAAGGCCCCGAAGAAGGCCCCGGAGCCCGCCACCCCCGTGATCGCCGCCTGGCTCGCAGCCCGCCAGGAGCGCGAGCGGATCCGCGAGGAACTCGTCTCCGGCTACCCCGACGCGGCCGAGCGCGAGCGCGGCGTCCTCGCCGAACTCCTCGGGGACCCCGACCTGTTGCGCTCCCTCGCCCTCGTCGCACCCGAGGTCCACCAGGAGGCCGAGCGCTACCGTGCCGCCGTCCGGGCCCCCGGCAAGGTCCCCTCCAAGTCCCGCAAGTCCGAGCGCGGACTCATCCAGTACGTCACCCGCGCCATGGTCCGTACGAGCCCGCTCGCCCGGTTCACCGCCGTCGGCATCGCCGAGCCCGACCCGGCCGCGCCCGGCCCCGACGAGGCGGGCTTCGCCGGCGCGACCGCCTTCCCCGGCCTCGACCGCGTGATGCTCAACTACGTCCTCGGCGGACTGCCCGACCCCGCGGGCCGGGCGATCGAGGACATGTGGATCGGCCTGCCGCCGACCTCCGCGCCCGACCCGGCGGCCGGGAAGCTGTTCTTCCTGAAGCCCGCCCCCGAGGGGATGCGCCGGGCCGCCGTCTCCCTCGACGGCCCCGCCGGAGACCTCCTCGACGCCGTCTCCATGGGCCCCCGCCCCTTCCCGTCCGTCGTCGCCCATGTCGCCGAACGCTCCGGCATCGCCGCCGAGGACGCCGACCAGAAGGTCCGCGGCGCCGTCGCGCAGGGCCTCCTCTGCACCTTCCACGAGGCCGAGGACGGCTCAACCGACTACGACGTCCTGCTCACCCCCGACGACCCCCGCCCGGTGACGAAGCTGCTCACCGACCGCGTCAAGGCCGGCCTGCCCGCCTTCACCGCCGCGCCCGCCGCCGAACGCGGCGACGCGCTCGCCGAGTTGCGCGGCGCCCTCGGCGAACTCAGTCATGCCGCGGGCCGCCCCGCGCACGTCACGGTCGAGGAGGACTACGTGATGCCGCCGCTCAAGGTGGCCACGGAACCCTGGAAGGAGTCCCTGAAGGACCTCGGCCCGGCCGTCGAACTCCTCACCGTCTTCGACTGGCTGCACGACGTGCGCGTCCTCATGACCGCCGCGTTCGTCGAGCGCTTCGGCCCCGGCGCGAACGTCCCCCTCGCCGCCCACGCCCCCTTCGTCGTCGGCGAGGTATCGCGCCGCGCCGCCGCCATGGCCGCCGTGTACGGCCCCGACGGCCCCGGCGACCCGACCGCGCTCAAGGGCATCGGCCCCGACGACGGCTCACTGGAGCGCATCTACGAGCTGCGCCGCGAGGTCACCGAGACGCTCCACGCCCTCATCGGCCGGGCCGTCGAGCGCGGCGACGACACCCTCCGCATCAGCCCGGAGCAGGTCGCCGGCCTCACCGGCGACCTGCCGGAACGATTCCGCCGCGACCCGCTGATCTACGGCATCCTGCTCCAGCGCGGCGACGGCCACCTCGTCCTCAACGACGGCCTGCCGGGCCACGGCATGCTCTACGCCCGCTTCCTGGAGGCCGACCGGCGCCTCGGCGGCCGCGCGCTGCCCCGCCTCGCCGAGCACGTACGCCGGGTGTACGGCCACGACGGCGCCCGCGTCACCGAGGACCTGGGTCTGCACCGCCTCAACGTCAACGCCCACACGCCGATCCTGCCCGGCGGCCTCACCCCCGACGACTGGTTCGGGCTGCGGCTCGCCCACGACCCCGAGACCGACTCCCTGCGCGTCGAGGACGCCGACGGCGCCCCACTGCGGGTCCTGCCGCTCGGCACCGGCCACCCCGGCCTCTTCCCGCCGCCGCTCTCCGTCGCCTCCGGCCTCGCCATCAGCGGCCGCCTCTTCAACGCCCTCCCCAACAGCTGGCACGCCGCCACCCCCTGGGACCGGGCCACCACCCGCGTCGCGCCCCGCATGGCCGTCGGCGACGTCCTCATCGGCCGCCGCCGCTGGTACGGGGGAGAGGAACTGGGCACCGCCCTGGCCGCCGGTCCCGAGGAGCACGAGCGGCTCCTCGCCCTCAACGCCTGGCGTGCCAAGTACGGCGTCCCCGAGGAGGTCGTCATCAAGACCGTCCCCGAGGACGAGGGCCCGCTCTCCGTCGGCGCCCCCGACATCCAGTCCAAGCGCCTCCAGCAGAAGCCCCAGTACGTGGACCTGAGCAGCGCGCTCGGCGCCCGCGTCCTGCCCCGGATGCTGGAGCGCCGCGGCGCCGACACCGGCGGCAGCTACCTGGAGGAGGCGCTGCCCGGCGTCGTCGACGGCACCCACGCCACCGAGTGGGTCGTCGAGGTCGGCCGGACCGCCGGCGGCCGCTTCACCTACCACCCGACGACCGACGGGGAGGAGCGATGACGATGCCCGCACAGGTGCTCAGGACACGTCCGGACCTGCACTACGCGCCCGTCCCCGGCGGGGTCTACTTCAGCGGCGCCCGCGCCCAGTTCGTCCTGCGCGGCTCCGAGGTCCTGCACGCCGTCGCCCAGGGCTGCGTCCCGCTCCTGGAGGACGGCACCGACGAGGACGCGCTCGTCGCCGAGATCGGCACCGAACGCGCCCGCCCCGCCGTCCGTCTCCTCGTCGACAAGCTCCGCGAGAACGGACTGCTCCTCGACCCGGCCGCGCACACCGCGCCCGAACCGCCCGCCGACGTACGGGAACGGCACACGGAGTCCCTCGCCCGCCTCGAAGGCCTCCTCGACGACCCGTACGGGGCCTTCGCCCGGCTCCGCTCCGCGACGGTCCTGGTCACCGGCCCGGCGACCGCGACCGGCCCGGCCGTGCGCGGCCTGCGCCGGGCGGGGGTCGGCACGGTCCTCACCGGTACGGACGAGGCGGCCGCCACCCCGGACGCGGTCCTCGACATCCGCGAGGACGACGGGACATCCCCGACGGAGGCGCCCCTGGTCGTCCCCGTCCTCCTCGGCGGCACCGGCGTCACCCTCGTCGGCCCCGCTCTCACCGGCCCCGCTCTCACCGGCCCCGCTCTCACCGGCCCCGCCCTCACCGGCCCCGGACACCCGGCCGTCCGGGACGCGTTCCACGACCGGGCCCGCGTCTGGGCCGCCGCCGAGTCCACCGCGCCCGCGCCCCGCCCCATGGCGGACGCGCTTGCCGGCGCCCTCGGCGCGCAGCTCCTCATCGACACCCTCACCGGTACGGCGGACACGGGCGAGGCCCATGTCGTGCACGGGACGGACCTGGTCTCCGACCGGGTCACCGTCGAGGGAGCCCACCAGGCGGCCGCGACCGGCCGACCGGGCTCCCTCCCCGAGGGGCCGTTCACCCTCGGCACCGCCCCCGCCGACCCCCGTCCCGAACCGGACGAGGCACGCGAGACGGCGACCCCGCTCGCCGCCCGCTGGACCGGACCGCTCGCCCTCACCGAGGGCGCCGACCTGCCCCAGATGCCGCTCGCCCTGCGCGCCGCCGAGCTCCGCGCCGACGGCCGCCCCACGACCACGGTCCTCGCCTGGGCCGCCCATCAGGAGACCGCCACCGTCGCGGCCACCCTGGCGGCCCTGCGGGCCCTCATCCCCGGGGCTCCCACCCCGGCGGCCGGCCCGCACGCCCACATCCCCGGGGCTCCCACCCCGGCGGCAGGGCTCACGAGGGAACACTGGCTCCTCGACGGCGCGTTGCGCCTGCTCGCCGAGGAGACGGCGCCCCTTCCGGCGAAGACCGTCACCCCGCACGTGCCGCCCGCGGCCCTCCCGGCGGGCGCCCCCGCCGTGGCCGCGGGCGGCGAGACACGTGCCCCCGCCGAGGGAACGGGACGGGCCGAGCCTCTCGATCCCGAAGGCCTGCGCATCCTCGCCCGCCTCCGGGACCTCCTCCCGCAGGAGCCGGCCGTACGGTTCCACCACGTGCCCGGCCTCGACTGGCGGCTCGCCGAGGTGACCGCCGACGGCGTCACCCTCGGCCGCGCCTGGGGCGCCGACGCGGCGGAGGCCGCCAGGAACGCCCTGTGCACCGCCCTCGCCCACACCCAGACCGTGGGCGGACCCGGCACCGTCGACCCGCTCTCCACCGACGCCCTGCTCTTCGCCGACCGCGCCGTCCTGGACGCCCTCCGCGCCCAACTGGCCGCCCGCACAGGCACCACGTACCGGGGCGAGGCCCTCCGCCACGACCCCGTGCTCGGCGAGCTTCCCCTCTGGTACGGCCCTGTGGAGGCCCACGATGCCCACTGACACGCTCACCTCCGTCCCCGTTCCCGTTCCCGCCCCCGTCCCCGCCCCGGCCCTCGCCCAGGGTCCCGGGCTCGACGCCCACCCCGCCGACGAAGCCTGGCACGCAGCGCTCGACGCCCTCGCGGACGTCCTCCCCGAGGGAACCGTCGCGGTCGACCGCGGCTGGCACCTCGCCTGGGAGCGGGCGCGGTTCGACGAGGCCGTCGCCGCCGACCGGGCCCACCTCTCCGTACGCCTCCTGGGCGACGAGGTCCTGGTGGGGCCCCTCTGGCGGCCCGGCACCGACGCCGGCTGCGCCGGCTGCGCCGAGGTCCGCGACCGCACCGTCCCCGACCACCCGCTCGTCGGCGACCTCCGGTACGCGACCACCGCCCCCGGGCCGGGCGCGCCGCTCCTCCCCGAACTGCTCCGGGCGACCCTGGAGCACCTGGTGAGGCGGCCGCTCGGGCCCGGCGAACTCTTCTCCGTCTCGCCGCGCGGCCTGCGCCGCCACCGGATCGCCCGCAGCTTCCACTGCCCGCTCTGCGGACCGGCGTACGAGCGGCTCGACGGTACGGAGACCCCGGCGCCGCTCGCCCTCACCGACCGGCCCGCCTTCCCGGACGACTGCACCCGCACCGCCGCGAGCCGACTCGTCGAGCGCGGGGTGCTCCAGGACCGCCTGGTCGACGGCCGCTTCGGGCCTGTCCGCGCGCTGCTGCGCGAGTCCCGTGCCCCGTTCGCGATGAGCATGGCCGTGGTGCCGGACGCCCCCGCGATGGGCCACGGCCGCGCCCGGACCTTCGCCGAGACCGGACCGGTGGCGATCCTGGAGGCGTACGAACGCCTCGCGGGCTTCCCGTACGACATCCCGGTCCTCACCCACCGCTCGTACGCCGAGGTCGCCGACCACGCCGTCGACCCGGCCGGGCTCGGGCAGTACACGGCCGGGCAGCTCGCCCATCCGACCAGCAGGGCCACGCCGTTCGACGCGGACACCCCGATGGACTGGGTGTGGGGTCACGACCTCGACGACGGGCGCCCGCTGCTCGTCCCCGCCGACCACGCCTTCTACCAGTACGAGTACAACCACCGCCGCGACCGCAGGGCCGCCCGCGCCGCCGGGACGCCCGGCCGCAAGCACTACTTCTACGAGTCGTCCAGCGGCTGCGCCGTCGGCGCCAACCTCGAAGAGGCCGCCCTGCACTCGCTGTTCGAGCTGGCCGAGCGGGACGCCTTCCTGCTCTCCTGGCACCGGGCAGCGCCCCTGCCGACCATCCCGAACTCCTCCCTCACCGACCCCACCAGCCGGGCCATGATCGAGCTGATGGAGTCGCGCGGCTTCGACGTGCACCTCCTCGTCGCCACCCAGGACATCGGCCTCCCCGTCGTCTGGGTGCTCGCGGTGAACCGCCTCAACCCCTTCCCCGCCACCTTCTCCTCGGCCGGCTCCGGCGCCGACCCGCAGTCCGCGATCCGCGGCGCCCTGCGCGAGGTCGCCCAGCTCGTCACCAACCCGGTCGACTGGACCCGCGAGACCGTCGAGCCGATGGTCGAGGACCCGTGGCTGGTCCAGGAGCTGGAGGACCACGTCCGCTTCTCCTCGCTGCCCGAGACCGCCGCCCGTGCCACCGCCGCGCTCGGCGGCCCCCGGGTCACGCTCGACGAGGCCTTCCCCGACTGGCCGGGGCGGATGGAGCGCGGCTCCGGCGGGGACGTGCGCGGCGCCCTGGACTTCGTCCGCGGACTCTTCGCCGAGGCCGGACTCGACCGGATCGTCCTCGTCGACCAGACCAGCCGCGAACACGCCGACGCGGGCATCCACGTGGCCCGCGCGGTCGTCCCCGGCATCGTCCCGATGTGCTTCGGCCACGCCCAGCAGCGGCTGGCCGGACTGCCCCGGCTCACCGCCGCCCTGCGCGGCACCGGGCAGGAGCTCCGGGCGATCCCCCTCGACCCCCACCCGTTCCCGTGACGGCCCCGACGGCCCCGCGCGCGACGGAGGCGGCGGCCGGCGCCGGGGCGTGGACCCGGCGCGGACCCGTCGACCTGCCGGGCCCCGACGGCGACAACAGCATCGCCCGCGAGCCCCTCTGGTACGCGTACGGGGCCGGGGACGACGCGCCGGAGGCGCCCCCGTGGACCTGGGTGCCGCAACCGCCGCCCGACACGCACGTGCCGCCCCCGCCGCCGCGCGGGGGCGGCCCGCGCCAGGCCCTGCCGCTCGGCACCCACGACCGGCTCGCGGCCCTGCAGTACCCGGCGCTGCCACCGGGTGGCGCGCCAGACCGGGGCGCGGCTCGGACAGCGGCCCGGGGCGGCGGGACCCCGAGCGCGGCCGAACCGGTCGCGGCCGAACCGGTCGACGACCGGCTCGGCCGCGCCCTCGTCACCGCCTTCGGCCCCCAGCGCAGAGAGCCCGAGAACCCCTACAACGACCACCGGCCGTACGCCTCGCCCCGCTGCCTCTTCCCCGTCCACGCGTTCGTGGACGGGGGCGCGGGCATGCCGTGGCGCCTCCTGGAACCGGACCGGCACGCCCTCACCGGCGCCCCGGCGGGCCCCGCCAGGAACGTCCTGCTCACCGGCCGCTACACGACCGTGCCGCCCGCCTACCAGTGGTTCCGCGGCTCGCTCATCGCGATCGAACTCGGCTTCGTGCTCCGGGCGTTGAGTCTGGGCCTGGAACTGTTCGACGTACCCGCGCGGCTCCGCCTTCCCGGCCCGGACGCCCACGCCCTGCTGCCGGCCCTCGGCCTGGACGACGCCTGGGCGTGGTCCCTGCCGTTCGTCGTGGAGCTGGACGGCGGGGGAGTGCCGGCCCGCGAGGCGGACCCGGCGCCCGGGACACCGGCCCATCTCACCCGCACCGACCCCGCCCTCGCCGAGCTGATCCGTGTCAACCGGCAGCAGACGTACGACGGCGCCCCCGCCCCGCTCACCACCGCCGTCCCGGCGGGCCTCGGCCCCTCGGCGACCGTGCCGGACTGGGCGGAGCTGCTGTGGCGGCGCCACTCCGGACGCATGCCGCGCGCCCTGCACGGCATGAGCGGCCGGCGCCGGAACGTGCCCGCCGAGGCGCTCGACAGCGCGGCCCGCTGGCTCTCCGTGCCACCGCCCGGTCCCGAACTCGCCACCGCCTTCGAGGCGTTGAACGCGACCGCCGTCGTCCAGGGCGTCGAAGGACGCACCGATGGCGTCCACCGGCTCCGGGACGGAGCCGCGCACCTGCGGCGAGCCGACGCGACCGCGCCCGAGCGTCTCGAGGAGCAGTACGGCTACGGCGTCTCGCCCGTCAACGGCTGCGGCATCCGCGACGCGCCCTTCACGGTGTTCCTGTCCGTACGGACCCGGGAGCTCTTCGAGCGCCTCGGGGCCGCCGGCTGGGGCGCCGTCCAGCACGCCGCCGGCTGGGCCGCGCACGGGCTCTGCCTGTCCGCCGCCGCCTCCGGCCTCTTCGCCCGCCCCGTGCGGGCCTTCAAGGAGATTCCCACCCAGCGCGTCCTCGGCCTGGACCCCGACGAGATGATCGTCCTGTCCGTGGTCGTGGGAGTACCGCAGGACACCGGCGGCGCGCTGCTCGACCTCAGACTCTGAAGGAGCGTCCCCGTGACCCCGACGCCGACCCCGACCCCGAACCCGACGGCGACCCCGCCCCGGACCCCGACGCCGCCATCCGCGCCGCAGCGGACCGCATGGACCGCCTGGCACCTCCATCTCGGTACGACGGCCCGGTCGGCACACGACCGGGCCGTCACCGATGTCATCGGCCCCACGATCCGCGAACTCGCCCCCGGCACCCCGTGGTTCTTCATCCGCTACTGGCAGTCCGGCCCGCACCTCCGGCTCCGCGTGGGCGACCTCGACCCCGCCGCACGCGCGCGCGTGGAGGCCGCCCTCGCCGAGCGGCTGGCCGTCGCAGGCGCGCCCGCCCCGGGCGAGGAGCCGCTCGACCCCGCCGCGTACCGCAGCGGCGCCGAGCGGCTCGCCGCCGCGGGCGAGACCGGCGAGAACACCTCCGTGAAGGCCCTGCTGCCCCCCGGTGTCCACCCGGCCGCCTACGACCCGGAGTTCGACCGCTACGGCGGCCGGGCCCTCATGCCCGCCGCCGAGTCCCTCTTCGAGTTCTCCAGCACCCTCGTCCTCGCCGCCCTGCCCAAGGTGAGCAGCGAGCGGCAGCGGGCCATGCTCGCCCTGCGCGGCACCGTCGCCGTCGCCGCCGCCCTCGGGGATCCGGCGGAGCGCGCGTACTACTACGCCCACGGCCTCGGCGCCTGGCGCGCCTGGGCCGCAGAGGCGGGCCACCCGGCCGCACTCCTCGACACGATCACCCGGGTCGAGGGGGAGATCGCGCTGGACCCGGAGGCCCACGGCCCGTTCGCCGGCTGGCACGCCCGGCTCGCCGCGCACGCGGACGAGATCCGGGAGCAGTCGCCGACCCACCCCGGCATGGTCCTCTTCTCGCACGCGCACATGCTCCACAACCGGCTCGGCCTGAGCCTCCTGGAGGAGCTGCGCACGTACGCGGTCCTGACCCACGCCTTCCCCGTACCGGAGAACACCCCCGTACCGGAGAACACCCCCGTACCGCAGAACGCCTGACCCCAGGACCCCAGCCCCCCACGGGGATCACGAAAGGCCCGGCCGGTTTCCCGGTCGGGCCTTTTCGTGGTGCGTGCCCGGCTGCTACTCGGGGCGCGGGTCCCAGCGGAAGCTGCGGACGGCGATCAGGGCGCCGATGACACCCCAGGCGGCGAGGACCGCAAGGTCACGCCACTGGAAGCCGGCGTCCTGGGTGAAGAGCGCGAGCATGGCGTCGTTGAACGGCTTCACGGGCAGCAGGCCCGCGATGGTGTTGAGGAGCTCCGCGTGGATCGGGAAGTAGCTGCCCGAGATGAAGACCAGCGGGAACTGGATGAACTGCACGACGGCCGGGGCCGCCTCCGAGTTCTTGATCAGCGAGGCCACGCCGACACCGAGCGCGCAGAAGCTGGCCGCGCCGAGGACGAGGGTCAGCAGGACCGCGCCCCAGTGGGTGGGCAGGTCGACGCCGTAGAGCGCGCCGATGCCGAAGACGAGCGCGACGTCGACGATGCTGACGACGACGCAGTGCACGAGCAGGCCGGCGAAGTAGACCCAGGCGGGCAGCGGCGTGGCGTGCAGCCGCTTGAGGACGCCGGTCTGACGGCGCATGGCGAGCACGATCGCCAACTGGCCGTAGCAGGCGCCGAGTACGGACACGGCGGCGATCACCGGCGTGTAGTACTGCATCCCGGTCAGACCGAAGAAGAAGTCCTGGCCCTCGCTGCCGCTGAACACGGCGCCGAAGATGCCGATGATGACGATCGGCAGGACGAAGGTGAAGACCATCGACTGCGGGTTGCGCCAGAACGACAGCTGCTCGTAACGGATCTGATGGCCGAGCAGGGCGAGCGGGTTCCGCGCGCGCGGCGCGTCCGCGCGGGTCGCCGAGGCCGCCGGGGCGGTCGTCTCGGTGGTCGGGGGGATCAGGGTGGTCATGAACGGCTCCGTCCGGGTCGGCGGCCTCGTCCCGCGGGCGCCTTGCGCTCCCGCGCGGACGACGGCGAGGAGGCTTCCTGCTGTACGTACTCCTTGGTCAGGCTCAGGTAGACGTCCTCGAGGGTGGGCTGCTCGACGGTCAGCCGGTCGAGCGGCGTGCCCCGGTCGAGCGCCCAGCCGGTCAGCCGGTGCAGGGCAGCCGTCGGCTCGGTCGTCTCGGCCGTCACCAGGCCGTCCTCCACATCGCTCACCGGCAGGGGTACGTCGGTGAGCGCGGCGCCCGTCGGCAGCGCGAAGCGGATCCGGGTCCGGGCGGTGTCGCGGCCGCCGAGGGTGTCCGGGGTGCCCGAGGCGACGATCCGGCCCTCGGCGATGACCACGACCGAGTCGGCCAGCGCCTGCGCCTCGTCCATGTAGTGGGTGGTGAGGACGATGGTGGTGCCGTCGTCGCGCAGATTGCGCACGACGTCCCAGGCGCCGCGGCGGGCGTTCGGGTCGAAGCCCGTGGTGGGCTCGTCCAGGAACAGCAGCTTCGGGCGGCCGACGACGCCGAGCGCCAGGTCGAGCCGGCGCTTCTGGCCGCCGGACAGGTCCTTGACCTTGGCGCCCTTCTTCTCGTCCAGGCCGACGAGGTCGAGCAGTTCGTCGACGTTCCGCGGGTCCGGGTAGTAGCCGGCGTTGCGGGCCACGGTCTCCCGTACCGACAGATAGGGCTCCACGGCGATGTCCTGGAGGACGAGGCCGACCTGGCCGCGCAGCCAGTGGCCGTCCGCCTTGACGCCGGGGTCGCGGCCGAGGACCTCGACCCGCCCGCCGTCGCGCTCCCGGAAGCCCTCCAGGATCTCCAGGGTGGTGGTCTTGCCCGCGCCGTTCGGCCCGAGCAGGGCGAAGATCTCGCCCTCGGCGACGCTGAAGTCGACGCCGCGCACGGCCTCGTGGTCGCCGTACCGCTTCTGCAGGCCTTCCACGGCCACCGCGGCGGTCACCGCGGTCCCTCGGCTCGTGTCACTGTGTGCCTCCCGGTAGGGGGTGTCGTGGGGTCGTCGCCCGCAGACGAACTCCCGGGCGCAGCCTCGACGTTAGGTCCGGGCCGACGGGCCGGGCCGGGCGCGCGGGGGCGGCGGTGACGGACGTCATGGAAGCCGCGACAGTTGTCAGAGGGGGGCGTGACCCGCGTTGCCGGGGGCCGGTGGACCCGCCCATGCTCGGGGTGCGGCGGACGGCCGGGCTGCGGGAGACCGCGTCCTGCGACGCCGAAGGTGCCGACACAGCAGCGACGCGGAAGGCGGTCTCAAAGGTGCGGTTCGGGGATCTGGACGAGTGGGGAGCGGAGGAGCGGCCGCACGTCTCGGTGGTCGGCGCCGGCATCGGCGGACTGACGCTGGCCGGTGCGCTGTCCTCCATGGGCATTCCGTACATGGTGTACGAACAGACGCGGCGGCTCGCGGAGGTGGGGGCGGGAGTCCAGCTCTCGCCCAACGCGGTCAGGCCGCTGCTGCGGCTCGGCCTCGGCCCGGCCCTGCGCGAGCGGGCGGTGGCGATCGAGGCCATGGAGGTACGGGGGTGGAGCGGGCGGCCGATCGCCCGGACGCCCCTCGGCGCGGAGTGCGAGCGGATGTTCGGAGCCCCGTACTACACGGTGCACCGGGCGCATCTCCACGACGCGCTCCTCACGCGCGTCGACGACGGCAGCCTGAAGCTGGGCGAGCGCCTGAGCGAGGCGCGGGAGACGGACGCGTCGGGTGACGGCGTCCGGCTGACCTTCGAGGACGGAACGGTCCGCGGGGCGGAGCTGGTGGTCGGCGCCGACGGCATCCACTCCACGGTCCGCGAGGCCTTCCGGCGCGACGAGCCCGAGTTCTCGGAGCTCGGCATCTACCGTGGCCTGGTGCCCGTGGACCGGCTCCCGGACGCGGCCCGCGCGCCTCTGGTGCGCCTCTGGCTCGGTCCGGGCGGGCACTTCGTGTGCTACCCGGTCGCGGCGGGGGAGTACCTGAGCTTCGCGGCGACGGTGCCGATGACGCAGTCCCCGGGCGAGTCCTGGTCGGTCCCGGGCGACCCGGAGGAGCTGCGCCGGGTGTTCGGCGGCTGGACCGGTCTGGTCGCGGACGTCGTGGGCGCCGTGGAGACGACCCTCCAGTGGGCGCTGCACGACCGCCCGCCGCTGGACGTCTGGTCCTCGCGCCGGCTGACCCTGCTCGGCGACGCGGCCCACCCGATGCTGCCGTTCATGGCACAGGGCGCGAACCAGGCGGTCGAGGACGCGATGGACCTGGCGGCCTGCCTGGCGGACCCGGCGCCGGCGACGACCGCGGCCCGGCTCGACCGCTACCAGTCGCTGCGGATCCCCCGCACGGCGGAGATCCAGCGCGGCTCACGCGGCAACGCGGGCATCCTGCACCTGCCCGACGGCCCGGCCCAGCGCCGCCGCGACGCCCGCATGGCCGTCCACGCGGCCCTCCGCGACCGGGCGATGCTGTACGCCCACGAGACGGGCAGGAGCGTGGTACCGACCCCGGCGTGACGACCGCCGGCTCCGACACCCGCCCGGACGTGATCGTCCTCCGGGTGCGCTACTGACTCGGCCCCCGGCCCGGGCGGCGGCCGCCCGGCCCGGGGACCGCCAGGTGAACAACCGATTCAGCTGACAACCGAATCGACCGAGCAACCGAATCGACCGAGCAACCGAATCAAGCGAACAATCGATTCAGCACTCGATGATGTTCACCGCGAGACCGCCGCGCGCGGTCTCCTTGTACTTCACGCTCATGTCCGCGCCGGTCTCCTTCATGGTCTTGATGACCTTGTCGAGGGAGACCAGGTGGCTGCCGTCGCCGCGCATCGACATCTTCGCCGCCGTGACGGCCTTGACCGCCGCCATGCCGTTGCGCTCGATGCACGGGATCTGGACCAGGCCGCCGACCGGGTCGCAGGTCAGGCCCAGGTTGTGCTCCATGCCGATCTCGGCCGCGTTCTCCACCTGCTCCGGGCTGCCGCCGAGGACCTCGGCCAGGGCGCCCGCCGCCATCGAGCAGGCCGAGCCGACCTCGCCCTGGCAGCCGACCTCGGCGCCGGAGATCGAGGCGTTCTCCTTGAAGAGCATGCCGACCGCGCCGGCCGCCAGCATGAAGCGGACGATGCCGTCGTCGTCGGCGCCGGGCACGAAGTTCATGTAGTAGTGCAGGACGGCGGGGATGATGCCGGCCGCGCCGTTCGTCGGGGCGGTGACCACCCGGCCGCCCGCCGCGTTCTCCTCGTTCACGGCCATCGCGTAGAGGGTGATCCACTCCATGGCGTGCATCTTCGGGTCGCCCTCGGAGCGCAGCTTGCGCGCCAGGTTCGCGGCGCGGCGGCGCACCTTCAGGCCGCCGGGCAGGATGCCCTCGCGGGACATGCCCCGCGAGACGCAGGACTGCATGACCCGCCAGATCTCGAGGAGGCCCGCGCGGATCTCGTCCTCGGTGCGCCAGGCCTTCTCGTTCTCCAGCATCATCGCCGAGATCGACAGGCCGGTCTCGTTCGCGAGGCGGAGCAGCTCGTCGCCGGTGCGGAAGGGGTACTTCAGGACGGTGTCGTCGGGGACGATCGGGTTCTCGCCCTGGACGGCGTCCTCGTCGACGACGAAGCCGCCGCCGACCGAGTAGTACGTCTTCTCCAGGACCAGGCCGCCCTCCGCGTCGTACGCGAAGATCGTCATCCCGTTGGCGTGGTACGGCAGCGCCTTGCGCCGGTGCAGGATCAGGTCGGCGTCGAAGTCGAAGGGGATCTCGTGCGCGCCGAGCAGGTTGATCCGGCCGCTCGACTTGATCCGCTCGACCTCGTCGTCCGCCGTCTCCACGTTCACCGTGCGCGGGGAGCTGCCCTCCAGACCGAGCAGGACGGCCTTCGGGGTGCCGTGGCCGTGGCCGGTCGCGCCGAGGGAGCCGTACAGCTCCGCCCGGACGTGCGCCGTGTGGGCGAGGAGGCCCTCGTTCTTCAGGCGCCGGGCGAACATCCGGGCCGCGCGCATCGGTCCCACCGTGTGGGAGCTCGACGGTCCGATGCCGATCGAGAACAGGTCGAAGACCGAGATGGCCACGGAGGACTCCTTGTGGGGGCTAGACGCCGTTGTCTGCCGGGGTGGAGCAGAAAAGCGCGGAGAAGAAGGACGTACGGGACAGCGCGAGGACATGGGGTGGGGCACCGCGCTCACTGTCCAGTGTGCGCGGTGCCCCGAAGGTTCCGGACGAACAACCCTGGACGGGTCCCGGAATAAAAGGGTACGAAATTACTTCAGGCCGGGGTACAGCGGGTGCTTGTCGGCGAGCGCCGTCACCCGGGCCTTCAGCGAGGCGGCCTTGTCGGCGTCGAAGCCGGGCTTCAGGGTCTCCGCGATGATGTCGCCGACCTCGGTGAAGTCCTCGGCCTGGAAACCGCGGGTCGCGAGCGCCGGCGTACCGATGCGCAGACCCGAGGTGACCATCGGCGGGCGCGGGTCGTTCGGAACGGCGTTCCGGTTGACCGTGATGCCGACGTCGTGGAGACGGTCCTCGGCCTGCTGGCCGTCCAGCTCGCTGGCGCGCAGGTCGACGAGGAGCAGGTGGACGTCCGTGCCGCCGGACAGGACGGAGACACCGTGGGCGGTGACGTCGTCCTGGACCAGGCGCTCGGCGATGATGCGGGCGCCGTCCAGGGTGCGCTGCTGGCGCTCCTTGAACTCCTCCGAGGCCGCGACCTTGAAGGAGACGGCCTTGGCCGCGATCACGTGCTCCAGCGGGCCGCCCTGGAAGCCGGGGAAGACCGAGGAGTTCAGCTTCTTCGCGAACTCCTTCTTCGCCAGGATGATGCCGCCGCGCGGGCCGCCGAGCGTCTTGTGCGTGGTGGAGGTCACCACGTCCGCGTGCTCGACCGGGTTCGGGTGCAGACCGGCCGCGACCAGACCCGCGAAGTGGGCCATGTCGACCCACAGGTAGGCCTCGACCTCGTCGGCGATCCGGCGGAACTCGGCGAAGTCCAGCTGACGCGGGTAGGCGGACCAGCCCGCGATGATCACCTTGGGGCGGTGCTCCTTGGCGAGGCGCTCGACCTCGGCCATGTCGACCAGACCGGCCTCGTCCACGTGGTACGCGACCACGTTGAACTGCTTGCCCGAGAAGTTCAGGCGCATGCCGTGGGTCAGGTGACCACCGTGCGCCAGGTCCAGACCCAGGATCGTGTCGCCGGGCTGGGCGATCGCGAAGAGGGCGGCCTGGTTCGCGGAGGCGCCGGAGTGCGGCTGGACGTTGGCGTACTCGGCGCCGAACAGGTCCTTGATCCGGTCGATCGCGATCTGCTCGGCGACGTCGACGTGCTCGCAGCCGCCGTAGTAGCGGCGGCCCGGGTAGCCCTCGGCGTACTTGTTGGTGAGGACGGAGCCCTGCGCCTCCATGACGGCGACCGGAGCGAAGTTCTCCGAGGCGATCATCTCGAGGGTGGACTGCTGGCGGCGGAGCTCGGCGTCGACGGCGGCGGCGACGTCCGGGTCCAGCTCGTGGAGGGGAGTGTTCAGAAGCGACATGAATCGATCCCTAAGGGGTCTCGGGCCCGGTCTCAGTTCCCGGAGGCGGAGAACTCGGCGTACGCGTCGGCGGAGAGCAGATCGTCCGGCTCGTCCGTGACGCGCACCTTGAACAGCCAGCCACCCTCGAACGGAGCCGTGTTCACCAGCGACGGGTCGTCCACCACGTCCTGGTTCGCGGCGACGATCTCACCCGTGACGGGGGAGTACAGGTCGCTCACGGACTTCGTCGACTCCAGCTCGCCGCAGGTCTCGCCCGCGGTGACGGTGTCGCCGACGGCGGGGAGCTGGGCGAAGACGACGTCACCGAGCGCGTTGGCCGCGAACTCCGTGATGCCGACCGTCGCGACGCCGTCCTCGGCGGCCGACAGCCACTCGTGCTCCTTGGTGTAGCGCAGCTGCTGGGGGTTGCTCATGACCTGATTCTCCTGGATCGAGGGAGTGCTGATGAACGTGGGTCTTGCGGGGTGAGACGCGAAGTGAGACGGGTACGTCACTTCTGGCGCTTGTAGAACGGCAGCGCCACGACCTCGTACGGCTCGTGGGTGCCGCGGATGTCCACACCTACACCCTGGGTGCCGGGCTCGGCGTGCGCCGCGTCCACGTAGGCCATCGCGATCGGCTTTCCGAGCGTCGGGGACGGGGCGCCGGAGGTCACCTCGCCGATCACCTCGCCGTTCGCCACGACGGGCATGCCGGCGCGCGGCACCCGGCGGCCCTCGGCGACCAGACCGACGAGCTTGCGCGGCGGGGCGGTCTCGGCGCGCTCGGCGGCCTTCTCGAGCGCCTCACGGCCGACGAAGCGACCGTCGTTGGTCGTCTTCTCGAACTTCACGACCCGGCCGAGACCGGCGTCGAAGGGGGTGAGCGCGGTGGTCAGCTCGTGGCCGTACAGCGGCATGCCCGCCTCCAGGCGGAGCGTGTCGCGGCAGGACAGACCGCAGGGGATCAGACCGACCGGCGCGCCGGCCTCGGTCAGCGCCTTCCAGACACCCTCGGCGTGCTCGGGCTTCAGGAACAGCTCGAAGCCGTCCTCGCCGGTGTAGCCGGTACGGGCGATCAGCGCGGGCACGCCGGCGACCGTGCCGGGCAGACCGGCGTAGTACTTCAGACCGTCCAGGTCGGCGTCGGTGAGCGACTTCAGGATGCCGGGGGACTCCGGGCCCTGGACCGCGATCAGGGCGTACGCGTCACGGTCGTCGCGCACCTCGGCGTCGAACCCCCCGTGAGCCGCAGCGCGCGCCACCAGCGCGTCCAGGACGATCTGCGCGTTGGAGGCGTTGGCGACGACCATGTACTCCGTCTCGCCCAGGCGGTAGACGATCAGGTCGTCGAGGATGCCGCCGTCCTCCTGGCAGATCATCGTGTAGCGGGCGCGGCCGACGCCCACCGTGGAGATGTTGCCGACCAGGGCGTGGTCGAGGAGCTCGACGGCCTGCGGGCCGGTGACGGTGATCTCACCCATGTGGGAGAGGTCGAAGAGACCCGCCTTGGTGCGGACGGCGATGTGCTCGTCCCGCTCGCTGCCGTACCGGAGCGGCATGTCCCAGCCGGCGAAGTCGGTCATGGTCGCGCCCAGCGAACGATGCAGGGCATCGAGGGCGGTCAGACGGGGGGCAGTGCTCATGGGTGGCTCCCGGGTCCCAAGGGCGGTTCGGTGACGAAACACATGACGGGCGAGGACGTCCTCCCCATCTGTCATGGAACCTGAGAGGTTCACCGAGAGCATCTCGTCGCCGGGAGACCGGTACCGAGAGATCGGCTTGCACCTTGGGTGGGGACACGGCAGGGTGTCCCGCTTTTCAGATCTGCCTCATCCACGCGGTACGGGGCCTGAGAGATTCAAGGGAGGGTCTTGCTCCTTCGGCGTCCGGACATGTCTGGTGTCCGGAACTCTCCCGCGCGGATTCGAGCGGCCGGTATGCGATTGTGTGGCGACTGTGCGCGCCTGGCGCGCACATCATTGCACGCGAGTCGGCGCGGCACATCGCTTGTGTCCCATTACCGCTTCTTTACACTTTGTGGGCAAGGGTCTTCCCAGGCCCGGCAGGGGGAGAAGCGATGAGGTTCCAGCACACCGGCGCGTACGCGCCGAGTACCGGCATACCGTCCCAGCGAGCCCGCGCCCGGACCCGCGGCCGCGGGCGGCTCCTGCGCGACCTGCGCGAGCGCGGTGGCCGCGGCCCCCGCGCCCTCACCTTCGCCGCCGGCGACCTGGTGGTCGTCTCCGGGCTGCCCGGCAGCGGCAAGTCCACCCTCATGCGCCGCGCCGCCGAAGGCGCCGGCATCGACTCGCAGGACACCCGGGAGCGCTGGGAGGCCCGGATGCCCCGCCTCCTGCCGTACGCCGTCTACCGCCCGCTGGTCCGGATCGCGCACTACGCGGGCCTGCGCCGCGCCCTGCGCTCCGGCGCCGGAGTGATCGTCCACGACTGCGGTACCCAGTCCTGGGTGCGGGGCTGGCTCGCCCGGGAGGCCCGCCGCCGCGGCCGGGCCCTGCACCTGGTCCTCCTCGACGTCGAACCCGGCACCGCCCGCGAGGGCCAGCGCGCCCGGGGCCGGGGCGTCTCCTCGTACGCCTTCGCCCGGCACCGGCGGGCCGTCTCCCGGCTCGTCGCGGCGGCGGAGTCCGGCCGGCTGCCGCACGGCTGCGCCTCCGCGACCCTGCTCGACCGGGACGCGGCGGACATCCTGCGGAAGATCGGCTTCCGGGAGGCGGCCTGAGAAGGGTCGGGTGACGTACGGCCGGGCGGCCCGAGGCGGCCGCGGTGACGTACCGCCGGGCGGCCCCGGGCGGGAGCCGGTGACGCGCGCCGGGCGGCCCGGCGCGGGCCGCCGCCACGCGCGTCGGGCCGTCCGACGTGGGCCGCCACCACGCGCGTCGGGCCGTCCGACGTGGGCCGCTGTGACGTACGCCCCTGCCCCGGAGCGCCCGTACCGCTTCTTTTGGCCACGTCGGCGCCGGGGCGGCGTTAGGGTGCTGCCGGGGCGGCCGGTACGGCAGGCCGTGCGAGAAGGGGAAACGGGACCGTGGACGTGACGTGGCCGGGCAACGAGCTCGAAGAGGTCCTTGCCGCCTCACTCGGCAACCCCTCGGCGGGCGCCCGCCTGGTCGAGGTCCTCGGCCGCAGCCCGGTCTGGGTGCCCCTGCCCAACGGCGGCGGACCCGACAGCCCGAACCTGGACCTCGCCACCATGGAGATCGACGGCGCGGCGTACGTCCCCGTCTTCAGCTCCGAGGAGCAGTTCCTCGCCTGTGTCGGCAGCCACATGTCGTTCACCGTCGCCCCGGCCCGTGACTTCGCCCGCGGCCTGCCCCCACAGCTCGGCATCGCCGTGAACCCGGGCGGCGTCGTCGGCGTCCCGCTGCCCCCGCCGGCCGTCGCCGAGCTGTGCCGCGTCGGCCGCACCCCGCTCGACGGGCCCGCCACCGGCGGCCGCGTCCGCCTCTTCGAGCCCGACTGGCAGGACGACCCCGTCGACTTCCTCGC
Source organism: Streptomyces sp. SJL17-4 (assembly GCF_036826855.1). Lineage (NCBI taxonomy): Bacteria > Bacillati > Actinomycetota > Actinomycetes > Kitasatosporales > Streptomycetaceae > Streptomyces > Streptomyces sp. SJL17-4. The sequence goes on along the minus strand of NZ_CP104578.1, from coordinate 2,714,432 downwards.
CGCCGCGTCCGCCGAGTTCGAGGCCACCGGCGTCGTCACCACCGCCCGCCGCGCGCTCGCCAGCGTCGAGGGCACCGAACCCGCCCTCTTCGTCGGCGTCCAGCTCGCGGCCTGGGACGGCGTCGACCGCAACGCGCCGCTGGACGCCCTCGGCCGCGCCCTCGGCCGGGTCGAATGCGCCTGGCCGGTCAACCTCATCCTGCTCGACATGGCACAGGACCCGGTCGGCGACTGGATGCTGGAGCGGGTGCGCCCCTTCTACCAGCGCGCCGCCGTGTGACGGACGGCCTGTTTAAGCTGAACTTCTCGACAGCAGGACGTCGGAAACAGAACACGGTGACGGAAGAGGGGCGGGACCCAGGGTGAGCGCGTCAGGCACCGCTGCGACCGGACAGGTCGAGCACATGCTGCGCCAGGTGGCACCCGGACGCTACGACGCGTACGAGCAGCTGCTGCACGCCCTCGCCGACGGCGAGCTCTGGATGCTGCTCTGGCACGGCTCGCCCGGCTCGCCCGACGCCCAGTACGGAAACATGGAGGTCGACGGCTTCGGCTACGCGCCCTGCGTCACCTCCGCCCAGGAACTCTCCGCCTCCGGCTGGCACCGCGCCCACGAGCTCGTCACCGGCCGGGAGATCGCCCGCGCCCTCTACCCCGACCGCTGGGGCGTCTGGCTCAATCCGCACGCCCCCGGCGGTGGCGTCGGCATCCCCTGGGCCGATCTGCGCCGGATCGCCACCGGCCTCGACCGGATGCCCGCCGGACCGCTCCGGGTCACCGAGCCCGCCCTGGAGATCCCGCAGTTCTACGCCCTGCTCACGCAGAACGCGCACCGCACCCCGGCCGTCCGGTCGCTGCGCCGCGGCTGGGTGCAGCCCGCGCTCGGCTCCCCGTACCTCGCCATCGGTCTCGACCTGTACGACACCTCGGCGGCGGCCGTCGACTCGGTACGGGCGATGATGCGCCAGTCCATCGGTGCCGTACCCGAGGGGCTGCCCGTCTCGACGGTCGCCCTCTCCGACGCGTACGACCCGGTGGCCCTCTGGCTGCGGGCGAACGGCCGCCCGTTCTACGACCGCGAGGCGCACGCCGGACGCGGCGCGGCGCCCGTGCCGGGCTACGGATACCCGCCGTCGGCGCCGTCCGGATACTGAGACGTACCCCTTTGCGCGCCCCGCCCCACCAGCCTCCGGAGTACGCTCCGGAGGCTTTCGTTCGCCCCAATTCAGGAGCTCGAACGCCCAGTTGAGGGGACATGTCCGATTGGGGGGAAGAGGCCCCGAGATGGTCCGCTCACGTGATCGCGACGTCCGGATAACGGAAGTCGCAGCACCGCATCACGTTTGAGCAAACATTCCCCGTCAGGGCTGGCGGGTGATCACAAGCGCATTGAAGACTCCCCGGAACACCGGGTGTTCGGCTCCCTTCGAGCAGGTGCCCAGCAGGTTGTTCCACCGAGCCGCTACCCGCGGCGGGCAAGGGCCGGCTACCGGCGGCCGAGAGGGGTCCTCACCACGATGACGGCACCACTGCACGAGAAGAGTGCGGGCGAGGCGACCGCCACCGTCGATGGCGCGCCCGACGCCCCCGGCACTCCCGGCGCCGGCGCCTCCGGCAAGGCGATCGAGGGCCGTTCGCCCTGGCAGATCGCCTGGACCCGCCTCAAGCGCGACAAACTGGCCCTCGCGGGCGCCTTCGTCGTCGTCTTCCTTGTCCTCGTCGCGATCTTCGCGCCGGTCATCGTGGGCCTCCTGGGCCACCCGCCGGACGAGTTCCACGAGGACCAGATCGACCCGCTGTTCGGCACCCCGATCGGCTCCTGGGGCGGTGTCAGCTCCGACTTCCTCTTCGGAGTCGAGCCCGTCAACGGCCGCGACGTCTTCAGCCGCATCGTCTACGGCGCCCGGATCTCGCTGCTCGTCGCCTTCCTCGCGGCGGTCTTCGCCGTCGTCCTCGGCACGATCCTCGGCATCATCGCCGGCTACTTCGGCGGCTGGATCGACGCGGCCCTCAGCCGGGTCATGGACGTGATGCTGGCCTTCCCGCAGCTGCTCTTCACGATCGCCCTGGTCTCCGTCCTGCCGAACGAACTCCTCGGCCTCGACGGCTCCGGCGTCCGCATCGCCGCCCTGGTCGTCGTCATCGGCTTCTTCGGCTGGCCGTACGTGGGCCGCATCGTCCGCGGCCAGACCCTCTCGCTGCGCAACCGCGAGTACGTGGAGGCCGCCCAGAGCCTCGGCGCCGGCCGCCTGTACATCCTGCGCCGCGAGCTGCTGCCGAACCTGATCGCTCCGATCACGGTCTACGCGACCCTCATGATCCCCACCAACATCCTCACCGAAGCGGCGCTCAGCTTCCTCGGCGCGGGTGTGAAGCCGCCCACGGCCTCCTGGGGACAGATGCTGTCGACGGCCATCACCACCTACGAGGCGGACCCGCTGTTCATGGTGATCCCCGGCCTCGCGATCTTCATCACCGTTCTGGCGTTCAACCTCTTCGGCGACGGCGTGCGTGACGCGCTCGACCCGAAGGGCTCCCGCTGACCGTTCGCCGACGACCCGCACGACCCGCCCCTGCCGCTGGCGACAGGAGGCCAAACCCCACATCGGCGGACCGCCGTACGGCCGCCACTATCCCGGAGGTTGCTGGAACCATGCTGAAGAGCTCTCAGCGCAGAATCGCCGCGGGCGCGCTGCTCGCGGCGGCCACGATGGTCGTCACCACCGCCTGCGGTGGCGGCAGCGGCGACAGCGGCGACAAGAGCAAGGGCGGTGCGCCCGGCTTCAACGCCGGTGTGAACAAGGTCGCCAACGCCTCCGACAAGAAGGGCGGCGAGCTGAAGTTCATCGGCTCGCAGGAGGCCGACTCGTGGGACCCCCAGCGCGGCTACTACGGCTTCGTGTGGGACTTCGCGCGCTACTACACGCGCCAGCTGGTCACCTTCAAGGCCGAGCCGGGCGCCGCCTCCACCGAGCTCGTCCCGGACCTCGCCACCGACGCCGGCAAGGTCTCGGCCGACGGCCTCACCTACACCTTCACGCTGAAGGACGGGGTGACCTGGGAGGACGGCAAGCCGATCACCTCCAAGGACATCAAGTACGGCATCGAGCGCATCTGGGCCCAGGACGTCATCTCCGGTGGCCCGATCTACCTCCAGCAGGTCCTCGACCCCAAGGGCGAGTACAAGGGTCCCTACGAGGACACCTCCGAGGACAAGCTCGGCCTGAAGGCGATCGAGACCCCGGACGACAAGACCATCATCTTCAAGCTGCCGGTCGCCAACGGTGACTTCCTGCAGATGCTGGCCATGCCCGCCGCCTCCCCGGTCCGCCAGGACAAGGACACCAAGGCCAAGTACGGCCTGAAGCCCTTCTCCTCCGGCCCGTACAAGTGGCAGTCGTACACCCCAAACAAGTCCATCAAGCTCGTCCGCAACGACAAGTGGGACGCCAAGACGGACACCGTCCGCAAGGCCCTGCCGGACAGCGTCAGCGTCACGTTCACCACGAACGCCGACGACATGGACAACCGTCTCGTCGAGGGCGAGTACGACCTCGACATCAACGCGACCGGTGTCGGCGCCGCCGCCCGCCAGAAGGTGCTCCAGCAGCACAAGGGCAACGTCGACAACCCGCAGACGGGCTTCATCCGCTACGCGGTCTTCCCGCAGACGGTCACGCCCAACATCGAGTGCCGCAAGGCCATGATCTACGCGGCCGACTCCAAGTCGCTGCAGACCGCCCGTGGTGGCCCGCAGGCCGGTGGCGACATCGCCTCCAACATGCTGCCGCCGGCGATCAAGGGTGCCGACCCGAAGGCCGACCCGTTCGGCAAGCTGGCCGGCGCGCCGGACATCGCCAAGGCGAAGGAGGCCCTGAAGAAGTGCGGTAAGCCGAACGGCTTCAAGACCACCATCGCGGTCCGCAACAACAAGAAGATCGAGATCGCGACCGCCGAGTCGCTCCAGAACTCGCTGAAGGCCGTCGGCATCGACGCCCAGATCGACCTGTTCGACGGCGCCCAGACCTCCGGCATCATCGGTTCGCCGAAGGTCGTCAAGGACAAGGGCTACGGCATCATCATCATGGGCTGGGGCGCCGACTTCCCGACCGGACAGGGCTTCCTCCAGCCGCTCGTCGACGGCCGCTTCATCCTCCAGAGCGGTAACAACAACTTCTCGGAGCTGAACGACAAGGCCATCAACGGCCTGTTCGACGCCGCGCTGAAGGAGACCGACCCGGCGAAGGCCGGCGAGCTCTACAAGCAGATCAACACGAAGGTGTCGGAGGCCGCGGTCTACCTGCCCTTCACCCACGAGAAGAACATCATCTGGCGCAGCTCCCGGCTGACCAACGTCTACACGGCGGACGCCTACAACGGCCGCTACGACTACGCGTCGCTCGGCGTCGTCAAGTAATCCGCTCCGCTTCACCGGCGCACCACCCGCCGCCAGGTCCGAAGGGCAGGTGATGGCCGAGGGCGGCGGCCGGGGGACCCGATCGGGTCCCCCGGCCGCCGACCGGCCGACCGCATGCTTGCATACATAGTCCGGCGACTCTTCTCCGTCGTCGTGATGCTGCTCGTCGTCACTCTGGTGACGCTCAGCATCTTCTTCCTCATCCCCAAGATGACCGGCAGCGACCCTGCCGCGATGTTCGTCGGCAAGCAGGCGGATCCGGCATCCATCGAGGCCGTCCGGCAGAAGCTGGGCCTGGACGAGCCGATCCTGGTGCAGTTCTGGCACTTCGTCTCCGGCATCTTCGTCGGCCGGGACTACACGGGCGGTGGCGACACCATCCACTGCGCGATGCCCTGCTTCGGCTACTCGTTCCGCACCGAGCAGGACGTGTGGACGATGCTGGTCGACGCGTTCCCCGTCACCCTCTCCATGGTCATCGGCGCTGCGGTGCTGTGGCTGATCCTGGGCGTCTCCACGGGCGTGATCTCCGCGCTCAAGCGGGGCACGATCATCGACCGCGCGGCCATGATCACCGCGCTCGCCGGTGTCTCGCTGCCCATCTTCTTCACCGCCATGCTGGCGATGCTGGTCTTCCGTACCCAACTGGGCTGGCTCAACGCCTCGTACGTGCCGATCACCGAATCCGTCGGTGGCTGGTTCGGCGGCCTGCTGCTGCCCTGGGTGACCCTCGCTTTCCTGTACGCGGCGATGTACGCGCGGCTCACCCGCGCCACCATGCTGGAGGTCCTCGGCGAGGACTACATCCGCACCGCACGGGCCAAGGGCCTCCCGGAGTCGGTCGTGCTCGGCAAGCACGCCATGCGCTCCACCATGACCCCCATCCTGACCATCTTCGGCATGGACCTCGGCGCCCTCGTCGGCGGCGCGATCCTGACCGAAACCGCGTTCAGCCTCCACGGCCTCGGCGGACTCGCCATCAAGGGCGTCAGCGAGCGCGACCTGCCGCTGATCCTGGCCGTCACGCTGATCACCGCGGCCTGCGTCGTCATCGCCAACCTCGTCGTGGACCTGCTGTACGCCGTGATCGACCCCCGAGTGAGGCTCGCATGACGGACAAGCTGACGAAGACGGGCGCGGCGCTCGGAGAGCCCGTCGCGTCCTCGAAGGACGCCCCGTCGGACGCCTTCCTCGACGTACGCGACCTGAAGATCCACTTCCCGACCGACGACGGCCTGGTCAAGTCGGTCGACGGACTCAGCTTCCAGCTGGAGAAGGGCAAGACCCTCGGCATCGTGGGCGAGTCCGGCTCCGGCAAGTCGGTCACGTCGCTCGGCATCATGGGCCTGCACACGGTCGGCCAGTACGGCCGTCAGAAGGCGAGGATCTCCGGCGAGATCTGGCTGAACGGGCGCGAGCTGCTCTCGGCCGACCCGGACGAGGTCCGCAGGATGCGCGGCCGCGACATGGCGATGATCTTCCAGGACCCGCTGTCCGCGATGCACCCGTACTACACGGTCGGCAACCAGATCGTGGAGGCGTACCGCGTCCACCACGACGTCGACAAGAAGACGGCGCGCAAGCGGGCCGTCGAACTCCTCGACCGGGTCGGCATCCCCGAGCCGGCCAAGCGGTTCGACAACTACCCGCACGAGTTCTCCGGCGGTATGCGCCAGCGCGCGATGATCGCCATGGCGCTCGTCAACAACCCCGCGCTGCTCATCGCCGACGAGCCGACGACCGCGCTCGACGTCACGGTCCAGGCCCAGATCCTGGACCTGATGCGGGACCTCCAGAAGGAGTTCGGCTCCGCGGTCGTCATCATCACCCACGACCTCGGCGTCGTCGCCGAGCTCGCCGACGACATCCTCGTGATGTACGGCGGGCGCTGCGTCGAGCGCGGACCGGCCGAGTCCGTCTTCTACGAGCCGCAGCACCCCTACACCTGGGGCCTGCTCGGTTCGATGCCGAGGATCGACCGCGACCAGACCGAGCGGCTCATCCCGGTCAAGGGCAACCCGCCCAGCCTCATCAACATCCCGAGCGGCTGCGCCTTCAACCCCCGCTGCCCGTACGCGGACGTCCCCAAGGGCGGCGTCACGCGCACCCAGCGGCCGGAGCTGGCGCCGGCCGGGGACCGCCACTTCTCGGCCTGCCACATGCCGCAGGAGGAGCGGACCCGTATCTGGACCGAAGAGATTGCGCCGAAACTGTGAGCGAGACCATGGAACCCCTCCTCAAGGTCACCGGCCTGAAGAAGCACTTCCCCATCAGGAAGGGGCTTCTCCAGCGCCAGACCGGCGCGGTCAAGGCGGTCGACGGGATCGACTTCGAGGTCCTGCCCGGTGAGACGCTCGGCGTCGTCGGCGAGTCCGGCTGCGGCAAGTCCACGATGGGCCGCCTGATCACCCGCCTCCTCGAACCGACCGGCGGCACGGTCGAATTCCAGGGCAAGGACATCTCGCACCTCGGCGTCTCGGGCATGCGCCCGTTCCGCCGGGACATCCAGATGATCTTCCAGGACCCGTACGGCTCGCTGAACCCGCGCCACACGGTCGGCACGATCGTCTCGGCCCCCTTCAAGCTCCAGGGCGTGGAGCCCGAGGGCGGCGTGAAGAAGGAGGTCCAGCGCCTGCTCGGCCTGGTCGGCCTCAACCCGGAGCACTACAACCGCTACCCGCACGAGTTCTCCGGCGGCCAGCGCCAGCGCATCGGCATCGCCCGCGCGCTGGCCCTGAAGCCGAAGCTCGTGGTGGCGGACGAGCCGGTCTCGGCCCTGGACGTCTCCATCCAGGCCCAGGTGGTCAACCTCCTGGACGACCTCCAGCAGGAGCTCGGCCTCACGTACGTGATCATCGCCCACGACCTCTCGGTCATCCGGCACGTCTCGGACCGCATCGCGGTGATGTACCTCGGCAAGATCGTGGAACTCGCGGACCGCAAGTCCCTGTACGAGAACCCGATGCACCCGTACACCCGCGCCCTCATGTCGGCGGTCCCGATCCCGGACCCCCGCCGCCGGGGCGCGAAGAGCGACCGCATCCTCCTGACCGGCGACGTCCCGTCCCCGATGGCCCCGCCGCCGGGCTGCCGCTTCAACACCCGCTGCTGGAAGGCCACGGACGTCTGCCGCACGCAGGAACCCCCCCTGGTCGAACTCCGCCCGGGCCAGCGAGTGGCCTGCCACCACCCGGAGAACACGGACGCGCTGACGATCCCGGGGGCGAGGGAGTCGGTGGAGCTCACGAGTCCCTCGGAGCCGGCGAAGACCGAGCAGGAGGCGGAGCCGAAGACGGAGGCGCCGGACCACCCGGCCACCGCCGAGGACGACGCACCGAAGGCGTGACCCAGAAGAGGCCCCCGATGCCAAAGGCACCGGGGGCCTCCGCACGTCCGGAACCCACCTGACTCCGCGGCCGGGGCCTCGGTCCCGGCCTCGGGTCTCGGGCCCGGCCTCGGTCCTGGCCCCGGGCCTCGTGCCCCGGGCCTCGGTCCCGGCCCCCCCCGGGCCTCGGGCCCCGGCCTCTCCCATCCCCGCCGGGGGTTCGGGGGCGCGGAGCCCCCGGTCCCGTCAGGGTTTCGGCAAGGGGCGGGGTGGGGGAGTCTCCCCACCCCACCCGGGGGCCAGCCGCGCACCACTCCCCGCCGCCCCCCACCACGACGTCCCACCCCCCCACCCCCCGCACCCCACCCCCCACCCCCCCCCGCACCCCGGGGCCCGGGGGCGGCCCCGGGCCGGGGAGCCCCCACAGCCCCCACGGGAACTACCGGCACAATTGGGCGGTGCTCCACGACCTGTTCACCCCCTCCGTCCAACACGCCCTCGACCTCGTCGGCATCTTCGTCTTCGCCATCTCCGGCGCCCTCCTCGCCGTCCGCAAGAACTTCGACGTCTTCGGCATCGCCGTCCTCGCCGAGGTCACCGCCCTCGGCGGCGGTCTCTTCCGCGACCTGATCATCGGCGCCCTGCCGCCCGCCGCCTTCACCGATCTCGGCTACTTCCTCATGCCCCTGATCGCCGCGGGCCTCGTCTTCTTCCTCCACCCGGAGGTCGAGCGCACCCAGACCGCCGTCAACGTCTTCGACGCCGCCGGCCTGGGCCTCTTCTGCGTGACCGGTACGACGAAGGCGTACGACTACGGCCTCGGCCTCACCTCCTCCGCCGCGCTGGGTCTCGCGACGGCCGTCGGCGGCGGCGTCCTGCGCGACGTGCTCGCCAACGAGGTGCCGTCGCTGCTGCGCTGGGACCGGGACCTGTACGCCGTCCCCGCGATCGTCGGCTCGGCGATGGTCGTGCTCTGCATTCGCTTCGACATGCTCAACGCCTGGACCAGCGGCGCCGCCGTCCTCACCGCCTTCGTGCTCCGCCTGCTCGCGATGCGCTACCACTGGCGCGCGCCCCGCGCCTGGAACCGGCGGTCCTCCGCACGCGAGGAGCCGGAAAAAGCTACCGCTCAGTAGCAAGCTGGGGTACCGTCGGAAACATGAGCACGAGCACCGAGAGCCCCGTCGCGACGAGCGAGCGCGAGGACGAGCGTACGTACGAGTTCGACCGCGACACCGCCGTCACCCTCCGGGAACCCGGTGTCTACGACGCCGACCTCTCGGCCGGCTGGACGATCATCCACGCCGTCAACGGCGGCTACCTCCTCGCTCTGCTCGGCCGCGCCCTCGGCGACCACCTTCCGCACCCCGACCCGTTCACGATCTCGGCGCACTACCTCACGCCGTCCGTGCCGGGCCCCGCGGTGATCAGGACGGAGACCGTCCGCACCGGCCGTACGCTCTCCACCGGCCAGGCCTCCCTCTTCCAGTACGCGGAGGACGGCACCGAGGTCGAGCGCATCAGGGTCCTCGCCTCGTACGGCGACCTCGACACGCTCCCCGACGACGTCCGCACCACCGCGACGCTCCCGGCGATGGCGGCCATCGAGAACTGCTTCGCCGCCTCCGACGGCCCGACCCCGGCGATCCCCGGCTCGTCCGCGATCGCCGACCGGCTCGACCTGCGGCTCGACCCGGCCTGCGTCGGCTGGGCGATCGGCGCGCCGTCGGGGAAGGGCGAGATGCGGGCGTGGTTCGGTCTCGCGGACGGCCGTGAGCCGGACGCGCTGTCCCTGCTCCTGACGGTCGACGCGCTGCCGCCGACCTCCTTCGAGCTGGGCCTGAAGGGCTGGACGCCGACCGTCGAGCTCACCACCCACATCCGCTGCCGCCCGGCCCCGGGCCCGCTGCGGGTCTCCATCACCACCCGCAACCTCGCCGGCGGCTTCCTGGAGGAGGACGCGGAGGTCTGGGACAGCGCCGACCGTCTGGTGGCGCAGTCCCGGCAGCTGGCCCGCGCACCGCGCGCCTGACGCGGAACGGCTCCGACCCCGAGCCGGAACGCGAGGACAGGGCCCGTACGCCCCGGGGACCGCACACCCCGGAGCGCGTACGGCCCGGAGCGCGGCGGGCCGGCCGCCACCGTGGTGCCGAGCCGCCGCCCGCCCGCCCGTCTGCCGTCCCGGCCGCAGTGCCAAGCCATCGCCTGCCCGCCCGCCGCCCCGGCAGCCGGCGGTGGTGCCGACCCGCCGCGCCGCACGGCCAGGGTCCCGGGCCCGCCATCCGCCGCGCCCGGCGGCGTAAACCGGCCACCCGCCAAGGTCGGGGGCGCGGGCTCGTAGAATCGACCCACCATGGCTTACCTCGACCACGCCGCGACCACGCCCATGCTGCCCGAGGCGATCGAGGCGATGACCGCCCAGCTCGCCGTCACGGGCAACGCCTCCTCCCTGCACGCCGCCGGACGGCGGGCCCGGCGGACCGTCGAGGAAGGGCGCGAGACGCTCGCCGCCGCGCTCGGCGCGCGGCCGAGCGAGGTCGTCTTCACCTCGGGCGGTACCGAGGCCGACAACCTCGCCGTGAAGGGCCTCTACTGGGCCCGCCGCGACGCCGACCCCCGCCGCACCCGCGTCCTGGCCAGCCCGGTGGAGCACCACGCCGTGCTCGACGCCGTCGACTGGCTCGCCACCCACGAGGGCGCCGACGTCGAGTACCTGCCGGTCGACCGGTACGGCCGCGTGCACCCCGACGCCCTGCGCGAGGCGATCGCCCGCGACCCCGACTCCGTCGCCCTCGCCACCGTCATGTGGGCCAACAACGAGATCGGCACGATCATGCCGGTCCGTGAACTCGCCGACGCCGCCGCCGAGTTCGGCGTCCCCCTGCATGCCGACGCGGTCCAGGCCGTCGGCCAGGTCCCGGTCGACTTCGCCGCCTCAGGGCTCGCCGCGATGACCGTCTCCGGCCACAAGATCGGCGGCCCCTACGGCATCGGTGCCCTGCTCCTGGGCCGCGAGCACACCCCCGTCCCCGTACTGCACGGCGGCGGCCAGGAGCGGCACGTCCGCTCCGGCACCCTCGACGTCCCGGCCGTCGCCGCCTTCGCGGTGGCCGCCCGGCTCGCCACCGAGCGGCGCGAGGAGTTCGCCCGGGAGATCGGCGCGCTGCGCGACGAGCTCGTGGCCGAGGTCCGGGCGCTCGTCCCCGACGTGATCCTCGGCGGCGACCCCGTCGAGCGGCTCCCCGCCAACGCCCACTTCACCTTCCCCGGCTGCGAGGGGGACTCGCTGCTCCTGCTGCTCGACGCGGCCGGGATCGCCTGTTCCACCGGCTCCGCCTGCACCGCCGGCATCGCCCAGCCGAGCCACGTCCTCCTCGCCACCGGCACCGATCCGGACCTGGCCCGCGGCACCCTGCGCTTCTCGCTCGGCCACACCTCCACCAAGGAGGACGTCGCGGCGGTCGCGGACGCGATCGGCCCGGCCGTCGAACGCGCCAGGACCGCAGGCCTCACGTGAGCGCATGAGTGCCGTCCGGGGCCCGGGCCCTCACACGAGGGTCCTGGACGCCTCACGCACCAGCTTCATGTAGCGGTCCCAGTCCCAGTGCGGCCCCGGGTCGGTGTGATCGGTGCCCTCGACCTCCACGTGCCCGATGATGTGCTCCCGGTCCACGGGTATCCCGTGCCGGGCGCATATGTCGGCCGTGAGCCGCGCCGACCCCGCGTACATCGCCGCCGTGAAGTCCTGCGGCCGGTGGACGAAGCCCTCGTGCTCGATGCCGATGCTGCGGTTGTTCATGTCGCGGTTGCCGGCGTGGAAGGCGACGTCGAGCTCGCGGATCATCTGCGCCACATGGCCGTCCTTGCGGACGACGTAGTGCGTGGCGGCGCCGTGCCCCGGATTCTTGAAGACCTTCAGCGCGGTCGCGTAACTGCCCTGCACGACATGGATCACGACCCGGTCGATCCGGTAGTCGTCCGGCCGGTCGGCCCGCCGCCAGTTCGCCCGCGCGGCCGAGGTCCACTCGGCGGCCCGGTGGTCGAGCTCGCCCTCGACCCGCTTCTTCTCCATCCCCGGCAGCCGCCACCAGGCGCGCGCCAGCTCGTCCCTGGCCAGCGCCGCCGTCCCCAGGACGGCGACCCCGCCGCCGAGCAGCACCGCGCGCCGCCCCACCCGTCTGCCGGAAGCGCCGGTCCTGCCCGACCCGTCGCCCCTGCCCGACCCGTCGGCCCCGCCCGCACCACTCGCCTTGCTCCCCATGCCAACGAGAACGCTTACTACCGCGACTGTGGTTCCCGGCGCCCCGTACCCTGGTAGGGCTATGACTCAGACTCCGCCCCCGCGCCCCCACACCCGCCCCCTCCGGGTACTTGCCGCCATGTCCGGCGGAGTGGACTCCGCCGTCGCCGCCGCCCGTGCCGCCGAGGCCGGCCACGACGTCACCGGCGTGCACCTCGCCCTCTCCGCGAACCCGCAGTCCTTCCGTACGGGAGCGCGCGGCTGCTGCACGATCGAGGACTCCCGCGACGCCCGCCGGGCGGCCGACGTCATCGGCATCCCCTTCTACGTGTGGGACCTCGCCGAGCGCTTCCGCGAGGACGTCGTGGACGACTTCGTCGCGGAGTACGAGGCCGGCCGCACCCCCAACCCGTGCCTGCGCTGCAACGAGAAGATCAAGTTCGCCGCGCTGCTCGACAAGGCGCTCGCCCTCGGCTTCGACGCGGTCTGCACCGGTCACTACGCGACGGTCGTCCTGAACGAGGACGGCACCCGTGAGCTGCACCGCGCCTCCGACATGGCGAAGGACCAGTCGTACGTCCTCGGGGTGCTCGACGAGAAGCAGCTGGCGCACGCGATGTTCCCGCTGGGCGACACGCTCACCACCAAGGACGAGATCCGGGCGGAGGCCGAGCGGCGCGGGCTCGCGGTCGCGAAGAAGCCCGACAGCCACGACATCTGCTTCATCGCCGACGGCGACACCCAGGGCTTCCTCGCCTCCCGCCTCGGCAAGGCGGAGGGCGACATCGTCGACGAGGCCGGTACGAAGGTCGGCAGCCACGAGGGCGCGTACGGCTTCACCATCGGCCAGCGCAAGGGCCTGCGGATCGGCCATCCGGCCGCCGACGGCAAGCCCCGCTACGTCCTCGACATCTCGCCGGTGAACAACACGGTCACGGTGGGCCCCGTCGAGGCCCTGGACGTCACCGCCCTGACGGCGATCAAGCCCCGCTGGTGCGGCACCGCGCCGGAGGGCGAGGGCCGCTACACGGCCCAGCTCCGCGCCCACGGCGGTGAGACCGAGGTCACGGCGTCCCTGACGGACGGCGAGCTCACGGTCGCCTTCGACGAGCCGGTCCGCGGCGTGGCCCCGGGCCAGGCGATCGTGCTGTACGACGGCACGCGCGTGGTCGGCTCGGCCACGATCGCGACGACGACCCGCCGCGCGACGACCCCGGCGACGGCGTAGGGCCCGACCGGCGGATCATGGCCCGGGCCGAGGCGTCCGGCCCTCCCTCAGGCCGACTCCGCCATCCTCAGCCCGCCTCCGCCGGCTCCCGTTCGTCGGCGAGGAACTCCTCCAGGACCGGGGCCAGGACGTGGGGCGCCACCTCCTGGGTCTGGCCCGTCAGAGTGCGGTGCCGGGCCCGGGGAAGCGCCTCCGTCAGGGCGCGGGCCGCCTGCCGGGCGCTCACCGGGCTCGCACCCCCGTCGACCACCAGGACGCGCGCGTGGACCTGGGCCAGGAGCCGCTCCGGCACCGACCCGTCGCCCAGGACGGCGATGTCGTACGCGAGGGTGTGCGCCAGCTCCGCGACCCCGGGCCGCAGCTCCGCCGGCACCGTCGAGTCCGCCAGGAACAGGTCCAGCGCCGCGGCCCGCCGCCCCTGACCGAGCAGCGCGGCCACCTGCCGCCCCCGCTCCGCCACCCCCGCCGCGTACGGAGGCTCGTACAGCGACACCGGACCCGTCGAAAGACCGGCGGCCACCGCGGCCAGGGCGAGCACGCCCCCCGTCCCCATCCCGTGCAGCGCCGCACCGGGCCCCGCCTCACCGACCACCGCCGCCAGGTCCTCGATCTCCCGCTCCACCGCGTACGGCCTCGTGTCGCCGCTTCCGCCGCGCCCCCTGCGGTCGTACGCCACGACCGAGAACCGACCGGCGAGGAACCCGCCCAGCGGTCGCTCGCCCGCGGCCGTCCCCAGCGCGCCGCTCACCAGGACGAGCGGCGGCCCGTCCCCGTACCGCTCGTACGCGATCGACGTCCCGTCCCGCGACGTGACCCGGCCCCGAACCCCGCCCGACGTGGTGCTCACCTCATCCATGGCAGGTGAGACCCGACCCGGCGCCGGAACTCATCGCCCCGGTACCGGATTTCTCGGAAAGAATCTGAAGTCGCTGGTCAGGACCTACGGTGGACGTCATGAACATCTGCGTCTTCCTCTCCGCGGCCGACCTCGACGAGCGCTACACGGCCCCCGCCCGCGACTTCGCCCGGCTCCTCGGCAAGGCCGGCCACACCCTGGTCTGGGGCGGCTCCGACACCGGTCTGATGAAGGTCGTCGCGGACGGCGTCGAGGAGGCCGGCGGCCGACTCGTGGGCGTCTCCGTCGACTTCCTCGCCCACAAGGCCCGCCCGAACGCCGACGAGATGGTCGTCACCAAGGACCTGGCCGAGCGCAAGGCGCTCCTCCTCGCCAAGTCCGACGCGATCGTGGTCATGGTCGGCGGCACCGGCACCCTCGACGAGGCCACGGAGATCCTGGAGCTGAAGAAGCACGCCAAACACACCAAGCCGGTGGTCCTCCTCAACACGGCGAGTTTCTACGACGGACTGAAGACCCAGCTCCACCGCATGGAGGCCGACGGCTTCCTCCCGATCCCCCTCGCCGACCTCGTCCTCTTCGCCGACGACGGCCCTACGGCCCTCGCCCACCTGGAGGCGAACATCGCCGCCCGCTGATGCGAGCATGGTGCCCATGGCTACACATGTGATCACCGGAGCCGGTTCCGGCATCGGCGCGGCCGTCGCGCGCCGCCTCCACGCGCGCGGGGACGAGCTCGTGCTCCACGCGCGCGACGCGGGGCGGGCCAAGGAGCTCGCCGCGCAGTTTCCCGGCGCCCGGACGCTCGTCGGGGACCTCGCCGACCCGGACCGGCTCTCCTGGGCGTTCTCGCACCAGACCATGCCGGAGCGGGTGGACGGCCTGCTGCACATCGCGGGGGTCGTCGACCTCGGGCCGATCGGGGACCTCACCCCCAAGACCTGGCACCACCAGCTCAACGTCAACCTCGTCGCCCCGGCCGAGCTGACCCGGCACCTCCTGCCCCAGCTGCGGGTCTCCCAGGGCCACGTCGTCTTCGTGAACTCGGGCGCCGGACTCAACGCGCACGCCGAGTGGGGCGCGTACGCCGCCTCCAAGCACGGCCTCAAGGCCCTCGCCGACTCGCTGCGCCAGGAGGAGCACGGCAACGGCGTGCGGGTGACGTCGGTCTACCCGGGCCGCACCGCGAGCCCCATGCAGGCCAAGGTCCACTCCCAGGAGGGCAAGGAGTACGACCCGTCGAAGTGGATCGACCCCGAGTCGGTCGCGACGGCGATCCTCACCGCCCTCGACCTCCCGCGCGACGCGGAGATCAACGACCTCACCGTTCGTCCGGGGCGGTAGAGATGAGCGAGACGCAGGCCGAGGACGACCGCGTGCTCTGGGGGCCCGCCACCGGCGTCGGCTCCATGCCGGGCGGCGACGCCCGGGAGACCGCGAAGACCGTCACCGGGTCCGTCGAGGACTTCCCGTTCCTCGCGGAGCTGCCCGCCCGCGGTCCCGGCGCCGACATGATCGGCCGGACCATCGGGATGCTCGTCGACCTCTACGCGCACGTGGAGCCGAGCGGCTGGCGGATCAGCGACCGGCCCGGCCGCGACACCAAGCGCGCCCGGTCCTGGATGGGCGAGGACCTGGACGCCCTGGAGGAGTTCACCCAGGGGTACGAGGGACCGCTCAAGGTGCAGGCCGTGGGCCCCTGGACCCTCGCCGCGGCCCTGGAGCTGCGCGGCGGCGAGGCCGCCCTCGGCGACGCCGGCGCCCGCCGCGACCTCGTCGGCTCGCTCGCCGAGGGACTCCACGGGCACCTCGCGGAGCTGCGCAAGCGGATCCCGGGGGCCAGGGTCGTCCTCCAGCTCGACGAGCCCTCGCTCACCGCCGTCCTGCGCGGCCACGTCCGCACCGCCAGCGGCTACCGCACCCACCGGGCCGTCGACCGGCAGGTCGTGGAGAGCGCCCTCCGTGAGGTGATCGCCGTCCACGACGGGCCGGTGATCGTCCACTCCTGCGCCCCCGACGTCCCCTTCGCGCTCCTCCGGCGGGCCGGAGCCGCGGGTGTCTCGTTCGACTTCTCCCTGCTCACCGAGCGTGACGAGGACACCATCGGTGAGGCCGTGGAGGCCGGCACCAGGCTCTTCGCCGGTGTGGTGGCGTCCACCGACGGCCCATTGTCCGACCCGGGCGGTAGCGTCATGGGTGTCAGGACGCTGTGGCGCAGGCTGGGGATGAATCCGGGGACTCTCGCGGAGTCCGTGGTCATCACTCCCACGTGCGGGTTCGCGGGCGCTTCGCCCGCCTACGCCCGTGCGGCGCTCGCCCACTGCGTCCGGGCTGCGAGATCGCTCGCGGACAACCCAGAGTGACCGGGTTTCGAGGCACGGGAGGACGGACGAAGGTGGCAGTCGAACAGGGGGCCCTGCCCGCCGAGGCACGGGAGAAGCACGCCGATCTGGCCGAGCAGGTCGAGGAGCACCGCTTCCGGTACTACGTGAAGGACCAGCCGGTCATCAGCGACGGCGACTTCGACAAGCTCCTGCGCGCCCTGGAGGCGCTGGAGGAGGAGTACCCGGAGCTGCGCACGCCGGACTCGCCGACGCAGAAGGTCGCGGGGCAGTACGAGACCGAGTTCACCTCCGTGGAGCACCGCGAGCGGATGCTCTCCCTCGACAACGCCTTCGACGACGAGGAGCTCGCCACCTGGGCCGAGCGGGTCGGGCGGGACGTCGGCACCCCCGACTTCCACTACCTGTGCGAGCTCAAGGTCGACGGCCTCGCGGTCAACCTGACGTACGAGCACGGCCGGCTGACCCGGGCCGCCACCCGCGGCGACGGCCGCACCGGCGAGGACATCACGCCCAACGTCCGGACGATCGCCGACATCCCGGAGCGGCTGCGCGGGGACCGGATCCCGGACCTCGTGGAGATCCGCGGCGAGGTCTACTTCCCGATGGAGGCCTTCGAGGGGCTCAACGCCCGCCTGGTGGAGGCCGGCGACAAGCCCTTCGCCAACCCGAGGAACGCGGCGGCGGGTTCGCTCCGCCAGAAGGACCCCAAGGTCACCGCCTCCCGCCCGCTCCACATGGTCGTCCACGGCATCGGCGCCCGGGAGGGCTTCGACATCTCCCGGCTCTCGGAGACGTACGAGCTGCTGCGCGAGTGGGGCCTGCCCACCGCCCGGCACAACAAGGTGGTCGGTTCGCTCGGCGACGTGCGGGAGTTCATCGCGTACTTCGGGGAGAACCGTCACTCCGTGGAGCACGAGATCGACGGCGTCGTCGTCAAGCTCGACGAGATCCCGCTCCAGGGCCGGCTCGGCTCCACCGCGCGCGCCCCGCGCTGGGCGATCGCCTGGAAGTACGCGCCGGAGGAGGTCAACACCAAGCTGATCGACATCAAGGTCGGCGTCGGCAGGACCGGCCGCGTCACCCCGTACGCGCAGGTGGAGCCGGTGACCGTGGCCGGGTCCGAGGTCGAGTTCGCCACCCTCCACAACCAGGAGGTGGTCAAGGCCAAGGGCGTGCTGATCGGCGACACGGTCGTGCTGCGCAAGGCCGGTGACGTCATCCCGGAGATCCTCGGGCCGGTCGCCGACCTGCGGGACGGCAGCGAGCGGGAGTTCGTCATGCCGGCGGAGTGCCCCGAGTGCGGCACCCCGCTGAAGCCGATGAAGGAGGGCGACATCGACCTCCGCTGCCCGAACGCCCGGACCTGCCCGGCCCAGCTGCGCGAGCGCCTCTTCTTCCTCGCCGGGCGCCAGTGCCTGGACATCGAGAATTTCGGCGCGGTGGCCGCGGCGGCGCTCACCCGCCCCCTGGAGCCGGCCGAGCCCCCGCTGGTGGACGAGGGCGACCTGTTCGACCTGACGATCGAGCAGCTGCTGCCGATCAAGGCGTACGTCCTGGACCCGGACAGCGGGCTGCCCCGGCGGGACCCGAAGACCGGCGAGGAGAAGATCGTCACGGTCTTCGCCAACCAGAAGGGCGAGCCGAAGAAGAACGCCCTGTCGATGCTGGAGAACATCGCGGCCGCCAAGACGCGTCCGCTGGCCCGCTTCATCAACGGGCTCTCCATCCGGCACGTGGGGCCGGTCGCGGCCGAGGCGCTGGCCCGTGAGTTCCGCTCCCTGGAGCGGATCGAGCAGGCGAGCGAGGAGGAGCTGGCGGCCGTCGACGGGGTCGGCGGGATCATCGCGACCGCGGTGAAGCAGTGGTTCTCCGAGGAGTGGCACCGCGAGATCGTGCGCAAGTGGCGCGCGGCCGGGGTCGCTCTGGAGGACGAGGGCGCCGGGGAGGAAGTCGGCCCGCGTCCGCTGGAGGGCCTCACGGTCGTGGTGACCGGCACTCTGGGAAAGTTCACCAGGGATGGCGCAAAAGAGTCCCTCCAGAGCCTCGGAGCGAAGGTGACCGGTTCCGTTTCGAAGAAGACCGCCTTCGTGGTCGTCGGTGAAAACCCTGGTTCGAAGTACGACAAGGCGATGCAGCTGAAGGTTCCGGTTCTCGACGAGGACGGCTTCACGATCCTGCTCGAACAAGGGCCCGAGGCCGCTCGGGAGGCCGCGGTCCCCGTCGCGGAGTAGTCGCCGGCACCTCGCCCGCACCCCGTCCGTACCCCGCGCGCGTTCCGCGCGAAGACCGCGTGACGGTCACCCGTTCGGCGCATACCAGATCGTTACGGGTGGCCAGGTCGCATTCGGGCAAGACAGGGAGAGCGCTGCCCGTCGACGCCCTCGGCGGCCTAGTGTGGTGACCGTGCGCCCAGTCCTGCACAACCGCGCGAGGGCTCTGCCGGTCGTGGCGTCAGGACAACGGCCCCGTGGCACGACGTACGGCCGGCAGTGCCCTCGGTCGTCCGACGCACGACGGACGGCCGGACGACGGACAGCCGCCTGACCGCGGCCCATCGCACACCGACGGCACCGCCGCCTGTGAGAGGGACGGGAATGGAACCGACCGAGAGCGCCGCCCCCATCCCACGGCCGCACGGCCGTGTGGTCTCCCCGGGCTTCACCTCCCGGCTGCCCGCAGCCGTGGTGGGCATCGCCGCCGTCGTACTCGCCGTCGGGCTCCAGCAGGGCCTGAGCGCCGGCAGCGGCCTCTTCCCCGCCGGAGTCACCGGCTGGTCCCTCGCGGTCCTCACCGGCCTCATCGTCGGCCATCTGGTCGCCCTCGGCCGCGACCGCTGGTGGGGCGGCACCGGTTCGGGCGCCGCCCTCACCCTCGCCGTCCTCCTGCTCTACGGCTGGGTACCGGCCGGGCTCGTCTCGATGACCGTCGTCACCCTGGTCGGCGCCGCCCGCAGGCACCGCTGGCGACAGGGCCTGCTGCACGGCGCCGCCGACGTCCTCGGGGTCGGCGCCGCCGCCCTCGTCCTCGCCCTCTTCGGCGACGTCCCCACCGTCGAACAGCCCTGGCAGCCCCTCGACTGGACGATCGGGGACCTCCCGGAAGTCGTCCTCGCCGCCGCCACCTACCTCGTGGTGACCCGGCTCCTCCTGTGGTACACGCTCGCCCCGCAGAGCCGCGGCCTGCCCACCGTCGCCCGCACCGCGCTCCTGAGGCAGGGCCTCGTCGCCGTCGCCCTGCTCGGCATCGCCCCGCTGATCTGCGTCGTCGCCGCCACCCGGCCCGTCCTGCTGCCGCTCTTCGCCGTCCCCCTCATCGCCCTCGACTCCACCCTGTGGATCGCCCGCGCCCGCGCCGAGGAACAGCTGCGCGACCCGCTGACCGGGCTCCCCAACCGCCAGTGGCTCCTCGAACGGGCCTGGACCGCCCTGGAGGAGGCCGAGGGCGAAGGGGCCCGCGCCGCCCTCGTCCTGATCGACCTCGACCGCTTCCGATCGGTCAACGACACCCTCGGACACCTCGCGGGCGACCGGCTGCTCCTCCAGATCGCCGACCGGCTCCGCCTCGCGCTGCCCCGCGGCGCCGAGGCCGCCCGCCTCGGCGGCGACGAGTTCGCCGTCCTGCTGCCCACCGCCGACTCCACCACCAGCGCCCAGCGGGTCGCCCGCCACCTCGTCGCCGAGCTCTCCTCCCCGCTCGACCTCGACGGACTCACCCTCGTCCTGGAGGCCAGCGCCGGCGTCGCCGTCTTCCCCGACCACGCCCTCGACGCCGAAGGCCTGCTGCGCCGCGCCGACGTCGCCATGTACCAGGCCAAGCGGGACCGCACCGGCGTCGAGGTCTACGAGTCCAAGCGCGACTCCAACACCCCCGACCGGCTCGGCCTCCTCGGCGACCTGCGCCGCGCCCTCGACGCCGGCGAGGTCGAACTCCACTACCAGCCCAAGGTCCGCTTCGACGGCCAGGTCGCCGGACTCGAAGCCCTCGTCCGCTGGGTCCACCCCGAGCGCGGCAAGGTCCCCCCGGACGAGTTCATCGCCATCGCCGAGTCCTCCGGCCTGATGCCGCACCTCACCGAGTACGTCCTGGAGACCGCCCTCGCCCAGGTCGCCCGCTGGCGCGCCCAGGGCCTCAACGTCCCGGTCGCCGTCAACGTCTCGCCGCGTGACGTGCACACCCCCGGCTTCGCCGGCGCCGTCGCCGCCCGGCTCGCCCGCCACGGAGTCCCGGCCGGCGCGCTCCAGCTGGAGATAACGGAGCACGTCCTCCTGGAGGACCCCCAGCGGGCCGCCGACACGCTCAACGGCCTCACCGGCCACGGCGTCAAGATGTCCCTCGACGACTTCGGCACCGGCTACTCCTCGCTCGTCCATCTGCGCCGGCTCCCCGTCAGCGAACTGAAGATCGACCGCTCCTTCGTCGCCCGGCTCGCCGTCGACACCGAGGACGCCGAGATCGTCCGCTGCACCGTCGACCTCGCCCACTCCCTCGGCCTCCTCGTCGTCGCCGAGGGCGTCGAGGACGACGAGACCTGGGAGCGCCTGCGCGACCTGGGCTGCGACGCCGTCCAGGGCTGGCTGGTCGCCGCCGCGATGCCGCCCGGCGAGGCCACCGCCTGGCTCCTGGCCCGCGGCGAGCACGGCTGGCGCCGCCCCGCCGACATCGCCGCCGAGGTCGACCTCGACCATCCCTCCAGCCAGGTCGTTCAGTAGCGCCCGTCCGCCCGGGACGGTGACCCCGGGCAAACCGTTTCACGGGCAGCGGCACCGGCCCCATAGGATGGGCCCACACCATCAAGCTCACCCCGTGAGGATCCGCATGCCTGGCATCACGCGCGAGGAGGTCGCCCACCTCGCACGGCTGGCGCGTCTGGAGCTGAAGGGCGAAGAACTCGATCACTTCGCCGGCCAGCTCGACGACATCATCGGCGCGGTCGCCCGCGTCTCTGAGGTCGCCGACCAAGACGTACCGCCGACCTCCCACCCGCTGCCGCTGACCAATGTCATGCGCGCGGACGAGGTCCGTCCGTCGCTCACCCCCGAGCAGGCGCTCTCCGGCGCCCCGGCCCAGGAGCAGCAGCGTTTCAAGGTGCCGCAGATCCTGGGGGAGGACTAACAGTCATGACGGACAACATCATCAAGCTCACCGCGGCCGAGATCGCCGGGAAGATCGCCGCCGGCGAACTGACCGCCGTCGAGGTCACCGAGGCGCACCTCGCCCGCATCGAGGCCGTCGACGAGAAGGTCCACGCCTTCCTGCACGTCGACCGTGAGGGCGCGCTCGCCCAGGCCCGTGCCGTCGACGAGAAGCGCGCCCGCGGCGAGAAGCTCGGCCCGCTCGCCGGTGTGCCGCTCGCGCTCAAGGACATCTTCACCACCGCCGGCATGCCGACGACCGTGGGCTCGAAGATGCTCGAGGGCTGGATCCCGCCGTACGACGCGACCCTGGTCAAGAACCTGAAGGCCGCCGACGTCGTCATCCTCGGCAAGACCAACATGGACGAGTTCGCCATGGGGTCCTCCACCGAGAACAGCGCGTACGGTCCGACCGGCAACCCCTGGGACCTGACCCGGATCCCCGGCGGCTCCGGCGGTGGCTCGTCCGCCGCCCTCGCCGCGTACCAGGCGCCCCTCGCCATCGGCACGGACACCGGCGGCTCGATCCGCCAGCCCGCCGCCGTCACCGGCACCGTCGGCGTCAAGCCGACCTACGGCGGCGTCTCCCGCTACGGCATGGTGGCCTTCTCGTCCTCCCTCGACCAGGGCGGCCCCTGCGCCCGTACGGTCCTGGACGCGGCCCTCCTGCACGAGGCGATCGCCGGGCACGACCCGCTCGACTCGACCTCCATCGACGCCCCGGTCCCGCCGGTCGTCGAGGCCGCGCGCAACGGCTCGGTCGCCGGCATGCGCGTCGGCGTCGTCAAGCAGTTCCGCGGCGAGGGCTACCAGGCCGGTGTCGTGCAGCGCTTCGACGAGTCCGTCGAGCTGCTCAAGTCGCTGGGCGCCGAGATCGTCGAGCTGGACTGCCCGACCTTCGACCTCGCCCTTTCGGCGTACTACCTCATCGCGCCTTCCGAGTGCTCCTCCAACCTGGCCCGCTTCGACGCCATGCGCTACGGCCTCCGGGTCGGCGACGACGGCACGCGGTCCGCCGAGGACGTCACCGCGCTCACCCGTGAGGCCGGCTTCGGCGACGAGGTCAAGCGCCGCATCATCCTCGGTACGTACGCGCTGAGCTCCGGCTACTACGACGCGTACTACGGCTCGGCCCAGAAGGTCCGGACCCTGATCACCCGCGAGTTCGAGAAGGCCTTCGAGGAGGTGGACGTGATCGTCTCCCCGACGACCCCCACCACCGCCTTCCCGATCGGCGAGCGCGCCGACGACCCGATGGCCATGTACCTCGCGGACCTGTGCACCATCCCGACCAACCTGGCCGGCAACGCCGCCATGTCGCTGCCCTGCGGCCTGGCCCCCGAGGACGGTCTGCCGGTCGGCCTGCAGATCATCGCTCCCGCCATGAAGGACGACCGGCTGTACAAGGTCGGCGCCGCCGTCGAGGCCGCCTTCGTGGAAAAGTGGGGGCATCCGCTGCTTGAGGAGGCTCCGTCGCTGTGAGTGCCATGGCAAAGAAGGCCAAGAACTTCAAGAAGTCCAAGACCGGCGTCTACGTGTCGCTCGCGACCACCGCGTTCGGTGCCGTCAGCGTCGCGAAGCAGGCCAAGCTGGCCCGCAACGACAACGACGTGCTGCGGCTGATCGACGCCGCCGTGTCCGCCGCCGCCATCGTTACCGGCCTGGCGATCCTCTACCGGGAGCTCAAGCGCCTGGGCGACGACGACGTCCTGCTGGGCTGAGAGGGAAAGTCTCACCGTGACTGTCACTGAACTGCTGTCGTACGAAGCGGCGCTCGCCGAGTACGACCCCGTCATGGGCCTGGAGGTCCATGTCGAGCTCGGCACCAAGACGAAGATGTTCTGCGGCTGCTCGACCGAGCTGGGCGCGGAGCCGAACTCGCAGACCTGCCCGACCTGCCTCGGTATGCCCGGCTCGCTGCCCGTCGTCAACGCGATCGGCGTCGAGTCCGCCATCAAGATCGGCCTCGCGCTGCACTGCGAGATCGCCGAGTGGTGCCGCTTCGCCCGGAAGAACTACTTCTATCCGGACATGCCGAAGAACTTCCAGACCTCCCAGTACGACGAGCCGATCGCCTTCAACGGCTACCTGGACGTCCAGCTGGAGGACGGCGAGGTCTTCCGCGTGGAGATCGAGCGCGCCCACATGGAGGAGGACACCGGTAAGTCGCTGCACGTCGGCGGCGCCACCGGCCGTATCCACGGCGCGTCCCACTCGCTGCTGGACTACAACCGCGCCGGCATCCCGCTCATCGAGATCGTCACCAAGCCGATCGAGGGCGCGGGCGAGCGGGCCCCCGAGGTCGCCAAGGCGTACGTCGCCGAGCTGCGCGAGCTGATCCGCGCGCTCGACGTGTCCGAGGCGCGCATGGACAAGGGCCAGATGCGCTGCGACGTGAACCTGTCGCTGCGCCCGCACGGCCGGGAGACCTTCGGTACCCGCTCGGAGACGAAGAACGTCAACTCGCTCCGTTCGGTGGAGCGGGCAGCGCGCTTCGAGATCCAGCGCCACGCGGCCGTGCTCGCCTCCGGTGGCACGATCATCCAGGAGACCCGTCACTTCCACGAGGACGACGGCTCCACGACCTCCGGCCGCATCAAGGACAACGCCGAGGACTACCGGTACTTCCCGGAGCCCGACCTGGTGCCGGTGGCCCCCGCCCGCGAGTGGGTCGAGGAGCTCCGCAAGGGCCTTCCCGAGCTGCCGCGCGTGCGCCGTAACCGGCTGCGCGAGGAGTGGGGCGTGTCCGAGCTGGACATGCAGTCCATCCTCAACGCGGGCGCGGTCGACTCGATCGTCGCCACGATCGAGGCGGGCGCGGACGCGACCTCGGCCCGCAAGTGGTGGATGGGCGAGCTCGCCCGCAACGCCAACGAGCAGGGCGTCTCCCTGGAGGAGCTGGCGATCACCCCGTCGGACGTGGCCCGGGTCTCCGCCCTGGTCGCCGCCGGCGATCTGAACGACAAGCTGGCCCGCCAGGTCATCGAGGGCGTTCTCGCCGGCGAGGGCACCCCGGACGCGGTCGTCGAGAAGCGCGGTCTGAAGGTCGTCTCCGACGACGGCGCGCTCGGCACGGCGGTCGAGGAGGCCATCGCGGGCAACGCGGCCATCGCCGACAAGATCCGCGGCGGCAAGGTCGCCGCGGTCGGCGCCCTGGTCGGCGCGGTCATGAAGGCCACCCGCGGCCAGGCCGACGCGGCGAAGGTGAAGGACCTGATCCTGGAGAAGCTGGGCGTCAGCGAGGGCTGAGCGTCGTCTTCTCGTACGGACGTGTGAACGGCCCCGCACCCGAGTTCTTGAACTCCGGTGCGGGGCCGTCGACGTGCGGTGCCGCTACTTGCTGAGCATCGGGTCCGCGAGGATGAGCTGGCCCATCTCGCAGGAGTCCGCCGGATCCTCGAACTCGATGCGCAGGCGTAGGCCGTGGTCGAGGTCGAGCGTCAGCTTCTCCGGTTGGCCCAGGTCGACCACGCCGGTGTGTAGGGCCTTACCGTCGACCTTGACGATGAGCCGGGCGGCGGTGTTGGGGGAGGAGTCATCGATTCCGGCAGTCATGGTGAGGGTCTTCCACTCGGTTCCCAGGTTGTACTCGGAGAACCCCGAGCATTCCTGGTCGGTGCCGTCGGGCACCAGCGCCGTCTCGTAGTAGGTGGCCTTCACCGTGCCGCTGCCGACGGACAGGTCGGCGTACGGGGCGTCGCCCACGTCGTTGAGCGTGGTGAGGGAGACAGAGTCCGGCCCGGGCCCGGGGGTGTGCGCGGAGGGGGATGCGCTGTTCGCCGGGGGCGGAGAGGTGGTGGGATCCTCGGTGGAGGGCTCGGTCGTCCCGGGCGTCGAGGCGGTGGTCGTGGTGGCGGGCGGGCCACCTGCCGTTCCTCCCCCACCTCCGTCGTCCTTGTCGCCGAGCAGCTGGACGCCGATCACCGCGAGCACGGCGATCAGCAGCACCCCGGCCACGGCCCCGATGAGCGGACCCTTGCGGCGCCGCTCGGGCGGCGGCGGAGAGGTGGTGGCCGGCCCGGACGAGGCCGCGGGAGGCGTCGGCGGCCCGAAGCCGGGCGTGGCGACGGTGGGCGGTTCGGCGGCGGGCTGCGGTGCGGCGGGCTGCGCGGCTGCCACGGGCTGCGGTGCCACCACCGGCGCGGCCATGGGCGGCGGGGGTGTCACCGGCAGGGGCGGCGTCGACGGCTTCGCCGGCGCGGCAGGCGGCGCGGCAGGCGGCGCGGCAGGCGGCGCGGGGGGCGGCGCGGCCGGGACCGCGTCCGCGACCGTCGACGGCCGGGAGGTCGTCGTCGACACCACCCCGTGCCGTACGTCCTTCACCCAGGCCGACAGGGACAGCGGCCGCCGGCCCGGGTCGGCGGCGGCGATGCTCAGCACCCGGTCCCGCTGCTCGGCCGGCAGCCCCGCGATCTGTGGCAGCGCGCCGAGCGCGGTCACCAGCTGTTCGGGTGCGGTGGGCGGGGACTGGCCGCTGAGCAGGAAGTACGCGATGGCGCCGAAGGCGTAGCGGTCCGTACCCGGGGTGCGCTTGCCCTCGAAGATCTCGGGAGCCGCGTAGCCGGGGGTGAACCACACCTCGGCCGTCTGGTGGTCGGCGGTCAGCTTGCTCAGGCCGAAGTCGACCAGGGTCGCCTGCCCGTGCTCGTCGACCATGACGTTGCCCGGGGACAGGTCGCCGTGGATGACGGTCCGCCCCGACGGAGTGGCCTTGCCGGAGTGCAGCCGGTCGAGGACGTCGGCGAGCTGCTCCAGGGTCCGCATCACCTCGCGCCGCTCGGCGGCCGTGCTGAGGGTCCGTTCGGCCCGCCAGTCGCGCAGGTCGAGGCCGTCGACGTGGTTCATGACGAGGACCAGGGCCCGGCCGGTGATCGCTCCGGACTCGCCGGGCCGGTGGATCGGCGGCCCCTGGAAGTGCTCCCGTACGCCGACGACACCGGGCCGGTGGACGAAGCGCAGCAGTTCGGCCTGCTCGTTCCACTTCTGGCTGATCCGCTCGAAGACCTCGGGCGTGAGGGTGGTCTTCGAGTCGAGGACCTTCACGACGACGGGCTCGGTGCCACCGGCCAGCTCGAGCTCCGCGAGATAGAGCACGGCCTCGCCGCCCCGCCCGATGGACCGCAGCAGCCGGTACCGGTCAGGTGCCGAGTCGGGCCCGATGTGGTGTGCCGTGTTGCTCAATTTCCCCCCAAGGCACAGTGATTGACGGGTCATCAGCTTGCCGTTCAGGTGGGGCCGGGGTCAACGCGGAAGCGGGGGCGTGGAGGCGGGATCCGCTTGGACTCCTGTTCCGTCCTCTTGGACGTTCACCGCCGCGCCCCCGTCGGGTCTTCTTTCCGTCATCCCGTCTCACTACCGTCCCCGGCGTACCACCCAATGGCTCGAAGGCGAACCATTGGTCGTCGACTGGAGGTCGGTCTTGTCCCCCGAGAAGTCCCGGATGTCCCGCCGCAGGGTCCTCGCGCTGGGCGGAGGCGCGCTCGGCGCCGCCGCTGCGGGCTCGCTGCTCCCGCCGTCGCTTCAGGAGGCGATCGCCGCGGGACCGCCGGCGGGAGGCATGGCCGCCGTGCGGCACGTGGTGATCCTCATGCAGGAGAACCGTTCCTTCGACCACTACTTCGGCACCCTGCGCGGCGTCCGCGGCTTCTCCGACCGCAACGCCATCGAGCTGCCCTCCGGCAGGCCCGTGTTCGAGCAGCCCGCCGCGCTCGGCCGGACCGTGCTGCCCTTCCCGATCCGCGGCGCCGCCGAGACGCAGCAGAAGGACCTCCAGTACATCGGGGACCTCGACCACTCCTGGGACGGCGGCGGCAAGGCCTGGCACGGCGGCTGGATGGACGGGTGGGTCTCGGCCAAGACCGCCGCGACCATGGCGTACTACGACCGGCAGGACATCCCCCTGCACTACGAGCTCGCCGACACCTTCACCATCTGCGACGCCTACCACTCGTCCATCCACACCTCGACGAGCCCCAACCGCAACCACCTCTGGTCCGGCTGGACCGGCTTCGAGGCCGACGGCAGCCGCGCCGTCACCAACGCCGCGTACGCCGAGGGCACCCACCCCGGCTACGGCTGGCCCACCTACGCCGAGCGGCTCGAAGCCGCCGGGCGCAGCTGGAAGACGTACACCGAGTGGGAGAACTTCACCGACAACAACATCGAGTTCTTCACCAGCTTCAAGAAGATCGCCCGCAAGGCGCTCGCCGGAACCGGCGGGCACACCTTCATGGAGTCCTTCTACGCCGCCGTCCGCGACACCGACGACGCCACCGAGCGCGCTCGCCTCCTCGGTCTCCTGGAGGAGGGCGTGGCGACCCTCACCGAGGCCGAGCGCTCCCTCTTCGAGCGCGGACTGCGCCGGGTCGAGAGCGGCACCCTCGCCGACGCCTTCCGCGCCGACGTCGCCGCCGGGACCCTCCCCGAGGTCTCCTACCTGGTGCCGTCCGCGATCGACTCCGAGCACCCCGGCTCCTCCTCGCCGATCGCCTCCGCTTCCCTCGTCTACAAGGTGCTCGACGCCCTCGGCGCGCACCCGGACGTCTGGCGCCACACCGTCGTCCTGATCAACTACGACGAGAACGACGGCTTCTTCGACCACGTGCCGCCGCCGGTCCCGCCGGCCGAGAACACGGACGAGCGCTGGAAGGGCCGGCCCACTGGTCTCGGCATCCGCGTCCCGCTGCTGGTCGTCTCCCCCTGGTCGGTCGGTGGCCACGTCTGCTCCGAGACCTTCGACCACACCTCGGTGATCCGTTTCCTGGAGAAGCTCACGGGCATCCGGGAGCCCAATATCACCCCCTGGCGCCGGGCCGTCACCGGCGACCTCACCTCGGCCTTCGACTTCAAGCGCGGCCGCAAGCAGCCGCCCGTCGACCGGCCGGGCCCGATCCCGCCCTTCAGCGGCCGCTGGCGGCCCCAGCCCCCGGCCGTGCAGCGGATGCCGGTCCAGGAGCCCGGCGTCCGCCCGGCCCGCCCGCTGCCGTACCAGCCGGACGCCGCCGCGACCTTCGCCGCCGGCTCCGTCCGCGTGGCGCTCAGCAACAGCGGGAAGGCGAGCGCGCACTTCGCCCTCTACCCGTACGCGGGAGAGTTCGCCGTCCCGCAGCACCAGGACGTCAGGGGCACGGGGGAGTGGACGGTCCCCGTTCCGGGTGATCATTACCGCTTCACGATCACCGGCCCGAACGGCTTCCGCCGTGAGTTCGAGGGCCCCGCGACGGGCGGCGCCGAGCTCGCCTCCCGGATCGATCACCATGACCGTGACCTGCATCTCACCGTACGGAACACGGGCTCGGCGCCCGTCTCCTTCACCGTGAGGCCGCTCGGGTACGTGGACCCCGAGGACCTCGCCGACCTCGGCGACTGGACCCGCACCGTCACCGTGAAGCCCGGGAAGACCCGTACCGTCGTGCACTCCGCCGCCGACGCGCACGGCTGGTACGACATCGAGGTGACCGCACCCGGAGGTTTCCGCCGTCGGCTCATGGGTCACATCGAGAACGGCCGCCCCAGCGTCTCCGGCTGAACACCCACGGTGAGTCGTTGTGCCCGGAGGTTCGGGACCGAGGTCAGGACCTCGATCCCGAACCTCCGGGCACCCCTGTGAGTATCGACACGAATAGGGCAAACGATCACGTTTGGCTGCCACAGTGGGCCCACGTAGGTCAAGCGTTCTTTTTCGGGCTGTTCCCGCTGAAGATCCTCGAACCACCCAGGGAGCACGTCCTTTGGCAGCCATCGCACGGTGGTGCATCAAGCACCGCCTCGTCGCCGTCCTGCTGTGGCTCGTCGCACTCGGCGGGGTCGGCACCGCGGCGGTCGTCGCCGGCAGCGCGTACTCCAACGACTACGAGGTCCCCGGCACCGAGTCCGGCCGTGCCACCGCGCTCCTGGAGCGCGGCTTCCACGGCCTCGGCGGTGACAGCGACACCATCGTCTGGCACACCGACAAGGGCAGCGTCCGTGCCGACGCCGTCGAGCGCCGCATGACCGCGATGCTCGACGAGGTCGCCGAGCTCCCCGGCATCGCCTCCGTGACCTCCCCGTACGGCGACACCCGGGGCCAGGTCAGCGAGGACGGGCACACCGCCTACGCCACCGTCACCTTCCGCGAGCAGGCCGACGACATCCCCGAGGCGCAGGCCCGCGCCCTCGTCGACACGGCGAAGGCCGCAGCGGACGACACCCTCGCCGTCGAGCTCGGCGGGAGCGCCGTCGCCCTCACCGAGGCCCCCGGCGGCCACATCGCCGAGGTCGTCGGCGTCGCCGTCGCGGCCGTCGTCCTCTTCCTCGCCTTCGGCTCCCTCGCCGCCTCCGTGCTCCCCATCGCGACCGCGCTGGTCAGCGTCGGTATCGCCTACTCCGGGATCGTGCTCCTCGGCCACCTCATGACCGTCGCCGACTTCGCCCCCATGCTCGGCATGCTCGTCGGGCTCGGCGTCGGCATCGACTACGCCCTCTTCATCGTCACCCGGCACCGTAGAGGCCTGAAACGCGGGCTCTCCGTCGCCGAGGCCGCCGAGACCGCCGTCGCCACCACCGGCCGCGCCGTCGTCTTCGCCGGCGCCACCGTCTGCATCGCCCTGCTCGGCATGCTGATCCTGCGGCTCAGCTTCCTCAACGGCGTCGCCATCGCCGCCTCCCTCACCGTCGTCCTCACGGTGGCCGCCTCCGTCACCCTCCTGCCGGCGCTGCTCTCCCTCATCGGCATGCGGGCGCTGTCCCGGCGCGAACGCCGGACGCTCGCCGAGCACGGGCCGCAGCCCGAGCTGCCCACCGGCTTCGCCGCCCGCTGGTCCGCCTTCGTCGAACGGCACCCCAAGCTCCTCGGGCTCGTCGCCGCCGTCGTCATGGGCGTCCTCGCGCTGCCCACCCTCTCGCTCCACCTGGGCACCTCCGACCAGGGCAACGGCCCGGCCACCGCGACCACCCGGCAGGCGTACGACCTGATCGCCGAGGGCTTCGGTCCCGGCGTGAACGGCCCCCTCACCCTGGTCGCCGGGCTCGACGGCGCCGACGACCGGGTCGCCCTCGACCAGCTGCCGGCCGCGCTCTCCGCCACCCGCGGGGTCGCGTCCGTCTCCCCGGCCACCTACAACAGCTCGGGCGACACCGCCTTCCTCACCGTCGTCCCCGAGTCCTCGCCCCAGTCCAAGGCCACCAGTGAGCTCGTCGACCGGCTCCGCACGGACGTCCTCCCGAAGGCCGAGAACGGCACCTCCCTCGACGTCCACGTCGGCGGCGTCACCGCCTCGTACGACGACTTCGCCGAGATCATCATCGGCAAGTTGCCGCTCTTCGTCGGCGTCGTCATCGCCCTCGGCTGCCTGCTGCTCCTGCTCGCCTTCCGCTCGATCGGCATCCCGCTCAAGGCGGCCGCCATGAACGTGGCGGCCGTCGCCGGCGCCTTCGGCGTCGTCGTGGCGATCTTCCAGTGGGGCTGGGGGAGCGAGCTCCTCGGTCTCGGCAGCGCCGGACCGATCGAACCCTTCCTCCCCGTGATCATGGTCTCGGTCCTCTTCGGGCTCTCCATGGACTACCAGGTCTTCCTGGTCAGCCGGATGTACGAGGAGTGGCTGGAGACCGGCGACAACCGGCGGGCGGTCCGGGTCGGCCTGGCCGAGACCAGCCGCGTGATCAACTCCGCGGCCGTCATCATGATCGCGGTCTTCCTCGCCTTCGTCCTCTCCGGCGACCGGGTCATCGCGATGTTCGGCATCGCCCTCGCGGCGGCCGTCGCGCTCGACGCCTTCGTCCTGCGCACCCTCCTCGTCCCCGCCCTCATGCACATGCTCGGCGGGGCGAACTGGTGGCTGCCGAAGTGGCTCGACCGCCTGCTGCCCCGGATCAGCATCGAAACGCCCGAGTGCCGCGAGGCTGCCGACGCGCGTGGGAAAATACCCGCTCAACGTGTGACGGCCGTGACGGCCGTGACACCGGGGGTGGCAGCCGCGACTTCGGCCGCGGAGGAGAGGAACGACGATGTTCGCGATATCGCTGGGTGACGACGGTGCCGAGCTGAGGCCCCTGGAGCCCTCGAAGTCCGAGGAGTTCCTCGCCCACATGGACCGTGGGCGAGAGTTCATCGGGGAGCACATCGCCCTCCCCGACTTCGTCGCGGACAGCGCCTCCGCGCACTCCTTCCTCCGCTCGTACGCCGAGAAGGCCGCGAACGACACCGGACGCATCTACGGCATCTGGACCGGGGGCACGCTCGTCGGCGGCGTCCTCTTCCGGACCTTCGACACGACGTACGGCACCGCCGAGGCGGGCTGCTGGCTGGAGCCCTCCGCCGCGGGCCAGGGCCTGATCACCCGCGCCTGCCGCGTGATCATCGACTGGGCGATCGAGGAGCGGGGCATCCACCGCGTCGAGTGGCACGCCTCCGCGAAGAACGGGCCGAGCATCGCCGTCGCCCGCCGCCTCGGCATGACCCGCGAGGGCGTGCTGCGGGAGAACTACCCGCACCGCGGCGTCCGCGCCGACACCGAGGTCTGGGCCGTCCTCGCCCCGGAATGGCGCGCGGCGAAGACCTCGTAACCCGAACACGGCGAAGACCTCGTCACCCGCACACCCGCTTTCCTCATACGGTTCTCATACGGGGCACCTAGCGTGCGGCGCATGGACACCAAGACGACGACAGAGAAGACCGGCGAGAGCGCGGACGCCGCCGGGACCGCCGAGGAGACGGCCGCGGTCGTGCTCGACAAGCAGGACGCCGAACCGGCCACCGCGCTGACCGACGCGGACGCGGACGCGCACGAGAACGAAGCCGAGGACGAGGACGGCGACGAGGACGACGAGCTGTTCGCCGAGTCGGCGGCCGCTCCCGCCTCCGCCGGCATCGGCGGCGCCGCCGCGGCCGTGGTCTCCGCCGCTCTCGGCGCCGTCGCGCTCACCGGCACCTGGACCGGCAAGGTCGTCTCCGAGCGCGAGACCCTCCTCGGGCAGATCAAGACCTCCGGCTCCGGCACCCCGGCCCAGCAGATCTCCGAGATCTACGGCGACGCCTGGCACAGCACCGCCCTCGTGAACGGCGTCTTCGCGCTGATCGCCCTGCTCGTCGCCGTCCTCGTGCTCGTCCTCCCCGGGCGCCCCGCCTGGGTCCGCTCGGTCGCCGTCGCCGGCGCCGTCCTCGGCGGCCTGGGTCTGCTCCTGTCGGTCGGTACCTACTTCGACCTGTTCCTGAGTCTGCCGACCGCCGGATCCTGACCCTGCCCGAGGCGGCCCGGGACGACGTCTAAGTCCTCCCGGGAACCGGCCTAAGGCCCCCCGTACCCCGAACATGCGGCACACGCCCGATGTGGCCGCACCCCCTGGGAAACGACAGTGGAGGCATCGCAAGGAGCGATACCGAAACCGAGAAGAACCAGGGAGCACCCGATGTTCGCGTACGAACTCCACCTCATCAACCACGCCCAGCTCGTCCGTGAGGCCGCCGCCCAGCGGCTCTCCCGCGAGGCCGCCGAGACGGCCGGCTCCGCCCGGGGCCTGCGCCGCCTCGGCCGCCGGAGCGGGAACAAGGACGCGGAGGGGCGGGTGAGCGACGGCGGACGCGGCCGCTTCGTCCGGGCCGCGTGACCCCCGTATGGGCGACCGTATGGACGGCTGTGCGATGCTCGGCGCCGTGGAGACCAGGTCAGTCAGTCCCGTGTTCGTCGGCCGCGCCGGCGAACTCACCGCCCTCACCGAGGCGCTCTCCCGCGCGACCGCGGGGGAGCCCCAGGCCCTGCTCATCGGCGGCGAGGCGGGGGTCGGCAAGACCCGGCTCATCGAGGAGTTCCTCGACACGGCCTGCGCACAGGGCGCCGTCGTCGCGCTCGGCGGCTGCGTCGAGCTCGGCGCCGACGGCCTGCCCTTCGCCCCCTTCGCCACCGCACTGCGCTCGCTCCACCGGCGCCTCCCCGAGGAACTCGCCGCCGCGGCCGACGGCCAGCAGGCGGAACTCGCCCGGCTGCTCCCCGAACTGGGCGACCCCGGCAGCCACGACACCTCGGACGAGGACTCCACCGCCCGCCTCTTCGAACTCACCGTACGGCTTCTGGAACGGCTCGCCGCCGACCGTACGATCGTGCTCGTCCTGGAAGACCTGCACTGGGCCGACGCCTCCACCCGGCACCTCCTCACCTACCTCCTGCGCACCCTGCGCCGCGGCCGCATCGTGGTCGTCGCCAGCTACCGCGCCGACGACATCCACCGCCGCCACCCGCTGCGCCCCCTCCTCGCCGAACTCGACCGGCTCCGCACCATCCGCCGCATCGAACTCGCCCGCTTCACCCGCACCGAGGTGCACCGCCAGCTCACCGGCATCCTCGCCGCCGAACCCGACCCCGGTCTCGTCGAGGAGGTCTTCGAACGCTCCGACGGCAACGCCTTCTTCGTCGAGGAACTCATCGTCTCCCACGAGGCCGGCTGCGCCGCGGGACAACTCAGCGACTCCCTGCGCGACCTCCTGCTCGTCCGGGTCGAGGCGCTCCCCGAGGACGCCCAGCGGATCGCCAGGATCGTCGCCGAGGGCGGCTCCACCGTCGAGTACGGACTGCTCGCCGCCGTCGCCCGGCTCACCGAGGACGAACTCATCGAAGCCCTGCGGGCCGCCGTCGGCGCCAACCTCCTGCTCGCCGTCCCCGACGGCGACGGCTACCGCTTCCGCCACTCCCTGGTCCGCGAGGCCGTCAGCGACGACCTGCTGCCCGGCGAACGCTCCCGCCTCAACCGGCGCTACGCCGAAGCCCTGGAGGCCGACCCCGGGCTCGTCCGGGCCGACGAGCGCGCCAACCGGCTGGCGACCTACTGGTACCACGCGCACGACCCGTCCAAGGCCCTGCCCGCCGTCCTCAGCGCCTCTGTCGCGACCCGCAAGCGCCACGCCTACGCCGAGCAGCTCAGCCTCCTCGAACGGGCCATGGAACTCTGGGACAAGGCCCCCGCCGAGACGCGCGAATCCCTGCGCCCCATCGACTACGCCGACGCCTACCCCGCCTGCGGCTGCGACCCCGACGCCGCCTCCCTGCGCTTCCTCGACCTGCTCGCCGAGGCCGCCGTCGCCGCCCGGCTCAGCGGAGAGCGGGAGCGGGCCGCGAAGATCTGCCGGAATGCGCTCCGGGTCCTCGACAGCGACGAGCACGACCCGCTGCGCGCCGCCTGGTTCTGGACGGAGATGGCCCGGCTCCAGTCCAACCTCGGCCGGGGCGACGGCTGGCCGGAGATCGCCCGCGCCCAGGAACTCGTCAAGGGCCTCCCGCCGTCCGCCGTCCACGCCACCGTCCTGGTCGGCGCGGCCGGCTGGGGCATGCTCCGCAACCCCGGCCCCGAGGCGATCGCCGCCGCCGAACGCGCCGTCGAGTACGCGCGGTTCGTCAAGGACGAGCCGATCGAACTGAACGCCCGGATCACCCTCGGCACCATCATGGTGTCGGCCGGCGACACCGACGGCGGGCTCGCCACCATGCACGAGGCACGCGAACGGACCATCGCCCTCGGCCAGTTCCACGAGGCCGCCCGCGCGCATGTGAACATCTCCTCCTCCCTGGAGGCACTAGGCCGCTCCCGCGAAGCCGTGGAGATCGCGGTCGCCGGCATCGAACTGGCCCGCTCCCGCGGCCTCGTCGACAGCGCGGGCTGGATCCGCGCCAACCTCTCGGAGTCCCTCCTCTCGCTCGGCGAATGGGACCGGGGCAAGGAGGAGGCCGAGGAGCTGCTCCGCTCCGGCGCGAGCAGCACCAAGCCGGGCGGAACGGCCCTGCTGCAGCTCGCCCACCTCGCCGTCGGCCGAGGCGAGCCGGCCAGGGCCGCCGCGTACCTCGCCGAGGCCCGCACCCGGTACGGCACCCGCGACCCGATCCCGCAGTACACCCTGCCCATGGCGCAGGTCGAGATCAGCATCGCCGCCGCCGAGGGTCGCCTCGAGGACGTGCGGGAACAGTTCGCCGCCACCGCGGAGACCGGCTTCCCGCCCGGCACCCACCGCTACGGCTGGCCCCTCGTCCTCACCGCCGTCACCGCCGAGGCCGACGGCCGGGGACTGCCCGCCGCCGACGAGGGCCGCGCCGAGGCGCTCGCCCTCGTGCGCCGCTGCGTCCGTGGCCTCGCCACCCCGGCCCCGGTCTGGGAGGCCTACTCCCGGCAGGTCTCCGAGGAGATCGCCCGCGCCGAGGGCCGCGAGACCGCCGCCCGCTGGGCCGAGGTCGTCGCCGCCTACGAGCCGCTCGAACGCCCGCACCAGCTGGCCCGCGCCCGCCACCGCCTCGCCGACGCCCTGCTCGTCGAGGGCGGCCGCCGCGAGGAGGCCACGGCCCTGCTCCGGCAGGCCCACGCCACCGCGGTCCGCCTCAACGCCCGCCCGCTCCGCGAGGACGTGGAACTCCTCGCCGCCCGCGCCCGCCTCTCCCTGACCGAGGAGAAGCAGCCCCCGGCACCCGCGGAGCCCACGGACGACACCTTCGGCCTCACCCCCCGCGAGCAGGACGTCCTGCGCCTCGTCGCGGCCGGCCGCACCAACCGTCAGATCGCCGAGGAACTCTTCATCTCACCCAAGACGGCCAGCGTCCACGTCTCCAACATCCTCGCCAAGCTCGGCGTCGCCGGCCGGGGCGAGGCCGCCGCCCTGGCCCACCGTCTCCACCTCCTCGACACCACGCTCTGACCCACCGGCCCCACGGCCGGCCGTCACGTCCCCCGCCGCCGGGCGGGGGGCCCGTATCGTCACGCGGCCCGAGGTGAGGTCTATCGGCCCCCGCGACGGGTCGGCGTCACCCGGGTCCTCCCTGGTCAGCGCCTGCCTGCGGAGCTCCTCCTCAGTGTGCCTGCGGCCGGGCGCGAACAGCTCCGCCAACGGGTCGAACACGGTCACCAGCTCCTTCAGCTCACCTCCAGCCGGAGAATCCTGTCGTCCCCGGGCCCGGGCGTACCCCGGCCGTCGGTTTCGCTGGTCACCAGCCAGAGCCGCCCGCCGCCCCCCGCGAGGACCGTGCGCAGGCGTCCGTACTCCTCCGAGAGGAACGCCTCGGGGTCCCCCGAGCGTTCCGCGCCGGAGAGCGGGACCCGCCACAGCCGCTCGCCTCTGAGCCCGGCCATCCAGATCGCGCCCCGCGCGTACGCGATCCCACTGGGGGAGGCCTCCGAGGTCGGCCACTGGGCCACCGGGTCCACGAACCCGGCCTTTCCGGCCTGCCCCTCGGCCTCCGGCCAGCCGTAGTTCTTCCCCGGCTCGACCAGATTCAGCTCGTCCCAGGTGTTCTGCCCGAACTCGGCCGCCCACAGGTGGCCCTCGTCGTCCCAGGCGATGCCCTGCACATTGCGGTGCCCGTACGAATAGACCACCGACCCGGGGAAGGGATTGCCCGGCGCCGGCTTGCCCTCCGGTGTCATCCGGAGGATCTTCCCGCCCAGCGACTCCCGGTCCTGGGCAAGCCCGGTCCGGCCCGTCTCGCCCGTCCCCGCGTACAGCATCCGGTCCGGCCCGAACGCGATCCGTCCGCCGTCGTGCACGACCCCCTTCGGGATGCCGGTCAGCACCGGCTGCGGCGCACCGAGCCGGTCGCCGTCCCCGCCGCCGTACCGCATGCGCACGATGCGGTTGTCCGACTCGGCGGTCAGATACGCGTACACCCAGCCGTCCCGCACGGCGAGGCCCATGAGCCCGCCCTCGCCGCCCGGCACCACCCCGGGCACCTCGCCGAGCGAGGTCTTCGCCCCGGTCCGTCCGTCGACCCGGGTGATCGTCCGCTCGTCCCGCGAGGAGACCAGCAGATCCCCGTCGGGCAGCTCGGCGAGCCCCCAGGGCGACTTCAGACCCTCGGTGAGCGTGCCCGTCACCGTCGCCCGCCCAGCGGCGGGAGCGGTGGCGGACCCGGACGGGCTCCCCGGGGTGGTGGCCGACGCGGACGCAGACGCGGACGTCGAGGCCGACGTCGGCGGAGCCGTACCCGGCCGATCCTCCGTACCCCCCGAGGAGCAGCCCGCCACCAGGACCAGCACGGCGGCGCCCCACAGGGCCTTCACAACTGCAGGACGGCTCATGGCACGGTCCCCTTCGACGAGTCGAGCGGCATCCCTTCACCCTTGATACACCGCCCGGCGCGATCAGGTTCCCGACGCAGCGACAACCCGTGCCCCGAGGTCCCGCGAGCCGCTCAGTCCCAGGACCCCCGGGCCGCCGGAAGGGCCGCGATCTCCGCCAGGTCCGCCGCCGTCAGCCGCAGCCCGGCCGCCCCGGCGTTCTCCACCGCCCAGCGCTCCCGCTTCGTCCCCGGCACCGGCACGACGTGCCGCCCCCGGCCCAGCACCCAGGCGAGCGCCACCTGCGCCGGGGTGACCGCCGCCCCGTGCCGCGCGGCCACCCGCCGCAGCCCCGCCACCAGCGGCTGGTTCGCCGCCATCATCTCCGCCGTGAACCGGGGGTGCCGGGCCCGCGGATCGTCCGGCTCGAAGCCGCCGCCCGGCGTCAGCGTCCCGGTCAGGAAGCCGTTCCCCAGCGGCATCGCCGCCAGGAAGCCGACACCCCGCGCCGCACACCACGGCAGCAGCCGCACCAGCGCCTCCTGGGACCACACCGACAGCTCGGCCTCCACCGCCGCCACCGGGAACACCTGCTGGATCCGCTCCAGTTGGCGGATCGTTCCCTCATAGCCGTCACGACGGAGACCGGTCGCGCCCCGGCGGGCCGAGCGGCTGCCGACGGCACAGAGTCCGAGCGCCCGCACCTTGCCGGCCGAGACCAGCTCGGCCATCGCTCCCCAGGTCTCCTCGACCGGCACCTCGGGGTCCGCCCGGTGCAGCTGGTAGAGGTCGATCACATCGGTCTGGAGCCGCCGGAGCGAGGCGTCGCAGGCCCGGCGGACGTACCCCGGCCTGCCGTTGGCGACCACGTGCCGGCGCTCGCCGCCGTCGCCGACGAGCAGTCCGCACTTCGTCGAGACGAAGGCGTCCGCCCGTCGCTCCTTCAACACCCGTCCCACCAAAGGCTCGTTGGTGAACGGGCCGTACATGTCGGCGGTGTCGAGCAGGCTCACCCCGGCGTCCAGCGCCGCGTGCACGGTCCGCAGCGAGCGGTCCCCCCGCTGTTCCGAACGGCTGTACGCCCAGCTCATCGGCATGCACCCCAGGCCGATCGCACCCACGTCGAGCGCCGTCGCCCCGATAGTCCTGCGCTCCACCTGCCGGTACCCCTCCCTGTGCCGTCCCCCAAAGTAACCAATGACGCACGGGATTCTTCGCATAGCCTCCCGCTCATGAGATTCGAGAACACGACCGCTGACGTGTGGCTTCCGATTCCCGCGGACGAGATCGACGATCTCCCCGAACCGGGCGCGTCGGGCCTGAACTACCGCTTCTGGGACGGCGGACCGGAGTTCCCGGCCGACCCGGCGCACTGCGCCTTCTACGTCGTCCCGTACATGAAGGGCTCCGAGATCGCCGTACGGCCGCTGGCCGCGATGGCCTCGCTGCGGGTCGTGCAGACCCTGTCCGCGGGCATCGACCACGTCACCCCCGGCATCGACTCGCTGCCCCCGGGCGTCGCCCTCTGCAACGCGAAGGGCGTCCACGAGGCCAGCACCGCCGAACTCACGCTCGCGCTGATCCTGGCCTCGCTGCGCGGCATCCCCGGTTTCGTGCGCGGCCAGGACGCCGAGGAGTGGCGGGCCGGCTTCTACCCGGCCCTCGCCGACAAGTCCGTCCTGATCGTCGGGTACGGATCCATCGGCGCCGCCATCGAGGACCGGCTCGCGCCCTTCGAGTGCGCGCGGGTGTCGCGCGTCGCACGCTCCGCGCGCACCACAGCGCGCGGCGAGGTCCATCCCCTGACGGAGCTGCCCGCGCTGCTTCCGGATGCCGATGTCGTCGTGCTCTCCACTCCGCTCACGCCCGCGACCAGGCATCTCGCCGACGCCGGGTTCCTCGGCCGGATGAAGGACGGGGCGCTCCTCGTGAACGTCGCGCGGGGGCCGGTCGTCGACACCGCGGCCCTGCTCAAGGAGGTCGAGAGCGGCAGGATCACGGCGGCACTCGATGTCACCGACCCGGAACCGCTGCCGGCCGGCCATCCGTTGTGGCACGCTCCCGGTGTCCTGATCAGCCCCCACGTCGGGGGTTCCACTTCGGCCTTCATGCCGCGGGCGAAGCGGCTGATCGCGGGGCAGCTGCGGCGGTTCGTGGCGGGCGAGGAGCCGGCCAACGTACTGCTCACCACCGGCTGAACGGCCGCGATAGGCCGGTCGGGTGGTACGCGCCCCGACACGCGCCGCATGCAAGCCTCCGGGCCGTCACGGAGAGTACTGCGACCCTGTCCCTGAGTGACCGTCCTGGTGTATCGTCCCGGAGCGTGGGGACTGCGTCGAGTACGGGCTGACGCTGGGGAGCGAAGTGACGGGACATCAGATTCCGAGGGGGGCGACGGGTGAGGCACG
Organism: Streptomyces sp. SJL17-4; assembly: GCF_036826855.1. Classification (NCBI taxonomy): domain Bacteria; kingdom Bacillati; phylum Actinomycetota; class Actinomycetes; order Kitasatosporales; family Streptomycetaceae; genus Streptomyces; species Streptomyces sp. SJL17-4. Next base: position 2,674,479 of record NZ_CP104578.1, on the reverse strand, counting down.
GCCGGAGGACCGACGATCCGACGCGGCGACGCCGCCGCCGGCGAGCCTTCCACGCCTCGCCACCGGCCACGCGCATTCCGTGCCGGACCAGGCCGCGCCGCACCGCGCGCCCCGAGCGGCCGAGCCACCGGACACCGGGTCGCACACCGACCCGACCTCCGGACCGGACGCCGGACCGGACACCGGACCGGACCTCCGAGCCGAAGGTCACGCTGCCGAACCACCGGGCGCGGCCGATCGCCCCGGCGGCGCCACGGCCCCGGCCGCCCGCGCCGCCGCGGCGCACGACACCCCCGCGGCGAACGGCGCCTGCGCACCTCATGGCGACTTCACGCCACACAGCGCCTCCGAGGCCTGCGGCGCCCCCGCGCCGGACCCGGCCGACCAGGCAGGAGGGAAGCCGGGCGCCGCACCGGGGCTGGTCGCCCCTGCCGTACGGGAGCCGGGTGTCGGGTCGGAGTCGGTCGGTGCGGTCGTACGGGACCCTGCCGGCCCCCACGACTGCGACGGGCACGCTCCCGGCGGCGCCGACGAGCCGCCGGCGCGCCCGCACGACGCGGCCGGGTGCGGTGACGCGGCGCCGGAGGGACCGGTGAGCGCGCCCGGCGCGGTCCTCGCACGGCCCCCCGTCGGCGGCGGAGGCGACTCCGGCCATCCGGACCCCGGGCACCCCGGCTTCGGCTCGCTCTTCGCCCAGATCGCCCTGGTGGTGATCTGCGCGGGCTACACGACCGGCGCCTCACTCGGCTGGGGATCACCCGAAATCGCCCTCTTCATGGGCGACTTCGGACTCAGCGCCGCCGCCCTCGCCGCCGCGGTCTCCTGTTTCCTCTACGGGCGCGCCCACCGCGGCAGCGCCCGCCCCGCCTGGCTGCTCTTCGCCTTCTCCTCGCTCATGGCCGCCGCGGGCAACGCCGTGTGGGGGTGGTACGAGGTCGTGCTCCGCACCGAGGTGCCCGACTCCTCCGTCGCCGACCTCTTCTTCTTGCTCTTCGCTCCGCCGGCCATCGTCGGCCTGCTCGTCCTGGCCAAGAAGCCCGTCACCCGGGCCGGCTGGGTCTGTCTCGCGCTCGACGCCTGGCTCATCGGGGGTTCCCTCCTCACGCTCTCGTGGAGCCTCGCCCTCGCCCGTACCGCCCACTTCCAGAACGAGCCGGTCGCCCAGGCGGCACTGTCGCTCGCGTACCCGTTGCTCGACATCGTCCTGGTGAGCATGGTCCTGGTCCTGCACTTCCGACGTTCCCAGGCGAACCGCTCGGCGACCAACACCGCGATCGCCGCCCTCGCCCTGACCGTGCTGTGCGACGCCCTGTTCACCTCGCCGCTGCTGCGCGAGAACTACGCCTCGGGCCAGCTGCTCGACGCCGGCTGGTTCGCCGGCTCCCTGCTGCTCGCCTACGCGCCCTGGGGGGCGCGCCGTGTCCCGGACAGCACCGCCACCGCGCGCGGTCAGTGGCTGCACAGCCGCCCGGTCGCCGGCTCGCTCGCCGCCCTCACGCCGTACCTCGCCGCCGCGGTCTGCACCCTCGGCATCCTGTACAACGTCGTGGAGGGACGCCGGGTCGACCGCGTCGTCGTCCTCACCGGCTGCACGGTGGTCCTCGCCCTCGTCCTACGGCAGGGCATCATGCTCCTCGACAACATCGCTCTGACCCATGAACTGGCCCAGAAGGAGAACCACTTCAGGTCCCTCGTGCAGGGCTCCAGCGATGTCATCATGATCGCCGCGCCGACCGGGATACTCCGCTACGTCAGTCCGGCCGCCTCCGGGGTGTACGGACGGGACGCCGAGGAACTGATCGGCTCCGAGCTCTCCTCGCTCATCCACCCCGAGGACCTCGGTGCCGTCGTCCACGAGCTACGGCGCTTCCTGGCCGCCTCGCCCGCCAAGGAGCCCACCACCCGGATCGAGTGCCGCTTCCGCTCGGGCCGCGGCGACTGGCTGAACGTCGAGTCCACGGTCAACCGCCACCAGGGCGGCCTGATCTTCAACAGCCGGGACGTCACCGAACGGGTGCGGCTCCAGGCCCAGTTGCAGCACAACGCCGAGCACGACCCGCTCACCGACCTGCCCAACCGGGCGCTCTTCACCCGGCGGGTCCGGCAGGCCCTCAGCGGCCGCCGCGCCTCCGACCCCGGCACCGCCGTGCTCTTCATCGACCTCGACGGTTTCAAGAGCGTCAACGACCGCCTCGGCCACCAGGCGGGCGACGACCTCCTCGTCCAGGCCGCCCGCCGGCTGCACGACTCCGTACGCGCGGGGGACACGGCCGCCCGGCTCGGCGGCGACGAGTTCGCCGCCCTCATCCTCGGCGACGGCGGCCGCGACCAGGCGGCCCGCCAGAAGCAGGTCCAGGAGATCGCCGACCGGCTCCGCCTCACCCTCTCCCGGCCCTACCGCGTCGACGGGGGCAACGAGGTGCGGGTCGCCGCCTCCATCGGCGTCGCCTTCGCCGAGCCCGGCATCGAGGCCGGTGACCTCCTGCGCAACGCCGACCTCGCCATGTACCGCGCCAAGGCGGCCGGCAAGGACCGCGTCGAGCTCTACGCGCCCCAGATGCAGGCCGAGGTGGTCCGCCGGACGGAACTGGCCGCCCGGCTGCGGACCGCCCTCCACGACGGTGAGTTCGCCCTGCTCCACCAGCCGGTCGTCGACCTCGCCACCGGCCGGATCTCCGCCGTCAGCGCTCAGGCGCGCTGGCGGTCGGCCCAGGGCATCCTCTTCACCCCCGCCGAGTACCTCCGGGTCACCGACGACAGCGAGCGCACCGCCGAGCTCGGCCGCTGGCTGCTCGAAGAGGCCGTCGAGCAGGCCGCCGAGCGTGCGGGAATCGGCCATCGCGCCCCCGTGTCCATCCGGGTCTCCGCCCGCCGTCTCCTGGACCGCTCGCTGCCGCTCGGCTCGATCGAGTCCCTGCTCACCCGGCACGGCCTGCCGTCCGGTTCGCTGATCGTGGAACTCGCCGACAGCGACCCTCGGATCCCGCTCGACGACCTGGAGCAGCGCCTGGTCACCCTGCGCCGTCTCGGGGTGCGGATCGCGCTCGACGGATTCGGCAGCGGACACGTGGCGATCAACGCCCTCCGCAGGCTGCCCGTGGACATACTGAAACTGGACCGGGGGCTCGTCGAGGGCGTCGTCGAATCGGCCAGGCTCCGCAAGATCACCCGCGGGGTGCTCCGTATCGCCGACGAGCTCGGGATGCAGACCGTCGCCGAGGGCGTGGACGTACCGGAGCAGGTCGTCGCCCTGCGGGCGATGGGCTGCAGCCACGCCCAAGGCATGGCCTTCGCGGGCCCGCTCGACGAGTATCGGCTGCGCAGGGCCCTCGTGCGGGACGAGTACCCGCTGCCCGGAGCGGTCCCCGTCCAGGCCGGAAACCGTCCCCCGTTTCGCTCAAATACTGAGACGCCCGTCCCACCCACTTGACAGTGGTGAGGGCTGAGAGGGAGGGTCAATGCCATGCGCACCCGAATTCTCGTACTTGGAAAGCGCGTCGGCTGAAGCAGGGCCACGGCAGGCCCCGCTTGAAACGCACCCGACGCGCTCCCCTCGCTTGCCTCACGGCACGAGGGGTTTTTTGTTGCACTGGCTCACCCCAAAGTCGTCCCAAACCCTCGTAAAACCCTCTGCTTCGAGAAGAGATGCTGATGACCGAGCAGGCCACCGGGCACCATCCGCAGCCGCGGCCCCGTAACGGCGCGCAGCCCGCCACCACCGTCGAGTACGTCACGGGTGCGCAGTCCCTCATCCGTTCTCTCGAGGAAGTGGGCGCCGACACCGTCTTCGGTATCCCCGGTGGCGCGATCCTGCCCGCGTACGACCCGATGATGGACTCGCAGAAGGTCCGCCACATCCTGGTCCGCCACGAGCAGGGCGCGGGCCACGCGGCCACCGGCTACGCCCAGGCGACCGGCAAGGTCGGCGTCTGCATGGCGACCTCGGGACCCGGTGCGACCAACCTCGTCACCCCGATCGCCGACGCGCACATGGACTCGGTCCCCCTCGTCGCGATCACCGGCCAGGTCGCCTCGAAGGCGATCGGCACGGACGCCTTCCAGGAGGCGGACATCTGCGGCATCACGATGCCGATCACCAAGCACAACTTCCTGGTCACCAAGGCCGAGGACATCCCGCGGACGATCGCCGAGGCCTTCCACATCGCCTCCACCGGCCGCCCCGGCCCGGTCCTGGTCGACATCTCCAAGGACGCCCTCCAGGCGAAGACCACCTTCAGCTGGCCGCCGCAGACCGACCTGCCCGGCTACCGCCCGGTGACCAAGCCGCACGCCAAGCAGATCCGCGAGGCCGCCAAGCTGATCAGCGCGGCCAAGCGCCCGGTCCTGTACGTCGGCGGCGGCGTCATCAAGGCCGGCGCCACCGCCGAGCTGAAGATCCTCGCCGAGCTCACCGGCGCCCCGGTCACCACCACCCTGATGGCTCTCGGCGCCTTCCCCGACAGCCACCCGCTGCACGTGGGCATGCCGGGCATGCACGGTGCGGTCACCGCTGTCACCGCGCTGCAGAAGTCCGACCTGATCGTCGCCCTCGGCGCCCGCTTCGACGACCGCGTCACCGGCAAGCTCGACAGCTTCGCCCCGTACGCCAAGATCGTCCACGCGGACATCGACCCGGCCGAGATCGGCAAGAACCGCACCGCCGACGTCCCGATCGTCGGTGACGCCCGCGAGGTCATCGCCGACCTGGTCCAGGCCGTCCAGGCCGAGCACAGCGAGGGCAACAAGGGCGACTACACCGCCTGGTGGAGCGACCTGAACCGCTGGCGCGAGACCTACCCGCTCGGCTACGACCTGCCGGAGGACGGCAGCCTCTCGCCGCAGCAGGTCATCCAGCGCATCGGCCAGCTCGCCCCCGACGACACGATCTTCGCCGCGGGCGTCGGCCAGCACCAGATGTGGGCCGCCCACTTCATCGACTACGAGCGTCCGGCCACCTGGCTGAACTCCGGCGGCCTCGGGACGATGGGGTACGCGGTCCCCGCCGCGATGGGCGCCAAGGCCGGCATGCCCGACCGCCCGGTCTGGGCGATCGACGGCGACGGCTGCTTCCAGATGACCAATCAGGAGCTCACCACCTGCGCCCTGAACAACATCCCGATCAAGGTCGCCATCATCAACAACGGCGCCCTCGGGATGGTCCGCCAGTGGCAGACCCTCTTCTACAACCAGCGCTACTCGAACACCGTCCTGCACTCCGGCCCGGACGACGTCCAGGCGAACAAGGGCACCCGCGTCCCCGACTTCGTCAAGCTGTCCGAGGCCATGGGCTGTGTCGCCCTGCGCTGTGAGGACCCGGCCGACCTGGACAAGGTCATCGCCGAGGCCAACGCCATCAACGACCGTCCGGTCGTCGTCGACTTCATCGTCCACGAGGACGCCCAGGTCTGGCCGATGGTCGCCGCCGGCACCTCGAACGACGAGGTCATGGCCGCCCGGGGCGTCCGCCCCGACTTCGGCGACGGCGAAGACGACTGAAGCGCGGAACGAAGCAGAGCGAAAAGGAAGAGACCCAGACCATGTCCACCAAGCACACGCTCTCCGTTCTCGTCGAGAACACGCCCGGCATCCTCGCCCGGATCGCCGCCCTGTTCTCGCGCCGCGGCTTCAACATCGACTCCCTCGCCGTCGGCATCACCGAGCACCCCGACATCTCCCGCATCACCATCGTGGTCAATGTCGAGGACCTGCCCCTGGAGCAGGTGACCAAGCAGCTCAACAAGCTGGTCAACGTCCTGAAGATCGTCGAACTCGAGCCCAGCGCTGCGATCCAGCGCGAGCTCGTCCTGGTGAAGGTCCGCGCCGACAACGAGACCCGCTCCCAGATCGTCGAGATCGTCCAGCTGTTCCGGGCGAAGACCGTGGACGTCTCGCCCGAGGCGGTCACCATCGAGGCCACCGGTTCGAGTGACAAGCTCGACGCGATGCTCAAGATGCTGGAGCAGTTCGGCGTCAAGGAGCTCGTGCAGTCCGGCACGATCGCCATAGGGCGTGGTTCCCGGTCCATCACGGACCGGTCCCTCCGGGCCCTCGACCGCAGCGCCTGAGAGTCATAGCCCCAGAGTCATCGCCCCGGAGCCGTCGAAGGTCAACCGGCGGTCCATCCGCCGGTCCGACTGACGAGACCCGAAAACTTTCCTCCCGCTCCCCGCCGTACGGTGGGACGCAACACCAGCACCTCAAGGAGATACCCAGTGGCCGAGCTGTTCTACGACGACGACGCCGACCTGTCCATCATCCAGGGCCGCAAGGTCGCGGTGATCGGTTACGGCAGCCAGGGCCACGCCCACGCGCTGTCGCTCCGTGACTCCGGTGTCGACGTCCGCGTCGGTCTGCAGGAGGGCTCGAAGTCCAAGGCCAAGGCCGAGGAGCAGGGCCTGCGCGTCGTCTCCGTCGCCGAGGCGGCGGCCGAGGCCGACCTCATCATGATCCTGACCCCGGACCCGATCCAGGCCCAGGTCTACGAGGAGTCCATCAAGGACAACCTGAAGGAGGGCGACGCGCTCTTCTTCGGTCACGGTCTGAACGTCCGTTACGGCTTCATCAAGGTGCCCGAGGGCGTCGACGTCGCTCTGGTCGCCCCGAAGGGCCCGGGCCACCTGGTCCGTCGTCAGTACGAGGAGGGCCGCGGCGTTCCGTGCATCGCGGCCGTCGAGCAGGACGCGACCGGCAGCGCCTTCGCGCTGGCGCTCTCGTACGCCAAGGGCATCGGCGGCACCCGCGCCGGCGTCATCAAGACGACCTTCACCGAGGAGACCGAGACCGACCTCTTCGGCGAGCAGGCCGTTCTCTGCGGTGGCACCGCGGCGCTGGTCAAGGCGGGCTTCGAGACCCTGACCGAGGCCGGCTACCAGCCGGAGATCGCGTACTTCGAGTGCCTCCACGAGCTGAAGCTCATCGTCGACCTCATGTACGAGGGTGGCCTGGAGAAGATGCGCTGGTCGGTCTCCGAGACCGCCGAGTGGGGCGACTACGTCACCGGCCCGCGGATCATCACGGACGCCACCAAGGCCGAGATGAAGAAGGTCCTCGCGGAGATCCAGGACGGCACCTTCGCCAAGGAGTGGATGGCCGAGTACCACGGCGGTCTGAAGAAGTACAACGAGTACAAGACCCAGGACGAGAACCACCTCCTGGAGACCACCGGCAAGGAGCTGCGCAAGCTCATGAGCTGGGTGAACGACGAGGAGGCGTAAGCCTTCGGGGCGGGGGCCGGACGGTGTGTCCGGCCCCTGTCCATTTCGTTGGACACCCCGTCCAACCACGGACGGGTGATCCTTCCAACGAGGCGCATGAATGGCGCCGCCGCACCACTACACTCTCAACAACATTCGCGTTCAGGCCCACAGCGTCGTGCGCTTTCACGCGGCAAGCCCCCTCCACCGCCTGCGGCCGTCGGGACGGCCGTCCGCACTGGATCTGTGAGGACTCACGTGAGCTCGAAACCCGTCGTACTCATCGCTGAAGAGCTGTCGCCCGCCACCGTCGACGCCCTGGGCCCGGACTTCGAGATCCGGCACTGCAACGGCGCGGACCGCGCCGAACTGCTGCCCGCCATCGCCGACGTGGACGCGATCCTGGTCCGTTCCGCGACCAAGGTCGACGCCGAGGCCATCGCCGCCGCCACCAAGCTGCGGGTCGTCGCCCGTGCCGGTGTCGGTCTGGACAACGTGGACGTCTCCGCCGCCACCAAGGCCGGCGTCATGGTCGTCAACGCCCCGACGTCGAACATCGTCACCGCCGCCGAGCTCGCGTGCGGTCTGCTGGTCGCCACCGCGCGCAACATCCCGCAGGCCAACACCGCGCTGAAGAACGGCGAGTGGAAGCGCTCCAAGTACACGGGCGTCGAGCTGAGCGAGAAGACCCTCGGCGTCGTCGGCCTCGGCCGCATCGGCGTCCTGGTCGCCCAGCGCATGTCGGCGTTCGGCATGAAGATCGTCGCGTACGACCCCTACGTGCAGCCCGCCCGCGCCGCCCAGATGGGGGTGAAGCTGCTGGCCCTGGACGAGCTCCTGGAGGTCGCCGACTTCATCACCGTCCACCTGCCGAAGACCCCCGAGACCCTCGGTCTCATCGGCGACGAGGCGCTGCACAAGGTCAAGCCCTCCGTGCGGATCGTCAACGCCGCGCGCGGCGGGATCGTCGACGAGGCGGCGCTGTACTCGGCGCTCAAGGAGGGCCGGGTCGCCGGCGCCGGCCTCGACGTGTACGCGAAGGAGCCCTGCACGGACTCCCCGCTCTTCGAGCTCGACCAGGTCGTCTGCACCCCGCACCTCGGCGCGTCCACGGACGAGGCCCAGGAGAAGGCCGGTATCGCCGTCGCCCGCTCGGTGCGCCTGGCGCTCGCCGGTGAGCTCGTGCCGGACGCGGTCAACGTCCAGGGCGGTGTCATCGCCGAGGACGTCAAGCCGGGTCTGCCGCTCGCCGAGAAGCTCGGCCGGATCTTCACCGCCCTCGCGGGTGAGGTCGCGGCGCGTCTCGACGTCGAGGTGTACGGCGAGATCACCCAGCACGATGTGAAGGTGCTCGAACTCTCCGCGCTCAAGGGCGTGTTCGAGGACGTGGTCGACGAGACCGTGTCGTACGTCAACGCCCCGCTGTTCGCGCAGGAGCGCGGTGTCGAGGTGCGCCTGACGACGAGCTCCGAGTCGCCCGACCACCGGAACGTGGTCACCGTGCGCGGCACGCTCTCGAACGGCGAGGAGGTCGCGGTCTCCGGCACGCTGGCCGGCCCCAAGCACCTCCAGAAGATCGTCGCGGTCGGTGACTACGACGTGGACGTGGCGCTCGCCGACCACATGGTCGTGCTGCGGTACGAGGACCGTCCGGGTGTCGTCGGCACCGTCGGCCGGATCCTCGGCGAGGCCGGTCTGAACATCGCGGGCATGCAGGTGGCGCGCGCGGAGGAGGGCGGCGAGGCGCTCGTCGTCCTCACCGTGGACGACACGGTCCCGGCTCCGGTGCTCGCGGAGATCGCGGAGGAGATCGGCGCCGCTTCGGCCCGCTCGGTCAACCTGATCTGACGTACGCCCCGGCACAGCCTCGTACCCGGTCGATAGACGCTCGTCTTACACAAGCGTCTATCGGCCGGGTACAGTGCTGTCATGGGACACAAGGAAGACCTGCTCGAAGGCGCCAAGCGCTGCCTCCTGGAGAAGGGGTACGGGCGGACCACGGCCCGCGACATCGTCGCCGCCTCCGGCACCAACCTCGCCTCCATCGGCTACCACTACGGCTCCAAGGACGCCCTGCTCCAGCAGGCGTTCCTGGCCCTCACCGAGGAGTGGGGCGACGCGGTCGGCCCCACGGGCGGCGCCGAGGAGAAGCGGGAGCTGCCGGCCGACCCGTACCGGCGCTTCCACGCCGTGTGGGAGCAGGTGATCGCCGCGGCCGAGGTCAGCCGGCCCGTCTGGAAGCTCCAGACCGAGGTCGTCACCCGGCTCGACGACGACGAGCGGCTGCGCGACGCGATCAAGGAACCGCAGCGCGAGGGACGACTCGGCATGGCCGAGGGCTTCCTGGGCATCGACCCGGAGGCGGACCCGGAGAAGGCCCGGGTGGCCGGACTGCTCTGCCAGGCCCTCGCCACCGGCGTCATGATCCAGTGGATGGTGGACCCGGAGACGGCGCCGAGCGCGGACGACCTCACCGAGGGACTCAAGGTCCTGATGGGGCAGGAGTAGGCCGCCGCGGGAACGGGCGGGGAGCGGGGCCGGGTACGGCTCGCCGCCGGAACGGGCGGGGAGCAGGGCCGGGTACGGCTCAGCGCCAGGGGAGGTTTCGCCACGGACTGCCCTCGTGCTCCGTCAGGGCACGGTGGGCGGTCACGTTGTCCTCGTGGTAGGGGCCGTACTCCTCCCCGTCGAACCGCAGCACCCGCCCCAGCGCGTACCCCGCCGAGTACTCCTCCCACGACCCGTAGGCCGCGCGGGCGAGCGCGCCCGCGTGAACGATCGCCTGTTCGGCCTCCGGCGGCGCGCAGAACCGGGCCGTCAGACCCCAGCGGGCCATGTTCACCGCCCGGCCGTAGTCGTACGCGACCGTCTTCCGCACCCGCCCGTCCGGCGGCAGCAGCCCGTCGGCCCGGAACCGGGCCTCGTAGCGCAGGACGCGGCGCACCAACTCCTCGATGCGGCGTACCGCCGCCGAGCCCGCGCCCAGGTCCTGGGCGTGTCCCGCGGCCGTCTCGCGCCACTCGTCGGGCGACGGCGCCGCACCGCGCGCGAGCCGCAGCTCCTCCCGGACCCGGAGGGCGAAGTCCGGCTCCGGTGGGCTGTTGCGCCCGTCGAGGAGTGCGTCGAGCTGCTTGCGCCAGGCCTCGCGGTCGGTGACGCCCCACCCCTCGCGGAGCGTGTCGAGGATGATGGTGTACCCCATGTAGGCCGAGCCCACGTCGTTCCACGGGACGCCGTTGCCGAACGCCAGATGGGCGCCGCAGGCGAGGCCGAAGGCGAGGGGCCCGTGCAGCGGGCCGTGCCGCAGGGCGACGAGCCGGTCTCTCGACCCCCGCTCCTTCTCGGCGTACACCCGCAGCCACCCCGCACGGTGCTCGGGCGTGGTGGGCAGCAGCAACTCGCCGGGGGTGCCGCCGTTGACCGAGAGGAGAACCCGGTGGTCGCGCCAGTCGAACTCCGCGGCCCAGCGCAGGGTGACCTGGTGGAAGACCCACTCCGGATGCCAGGGCGGCAGCATCCCGCGGGTCAGGGCCGGTCGGACGACGAGCCCCTTGGCCGCCTGCTGGGGGTGCCACCGGACGGTGTCCGGGTCGGCGTCCACCTCGGCCCTGGGGGCGGCGATGAAGAGCTCGGCCCCGGCCAGGACGCGGACCTGCCCCGCGAAGTCACCGCGCTGCCCCGCCTCGTACAGCAGTTGCTCGGTCTCGGACGGCGGGATCCAGGGGGCGCCCCGAGGAGCGGGCGGACGGCGAGGGCTCATGACCACGGGATGTTCCGGTAGGGGCTCGACGCGTCCCGCGTGAGCGTGCGATGGAGCGTGAGGGATTCCTGGTACATCGGCTCGGCGTCACCCTCGTCGAAGTGGATCAGCCGGGCCAGCACGTAACCGAGCGAGAACTCCTCCCAGGAGCCGTACGCCCGCCGGGCCGCTTCGAGGACCCTGAGTACGGACTCCTCCGCCTCCCGCGGATCGCAGTACCGCGCGCCGAGCGCGAGCCGTACGACGTTCACGGCGCGGCCGTGGTCGAAGGCGGCGAGGGTGTCGACCCGGCCGTCCGGCGGGAGGAGGCCGTCGGCACGGAACCGCGCCTCGTAGTGGGTGATCCGGCGCAGGAACTCCGCGGCCTCGGCCCGGTCCTCGCCGTAGGGGTCGTCCCGCTCGAACGCGGCGGCGACCGCCGTCGCCCACTGCTCGCCGGTGGGGGCGGAGCCGAGCCGCGCGGTGAGGCTGCGCCGTACCCCGAGGACGGACTCGGGGACCCGGCCGACGAGCCGGGTGGCGATCAGGGTCCGCACCTTCTCCCGGAAGTCCGCGCGGTGGTGGACCGCCCAGGGGCTGCGCAGCCGGGCGACGTCCGTGGGGTAGTCCTCGTACTGGGCGCCGAGCCCGTTCCACACCAGGCCGTTGAGCACGGCGAGGTGCGCGCCGAGCGCGAGGGCGTGCGCGACCGGTCCGTGCAGATGCTCCCCGGCGTGGGTCAGCAGCCGCAGCCGGGCGGGTCCGCCGCCCCGCGCGCCCGCCTCCTGCCAGGCGCGCCGGTCTGCGGCGCGGGCGGGGAGGGTGGCCTCGTACGGGGTGCCCGGGTTGACCGCGAGCCACCACCGTTCGTGCTGCCAGGCGGCGGCGAGTCTCGGGAGGGTGGTCTGCTGGAAGACCCAGTCCGGGTGCCAGGGCGGCAGCATGCCCTCGGTCAGCACCGGTACGACGGTGCGCCGGGCGGTCTTGTCGCGCTGGGAGGGGAGGGGCGGGACGTAGCCGGGGGCGTCGGCGTGCACCCGGGCCTGGAGCACGTAGAGACGGGTCCGCCCGAGGACGTCCAGGACCGCCGCCCGGTCGCCGTGCGCCCCCGCCTCGTACAGCAGTTGCTCCGTATGTGTCGGCGGTGCCGCCCAACTCCCCGTGGTCATGGGGAGATCCTATAAACCGGCCCGGAGGGGCGGTCGTTCAGGACGTGCGGGCTCAGAGCCGCGCCGACTTCAGGGACATGTGGAGCAGCAGGCGGTCCTCGCCGTCGTCCAGGTCCAGGCCCGTGAGCTGCTCGACCCGGGACAGCCGGTAGTAGAGGGTCTGGCGGTGGATGCCCAGGGCAGCCGCCGTGCGGCCCGCCTGGCCCGCGTTGTCGAGGAACACCTCGGCGGTGCGCGCGAGTTCGGCGTGGGCGGGGGCGACGAGCGGGGCGACGACGGGGTCGACCTCGGGGTGGTAGAGCGCCGCGAGCAGGCGGTACGGGCCGATGCCTGCCCACTCCGCGACCGGGCCGAGGGTCGGCTGGGCCGTGGCTGCGCGGGCCGCCGTGTTGGCCTCGCGCCAGGCCGCCGGGAGGTCCGTGAGGCCCCGGCGGGGGTTGGCGACGCCGGCCGGGGCGGCGGCGCGCAGCCGGTCGCCGACCGCGCGGGCGGGGGAGAGGTCCTCGGGCGTGCGCAGCCGTACGAGGACGGCGAGGGACTCGCCGGACTCGCCCTCGGGGAGGACGGCGACCGCCGCCGCGGCGGGGACCGACCGGATCGAGGGGGCCTCGCCCTGCCAGGGGGTCACGCAGACGACGGTGTGCAGACCGTCCGCGCTGGGTCCGAGGGCCACCCGGAGCGCCGCGACGGCCATGTCGCTCTGCCAGCCGCGCCCGGCGGTCAGGGCCGCGGCGAACTCGCGCGAGAGGTCGGCGTCCGCGCGCTCCTCGTCGGCGAGGAGGTCGCCGATCCGGGTGGCGACCTCCATCGCGGCGGTCAGCCGGCCGGGAGTGGGGCCGGGCTCGGCGTCGAGCAGCCAGACGTACCCGAGGACGACCCCCCGATGGCGTACGGGCAGGCAGATGCGGTCCCGGAACACCCCGGCGTCCGGGGCGGCCGGGATGCGGACCGGGCCCGTCGCCCGGGTGATGCCGAAGCCCTCGAACCAGGCGCGGACCGCCGGGGTCGATTTCCGGGTCAGGATCGACCGGGTCCGGACGGGGTCCATCGCGGTGTCGTCGTCGCTGTCGTGGGCGCCGAAGGCGATCAGGCCGAAGTCGCGGTTCTCCAGCGTCGCCGGTGCGCCGAGCAGCGCGGAGATCTCGTCCACCAGTTCTTGGTAATCGCCCTTCACAGCGCCATTCTCGCACCCCCTCAGACATATGTATGAGATGCGGCCCACGGATGCGTGACAGCTGTAGATGGCGCACGATCGGACCGATCCATAGGTTTCACGGTGGTTCTTCGTGCTGTTCCCGTTTTCTTGCCAAAGATCGGGTAGAGCACCCTTCGTCACCCTGTCCTTCTGGAGGTACCCGTGCTGGGTCCCGTGATCCTCGCCGCGTCGCGCAGCGACAAGATGCGCCGTTTCGTGTCGGCCGCCCCCGGGACCAAGCAGGTCGTCGCCCGCTTCATCGCCGGTGAGTCGGTCGACGACGTCGTCCCGATCGTCCAGGAGCTGAGCGACCGCGGCCTGGAGGTCACCCTCGACGTCGTCGGTGAGGACATCACCACCGTCGAGCAGTCGTACGCCGCGCGCGACGCGTACCTGGAGCTCATCGGCCGGCTCAAGGAGCTGGGCCTCGGCGAGCGCGCCGAGATGTCCGTCAAGCTGTCGATGTTCGGCCAGTCCCTGGAGGGCGGCCACGAGCTGGCCCTCGCGAACGTCCGCCCGGTCGTCGAGGCCGCCGCCGAGATCGGCACCACGGTCACCCTGGACGCCGAGGACCACACCACCCTCGACTCGATGTTCGCCATCCACGAGGAGCTGCGGAAGACCCACCCGCAGACCGGCTGTGTCATCCAGGCCTACCTCTTCCGCACCGAGGACGACGCCCGCCGCCTCGCCGCGAACGGCTCCCGCGTCCGGATCGTGAAGGGCGCCTACAAGGAGCCCGCCTCGGTCGCCATCCAGGACAAGCCCGAGATCGACAAGGCGTACGTCCGGATCATGAAGATCCTGATGGACGGCGAGGGCTACCCGATGATCGGCTCCCACGACCCGCGCCTGATCTCCGTCGGCCAGGAGCTCGCGCGCCGCGCCGGGCGCAAGCTGGACGAGTACGAGTTCCAGATGCTGTACGGCATCCGGAGCGAGGAGCAGAACCGGCTCGCCGCCGAGGGCCACCGCATGCGCGTCTACACCGCGTACGGCACCGACTGGTACGGCTACTTCATGCGCCGCCTGGCGGAGAAGCCGGCCAACCTCCTCTTCTTCGTCCGCTCCATCCTCACCAAGGGCTGAGCCCACCTCTCACAAGGAGTTTCGAGACCCATGGACGCTGTCACCCAGGTCCCCGCTCCGGTCAACGAGCCGGTGCACAGCTACGCCCCCGGCTCCGCCGAGCGCCTCCGTCTGGAGACCAAGCTCAAGGAGCTGGCCGAGAACCCGCGCGAGCTGCCGATGACCATCGGTGGCGTCAAGCGCATGGGCGGCGGCGACGAGTTCAAGGTCGTCCAGCCGCACAACCACAAGGCCGTCATCGGTACCTTCCGCGGCGCCACCACGCAGGACGCCCAGGACGCCGTCGACGCGGCCCTGGCCGCGGCCCCCGCCTGGCGCGCGATGGCCTTCGACGACCGTGCCGCGATCATCCTGCGCGCCGCCGAGCTGCTCGCCGGCCCGTGGCGCGAGACGCTGGCCGCGTCCACCATGCTCGGCCAGTCGAAGACCGCCCAGCAGGCCGAGATCGACACCCCGTGCGAGCTCGTCGACTTCTGGCGCTTCAACGTGGCGTACGCCCGCCAGATCCTGGCCGAGCAGCCGCCGGCGAACTCGCCGGGCGTGTGGAACCGTCTGGACCACCGCCCGCTGGAGGGCTTCGTCTACGCGATCACGCCGTTCAACTTCACGGCCATCGCGGGCAACCTGCCCACCGCCCCCGCCCTCATGGGCAACGTGGTGGTCTGGAAGCCGTCCCCGACGCAGACCCACTCCGCCGTGCTCCTCATGGAGCTCCTGGAGGAGGCCGGCCTGCCGAAGGGCGTCATCAACCTGGTGACCGGCGACGGCATCGCCGTCTCCGAGGTGGCCCTGAACCACCCCGACCTGGCCGGTATCCACTTCACCGGTTCGACCAAGACCTTCCAGCACCTGTGGAAGACGGTCGGCACCAACATCGAGAAGTACCGCTCGTACCCGCGGATCGTCGGCGAGACCGGCGGCAAGGACTTCGTCGTCGCGCACCCCAGCGCCGACCGCGCCATCCTGAAGACCGCGCTGACCCGTGGCTCCTTCGAGTTCCAGGGCCAGAAGTGCTCCGCGTCCTCCCGCGCCTACGTCCCGGCCTCCATCTGGAACGACGGCTTCAAGGAGGAGTTCGCGGCCGAGGTCGACGGCATCACCATGGGTGACGTCACCGACCTGTCGAACTTCATCGGCGCCGTCATCGACGAGCGTTCGTTCGCCAAGAACAAGGCCGCGATCGACCGTGCCGCGGCCGACCCGACCTGCACGATCATCGCCGGTGGCACGTACGACGACTCGGTGGGCTACTTCGTCCGCCCGACCGTCATCGCCTGCACCGACCCGGAGAACGAGGTCTTCAAGGCCGAGTACTTCGGCCCGATCCTGGCGATCCACGTGTACGAGGACGACCAGTACGACGCGATGCTGACCCAGATGGAGTCGGTCTCGGACTACGCCCTCACCGGCTCGGTCATCTCCGGTGACCGCGCGGCGGCCGCGTACACGATGGAGAAGCTCCGCTTCGCCGCGGGCAACTTCTACATCAACGACAAGTCGACCGGCGCCGTCGTCGGCCAGCAGCCCTTCGGCGGCGGCCGCGCCTCGGGTACGAACGACAAGGCCGGCGCCCCGCAGAACCTGATGCGCTGGACGCTGACCCGCGCCATCAAGGAGACGCTGGTCCCGCCGACCGAGTACGGCTACCCGCACATGGGCTGACGCCCCCTGGGCCTCCGTGAGGCCCGCCCCTGACACCGCCCCCCTCCTGGACCCCCAAACCAGGACGGGGGCGGTTCTCATGCGGCGGGCTTACGCTGCTGGGAGGGGGCTCGGTGAGGAGGCACGACATGCCTGGTTCGACGACTCTCGGCCCCGGGCACGGCGTCGACGCGGTGGAGCACCTCGACGCGCTGCGGATGTTGTCCCTGATGAAGGAGCTGCACCGGCTGCTGACGGTGCCGGGACCCGACCGGCTCACGGACGCGCAGGTCGCGGCCCTGCTCGAAGCCGAGGGCCATCATCGAGAGGGCTTCACCGACTGGGTGGAGCGCATGGCCCGCGATCTGGAGAAGGCTACGGCCTGACGCCCACGCGCCGCGCGAGGAAGTCGGCGATCAGGGCGGCGATCTGCGGGGCGTGGGTCTCCAGGGCGAAGTGGCCCGTGGGGAGGAGGTGGATCTCGGCGTCGGGGAGGTCGCGGCGGAAGGCTTCGGCGCCCGCAGGGACGAAGACCTGGTCGCCCTCGCCCCAGACCGCGAGGAGCGGGACCCGGCTCGTACGGAAGTACTCCTGGAAGGCCGGATAGAGGGCGAAGTTCGAGCCGTAGTCGGCGATCAGGCCGAGCTGGATCGCGTCCTGGCCCTCGCGGGCCATCAGGGCGGCGTCGTGGTGCCAGGCGTCGGGGTCGAGGAGGTCGCGGTATTCGGCCGGTACACCGGTCTCGTACTGCCAGCGGATGCCGTCGAGGGAGCGGATGGCGCGGACCGGCTCCTCGGTCTCGGGGGTGCGTTCCGCGATCAGGGCGAGGACCGGTGCCCATGCCTCGGCGCCGAGACCCTCCTCGTAGGCGTTGCCGTTCTGGCTGATGATCGCGGTGATCCGCTCGGGATGGGCGAGGGCGAGACGCAGGCCGATGGGGGAGCCGTAGTCCTGGATGTAGAGCGCGAACCGGTCCAGACCGAGGGCCGCGGTGAACTCGGCGGTGAGTGCCGTCAGTTCGGCGAAGGTGTAGTCGACGTCGGCGGCGTCGGGAGCCGCGCTGCGGCCGAAGCCCAGGTGGTCGGGGGCGATCAGTCGGTAGGAGTCGGCGAGCCGCGGGATCAGGTCGCGGAACATGTACGAGCTGGTGGGGAAGCCGTGCAGCAGCAGGAGGACGGGGGCGTCGGACGGGCCCGCCTCGCGGTAGGCGATCTCGTGGTCGCGGACCTTGACGGTGCGGTGGCGGGTCGGCAGCACGGTGCTCGTCATCTCTAACCCCTTAAGTGCGTGTCACTGGTTATGGAACGACTCAAGCAGACGCTGGATAACCTGTCAATGGATGTTTGGTGGTTAGAGGCGGAGGCGGTGTGGGACGCTGGGCGCATGACCGTGAGGATCGCGCCCACCCATGAACTCGGGGCCGAGCGGCTCCACTCCGTACGCGAGCTGCTCGACGCCGCCTTCGACGGCGACTTCTCCGACGACGACTGGGACCACACCCTCGGTGGCGTCCACGCCTGGATCGAGGACGGCGACGGCATCGCCGCGCATGGCGCCGTCGTCATGCGGAGGGCCCTTCATCGTGGGCGTTCGCACCGCGTCGGGTACGTCGAAGGCGTCGCCGTCCGGGCCGATCTCAGGCGGCGGGGGCTCGGCGGGGCCGTGATGGCCGGGCTGGAGCGGGTCATCGACGGGGCGTACGTCTTCGGGGCGCTCGGCGCCTCGGACGACGGGGCCGCGCTCTACCGGGCGCGCGGCTGGAAGGTCTGGGAGGGGCGCCTGGAGGCGATGGGGCCCGAGGGGGTCGTCCGCCTCGCGGAGGAGGAGGGGTACGTCCTCCTGCGTCCGGCGGCCGGCCGGGCGCTGCCCGATCCGGCCGCCGCGCTCGTCTTCGACTGGCGGGACGGCGACGTGATGTGAGGGAGGGTCAGGAGGACTTCGGGCGGTCCTGGTCCACCCGCCCCTTGGCCGTCTCCAGGTGGGAGGTGACCAGGGCGAAGACCATGGAGGCGAGGGCGATGGTGATCGCGAGCCCGCCCGTGCCCAGCGTTCCGATGAAGGTCGCCGCCATCGCGCCGCCCACCAGGACGAGCCACACCGCGAGCGCCACCTTGCCGCGGCGGCTCAGGAACAGCTGCTGGAGCGGGGCCGCCGGCCGGGCCTCCAGGGCGCCCGCCGGGCCCGCCGTCGCCGCGCGCGGCCGCTTGAAGTAGCCGTACACCAGCCACTCTCCGCACAGCTCCCAGCCCTCGGGCTCCAGCTCGGCCAGGACCTTGGCGCGGCGCCGGGCGCCGATGACCTCGCGGCGGTACTCCCAGCGCAGCGCCGCCGTCGCGGAGCGGCGGCAGACGAACCGGCCGAGGGAGTCCAGGGACTCCACCTCCCAGCCCTGGTCGCCATGGACGGCGAGCATCCGGCGGTCGTTGAAGAGGTCCGCCGTCCAGGTCCAGCTCTCCGCCTTCCCGTCCGGCTCGCCCGGCAGCGGCGCGAGCCCGCCCAGCTGGGCGGCGAAGGCGTCGGCCGGCCCGAACTCCTCCTCCGGACGCGCCCCGGTCCCGGAGAGGTGTCCGCGCAGGTCCTCGACGGTGGCGGCGATCTGCTCCGCCGGCACTCCCGTGGTGCGCAGCGCGTCGGTGAGCTCGGTGAAGTAGCGGTCGGATTCCGTGGTCATGTGGTGCTTCCCCCTGGGTGGAGCGTGGTCTCGACGGCGCGGTGGAAGCGCAGCCAGTCGCGGCTTTCTGAGGCGAGGTGCTCGCGCCCCTGTGTGGTGAGCCGGTAGTAGCGGCGTCCCGGGCCGCGCTCGGCGGCGCGGAACTCGGCCTCCACCAGACCCGCTTCCTCCAGGCGGTTCAGTACGGGATAGAGCGTCCCGCCCTTGATCTCGCCGAGCCCCGCCTCGGCGAGCGCCTTGGCGATCTCGTACCCGTAACTCTCGCCGTCGGTCAGGCGGGAGAGGACGAGCAGGTCGAGGACTCCCTTGAGCCAGCTGGATCTGCGGTCTGCGGCCATGGGTGTATTGCAGCACCAGCTAGGTAGGAATGCAAACTAGATAGGAGAACTGGTTTTCCCCTCGTCCGCGAGCCGTGGGCCATCGCGGGCTGACGCGCCGTTCCGCGCCGTCTCAGATAGTAGGAAGTCCGAGTAATTGTGGAGACAGATGCGGGGACCTGTCCTAGCTTTGTAGAAGCCGAACTGCTCGCTCCATCAGCGAACGGCGGTCGAGAGCGCGACGCCCCTGTGCAGGCAACCCCTGCGGCGGCGCTCCCCGCCCCTGCCGGCACCTTCGATCACCACTGATCTCCGCACTTCGGATCACCACTGATCTCAAGGAGTCGATCCCTCATGGCAACTCAGACCGCCCGCCGCGTCCGCCACTCCGCCAACCGTCCCAGCGACGAGGCCCGCCAGAACGCCGCCGCCGCCCTCCAGCGCGCCCTCGACCGCCGTGACAACGGCGGCTCCACCGGTCACTGACACGGCTTCACCCGGATGGCGCTTCGTCCACATGATGGACGTGACGTGTCAGACGATGGGACGAAGAGTAGGGTGCCGACATGTCTCACAGCATCAATCTCGCAGTCATTCCCGGCGACGGCATCGGCCAGGAGGTCGTGGCCCAGGGCCTCAAGATCCTCGCGGCCGTCCTTCCCCAGGACGTGAAGCTGGAGACCGAGGAGTACGACTTCGGCGCCAAGCGCTACCACGCCACCGGTGAGACCCTCACCGACGCCGATCTCGACTCCCTCAAGAAGCACGACGCCATCCTGCTGGGCGCCATCGGCGACCCGTCGGTGCCCTCCGGCGTCCTGGAGCGCGGCTTCCTCCTGAAGCTCCGCTTCGCCTTCGACCACCACGTGAACCTGCGTCCCTCGAAGCTGCTCCCCGGCGTCGCCACCCCGCTCGCCGGGCAGCCCGAGATCGACTTCGTCGTGGTCCGCGAGGGCACCGAGGGCCCGTACACCGGCAACGGCGGCACCATCCGCAAGGGCACCCCGCACGAGGTCGCCACCGAGGTCTCGGTCAACACCGCCTTCGGTGTCGAGCGGGTCGTCCGTGACGCCTTCGCCCGCGCCCAGGCCCGCCCGCGCAAGAAGCTCACGCTGGTCCACAAGAACAACGTGCTGACCTTCGCCGGCCACCTGTGGACGAACATCTTCACCAAGGTCGCGGCCGAGTTCCCCGAGGTCACCACCGACTACCTGCACGTCGACGCCGCGACGATCTTCCTCGTCACCGACCCGGCCCGCTTCGACGTGATCGTCACCGACAACCTCTTCGGCGACATCATCACCGACCTCGCCGCGGCCGTCTCCGGCGGCATCGGCGTCGCCGCCTCGGGCAACATCAACCCGAGCGGCGAGTTCCCGTCCATGTTCGAGCCGGTCCACGGCTCCGCGCCGGACATCGCGGGTCAGGGCAAGGCCGACCCCACGGCCACCGTCCTCTCCGTCGCTCTCCTGCTGCGCCACCTCGGCTACGAGACCGAGGCCGCCCGGGTCGAGGAGGCCGTCGCCGCCGACCTCACCGAGCGCGGTGACCGTGTCCGTACGACGGACGAGATCGGCGACGCGCTCGCCGCGCGAGTAGCGAGCTGACCCGGCCGGACTGACATCCCACAGCAGCCGCCGGGTCGCCACAGCGCCCGGCGGCTGTCCCATGCGCGGCCCCGGGTGCCCCCATCGAACCCAGGACCGCGTACACCCGTTTCCCGCACCGGTCCCCGCGAGCGATAATCGGACGTGGGGCCGTGCCTTGCGGGCATGCTCGGACGTCCACCTCGTCAGGGACAAGCAGTCTCCGGCAGCGGCGTGCGCGCGCGGTCCTACCCACACAACCGGTGAAGGACACGCACTCATGACGACGCCCACGATCGAGCTCAAGCCCTCCTCCAGCCCGCTGTCCGCCGCGGAGCGCGAAGCGATCCTGGCCAACCCGGGATTCGGCCGCCACTTCACCGACCACATGGTCACCATCAAGTGGACCGAGGGCCGCGGCTGGCACGACGCCCAGCTCGTGCCGTACGGCCCGCTCGCACTCGACCCGGCGACGAACGTCCTGCACTACGCGCAGGAGATCTTCGAGGGCCTGAAGGCCTACCGCCGCCCCGACGGCTCGGTCGCCAGCTTCCGCCCCGACGCCAACGCCCGCCGCTTCCAGGCCTCCGCCCGCCGGCTCGCCATGCCCGAGCTGCCCGTGGAGACCTTCGTCGAGGCCTGTGACGTCCTCGTCCAGCACGACAAGGCGTGGGTCCCGGAGCACGGCGGCGAGGCCTCGCTCTACCTGCGCCCGTTCATGATCGCGACCGAGGTCGGCCTGGGCGTCCGCCCGGCCAACGAGTACCTCTTCGTCGTCATCGCCTCCCCGGCCGGCCCGTACTTCCCCGGTGGCGTGAAGCCCGTCTCCATCTGGCTCTCGGAGAACCGCGTCCGCGCCGTCCCCGGCGGCGTCGGCGACGCCAAGACCGGCGGCAACTACGCGGCCTCCCTGCTCGCGCAGGCCGAGGCCGCGGCGAAGGGCTGCGACCAGGTCGCCTACCTCGACGCCGTCGAGCACAAGTGGGTCGAGGAACTCGGCGGCATGAACCTGTACTTCGTGTACGGCAACAAGCTCGTCACCCCCACCCTCACCGGCTCGCTGCTCGCCGGCATCACCCGTGACTCGCTGCTCAAGCTGGCGGCGGACCTCGGTCTCGAGCCGGAGGAGGGCCGCGTCTCCATCGACCAGTGGCAGGCCGACTCCGCTAACGGCACTCTCACCGAGGTCTTCGCCTGCGGTACCGCCGCCGTGATCACCCCGGTCGGCACGGTCAAGTCCGAGCGGGGTGAGTGGCAGCAGTCCGGCGGCGAGCCCGGCGAGGTCACGATGAAGCTGCGCGACGCGCTGCTCGCCGTCCAGACCGGCAGGGCCGAGGACGTCCACGGCTGGATGCACGAGCTGGGCTAGCGGTTACTCCGCTGCTTCCACCAGGGCTTCCGGGGCCGTCACGGTCCCGGGAGCCCTGTTCGGCGTCAGGACCCCGTACAGCATGCCGCCCACGAGCCCCGACAGTACGAAGCTGCAGTCGATCCCGCCGGTCAGGGCGAGCAGCGGTCCCTCGTACATCGGCGTCGACACCGCGGCCAGGCCGACCGCCGCGCCGATCGCCCAGGAGGCGGTGGCGCGCGGGTGCCAGCCCGCCGAGAACCAGTAGATCCCGCCGCGCGAGCGCCGGTTGTAGACCTGAAGCGCCTCCGGGTCGTACGACCCTCCGCAGCGCACATGGCCGATCAGGGTGATCACCGCCCAGGGCGTGCCGATCGCCGTGAGGAGCAGGACGAACGAGGTCATCGCCGACTGCGCGTCCGAGGCGAAGTGGCCGAGGAAGACGAAGCCCGTCGCCACCGCCGCGACCACGAGCGTGGCGCGGGCCCGGGTGGCCCGGGGCAGGATGGCGTCCAGGTCGAGGCCCATCGAGTACAGCATCAGCCCGGCGTTGCCGACGGATCCGGCGGTGGCCGCGATCAGCAGCGGGACCAGGTACCAGGCGGGCGAGGCGGCGACCAGCGGTCCCGCGTAGTCGAGCCCGCCGCGGGCGGCGAGCGCCGTGAACGTACCGAAGAGCTGGGGGACCAGCAGCCCGACGACCAGGCCGAGACAGGTGGCCCGCCAGACGGAGCGGGAACCGTGCCGCGCGGGCGAGACGTACCGGGTGTAGTCGCCGAGCAGGGTGATGAAGGCGACCGGTCCGCTGAGGCCCGCCGCCACCGCCGAGAGCAGCCAGGTCGGCCAGAACGAGCCGAGCAGGTACGGGGTGTCCGGCACCGCCGCCGTCGTGAAGTCCCCTGCGTACGCGAGGAGTCCGAGGGCGAGGAGCACGGTCATGACGACGGTGAGCGCCTTGCTCAGCTTGAGCAGCAGCCGGTAGCCGTACACCGCGGCGACCGCCGTGCAGGCGGCGAGCAGCGCGTAGACGACGGCGTGCGAGGCGCCGCCGGTCGGCAGGCCGACGAGCCGGGCGAGCGTCCCCACCATCACGTCGCCGCCGATCCAGAGGGTCAGCGCGGTGTACCCGAGGGAGAGCAGCAGTCCGACCACCGAGCCGACCAGCCGGCCCCGTACGCCGAAGAAGGCGCCGGAGGAGGTGGAGAGGTTGGTGGCGGTACGGAGCGACACCAGGGCCAGCGGGGCGGTGACGGCGACGCCGACGAGGGTGCCGGCGACGACGGAGGTCACCGAGGCCCAGAGCCCGAGCCCGAAGGAGACCGGGAGCCAGCCGAAGACGATCACCCCCAGGCAGAGGTTGGACCCGAGCAGGATCGCGACGAGATCCCGGGGCCCGCTGGTGCGTTCGGCCTCGGGGACGGTGTCGACTCCGCGCTGTTCTATCGGCATGGGGACTCCTGGGGGGACGGGAGCGGCAGGCTACGGCGAGCATTTTTAGAGTGACGCTCAATGTGACCTGTGCCTGCACCCCGAGTCAATGCTTGGAAGAGAGCCTCTCAACATTTAGAGTGTCGCTCAAACAGGAGGTGTTTCGGACGTGCGACTGACCCCCACGGAACGCGACCGGCTGCTGCTCTTCGGCGCCGCCGAGCTCGCCCGTGCCCGCCGGGCCCGCGGACTGCGGCTCAATGTCCCCGAGGCGACCGCGCTCATCGCGGACACGGTCTGCGAGGCGGCCCGCGACGGCAAGCGACTCGCCGAGGCGATCGAGGCCGCCCGCTCGGTCCTCGGCCCCGACGACGTCCTGCCCGGCGTCGCCGACGTGGTCACCGAGGTCCATGTCGAGGCCGTCTTCGACGACGGCTCGCGGCTCGCGGTCGTCGCCGCCCCGATCGGCGGCGGCAGCCTGGGCGAGGCCGCGCCGGGCGCGCTGCTGCCCGGCCCCGGGCACCCGGCGTCGGAGCCGACGCTCACCCTCCCCGTACGGAACACGGCGACGGTCCCCGTGAGCGTCACCTCGCACTTCCACTTCTTCGAGGTCAACCCGCGCCTCGACTTCGACCGCGCCGCCGCCTACGGCATGCGCCTCGCCATCCCGGCCGGCGCCTCCTTCCGCTTCGACCCGGGCGGCGAGGCGGAGGTCGGTCTCGTACCGATCGGCGGCGCCCGCGTCGCCATCGGCTTCGCGGGCCTGGTCGACGGCCCGCTCGACGCGCCGGGCGCGCGGGAAGAGGCCCTGCGGCGCGCGGCGGCCTGCGGCTACCTGGGTGTCGAGAACGGAGACGAGAACTGATGGACCCGTACGAGTACGCATCCGTGCACGGCCCCCGGACCGGCGACCGTGTCGTCCTGGGCGACTCCGGGCTGGTCGTCCGGGTCGAGTCGGACTCCCAGCGGCCGGGGGACGAGTTCCTGGCCGGCTTCGGCAAGACCGCCCGCGACGGCCTGCACCTCAAGGCCGCGGCCGTCCGTGAGACCTGCGACGTCGTGATCAGCAACGTGCTGGTGATCGACGCCGTCCTCGGCATCCGCAAGGTGTCCATCGGCATCCGCGAGGGCCGGATCCACGCGATCGGCCGGGCCGGCAACCCCGACACCCTCGACGGGGTGGACGTCGTCGTCGGCACCGGCACCTCGATCGTCTCCGGCGAGGGGCTGATCGCCACCGCCGGAGCCGTCGACACCCATGTCCACCTGCTCTCGCCCCGGATCATGGAGGCCTCGCTCGCGAGCGGCGTCACCACGGTCATCGGCCAGGAGTTCGGCCCGGTGTGGGGCGTCGGCGTGAACTCGCCGTGGGCGCTGCGTCACGCCTTCGGCGCCTTCGACGCCTGGCCGGTCAACATCGGCTTCCTGGCCCGGGGGTCGTCCTCG
Organism: Streptomyces sp. SJL17-4; assembly: GCF_036826855.1. Taxonomy (NCBI): domain Bacteria; kingdom Bacillati; phylum Actinomycetota; class Actinomycetes; order Kitasatosporales; family Streptomycetaceae; genus Streptomyces; species Streptomyces sp. SJL17-4. Next base: position 2,649,657 of record NZ_CP104578.1, on the reverse strand, counting down.
GACCCGGCGCCGCTGGTGGAGGCGCTCGCCGAGGGCGGGGCGTCCGGCTTCAAGGTCCACGAGGACATGGGCGCCCACACGCGCGCGCTCGACACCGCGCTGCGGGTGGCCGAGGAGCACGACGTCCAGGTCGCCCTGCACAGCGACGGCCTGAACGAGTGCCTCTCGGTCGAGGACACCCTGCGGGTCCTGGACGGCCGTACCATCCACGCCTTCCACATCGAGGGCTGCGGCGGCGGGCACGTACCCAACGTCCTGAAGATGGCGGGCGTGCCGAACGTCATCGGCTCCTCCACCAACCCCACGCTCCCCTTCGGCCGCGACGCCGTCGCCGAGCACTACGGGATGATCGTCTCCGTCCACGACCTGAAGACCGACCTCCCGGGCGACGCCGCCATGGCGCGCGACCGGATCCGGGCCGGGACGATGGGCGCGGAGGACGTCCTGCACGACCTCGGCGCGATCGGAATCACCTCCTCCGACGCGCAGGGGATGGGAAGGGCCGGCGAGACCGTACGCCGGACCTTCGCCATGGCCGGAAAGATGAAGGCCGAGCTCGGGCCGATCGAGGGCGACGGCGCGCACGACGACAACGCGCGCGTGCTGCGCTACATCGCCAAGCTCACCATCAACCCGGCGATCGCCCACGGCCTCGCCCACGAGATCGGCTCGATCGAGGTCGGCAAGATGGCCGACATCGTGCTGTGGAAGCCGCAGTTCTTCGGCGCCAAGCCGCAGATGGTCATCAAGAACGGCTTCCCCGCGTGGGGGGTCGTGGGCGATCCGAACGCCGCCACCGACACCTGTGAACCGCTCGTCCTCGGACCGCTGTTCGGCGGGCACGGCGCCACGCCGGCCGACATCTCGGTCGCGTTCGTCGCCCAGGCGGCCGTCGACCTCGGTTCCGACCGGATGCCGACCCGCCGGCGCCGCGTCCCCGTACGCGGTACCCGCGGCATCGGCCCCGCGGACCTGCGGCTCAACTCCCGTACGGGAGACGTCCAGGTCGACGGCCGGACCGGCCTCGTCTCCCTCGACGGCGCGCCGATCCGCTCCGAGGCGGCCGACTCCGTCTCGCTCAACCGCCTCTACTTCCTCTAGTTCCTCTAGCTCCTCTAGGACCTTTCACCATGACCTACCGCATGCCCGCCGAGTGGATGCCGCACGAGCGCACCTGGATGGCCTGGCCGAGCCCCAACCCCACCTTCACCAACGCCGACGAGCTGGCCGAGGCCCGCACGGCCTGGGCGTCCGTGGCCCGTGCCGTACGCCGCTTCGAGCCGGTCACGATGGTGGTGGCCCCCGGCGACGCCGAGTCGGCCCGCGCCCTCGTGGGTGAGGACGTCGACCTGGTCGAGCGGGACCTCGACGACGCCTGGATGCGGGACATCGGCCCGACCTTCGTCACCGACGGCACCGAACTGGCCGCCGTGGACTGGGTGTTCAACGGCTGGGGCGGCCAGGACTGGGCCCGTTGGGAGCACGACTCGAAGATCGCCCGCCACGTCGCGGACGCGGCGGGCGTCCCGGTCCTCTCCTCGCCCCTCGTGAACGAGGGCGGCGCCATCCACGTGGACGGCGAGGGCACGGTGCTGCTGACCGACACCGTCCAGCTCGGCTCCGGCCGCAACCCCGGGTGGACCCGCGAGCAGGTCGAGGCCGAGATCCACGCCAAGCTCGGCACGACGAAGGCGATCTGGCTCCCGCACGGCCTCACCGGCGACTACGGCCTCTACGGCACCCAGGGGCACGTCGACATCGTCGCCGCGTTCGCCCGCCCCGGCACGGTCCTCGTCCACAGCCAGCAGGACCCGGCCCACCCCGACTACGAGCGCTCGCGGATGTACGTGAACATCCTGCGCGGCCAGACCGACGCCCAGGGCCGCCCCCTGGAGGTCGTCGAGATCCCGGCCCCGACCGTCCTCAAGGACGAGGAAGGCGACTGGGTCGACTACTCGTATATCAACCACTACCTGTGCAACGACGGCGTGGTCCTCTGCGCCTTCGACGACCCGCACGACGAACTGGCGGCCGAGATCTTCCGCCGCCTCTTCCCGGAACGCGAGGTCGTCCTCGTCGACGCGCGCACGATCTTCGCAGGTGGGGGCGGCATCCACTGCATCACCCAGCAGCAGCCGAGGGTCTGAGGCGGGGAGGGGATGAGGTAGAACGTACGAGTGACCCGCATGGACCCCTCCGACCCCTCCCGCCCCTCCGGCTCCGCCGCCCCGGCCTCCGCCCCCCGCCGGCGCAACCAGGCCGCGCCTCCCCGGGAGGAGCTGCTCGCCGCCGCCATGGGCACCATCGCCGAGCGTGGGCTCGACGGGCTCACCATGGCGGGGCTCGGGCGGCAGGTCGGGATGAGCAGCGGGCACCTGCTCTACTACTTCCGCACCAAGGACGAGCTGCTGCTCCAGACCCTGGAGTGGAGCGAGGGGCGCCTCGGCGCCGAGCGGAGCGCGCTGCTGTCCCGGCCGGGGACCGCACGCGAGCGGCTCGACGGGTACGTCGACGTCTACGTGCCCGACGGGCCGCGCGATCCGCACTGGATCCTCTGGCTGGAGGTCTGGAACCGGTCACAGAACGCCGACGCCGACGCCCGGATCCGCCAGGCCGCCATCGAGGGGGCCTGGCACCGGGACCTGGTCGCGATCCTGGCCGAGGGCGTCTCGCGCGGGGAGTTCCGGGCCGTCGACCCGGACCGCTTCGCCACCCGTACGAGGGCGCTCCTGGACGGCTTCAGCGTGCACGTCGCCGTGGGCGTCCCCGGTACCGGCCGGGAGCAGGTCCTGGAGCACGTGCGGGAGTTCATCGAGCAGGACTTGCTGGCGCGACCGTAACGCACGTAAGTACACGGGATCGTTGTCCGCTACACCCTTGTTGCCCGGCCGTCACCTCCGGCACGGTTCCGGTCCATGGGACGAGAGCAATGGAAGAAGATCTGGGTCGGCTCCGCGGGCAACATGGTGGAGTGGTTCGACTGGTTCGTGTACGCGAGCTTCGCCACCTACTTCGCGGGGGCGTTCTTCCCCGAGGGCAACGACACCGCCAAACTCATGAACACCGCCGGCATCTTCGCCGTCGGCTTCTTCATGCGGCCCGTCGGCGGCTGGCTCCTGGGCCGGGTCGGTGACCGCAAGGGCCGCAAGGCGGCCCTCACCCTCACCGTCACCCTGATGTCCGCCTCCGCGCTCCTCATCGCGGTCGCGCCCACCTACGCGGTCGCCGGATACGGCGGCGCGGCCGTCCTCCTGATCGCCCGCCTCCTCCAGGGGCTCTCGGTCGGCGGCGAGTACGCCGCCAGCGCCACCTACCTCACCGAGGCCTCCGCGCCGGAGCACCGCGGCTTCGCCTCCAGCTTCCAGTACGTGTCGATGACCGCGGGCCAGATCCTCGGTCTCGGCCTGCTGCTGATCCTCCAGCAGACCCTGTCCACCGAGGCCCTGCACAGCTGGGGCTGGCGCATCCCCTTCGTCCTCGGCGCCCTCGGCGCGGCCGTCGTCTTCTACCTCCGCCGCACGATGCTGGAGACGGAGGTGTACGAGACCACCGCCGACGACGGGGTCGCGAGCGACCAGAAGGGCACCCTCAAGGCCCTGTGGGGGCACAAGCGCGAGGCCTTCCTCGTCATCGCGCTCACCATGGGCGGGACCGTGGCGTACTACACGTACACCACCTACCTCACCAAGTACCTCTCCAACTCCGCCGGCCTCCCCAAGCAGACCGCGACCCTGGTCTCCTTCTGCGCCCTCATCGTCTTCGCCTGCCTCCAGCCGCTGGCCGGCCGCCTCTCCGACCGCATCGGCCGCCGCCCGCTGCTCATCACCTTCGCGGTGGGCTCCACCCTCCTCACCGTGCCGATCCTGACGATGCTGAAGCACGCGGGCTCCTTCTGGCCGGCCCTCGGCCTCTCCCTGCTCGCCCTGCTCGTCATCACCGGCTACACCTCCATCAACGCCTGCGTGAAGGCCGAGCTCTTCCCCACGGGCATCCGCGCCCTCGGCGTCGCCCTGCCGTACGCCATCGCCAACGCGCTCTTCGGCGGCACCGCCGAGTACGTCGCCCTCTGGTTCAAGGACGCGGGCATCGAGTCGGGCTTCTACTGGTACGTCGCGGGCTGCGCGGCCGTCTCCCTGGTCGTCTACCTCACGATGCGGGAGACCCGGGACATCGACCTGGGCCGGGTCGGCGCGTCCGGCTCCGGCTCCCTGCCCGGACAGAAGCGAGATCAGCTGCCCGTATCGTGAGACCCCCGTCCCGCCGGGACGTCGCCTGTGTCAGACTTCCGGCGTGCTTGCTACCACGATGATTATCGGCAGCAGCGCGCCGGTCCGCAGTGGCCACTGATTCGCGGCACGACCCCCGCGGCAGTGGACACCGTGCCTCAGACCCGCGCGCAGACCTCTCGCACCCGCGAGGGGTTTTTTCGTTTTCCGGCCCCATCCCATGCCGGAAGCGGACGTCGCGTGAGAATGGGGGCAAGTGGATCCAGACCTTCCGGAGCCACATCCGACAGGAGCCATCACAGTCATGACCACGGAGAACGCCGAGAGCCAGCGCCTCGACGACAGCTTCCATGTCTTCGACACGACGCTGCGCGACGGGGCGCAGCGTGAAGGCATCAATCTCACCGTCGCGGACAAGCTGACCATCGCCCGGCACCTCGACGAGTTCGGCGTGGGCTTCATCGAGGGTGGCTGGCCGGGCGCCAACCCGCGTGACACGGAGTTCTTCGCCCGCGCCCGTCAGGAGATCGCGTTCAGGAACGCGCAGCTCGTGGCCTTCGGTGCCACCCGCAGGCCGGGCGGCGACGCCGCCGTCGACCCGCAGGTCAAGGCCCTCCTGGACTCCGGCGCCCCGGTCATCACGCTCGTCGCCAAGTCGCACGACCGGCACGTCGAGCTGGCCCTGCGCACCACCCTCGACGAGAACCTGGAGATGGTCCGCGACACCGTCTCCCACCTGGTCTCCCAGGGCCGCCGCGTCTTCGTCGACTGCGAGCACTTCTTCGACGGCTACAAGGCCAACCCCGACTACGCCAAGGCCGTCGTCCGCGCCGCGTACGAGGCCGGCGCCGATGTCGTCATCCTGTGCGACACCAACGGCGGCATGCTCCCCGCCCAGATCCAGGCCGTCGTCGCCACCGTCCTCGCCGACACCGGCGCCCGCCTCGGCATCCACGCCCAGGACGACACCGGCTGCGCCGTCGCCAACACCCTCGCCGCCGTCGACGCCGGCGCCACCCACGTCCAGTGCACCGCCAACGGCTACGGCGAGCGGGTCGGCAACGCCAACCTCTTCCCCGTCGTCGCGGCCCTGGAACTCAAGTACGGCAAGAAGGTGCTGCCCGACGGCGCCCTCGCCGAGATGACCCGGATCTCGCACGCCATCGCCGAGGTCGTCAACCTCACCCCCTCCACCCACCAGCCGTACGTCGGCGTCTCCGCCTTCGCGCACAAGGCCGGACTCCACGCCTCCGCGATCAAGGTCGACCCCGACCTCTACCAGCACATCGACCCCGAGCTCGTCGGCAACACCATGCGGATGCTCGTCTCCGACATGGCCGGCCGGGCCTCCATCGAGCTCAAGGGCAAGGAGCTCGGCGTCGACCTGGGCGACGACCGCGCGCTCGTGGCCCGGGTCGTCGAACGGGTCAAGGAGCGCGAGCTCCAGGGCTACACCTACGAGGCCGCCGACGCCTCCTTCGAGCTGCTCCTGCGGGAGGAGGCCGAGGGCCGGGCCCGCCGCTACTTCCGTACCGAGTCCTGGCGCGCGATCGTCGAGGACCGCCCCGACGGCACCCACGCCAACGAGGCCACCGTGAAGCTCTGGGCCAAGGGTGAGCGGATCGTCGCCACCGCCGAGGGCAACGGCCCCGTCAACGCCCTCGACCGCGCGATGCGCCTCGCCCTGGAACGGATCTACCCGCAGCTCGCCAAGTTCGAGCTGGTCGACTACAAGGTCCGCATCCTGGAAGGCCGCCACGGCACCGAGTCCACCACCCGCGTCCTGATCACCACCAGCGACGGCAACGGCGAGTGGTCGACGGTCGGCGTCGGCGAGAACGTCATCGCCGCCTCCTGGCAGGCCCTGGAGGACGCCTTCACGTACGGGGTGCTGCGGGCCGGGATCGACCCCACCGAGTAGCCCTCCCACAGCAGCCCGGTTCGGTCCTCTATGTCTTGTTTGTCGTGGTTCGGGTAGCGTCGAACCATGAGGACCAGGCCGCTCTCCGTACTGTCGGCCCTCGGCGGGCTGATACTGCTGCTGCTCCTGGTCCTGGCGCCCTCCGCGGGCGCCAGGGCCACGGGGATACCCGACGCGGCCGCCGCCCTGAAACAGGGCCCGGTGTACGTCGACCCGGGCGCCGCCGACCAGCTGTCGAAGTCCCAGGCGGACGCCCTCGCCCAGAAGATCAAGGACGCGGACAAGCCGCTGTTCGTGGCGGTCCTGCCCGCGAACGCGCAGTTCCCGCCGGAGAACCTCCTCGCGAACCTGCGGACCCAGACCGGAGTCACCGGCCTGTACGCGGTCCGCCTCGGAGACGGCTTCGACGCGGGCGCCGACCGCGCCGTCATGTCCCCACAGGCCGTCCAGAACCTCGTCACCTCCGTACGCCAGCCGGGCGTCGACGCGGCCACCGAGCTCAACAACTTCGTCGACCAGGCCCTGCCCACCCTGCGCGGCTCCGCCCCCGCCGGCTGGGGCTCCGTCGGCACCGACGACGGTGTGCCCGTCGCCGGCCTCGTCACCCTCGGCGCCGTGGTCGCCGCGGGAGGCGCGGGGGCGTACGCGGTCGTCCGCCGCAACCGGCTCCGCAAGGAGGCCGAGGAACGCGCCGCACTCGACAAGCTCCGGGTCGTCGTCGACGAGGACATCACCGCCTTCGGCGAGGAACTCGAACGCCTCGACTTCCACCCCGCCGAGGCGGGCGCCGACGACGCCATGAGGGGCGACTACGAGCGCTCCCTCGACTCGTACGACAAGGCGAAATCCCTGATGGCCTCCGCCGCCCGGCCCCATGACGTCCGCGCGGTCACCCAGGCCCTGGAGGACGGCCGCTACTCGCTCGCCGTCCTGGCCGCCCGACGCGAGTCCCGGGCGCTCCCCGAGCGCCGCGCCCCCTGCTTCTTCGACCCGCGCCACGGGCCCTCCACCGAGGACCGCACCTGGACCCCGGCCGGCGGCGCCGCCCGCCAGGTCCCGGTCTGCGCCGCCGACGCCTCCCGCCTCGACGACGGCCTCGACCCGATGGCCCGCACCGTCGACGCGGACGGCGTCCGCCGCCCGTACTGGGAGGCGGGCCCGGCCTACGGCCCCTGGGCCGGCGGCTACTTCGGCGGCGGCCTCCTCCCCGGCCTCCTGATGGGCACCGTCCTCGGCTCGATGCTCTCCACCCCGGCCTACGCGGCCGAGTACGGCGGCAACGAGTTCGAGGGCGGCGACTTCTCCGGCGCCGACTTCGACTCCGGCGACTTCGGCGGCGGGGGTGGTGACGGCGGCGGCTTCGGCGGCGGCGACTTCGGCGGTGGCGGCGACTTCGGCGGCGGCGGATTCTGACCGCCGGCCCGCACGGCCTGGTCAGACCAGTGGCTTCACCGACATCAGGAGATGGCGGTGGGCCGCTTCCGGGCCGACGGCGCCGTCGGTGAGCAGGGCTCGCTGGCCCGGGCCCAGGAGGTGGAAGTGGACCTTCGGGGTGTCCAGGGTGGTCAGGGCGTCCAGGAGGTAGCCCGGGTTGAAGGCGACCGTGAGGGTGTCCGGGCCCGTGAGGGTGGCCGGGAGCTGCTGGGAGGCCACGTCGTCCTCGTAGCCCGCCCGGAGGTGGATCGACGTGGGGGTGAAGGTCAGCTGGACCGGGCTGTCGCCCTCGGCGACGACCGCGACCCGCTTCACGGCCTCGGTCAACGGGACCCGGTCGGTGGAGGCCAGGGCGTGGTCGCCCAGGGCGAACAGCTTGTCGTGGCGGGGGAGACGTCCGTCGAGCAGCCGCGTGGTGGTGCGCAGACCGCCGCTCTCGAAGCCGACCGAGCCGCCGTCCAGGGCGAGCGTGGCCGGGCCCGCGTTCACCAGGGAGCGGGCTATCTCGGTGAGGCGCCGGGCCGGGACGACCACGTCGGCGGGTTCGTCCCGGGTGTCCGCCCCCGGCTTCCATTCCAGGGTGCGGACGGCGTACCGGTAGCGGTCGGTGGCCGCGAGCGTCATGGTCGTGCCGTCCAGGGCGAGCCGTATCCCGGTGAGGACCGGCAGCGAGTCGTCCCGGCCCGCCGCCACGGCCACCTGACCGACCGCCGCGGCGAAGGCGTCCCCGTCCACCAGGCCGCGGACCTCGGGCAGCTCGGGCGGGGCGGGATAGTCGTCCAGGGGCAGCAGGGAGAGGCCGAAGCGGGCGTCGCCCGAGCTGACCGAGAGCCGGGCGCCCTCCACGGCGAGCTCCGTGCGGCCCCGGGGGAGCACCTTGCAGATGTCGAGCAGCCGCCGGCCCAGGACCAGCGCCCGGCCCTCGACGTCCGTGTCGGCCTCGACCTCGACCCGGGCCGAGGCCTCGTGGTCGAGGCCGGACACCCGCAGCCGGCCGTCCCTCGCCTCCAGGAGCAGGCCGCCGAGAACGGGCATGGGGGAGCGGGCCGGCAGGACGCGCGCGGCCCAGGCCACGGCATCGGTCAACACGCCGCTGTCGATACGGAATTCCATGCCACCGACGCTAGACGCCACCACTGACAACGCCGTTGGCCTGCGGCGCTCCAGAGGGAAGGAAATCGCTCGCTTGATCGTTCCGGTGACTGAACACGTCGGCGAGTTTCAGGGGGAGCAGCGCGATGAGCGACGGCCACGTCCACGGCACGGTGGAGCCCGGATTCGAGTCCGTACGGGAGGAGTTCGCCACCGTCGTGGCGAGCGAGGCACGCGACGGCGGAGCCCAGCTCGCCGTCCACCACCACGGCCGGCTCGTCGTGGACCTCTGGGGCGGCGACGGGGTCCACGGGGACTCGCTCCTCGGCCTCTACTCCTCCTCCAAGGGCGCCATGGCCCTGATCGCGGCCCTCCTCGTCCAGGAAGGCGTCCTCGACCTGGATCGCGAAGTCGCCTCCTGGTGGCCCGAGTTCGCCGCCGAGGGCAAGGGGAGGCTGACCCTGCGCCAACTGCTCGCCCACCGGTCCGGCGTGATCGGTGCCGACGGCGGCCTCAGCCCCGACGAGCTGGCCGACGACCGGGCCGTCGCCGCACGCCTCGCGGGCCAGCGCCCCTTCTGGGAGCCGGACACCGCCCACGGCTACCACGCCCTCGTGATCGGCGCCCTCGTCGGCGAGGTCGTCCTGCGGGCCACCGGCCGGACGATCCAGGAGCTGTTCGAGGAGCGGGTCCGCGCCCCGTACGCGCTCGACTACTACCTGGGCCTGCCCGAGGAGCTGGAGCCCCGCTTCCGTACGGCCCTGCCGATGCTGCCGACGCCCGCCGAGCAGGCCCTCCTCGCGGAGAACCCGATCGCCCCGGACAGCCTCATGGGCATCGCGTTCAACTTTCACGCGGACCCGCCGTTCGACATCGTCGGGTACGCCAACTCCCGTACGGTACGGGCCCGGGCGCCGATCTCCGGCGGCGGCGTCGGCTCCGCGCGCGGCCTCTCCCGGATGTACGCGGCGATCGCCGGCGAGCTCGACGGCCGCGCCCCGCTCCTGAAGCCGGACACGCTGGCCGAGGTCGCCCGGATCCACTCCTCCGGCCAGGACATGGTGACCGGCGCGACGAACGCCTTCGGCCTCGGCTTCGTCCCGCTGGCCACCCGCCACCCGGTGCTCAGCCCGCTCGCCGTCGGCCACAGCGGCGCCCCCGGCTCCCAGGCCTTCGCCGACCCGGCCACCGGCCTCGCCTACAGCTACACCCGCCGCCGCTTCGCCTTCGCCGCCGGGCCCGGCGCCGCCGAGAACGACCGCCTGATCCCGGCGGTGGCCGCGGCGGCCGCGGCGGCCGCGAGCCGGAACGCGGATCTCGGGCGTGGCGGAGGGCGTGGCCGAGAAGGAGACGTTTGACATGATCAGCCGATGCATCGAGAGGACGATCCCCTGGACGCCGTGAAACGGCTCGGACGCGCGGCGGAGGCCGGCGACGCGGCGCTCGTCGCGGAACTCCTCGCCGCGGGCGTGGACCCGGACGCGCAGGAGCAGTACCGGCCCACACCGCTGGACCTGGCGATCGGCAAGGGCCGCGCGGACGTGGTCGCCCTCCTCCTCGGCGCGGGCGCCGACCCGCAGCAGTACACCGGGGAGTACCGGGAGCTGACGCCGCTCTGCCAGGCCGTGTCATGGGGGCGCGCCGACATCGCGAGGCTTCTCCTCGCCGCCGGGGCCCCCACGGGCATCCAGTCCCGGCACGGGAACCTGCTCCCGCTCGTCCTCGCGGCGACCTGTACCCAGACCGACGACCGGGGGCCCCTCATCGACGTCCTCCTGGAGTACGGCGCGGAGCCGGACGACCGGTCGATGAAGGGTGAGACCCCTCTCGAATGGGCGGCGGGCACACCCCACCCCGACACGGTCCGCCATCTGCTCGCCCGCGGTGCCACCCCCACCCCGCTCGCCGCCGGCCGGGCCCACCGCGGCGCCCGGCGCCTTCCGGAGCATGCCGACGCCTTCCGGCAGATCGAGGAGGCCGTCCTCCGCGCCGCGGGACGCTGACGACGCCGCGACGCCGACAGCCGCGCGACGCCGGGAGCCGCGCAACGCCGAGCGCCCGCCTTCCGCTGCTGCGGAGGGCGGGCGCGCTCGTGTGACGTCGGAGTCGAGGTCCGGATCGGGTCCGGATCGGGTCCGAATCGGGTCCGGGTCGGGATCAGGCGGCGTTCTTGATCGCGGAGATGTCGAAGTTCAGCTTGACCTTGTCGCTGACCATCACGCCGCCGGTCTCCAGGGCCGCGTTCCAGGTCAGGCCCCAGTCGGAGCGCAGGATCTCGGCGGAGCCCTCGAAGCCGACGCGCTCGTTGCCGTACACGTCCGTCGCGGAGCCGTTGAACTCCAGGTCGATGGCGAGCGGCTTCGTGACGTCCTTGATGGTCAGGTCGCCGGTGATCCGGTACTTGTCGCCGCCCAGCTGCTGGGCGTGCAGGGAGCGGAACGTCATGAGGGGGAACTGCTCGACGTCGAAGAAGTCGCCACTGCGCAGGTGGCCGTCGCGGTCCGCGATGCCCGTGTCGATCGAGGCGATCCTGACGTCGATCGAGGCGGTGGAGGCGTCCGGGTTCGCGCCGTCCAGCTTCAGGGCGCCCTCGTGGTCGGCGAAGGTGCCGCGGACGTTGGTGACCATGGCGTGACGGACGGTGAAGCCGATGCTGCTGTGGGCCGGGTCGATGGTGTAGTCGCCGGTCAGGGCGGTCAGGGCCGGGTCCACCGGGAGGGTGGCGACGGCGACGGCGGACTCGTTGCTCTTGCGGTTGAAGATACCCATGACTGACAGCTCCTTGATCGGGATGTGTGTTGATCAGTTCTTGTTGAACCTTCAACGAGAATGACTGTAGACGCATTCCGTTCAACTTTCAACATCTCTGGAAGATGTTCATCCGAACAGTGCCGCCAAGACGCCGACGCCCTCTGGCGGACGCGCGTAGAACTACGGCACCATCTCCCTGCGCGATGAGCACCACCTGCACAACCGTCCCCACCGTCACGGTCACCAGCAGGAGGCACCCCATGAAGCTCCGCTCCGTCCTCACCGCCCTCGCCCTCGTCCTCGGCGCGCTCTTCGCGCCGGGCGTCGGCGTCCTCACCGCCGCCGGCGAGGCCCACGCCGTCACGAAGATCAGCCACGCCACCGCGACCTCGATGTTCCGGTCCTCCGGGATCACCTGGTCCTCGTCCGGCGGCTGCTCGGACCGAAACAACCCCACCTGTACGTCCTTCGAGCAGCTCAACCTCGCCACCGCCCAGGGCGCCCAGACGCTGAAGAGCGCCAGCGGCTGCGCCCTCAACATCACCGGCGGCACCGAGACCGGCCACGCGGGCGGCACGTACTCCCACTGGAACGGCTACAAGCTCGACTTCAGCAAGTACACGTGCGTCGGGAACTACATCAAGAACACGTTCACCTACATCGGCGTACGCGGTGACGGCGCCCCGCAGTGGAAGTCCGGCGCGGGCAACATCTACGCCGACGAGGGCAACCACTGGGACGTGACCTTCTACAACTGCGGCGGCTGCTGACCGGCCGCAGACCTCAAGGAACCCCCTCCGGTGGTCACTTGGACTAACCGAAGGGGGTTCTTGGACTGGAGGGGCCCGCGCGGCGCGATCTCGTTGACGCTGCCGCCGGGGCGGGGGCCAACTAGTGCGCATGTCCCTCCCCCCTTCGCGAAGAATCCGTGCGGCCTGTGCCCTCGCCGTCGCTTCCTCCGCCGTGTTCGCCCTGGCCGGGCCCGCCCTTGCCGACGGCGCCACGGCCGGGGGTGCGGCAGCCGCCACCGGCACCGCAGCCACCGCGGCCACCGCCACCGACGGCCCCGTCATCGCCTCCCGGCAGCTCTCCGTCGCCGTCGCCGAGGACTTCCCCCGCGTCCTCTCGTACACCGACCGCGCGAGCGGCGCCCGGCTCCTCGGCAGTACGGCCCCGGTCACGCAGATCGTCCTCAACGGCACCGCCCGTGCCGTCCGGGCCAAGGGCGCCCCCGTCCTGACGGCCGACTCCGCCGCGTACACCCTCACCTTCCCCGACCTCCCCGGCGTCGAGATCGACGCCCGGCTGAGCGTCGACGGGCGGGTCACCACGTTCCGGGTGACCGCCGTCCGCGACACCGAGGGCTTCCGGGTCGGCACCCTCGACATACCGGGCCACGACCTGGTCTCCGTCGGTTCCTCGGACGCCGGCGCCGCGACCGCCTTCACCCGGCTCGACCCGGACTCCACCCGGACCGCCGACGTCTTCGCCCGGATCACCGACGCGACCGCCGCCGAGGCCGACCCGTTGGGAGCGAGCTACGCCATCGTCAGCACCGGGCAGCTCGCCGCCGCCGTGGAGTCGAACTCCAGCTACGACAAGCCGTCGGGGGCATCGGCCCGCGACGGCGCCCGCTTCTGGCACCAGGCCCGCAAGCAGACCACCGGCACCGGCACCGAGACCCGGGTCGGCGTCTGGTCCGGCCAGTGGACCTACCGCGGCGAGGGCGCCCCGAAGCCCGCGAGCGGGGACGGCCTGCCCTGGGCCAAGGTCGTCGTCACCCCCGACGCCAACGCCGACGGCACCACCGACTGGCAGGACGGCGCCGTCGCCTTCCGCACGATCGGGATCAAGGCCCCCGGCAGCGAGGACACCCCCGACCGGGTCGTCGCCCACATCCCGTTCAACTTCGCCTCGCAGGCCACCCACCCCTTCCTGCGCACCCTCGACGACGTCAAGCGGATCTCGCTCTCCACCGACGGACTCGGCCAGTTCGCGCTGCTCAAGGGGTACGGCTCCGAGGGCCACGACTCCGCCCACCCCGACTACGGGGGCAACTACAACAAGCGGGCCGGCGGCCTCGCCGACCTCAACGTCCTCCTCAAGGAGGGCCGGAAGTGGGGCGCGGATTTCGGCGTCCACGTCAACGCCACCGAGTCGTACCCCGAGGCGAAGAACTTCAGCGAGACCCTCGTCGACAAGACGAAGCCCGGCTGGAACTGGCTGAACCAGAGCTACTACATCGACCAGCGCCGGGACATCAACAGCGGCGACCTCGCCCGCCGCTTCCAGCAGCTCCGCGACGAGACCGACCGCAACCTCTCCACCCTCTACATCGACGTCTACTACACCCACGGCTGGATCGCCGACGAGACGATGAGGGCCGTCCAGGCGCAGGGCTGGAACGTCGCCACCGAGTGGTCCGAGAAGTTCGAGCGGGCCTCGCTCTGGTCCCACTGGGCCAACGACCTCGACTACGGCGGCGCCACGAACAAGGGCCTCAACTCGCAGATCGTCCGCTTCATCCGCAACGGAGAGAAGGACGTCTGGAACAACCACCCGGTCCTCGGCCAGACCGCCCTCGTCGACTTCGAGGGCTGGACCGGCGAGACCGACTGGAACGACTTCACCGCCAACATCTGGCAGCGGAACCTGCCCGCCAAGTACCTCCAGCAGCAGCGGATCACCCGCTGGAACGGCAACGACCTCACCTTCACCGGCGGGGTCCGCGGCACCGTCGAGAACGGCCGCCGCACCTTCTACGAGAACGGCCGCAAGGTCCTCGACGGCGACGGCTACCTGCTGCCCTGGGACGACGGCAGCAAGCTCTACCACTACAACAAGTCCGGCGGCACCACCAGTTGGGCCGTCCCGTCCGGCGTCCGCTCGTACACGGTCCACAAGCTCACCGACAACGGGCGCGTGAAGACCGCCACCGTGCGCCCCGTCGACGGGAAGATCACCCTCGACGCCGTCGCCGGACAGCCCTACGTCCTCCACCCCGACCGCGCGCCCGCACAGCCCGCCCCGAAGTGGGGCCAGGGCACCCCGGTGAAGGACCCCGGCTTCAACGACGCCGCGCTCACCGGCTGGACCAGGACCGGCACCGTCGCCCGTGACACCGACGTGCAGGGCCGCAACAGCGCGAAGCTCTCCGGCACCGCCACCGCCTCGGTCCGCCAGTGGATCACCGGCCTCACCCCGGGCGAGCGGTACACCGCCTCCGCCCTGATCGAGGTCGAGCCCGGTGCCACCCGGCCCACCACCCTCTCCGTCGGCGGGCGGGCCGTCACCGTCGAACGGTCCTCGCTCCAGGACAGGGTCGCCGCCTCCGACTGGAACGGCACCCGCTTCCAGCGCGCCAAGGTCACCTTCACCGCGCCGCCGAAGGGCAGCACCCCGCTGAAGATCGAGGCCGCGGGCGGCAGCGCCGCCACCGTCCGGATCGACGACGTCCGCATCGTCGCCAACGCTCCCGCCACCAAGGCCGGGACCGTGGTGTACGAGGACTTCGAGGCCGTCGACCAGGGCTGGGGCCCCTTCCTCAAGGGCGACGCGGGCGGCACGACCGACCCGCGCACCCACATCGCCCAGCTCCACGCCCCCTACACCCAGGCCGGCTGGAACGGGAAGCTGATCGACGACGTCATCGGCGGCGCCGAGTCCCTCAAGTCCCACGACGAGAACAGCGGACTCGTCTACCGGACGGCGCCGTGGACCGTCCCCATGAAGGACGGCCGCAGCTACCGCGTCGAGTACGACTACCGGTCCAGCCACGCGGGCGCGTACGAGTGGATCACCGGCTACGACCGGACGAACGGCACCTCCGTGGAGACCCGCCGCACCCCCCTCGGACAGCAGCGGACGAGCGGGCACTTCTCCGAGACCGTCACCGCCGGCTGCGGAGACACCTGGACCGGACTGCGCAAGCGCGGTGACGCCCCGGACGGCGCCGACTTCGTCCTCGACGCCTTCACCGTCACCGACCTCGGCCCGGCCACCGAGCGCGCCGCCTGCGGCACGCTCACCGTCACCGCGCCCGAGACCCTGGAGCCCGGCCGCCCGAACCAGGTCACGGCCACCTTCGGCAACGACGAGGCGACCGAGGTCTCCGGCGCCCTGGCCGCGCTCACCCTCCCGGCGGGCTGGACCGCCGAACCGGCCGCGCCCGTCACCCTCGGCACCGTCGCGCCGGGCGGGAAGGCCACCGCCACCTGGCAGGTCACGCCTCCGGTGGACGCGGCCTACCAGCCGTACACCCTGGACGCCACCCTCACGTACGCCGTCGGGGGAGGGGAGCGGAAGCTCACCGCCGCGACCACCGTCCGCACGCTGCCCCCGCCGCCCACCGCCGACAGCTGGGCCAGCGACCTCGACTGGACCTCGGCCACCAACGGCTGGGGCCCCGTCGAGCGGGACCTCTCCAACGGTGAGACCGGCACCGGCGACGGCTCCCCGCTGCGGATCGGGGGAGTGACGTACGCCAAGGGCCTGGGCAGCCACGCGCCCGCGAAGGTCCGCTACTACCTGGGCGGCCGCTGCACCTCCCTCACCGCCGAGGTCGGGGTGGACGACGTCCAGACCAGCCGGGGCACCGTCCGGTTCAGCGTCCTCGCCGACGGCACGGAGCGGGTGAAGTCCCCGGTCCTCAAGGCCACGGACCCGGCCTGGTCCCTCACCGCCGACGTGACCGGAGCCACCTGGGTCGACCTGGTGGTCGACGACGGCGGCGACGGCAACGGCAACGACCACGCGGACTGGGGCAGCGCCCGCTTCCACTGCGGAGGCTGACCGGGGGCGGCACACCGGGCCCGCGACCCTTCGGGGCCGCGGGCCCTTTCGGCGGCATCGGCTACCTTGTGGGCGGCGAACACGGGCCCGGTGCAGAGGGCCGACGAATCCCGGCCCACCAAGGTCTATGTTGAACCCCTACAAACACGAGGGGTACCTGACTGTTGACTCGTGCTGAACGGTTCGTCGTTCTGTCCAGCCCCACCAGGATTCGACACGGGAGACTGTACGGAGTCGACGGCGGGGTTTTCTTGTCCGACTTCGTAGGGTCGGTACATGACCGTTGTGGACCAGATCCCGAGCGAGCCCGCTGACGCCCGTGGCCGAGTGGCCGAGCTGCACGTCCTGCGCGAGCAGGCCCTCCGCGGCCCGAGTGAGCGCGCGACCGAGGCCCAGCACGCCAAGGGCAAGCTGACGGCGCGCGAGCGCATCGAGCTGCTGCTCGACCCTGGTTCCTTCAGCGAGGTCGAGCAGCTTCGCCGGCACCGCGCCCAGGGCTTCGGCCTGGAGGCGAAGAAGCCGTACACCGACGGTGTGATCACCGGATGGGGCACGGTCGAGGGCCGGACGGTCTTCGTCTACGCGCACGACTTCCGGATCTTCGGCGGCGCGCTGGGCGAGGCCCACGCGACGAAGATCCACAAGATCATGGACATGGCCATCGCGGCCGGTGCCCCGCTGGTCTCCCTGAACGACGGCGCGGGCGCCCGTATCCAGGAGGGCGTCTCGGCGCTCGCCGGCTACGGCGGCATCTTCCAGCGCAACACCCGCGCGAGCGGCGTCATCCCGCAGATCTCGGTGATGCTCGGCCCGTGCGCCGGCGGCGCGGCCTACAGCCCGGCGCTGACGGACTTCGTGTTCATGGTCCGTGAGACCTCGCAGATGTTCATCACCGGACCGGACGTCGTCAAGGCGGTCACCGGTGAGGAGATCACCCAGAACGGCCTCGGCGGCGCCGACGTCCACGCGGGTGTCTCCGGTGTCTCCCACTTCGCGTACGACGACGAGGAGACCTGCATCGCGGAGGTCCGCTACCTCCTGTCGATGCTCCCGCAGAACAACCGCGAGAACCCGCCGACCGTCGCCTCCGAGGACCCGGCGGACCGCCGCTCCGACGTCCTGCTCGACCTGGTCCCGGCCGACGGCAACCGCCCGTACGACATGCACAAGGTCATCGAGGAGCTCGTCGACGACGGCGACTACCTGGAGATCCACGAGCGCTGGGCCCGCAACATCATCTGCGCGCTCGCCCGCCTCGACGGCCAGGTCGTCGGCATCGTCGCCAACCAGCCGCAGACGCTGGCCGGTGTCCTCGACATCGAGGCCTCCGAGAAGGCCGCCCGCTTCGTGCAGATGTGCGACGCCTTCAACATCCCGATCATCACCCTTCTGGACGTACCCGGCTTCCTGCCGGGCGTCGACCAGGAGCACGGTGGAATCATCCGGCACGGCGCGAAGCTGCTGTACGCGTACTGCAACGCGACCGTGCCCCGGATCTCACTGATCCTGCGCAAGGCCTACGGCGGCGCGTACATCGTCATGGACTCCCAGTCCATCGGCGCCGACCTGACGTACGCCTGGCCCACCAACGAAATCGCGGTCATGGGCGCCGAGGGCGCCGCCAACGTGATCTTCCGCAAGCAGATCGCGGAGGCCGAGGACTCCGAGGCCATGCGAGCCCGCATGGTCAAGGAGTACAAGGCCGAGCTGATGCACCCGTACTACGCGGCGGAGCGCGGCCTGGTCGACGACGTCATCGACCCCGCCGACACCCGCCAGGTGCTCATCAGGTCCCTCGCGATGCTCCGCACCAAGCACGCCGACCTGCCGTCCCGCAAGCACGGCAACCCGCCTCAGTAAGAGGAGTCATCCACGTGACAACCCCTGCCAACCTTCTCCGCGTCGAGAAGGGCCACGCCGACCCCGAGGAGCTGGCCGCCATCACGGCGGTGCTGCTCGCCCGTGCCGCCGCCCGGTCCGACGAGGACACCGCCGCGGGCCACCGCGGCCGCACCACGGCCGGCTGGCGCCGCCTGGAGCGCGAGCACGGCTTCCGCGCCCCGCACAGCTGGCGCTGAGCCGCCCGAAGGCACGACGGAGGGCCGGAAACCGGTGAGACCGGGTTTCCGGCCCTCCTTCATGCCTTCAGGGGCCCCTGACACGCCACACACGCCGAACAACACGTACAACGCCGTACAACGCCGAAGGCCGCGTTCCCGACGGGGAACGCGGCCTTTCGGTACGGGCGCCGGGGGACAGCTACCGCAGGCGGGCCATCAGGGCGTGCTCGACCAGGGTGATGAGCGCGCTCTTGGCGTCGGCGCGGTGCCGGGCGTCCGTGGTGATGATGGGGGTGTCCGGCCCGATCTGGAGGGCCTCGCGGACCTCCTCGGGCTGGTAGGGCTGGTGGCCGTCGAAGCCGTTGAGGGCGATGACGAACGGCAGGCCGCTGTTCTCGAAGTAGTCGACCGCGGGGAAGCAGTCGGCGAGACGGCGGGTGTCGACCAGGACGACGGCGCCGATGGCGCCGCGGACCAGGTCGTCCCACATGAACCAGAACCGGTCCTGACCGGGCGTACCGAAGAGGTACAGGATCAGGTCCTGGTCCAGGGTGATGCGGCCGAAGTCCATGGCGACAGTCGTCGTCGTCTTGTCGCCGGTGTGCGTGAGGTCGTCGATCCCCGCGGAGGCGGACGTCATGACGGCCTCGGTACGCAGCGGATTGATCTCAGAGACGGCGCCGACGAACGTGGTCTTGCCCACGCCGAAGCCACCCGCCACCACGATCTTCGCGCTGGTGGTTGAACGGGCCGCGCCGCCGCTAGAGCTTGCGAAGTCCACTGAGCACCCTTTCGAGCAGTGTCACGTCTGGCTGACCGCCGGCGGCTTCGTCGCCGCCCGGCTGGTGGATGGCGACGAGCCCGGCCTCTGCCAGGTCGGCCACGAGGATTCGGGCGACGCCGAGGGGGATGGAGAGAAGGGCCGAGATCTCGGCCACCGACTTGATCTCGAAGCACAGCCGGCAGATCCGCTGGTGCTCGGGCAACTGCCCCTGCAGCCGGGACGGATCGGCCGTGGTGCTGACCAGCGCCTCGATGGCGAGCTGGTAGCGCGGCCGGGTCCGGCCGCCGGTCATCGCGTACGGACGCACCAGCGGGTTGTGCGAGCCGCCCGAGCTGCTGGAGCCGGCGGCGGACGGAGCGCGCGAGGAGCCCTGCGCACCCGCGGGCTGGGCGTGGGGCTGCCGATAGGGCTGCGACACACCCTGTCTGCTCGGGGTGGAGGGAAAGTTGAACCGGTTCTGCGCGGTGTCGCCGAGCGGCGCCTGGTGCGCGTCATAACCGTTGTAGGGGCTTGAGCCCGGTGGTGTTCCCACGTCTCCTCCTCCGACTGCCTCGCGGTCCATGTCCCTTGGAACCGCGCCACCGCACCTTACGGGGCGGTGGCGCGAAACGCACTGTCTGTCTGTTAGTTGAGAAGACTTCCCTGAAGCTCCGCCCGGAGGTCAGGAGTCAGGACGGTGCCCGCGCGGTCCACGAGCAGTGCCATCTCGTAGCCCACGAGACCGATGTCGGCCTCGGGGTGGGCGAGCACGGCCAGCGAGGAGCCGTCCGAGATCGACATGATGAAGAGGAAGCCGCGCTCCATCTCCACCACGGTCTGATTGACCGCACCACCCTCGAAGATCCGGGACGCGCCCGCGGTCAGCGAGGTCAGTCCGGAGGCGACGGCCGCCAGCTGGTCGGCGCGGTCCCGGGGGAAACCCTCGGACATCGCCAGCAGGAGTCCGTCGGCGGAGACCACCACCGTGTGGGACACCCCGGGGGTGTTGTCCACGAAGTTGGTGATCAACCAGTTCAGATTCTGCGCCGCCTGGCTCATGCTCACACTAACGCTCCTGGTTGTAGGTACTGCCCGGGCCGAGGCCCGATCCGTTCGTGTCCGTTCCCGCGCTGCGTCCCTGCTGGACGCCGCGGCGCAGGTTGCTCAACCTGCCCCGTACGTCCTCGGGTGCGCGGGAGACCTGGGGGCCGCCCTGCGGGGTCTGCTCAGCCGTGCCCTCGACCAGGTTGGCCTTCGGGACCCGGCGGGGAAGACCGGACGAGGTGACCCCGCCCGCCTTCGGGTCCTTGAGCTTCCCGGCCCGCTGCCAGCGCTCGTCGTTGGTCGAGCGCCATTCGTCGGTGGGGTCGGCTTCGTTCTGCTGCTGCTCCTGCGCCGGCTGCGCGGGCTTGGCCTGCTGCGGTGCCTGCTGCTGCGGCGCCTGCTGGGTCGGCGAGGCGACGCTGCCGCGGCGCGGCAGTCCGGCGTCGGTCAGCGCGTGACCGGCGTCCGGGACGGCACTCGGGGTCGGACCCGGACGGTCGAAGCCTACGCGGTCGGGGTCCTGTTCGGGAGCGCTCGGGGCAGATTCCGATTCCGCTCCGAACGGCTGCTGGTAGCCGCCCTGGTAAGCGCTCTGATCCTGCCAGTCTCCCTGGTGGGACTGGGTATCGAACGCATTGCCGTACTGCTGGTGTTCGGTTCCCGGGGTCTCGTACGAGGCTTCCGCATAGCCCTGCTGCGGGTAGGCCTCGTAGCCCTGCTGCGGGTACGCGTAGCCGTCCTGCTGCTGCGGGAACCCGGCCGCGTACTCCTGGCCGTACCCCTGCGACTGCTGGGGCTGCTGCTGCCCGAACTCCTGCGCCGGGGCGTACTGCTCGGCCGGGTACTCCTGACCCTGCTGCTGCCCGTACTCCTGGCCCTGGGGCTGACCCTGCTGCGCGTACTCCTGGCCCTGCTGCCCGTACTCCTCCGGCTGCTCCGTCTCGTCACGGAACAGCGGCCGGTCGCCGCCCTGTGCCTGGGCCTCCAGGGCGGCACGCCGCCCCTCGCGCTTCAGCGAGCGGTTGACCGGGTCGAGCTGACGCTCCTCCTCGGCCGGCTGCTCGTAGCGCGAGTCGTCGAAGCCGAGGTCGGCGGCGGTCAGCATCGGCTGCTGCTGCGGCGGGGCGCTCTCGAAGGCGCTCTGCTGCTGCTGCGGAATGATCTGCGAGACCGTGAAGTCGTCCTGGAGCGGCTGCTCGCCACCGCCACCGTGCGTGATCGCGTCCGGCAGCATGACCAGCGAGGTCGTACCGGCCTGCTCGCCCGAGGGGCGCAGCTGGACCCGGATGCCGTGGCGGTCCGCCAGCCGGCCGACCACGAAGAGGCCCATGCGCTGCGAGACGGCCGCGTCGACGGTCGGCGGGTTGGCCAGCTTGTGGTTGATGTCCGCGAAGTCCTCGGCGGTGAGGCCGATGCCCTTGTCGTGGATCTCGACCATCACACGGCCGTCGGGCAGACGGGTCGCGGTGACGCGGACCTTGGTCTGCGGGGAGGAGAACGTGGTGGCGTTCTCCAGGAGCTCGGCGAGCAGGTGCACGAGGTCGGTCACGGCCTGGCCGTGGATCTCGGCGTCCGGCACGCCCGCCAGCTCGATGCGCTCGTACTGCTCCACCTCGGAGGAGGCGGCGCGCATGACGTCGACCAGCGGGACCGGCTGGTCCCAGCGGCGGCCGGGCTCCTCGCCGGCGAGGACGAGGAGGTTCTCGCCGTTGCGGCGCATACGGGTCGCCAGGTGGTCCAGGCGGAAGAGGTTCTCCAGCTGGTCCGGGTCGGCCTCGTTGTTCTCCAGGTCGGTGATGAGGGTCAGCTGGCCCTCGATCAGCGACTGGTTGCGCCGCGAGAGGTTGGTGAAGATCGCGTTGACGTTGCCCCGGAGCATGGCCTGCTCGGCGGCGAGCCGGACGGCCTCGCGGTGGACCTGGTCGAAGGCGCGGGCGACCTCGCCGATCTCGTCCTGCGTGTCGATCGGGATCGGCTGCACACGGGTGTCGACGCGGCCCGGCTCGGTACGGGAGAGCTGGTCGACCAGCATCGGCAGGCGCTGCTCGGCGATGCCGAAGGCGGCGGTGCGCAGCTGCTGCATCGCGCGGCTCATCTGGCGCGCCATCATCCCGGCGAGGATGAAGGCGGCGAGCAGGGCGACGACGACGATGGCGCCGATGACCCAGGCGTCCGTCTTGGACTCGTCGGAGATCTTGATCGCCTCGGCCACGGCCTTGTCGACCAGGGTCTTCTCGACCTCGGAGTAGCCCTCGAACTTGGCCGTGGCGATGGCCATCCAGGTCTCGGCCGTGATGCCCTTGGCCTTGAGCGACGCGAGGCCCTCGGGGTCCTTGGCGGTACCGATCGCGGTGGCCGCGCCCGAGTAGACGGAGCCGTCCTTGCCCTTGGGCAGGTCGAGGCCGGCGGCCTGCATCTGCTTGGCGCCCTCGGTGGCCTTGCCCGTCATGACGCGCTTCAGCATCTCGACGTCCTCGGGCATACCACCGGAGGCGAACTCGCCGAGGGCGATCTGCTCCAGGTAGTTGTACGAGTTGAACGCCACGGACTGCTGGGCGAAGACGGTCTCGGTGCGGCTGGGCCGGACCAGGAGCTGGGTGCCTATGGAGCGCTGGAGGGACTCGGCGCCCTTGGCCAGCTGGATGGCGTAGACGCTGCGGCCGTAGGCCGTGACGTTGCCGGTGCCGAGGCCGAGCTCGTTGGAGAACTCGGTCAGGTAGTGCTGGACGCCGGTGTACTGGAGCTGGGTGTTCACCGGGTCGAGGGAGCGGGTGTACGCGGCCTTGCGCAGCGCGTCGAGCTTCGGCTCCTCCTCGCGGAAGAGGTTCAGCCGGCGCTCCAGGCCCTGGCCCGAGGGCAGGTCCTTGGCGGCCTCGTCGAACTTCACCTTGGCGGCGTCGGTCGCCGCGTACGCCCTGGTGACCTCGTCGCTCTTGCGGTCCTCGGCGGTCTTCGCGGCCAGCAGCGGACCCGCGGTGAGGTCACGCTCGTTCAGGAGGGCGGTGCTGTACTCCGAGGCGGCGCGCACGATGAGCGCCGTCTTCTCGGCGTCCTGCGCCTCCTGCCAGGTGTCGATGGCTCCCTTGACCTGGAAGCCACCCATGACCAGGCCGACCAGCACGGGTATGCAGAGGATCGCGTTCAGCCTGGTGGGCACCCGCCAGTTGCGGGGCGAAAGCTTGCTGGAGCTGCCCGGGGCGGCGGCCACGGCGGGCTGCGTCACGGGCACGTCCGCGGGCGACATCACCGTGCGCGACGGCGGGGTGAAGTTGCCCCGTGTCTCCTGCTCCGCGGAGCTTTCCTTGCTGCGCCTCACTCGACCAACAACCTCTCGGCGTCGGCACCTACGTTGTGCCGGTGTTTCGTTCAGGGCCGTACTACTCGGGAGTTCATGAATTGCAGCACGTGAAGGGGGTCGGTTCCAAACAGTGGGATGCGGCCGGTTTCACGGGCCCACGCCTCGTATAAAACGGGCATAAAGAGCGAGCCCCGTCAAAAGACGGGGCTCAGGTGAGCGCAGCGACACCGATCGGATGCGTCGGGTGTCCGAGGCGCCCCAATTCTCTGTCGAAACGTTATGAACGCGCGGGCGGCCGTGTCGAACGACACAGACCGCCCCTGGCGGTGGCATATGACAACCGCTCTGGTCGTCCGGCTACTTGAGCCGGGCCATCAGAGCGTGCTCGACCAGGGTGATGAGCGCGCTCTTGGCGTCGGCGCGGTGCCGCGCGTCCGTGGTGATGATGGGAGTGCCGGGGCCGATCTGGAGGGCCTCGCGGACCTCCTCCGGCTGGTAGGGCTGGCTCCCGTCGAAGCCGTTGAGGGCGATGACGAACGGCAGGCCGCTGTTCTCGAAGTAGTCGACCGCCGGGAAGCAGTCGGCGAGACGGCGGGTGTCGACCAGGACGACGGCGCCGATGGCGCCGCGGACCAGGTCGTCCCACATGAACCAGAACCGGTCCTGACCGGGCGTACCGAAGAGGTACAGGATCAGGTCCTGGTCCAGGGTGATGCGGCCGAAGTCCATGGCGACGGTCGTCGTCGTCTTGCCACCGGTGTGCGTGAGGTCGTCGATCCCCGCGGAGGCGGACGTCATGACGGCCTCGGTACGCAGCGGATTGATCTCGGAGACGGCGCCGACGAACGTGGTCTTGCCCACGCCGAAGCCACCCGCCACCACGATCTTCGCGCTGGTGGTTGAACGGGCCGCGCCGCCGCTAGAGCTTGCGAAGTCCACTGAGCACCCTTTCGAGCAGAGTCACGTCCGGCGTGCCGCCGGTCTCTCCGTTGCCCGGCTGGTGGATCGCCACCATGCCGGCCTCCGCCAGGTCGGCGACGAGGATGCGGGCGACGCCGAGGGGCATCGACAGCAGCGCCGACACCTCGGCCACCGACTTGACCTCACGGCACAGGTGGCAGATCCGCTGGTGTTCCGGGAGGAGCGTGGCGAGGTGCGCCGGGTCGGCCGTGGTGCTGACCAGCGCCTCGATGGCGAGCTGGTAGCGCGGCCGGGTCCGGCCGCCGGTCATCGCGTACGGACGCACCAGCGGCTGGTCGCCCTCGTGTCCGTACTCGTCGACTGAGGCGCCGTACGGATCGTGAGAGGCGGGGGGCGGGGTCATGAATCCTCCGGGCGTGACGGCAAACCTTCTGCCGTCTGATGGGGCCGGTGGGGGGCCGGGTGGGGCGGCCGGACGGATAACGGTGCCAGGGCGGTACGGAGGGGCGTACCGCCCTGTCGGTCGGTGGTGCGGTGGGGTTTTCCGTGGAGCGACCGGCTAGTGGAGCAGGCTGCCCTGGAGCTCCGCGCGGAGATCCGGGGTGAGGACACTGCCGGCCCGGTCGACCAGCAGCGTCATCTCGTAGCCGACGAGGCCGATGTCGCACTCGGGGTGCGCGAGCACGGCCAGCGAGGAGCCGTCGGAGACCGACATGAGGAAGAGGAAGCCGCGCTCCATCTCCACCACGGTCTGCGCGACGGGGCCCCCCTCGAAGATCCGGGACGCGCCCGCGGTCAGCGAGGTCAGTCCGGACGCGACCGCCGCCAGCTGGTCGGCACGGTCACGGGGGAATCCTTCGGACATGGCCAGCAGGAGTCCGTCGGCGGAGACCACCACCGTGTGGGACACCCCGGGGGTGTTGTCCACGAAGTTGGTGATCAACCAGTTCAGATTCTGCGCCGCCTGGCTCATCGCGTTCAACTAACGCTCCTGCTGATGGTTCGGACCGAGGTGGTGATTACCCGTGGTCGAGTTACCTGCCTGCCGGCCCTGCTGGATGCCGCGGCGCAGATTGGTCAGCCGGCCGCGGACGTCGTCGGGTGCACGCGAGACCTGGGGGCCGGCCGTGTGGGCCTGCTCCTGTGCGGTCCCGGGTACGAGGTTGGCCTTCGGCACACGCCGGGGAAGACCAGAGGTGGTGACACCGCCGGCCGCGGGCTTGCGCACCCGCTCGGCCTGGCGCACCAACTCGTCGTTGGGCGAGGTCCGCCAGGCGGCCCCGCCGTTCTGGCGGCCGTCGGCCGGGTCACCGGCCGGACGCTGCGCGGGAGCGGACTGCTGCGGCGCGGCCGGGGCCTGCGCCTGCCGCTGCCCCTGCTGCTGCTGTGCCTGCTGCTGGGCCTGCTCCTGGTGGAACCAGTTGGTCTCCAGCGTGTCGTACAGCGGCGTACGGCCGTCGCCCGCACCCGCCGGCGGCAGCGCCTCCGGACGGCGCGGCTGCTGGAGCTGCGGCTGCTGGCCCTGCGGCTGACGCGGCTGGACCGGCTCCGGGCGCTGGGCGCCGAAGTCGCCGCTGCCACCGCCGGTGCGCTGACGCGGGGCCGGCGGCTGCGGGGCCTGCTGCTGCGCCTGCGGTACGAAGGGCTGCCGGCCGAACTGCTGCTGCTGCTGGCCGCCCTGGTAGCCCTGCTGCTGCGGGGCCTGCTGCGGGCTGTCGAAGTCGGGCCGCGCGAACTGGCCGGTGGAGCCGGGACCCTGCGGCGCGCCGAAATCGGGGCGCGGGAACTGCGCCGTCGACGCCGGGTCCTGGACGCCGCCCTGGTACACCTGCGGCGTCTGCTGCTGGCCCTGCTGCGGACGGCCCTGCGACTGCTGCTGAGGAGCATTGAAGTCGGGGCGCGGGAACTGGCCCGTGGAGCCGGGGCCCTGCGGGGCCTGGGCCGCGAACGAGCCGGTCGTCTCCGGGTCCTCGTGACCGCGCGGGGCGTCCAGCGGGGACATCTCCTGCTGCGGGCGGCGGACCGGCTGCTGGGCCTGGTCGTTGCCCCAGCTCGCCGCCTGCGGGCGCTGCGGCTGGGGGTTGCCACCCGGCAGCTCGGCGCGCGGGAACTCGTACCCACCGGTCTGCTGGGCACCCTGGCCCTGACCCTGCGGGGCGTGCTGCGGCGCGCCGGGTCCGGCCTGCGGGCCGCCCTGGCTGCCCCAGACGTCCGTACGGGACGGGATGGCGCTCGACGCGCCGCCGATGAGGCCGCCGCCACCGGGGCCCGGGCGGAGCGGCTCGCCGCTCTGCGGGGTCTGCGGCAGCTGACCGGTCCGGTCGAGCGACGCGTTCTGCGGCTGCGGGTTATGGGACTGCGGGGCGCCCTGCGGGCCACCGGCGAGCGGCGCACCGTCGCGGGCGGGCAGCGCGGCCCGGGGACCGCTCGTACCGACCTGACCGCGCGGGGCACCGGTGCCGAGACGGCCGGCCGCCGGGGACGGCGGACCGCCCTGGCCCGGACGTCCGCCGGGGCCACCGGCCGCGCCGGGGCCGGCGGGAAGCCGGCCGCCCGGGGCGGAGGCACCCGGCGGCATCGCGCCCTGGCCACCGGCACCCGGCTTGGGCATCGGCTTCTTGCCGCCCTGGGCGACGTCGACCGGCAGCATGACGAGCGCGGTGGTGCCGCCCGAGTCGGAGGGGCGCAGCTGGATGCGGATGCCGTGTCGCAGGGACAGGCGGCCGACCACGAAGAGACCCATGCGGCGGGAGACGGAGACGTCCACGGTGGGCGGCGAGGCGAGCCGCTCGTTGATCGCGGCGAGGTCCTCGGGGGAGAGGCCGATGCCGGTGTCGTGGATCTCGACGAGCACACGGCCGTCGGGCAGCGCGTGACCGGTGACCCGCACCTTGGTCTGCGGCGAGGAGAACGAGGTGGCGTTCTCCAGCAGCTCGGCGAGGAGGTGCACGAGGTCGTTGACGACGCGGCCGGCGACCTCGGTCGCGGGGACCGAGGCGAGTTCGATGCGCTCGTACTGCTCCACCTCGGAGGCGGCGGCACGGAGCACGTCGACCAGCGGGACCGGGCGGGTCCAGCGACGGCCCGGCTCCTCACCGGCGAGGACGAGGAGGTTCTCACCGTTACGGCGCATGCGCGTCGCGAGGTGGTCGAGCTTGAAGAGCGAGGACAGCTGGTCCGGGTCGGCCTCGCGCGACTCCAGTTCGGAGATGAGCGAGAGCTGACGCTGGATGAGGCCCTGGGAACGGCGCGAGAGGTTGGTGAACATCGCGTTGACGTTGCCCCGGAGGAGGGCCTGCTCGGCGGCGAGACGGACGGCCTCGCGGTGCACGTCGTCGAAGGCCGCGGCCACCTGGCCGATCTCGTCCCGGGAGTGCACACCGACGGACTCGACGGAGGTGTCGACGTCCTGCGGGTCGGACTCGGAGAGCTGCTTGACGAGCTCGGGCAGACGTTCCTGGGCGACCTTGGTCGCGGTGTCCTGGAGCCGGCGCAGCGAGCGGATCATGGACCGGGCCACGACGAAGGCGCCGATGAGCGAGACGCCGAGGACGAGGAGGATCAGGGCACCGTTGACGATGGCGTCCCGCTGCGACTCCTGGCGGAGCTCACGGGCCAGGCTCTCCATGTCGCCGAGCAGACCGCGCTCGATGCGGTTCATGGTGGCGATCTTGGTGCCGTACTCGTCGGTGAAGTTGAGGTGGCCGCGCGTGGGGCCGCGCTTCATGGCGTTGTCATCGTTGAGGACACGCTCGGCGTACTTCTCGGCGGCGGTGATCGACGGGTTGCCGGTGTTCAGGGAGGCGGTCTTCTCGGCGGCGTCGCCGCCGGTCGACTCGTAGATCGCCTGGAAGGACTGGAGCTCGCGGCCCTCGGAGTTGAGCGCGGCCTCGGCGTAGAGGCGGTCACCCTGCTGGATGTCACCGGAGGTCCGGTCGCTCGGCGGCAGCGCCGCGGCGATGATCGCCTGCTGGATGGAGGCGTACTCCTTGGCGGACGAGAACGCGGCGAGCGCGCGGGTCCGCTTGATCATCTCGGGGTTGCTGGTCGCCTGCGCCATGTCCTGGGACAGGCTGAGCAGCGAGCGGATGAGACGGCTGTACGCCTCGACCGTCACCGAGTGGGAGACGTCCTTCTCGTAGGCGTTGCTCCGGATCGTGTGCAGACCGCTGACCTGCGAGGCGATCTGGTTGACGTTCTGCCGGATGCTGCGCAGCGCCTCGTCGCCCTCGGTGGCCGGGATGGCCTCCGTGGCCTGGAGGAAGGCCTTGTACTCGAGGTCCGTCTTCCGGCGCGGGTTGGCGACCTGGTAGTCGCTGACCGGGCGGCCGTTGGCGAGCGGACCCGCGGAGAGGTCGCGCTCGGACTGGAGGGCCTGCGCGAGGTCGGTGGCCTCTCGGGTCAGCTTGGTGAGCAGCTGCATGTGGTCGAGCTGCTCCATGTCCTGGAGCGACTCGCTGATGCGGATGCCGCCCAGGGTGGTCGCGGCGACCACGGGGAGGGTGAGGAGCGCGACCAGGCGCGTGGAGATGCGCCAGTTGCGCAGGGCTATTCGGGGGCCGACTGCATTTTCGGCGGTCCCGGTGGTCCCGCCCTTCTCGGCCCGGCCCTTGGAGGAAGCGTCGGACGGCTCGGCGGAGGCGGACGCGGCGCTCGTGCGCCTGCCGCCGTCACCGCCGTCGCCGGACGGCCCCTGACCCTGGTTCGGGGTGTGCGAGGCCGAGGGACCGCGGTCGGTCCCGGCACGCGGTTCCTGCTCCGCCGGAGCATCCGCTCGGCCCTGACGGGCCTGGGGAGACCCCGAGCCATCCCTCTTGAAACGTCCCTGCACTAGCGTCGCAACCTCTGGACCAGGCGTCCTTCCGGATGAACGGAGAGGACGGTGTCGGCGTCAATCGGGGTGCGTGGAGGGCACCCCAGGTGGTCGTCGGTGACCGGCGCAGTTCCCCCTTCCCCGCCACTAGGCCGGCGCTGCGTTGCGCCCCCTGCGCGCCGGCTTGAATCCCGCGGCGGTGCGTGGAATTCCAGCACAGTGCCGGATCTCCAACAAGGGCCGCGTGTCGCGCCGGGAGGGTCATGACAACCCGTACGCACAGTGTCACCGCATGTAGAAGATGATCACGGAGGATTCGGACTTTTCCTCTCCAATGGCTGCGCGTACCCGTGTGTCCCAGTCGCGATGATCAGGAGCGGAATAGAGCATTCAGTGGCGGAATGTCCCTTTCCGTGACGTCAGGCCGCAGTCCGTAATGCCTGGAATGTGGCGCCCGTGGTGAGCAAACTCACACGAAGATCGATGTCTTAGCCATGCATTCGAAGGGAATCGCATGTTTAGCCTGACGCTTTACACCCCCTCGCGCCCGAACGCGGCGCCCGTTCCGGAACAAGGTCAGATCACCGCGATGAAGACGACGACGCCCGGCTCCACGGCCAACCCCCGCCGTTCCACCCTCGTCCACCTCTCGGACGCCGCAGAGCTCGGCCGGGTCGCCCTGCCCGAGTACGCGGTCGAGCTGCCGGCGAAGACGGCCAACCCGCGCCGCACCGTCCTCATGCAGCCCCCGGCCCCGTACCAGCCCCAGCCGTACGCCTCCGCGTCCCGCTGACGCCACCGCCGGAGCCACCCGCGTCATCCTTGTCACGGGCCCGGTGACATCGCCGGTCGGCCGCCCCGCGCCGCGTTAGCCTGGAGCGTCAGACTCCAGCCAGCACCAAGTGAGGGGCGACAGCACTCGTGCGCATCGCCAGATTCTCCATCGACGGCAATGTGGCCTTCGGCGCCGTCGAGGGCGAGGGAACCGTCGAGTCGGGCGGCCTCGTCCTCGACATCATCAAGGGCATCCCGTACACCGACTTCGAGCTCAGCGGCACCAAGGTCCCGCTGAGCAAGGTACGGCTCCTGCCGCCCGTGCTCCCCAACAAGGTCGTGGCCATCGGCCGCAACTACGCGGAGCACGCCGCCGAGCTCGGCAACGAGGTCCCCGACGTCCCCGTCGCCTTCTTCAAGCCCACCACCTCGGTGATCGGCTCCGGCGACGCCATCGAGTACCCCTCCTTCTCCAACGAGCTGCACCACGAGGCCGAACTGGCCGTGGTCATCGGCCGCATGTGCCGAGAGGTGCCCCGCGAGCGCGTCAAGGACGTCATCTTCGGCTACACCTGCGCCAATGACGTCACCGCCCGCGACGCCCAGCAGCGCGAGAAGCAGTGGGCCCGCGCCAAGGGCTTCGACACCTCCTGCCCCCTCGGGCCCTGGGTGGAGACCGACCTCGACCCGAGCGACCTGACCATCCAGGCCACGGTCAACGGCGAACAGCGCCAGCTGGGTCGGACGAGCGACATGATCCGCTCCATCGAGGACCTGGTCGTCCACATCACCGAGGCCATGACGCTGCTCCCCGGCGACGTCATCCTCACCGGCACCCCCGCCGGGGTCGGCCCCCTCAACGTCGGCGACGAGGTCGCCGTCACCATCGAAGGCATCGGCACTCTCACCAATAAGGTGATCAAGCGTGGCTAACGCGAAAATCCGCGTCCGTTTCTGTCCCTCGCCGACCGGCAACCCCCACGTGGGTCTGGTCCGCACCGCCCTCTTCAACTGGGCCTTCGCCCGGCACAACCAGGGCACCATGGTCTTCCGCATCGAGGACACCGACGCCGCTCGCGACTCCGAGGAGTCGTACGACCAGCTGCTCGACTCCCTCAAGTGGCTCGGCCTCGACTGGGACGAGGGCCCGGAGGTCGGCGGCCCGCACGCGCCGTACCGCCAGTCGCAGCGGATGGACATCTACAAGGACGTCGCCGACAAGCTGCTCGGCCACGGCTACGCGTACCGCTGCTACTGCACCACCGAGGAGCTCGACGAGCGCCGTGAGGCCGCCCGCGCCGCCGGCCGCCCCTCCGGCTACGACGGCCACTGCCGCGACCTCACCCTGGAGCAGAAGTCGGCCTACGAGGCCGAGGGCCGCGCGTCGATCGTCCGCTTCCGGATGCCCGACGAGCCGATCACCTTCACCGACCTGGTCCGCGGCGAGCTCACCTTCACCCCGGAGAACGTGCCGGACTACGGCATCCTCCGGGCAAACGGCGCCCCGCTGTACACCCTGGTCAACCCCGTCGACGACGCCCTGATGGAGATCACCCACGTCCTGCGCGGCGAGGACCTGCTCTCCTCCACCCCCCGCCAGGTCGCGCTCTACAAGGCGCTCATCGAGCTGGGCGTCGCCAAGGAGATCCCCTCCTTCGGGCACCTGCCGTACGTCATGGGCGAGGGCAACAAGAAGCTCTCCAAGCGCGACCCGCAGGCCTCCCTCAACCTCTACCGGGAGCGCGGCTTCCTCCCCGAGGGCCTGCTGAACTACCTCTCGCTCCTCGGCTGGTCCTTCTCGGCCGACCAGGACATCTTCACCATCCCCGAGATGGTGGCGAAGTTCGACATCGCCGACGTCAACGCCAACCCGGCGCGCTTCGACCTCAAGAAGGCCGAGTCGATCAACGCCGACCACATCCGCATGCTGGACGTGAAGGCGTTCGCCGAGGCCTGTGAGCCCTGGCTGCGGGCCCCCTTCGCCAACTGGGCGCCCGAGGACTTCGACCGGACCGCCTGGGAGGCCATCGCGCCGCACGCCCAGACCCGCGTCACCGTCCTCTCGGACATCACGGCCAACGTGGACTTCCTCTTCCTGGCGGAGCCGGTCTTCGACCAGCCCTCGTGGGACAAGGCGATGAAGGGCGAGCCCGCGGCCCTCCTCGCCACCGCCCGGGAGAAGCTCGAAGGCGCCGACTGGAGCGACCCCGAGTCCCTCAAGAACGCCGTGCTGGCCGTCGGCGAGGCCCACGGCCTCAAGCTCGGCAAGGCCCAGGCCCCGGTCCGCGTCGCCGTCACCGGCCGCACGGTCGGCCTGCCGCTCTTCGAGTCCCTGGAGATCCTGGGCAAGGAGAAGACCCTGACCCGCATCGACGCGGCTCTGGCGAAGCTCGCCGCCTGACCCCTCCCGCGCGGTACGGTCGGTCCATGACCATCCGCGCGGTGCTGTGGGACGTCGACGACACGATCTTCGACTACGCCCGCGCCGACCACGTCGGCATGAGCGCGCACCTGACGGCCGAGGGCCTGGTGGACGGATACGCATCCGTCGACCAGGCCCTCCGTCGTTGGCGGGAGCTCACGGCGATCCACTGGCGCATCTTCGAGGCCGGCGGGGTCGACTTCCAGGAGCAGCGGCGGGAGCGCGTCCGGGACTTCCTGGCGGCGCCGGGCCTGACCGCCGCGGAGGCAGACGGCTGGTTCGAGCGGTACGTCTCCCACTACGAGGCGGCCTGGGAACTCTTCCCCGACGCCGTCCCCGTCCTGGACCTGCTGGCCGATGACTATCGTCACGGGATCCTGTCCAACTCCAGCCTGCGCAACCAGGACCGCAAGCTGCGGGTCCTCGGCGTACGGGAGCGCTTCGAGGCCGTCCTCTGCGCGGCGGAGCTCGGGGTGGCCAAGCCGGCCCCGGAGGCCTTCCACGCCGCATGTACCGCCCTTGACCTGCGCCCGAGCGAGGTGGCGTACGTGGGGGACCAGCCGGACATCGATGCCAGGGGCGCCGTGGAGGCGGGGCTGCGGGGCATCTGGCTGGACCGCGCGGACACCGGCGGCCGCCCCGACCTGAAGCGGATCACGAGCCTCAGCCAGCTCCCGGCCCTGCTCGGAGGGCATACCCGTTTTGGAGCACCGTCCACCTTCGGGTAATGTTCTTTCTGCGCCGAGGGGAACAAGCCGAAAGGCAAGAACCCGAAAAGCGCAAGCCGAGCAAGATCCCCCTGGTGGGGAGGTTGTTCCGGTGGCCTATGGTGTAATTGGCAGCACGACGGTTTCTGGTTCCGTTAGTCTTGGTTCGAGTCCAGGTAGGCCAGCTCGCAGAGCTCATCTGCATCGTACGCGGATCTCATCCGCAAAGCCCCCGTTGTGTAGCGGCCTAGCACGCCGCCCTCTCAAGGCGGTAGCGCCGGTTCGAATCCGGTCGGGGGTACTGATCCATCCTGTAGGTCACTTGGGTAGCTCCCGGTGGATCTACGGTGACATCACCCGGCTCCGGCCGGGTGGGATCGCTAGGGCCCCCGTTGTGTAGCGGCCTAGCACGCCGCCCTCTCAAGGCGGTAGCGCCGGTTCGAATCCGGTCGGGGGTACGGTGTAACCACCATGGCCTATGGTGTAATTGGCAACACTACGGTTTCTGGTACCGTCATTCTTGGTTCGAGTCCAGGTAGGCCAGCTCGCAGAGCTTATCTGCACCGCGGATCTGATCCGCAAGGCCCCCGTTGTGTAGCGGCCTAGCACGCCGCCCTCTCAAGGCGGTAGCGCCGGTTCGAATCCGGTCGGGGGTACAGAACGAAGAAGCCCTTCCCTTCGGGGGAGGGCTTCTTCGCTGTTCGGTGCCGTATGGACGTACCTGGGCGCAACTCCGGCCCACCGCTGCGGCGTTGAAGCGGTGGGCCGGGACGAACGGAAGAGGGAGGACGTCAGCCGGTGCGGCGGAGCGCCTCGGAGAGACGGGCCGCGGCGTCGATGACGGCCTGGGCGTGCATACGGCCCGGGTGGCGCGTCAGACGCTCGATCGGACCCGAGACCGAGACGGCGGCCACCACGCGGTTCGACGGGCCGCGTACGGGCGCGGAGACGGACGCGACGCCAGGCTCCCGCTCGCCGATCGACTGGGCCCAGCCGCGGCGCCGTACGCCCGACAGGGCCGTCGCCGTGAAGCGGGCGCCCTGGAGGCCGCGGTGGAGCCGCTCGGGCTCCTCCCAGGCCATCAGGATCTGCGCCGAGGAGCCGGCCTTCATCGTCAGCGTCGAGCCGACCGGGACGGTGTCCCGCAGGCCCGAGAGCCGCTCGGCCGCCGCCACGCAGATGCGCATGTCGCCCTGCCGGCGGTAGAGCTGGGCGCTCTCGCCGGTGACATCGCGCAGATGCGTCAGAACCGGGCCCGCGGTCGCGAGCAGGCGGTCCTCGCCGGCCGCGGCGGCGAGCTCCGCCAGGCGCGGTCCGAGGATGAACCGGCCCTGCATGTCACGCGCCACCATCCGGTGGTGTTCCAGTGCCACGGCCAGTCGGTGTGCCGTGGGTCGTGCGAGTCCCGTCGCCGCGACCAGTCCTGCGAGGGTGGCCGGACCGGACTCCAGGGCGCTCAGGACAAGGGCTGCCTTGTCGAGAACGCCTACGCCGCTAGAGTTGTCCATGCAACGATATTCGCGTCTCACTCTGTGAAACGCAAGTTCAATTTCCTGCGGAACTTGTCACTCTGGTGAGGCGGCCGCACAACGGCCCGCGAAACGGGTCTCTAGTTGTGCCGGCGTAGACGTCGGCCGGAGGGAAAGCGATGGGTAGGACACTCGCGGAGAAGGTCTGGGACGACCACGTCGTCCGGCGCGCCGAGGGCGAGCCCGACCTCCTCTTCATCGATCTGCACCTGCTGCACGAGGTGACCAGCCCCCAGGCCTTCGACGGTCTGCGCCAGAACGGCCGGCAGGTGCGGCGCCTCGACCTCACCATCGCCACCGAGGACCACAACACCCCGACCCTCGACATCGACAAGCCGATCGCCGACCCGGTCTCCCGCGCACAGCTGGAGACCCTTCGGAAGAACTGTGCCGAGTTCGGCGTCCGGCTGCACCCGCTGGGCGACGTCGAGCAGGGCGTCGTCCACGTGGTGGGACCGCAGCTGGGCCTGACCCAGCCGGGCACCACCGTCGTCTGCGGCGACTCGCACACCTCCACGCACGGCGCCTTCGGCGCGCTGGCGTTCGGCATCGGCACCAGCCAGGTCGAGCACGTGCTCGCCACCCAGACGCTGCCGCTGGCCCGCCCCCGGACCATGGCCATCACGGTCGACGGCGAGCTGCCCGAGGACGTCACCGCCAAGGACCTGATCCTGGCGATCATCGCCAAGATCGGCACCGGCGGCGGCCAGGGCTACATCCTGGAGTACCGCGGTTCCGCCATCGAGAAGCTCTCGATGGAGGCCCGGATGACCATCTGCAACATGTCGATCGAGGCGGGCGCCCGCGCGGGCATGATCGCCCCCGACGAGACCACCTTCGCCTATCTGAAGGGCCGCGCCCACGCCCCCGAGGGCGAGGACTGGGACGCCGCCGTCGCGTACTGGAAGACCCTGAAGTCCGACGAGGACGCGGTCTTCGACGCCGAGGTCGTCATCGACGGCCCCTCGCTGGCGCCGTTCGTCACCTGGGGCACCAACCCGGGCCAGGGCGCGCCGCTTTCGGCGAACGTCCCCGACCCGGCTTCGTACGAAGACGCTTCGGAGCGCCTGGCCGCCGAAAAGGCCCTGGAGTACATGGGGTTGACCGCCGGGCAGCCGCTGCGCGACATCAAGGTCGACACCGTCTTCGTAGGCTCCTGCACCAACGGCCGCATCGAGGACCTGCGCAACGCCGCCGCCCTCCTGGAAGGCCGCAAGGTCGCCGACGGCGTCCGGATGCTGGTCGTCCCCGGCTCGGTGCGGGTCGCCCTGCAGGCCGTCGAGGAGGGCCTGGACAAGGTCTTCAAGGAGTCCGGCGCCGAATGGCGGCACGCGGGCTGCTCGATGTGTCTGGGCATGAACCCCGACCAACTGGCTCCCGGTGAGCGCTCCGCGTCCACCTCCAACCGCAACTTCGAGGGCCGGCAGGGCAAGGGCGGCCGGACCCACCTGGTCTCGCCCCAGGTCGCCGCCGCCACCGCCGTCCTGGGCCATCTGGCCTCCCCGGCCGATCTGTCCGACGTCGCCACCACCGCGGGGGTCTGAGGAACCATGGAAGCTTTCACCACGCACACCGGCCGGGCCGTCCCGCTGCGTCGCAGCAACGTCGACACCGACCAGATCATCCCGGCGCACTGGCTCAAGAAGGTCACTCGCGACGGCTTCGAGGACGGCCTCTTCGAGGCCTGGCGCAAGGACTCCGAGTTCATCCTCAACCGCCCCGAGCGGCAGGGTGCCTCGGTCCTGGTCGCCGGCCCCGACTTCGGCACCGGCTCCTCCCGCGAGCACGCCGTCTGGGCGCTCCAGAACTACGGTTTCCAGGCGGTGATCTCCGCCCGCTTCGCCGACATCTTCCGTGGCAACTCGCTGAAGAACGGCCTGCTCACCGTGGTCCTGCCGCAGGAGACGGTCGACGCGCTCTGGGAGCTGACCGAGGCCGACCCGACCGCCGAGGTCACCGTCGACCTGGAGCGGCGCAAGGTCCTGGCCGCCGGGATCGACGCCGACTTCGAGCTCGACGAGAACGCCCGCTGGCGACTCCTGAACGGTCTCGACGACATCAGCCTCACCCTTCAGAACGAAGCCGACATCGCGGCATACGAGGCGTCCCGACCGGCCTTCAAGCCCCGTACAATTACGGTCTGAGCAGCGCTTTTCCAAGACTGCGCCCCCCACCGCCCGGTGGGGGGCGCAGTCGCTTGTTGAGACCCTGTCGGGCGACAACTCGCCCTAGATGGCACAATCGGTGCATGGAACGCGACAGCCAACTCGAGCTCTACGAGTCAGTCGCCGCCCGATTGAAGGAAGCGCACACAAGAGTGCGCTCACTGCAAGTCCCGGAGGGCGTAAGGATGGCGCTGTCCCGGAAGCTGCTGGTCGTGACGGCCGCGGCGAAGCACGATCTCAAGGACGCGGCAACGCGTCTGGACCGGTTGATGAAGGACCTCGACGAGGGCCGATTCCCAGAGGACGACTGACACCAAGAACTCCGCAGCGGATCTTCTGCGTTGCGGCACTAGGGTGATTAGCCCGTTTCGTGTTTGATTTGCGGTATATACATGCCTAACGTGCGAAAAAGCTTGAACACTTTCGTTCTGGCAATGTCTCCGAAGGGGAAGACGTGAACAAGGCGCAGCTCGTAGAAGCGATTGCCGACAAGATGGGCGGTCGCCAGCAGGCCGCCGAAGCCGTCGACCACGTGCTTGACGCCATCGTGCGTGCCGTGGTCGGTGGCGACCGGGTCTCGGTGACGGGTTTCGGCTCGTTCGAGAAGGTCGACCGCCCGGCCCGCTACGCCCGCAACCCGCAGACGGGTGAGCGGGTGCGGGTCAAGAAGACCTCGGTCCCGCGCTTCCGTGCCGGTCAGGGCTTCAAGGACCTGGTCAGCGGCTCGAAGAAGCTCCCCAAGGGCGGCGAGGTCTCCGTCAAGAAGGCCCCCAAGGGCAGCCTGACCGGTGGCGCCTCCGCCACCGTGAAGAAGGCCGCCGCCAAGAAGGCCAGCACCGCCAAGAAGGCCGCCGCGAAGAAGGCGACCCCGGCGAAGAAGGTCACGACGGCGGCTGCCAAGAAGGCGACCCCGGCCAAGAAGACCACCACGGCGGCCGCCAAGAAGGCGACCCCCGCCAAGAAGACCACCACGGCCGCGGCGAAGAAGACCTCCGCCGCCGCCAAGAAGACCACCACGGCCGCCGCGAAGAAGGCGACCAAGGCCACGGCCAAGAAGACCGCGCCGGCCGCGAAGAAGGCCACGGCGACGAAGGCGCCCGCCAAGAAGACCACGGCGCGCAAGACGACCGCCAAGAAGACCGCCGCCAAGAAGTAGGACGAGCGGTAGACACCCGCCGGGCCGGGCTCCCCCCAGGGAGCCCGGCCCGCGGCGCGTCCGGGGCCCCGACAGCGGGGACCGGGCGCGTCAGAACGTCTGGAGCGTCACCAGGGTGATCCGCAGGCCGGCCCCCGACGTGCCCGGCTCCGCCTCGATCCGGACCCGCTGCCCCGGCCGCAGCAGCCGCAGCCCGCCCGCCTCGAAGGCCTCCGCCCCGAACTCCACGGGGGTGCCGTCGTCGAGCAGCACACTGCCGCTGTGGGTCTCGGAGTCGTACGTGAACGCGGTCGCCTGCATGGGCCGCAGCCTATCGGGCCGCCGGCAGCCACCGGGCGGCCGTCCGCGGGCCGAGTCCCAGCTCCCCGGCCGCCGCCAGATCCTCACCGGTGTCCACGTCCCGGCGCACCGAATCCACCCCCGCCAGCAGGATTTCCACCGCGCCCGAAGACAAATGCCGAAGCCGCGACGCACCTCCGAATGCCGGTTCCAATTCCACGCCCGGACCCGCCGAGAGGAATGTCGTACCTATTTCGGCGGCATCCGCGAGAAAAGCCCTCGGAAATTTTCCGGCCACGTCCAGGACCCGGGTCAGCTCCTCGGGCCGCAGCGCCGGCAGATCCGCGTTGAGCGCCGCCACCCGCGCGGACGGCCGCCGGGACCGTACGGCACGGACCCCGTGCGCGAGCGCCGGGTTGAGACCCGCCGCCGGGGTGTCCGGGACGATCCGCGCGCCCAGGGCCGCGAGCGCCCCGCCGGCCGCCGGATCGTCCGTGACGACCACCACATCCCGTACCCGCGGGCAGTTCAGCACCGCCCCCACGGTGTCCTCGGCGAACGCGAGCGCCAGCCGCGGGCGCAGCCGGGCCCCGGCCGCCGCGGCCAGTCTGCTCTTCGCCAGGGCAAGGGGCTTCAGGGGTACGACCAGGGACCAGCCGTCGTCCGCATGCGTGTTCATCGCGGCCCATTCTGTCCCGCCCACGCGGTCCCCCGGAGGGCCCGGGGCGTACGGTGTCACTCGACAGAGCTGGAGCATGGGGCGACACTTGACCCCCTGCCAGCCGGTCCCGGAGAAAGGTGTACGAGTGCCCCGCCGCAGAATCGGCTTCTGGTACCGCCTCGCGGCGGTCATCGCCAAACCCCCCCTGGTGGTTCTGTTCAAGCGGGACTGGCGCGGCATGGAGCACATTCCGGTCGACGGCGGCTTCATCACCGCGGTCAACCACAACTCCTACCTGGACCCGCTGTCCTACGCGCACTACCAGTACAACACCGGCCGGGTCCCGCGCCTCCTCGCCAAGGCGGGCCTCTTCAAGGCCCCCTTCGTCGGGATGATGCTGCGCGGCACCGGACAGATCCCCGTCTACCGGGAGACGACCAACGCGCTCGACGCGTTCCGCGCCGCCGTCGACGCCATCGAGCGCGGCGAGTGCGTCGCCTTCTACCCCGAGGGCACCCTCACCCGGGACCCGGACATGTGGCCCATGGCGGGCAAGACCGGTGCCGCGCGCGTCGCGCTGCTCACCCGGGCCCCCGTCATCCCGGTGGCCCAGTGGGGCGCCAACCTGGCGATGCCGCCGTACGCCAAGGAGAACAAGCTCAGCCTGTTCCCCCGCAAGACGCTGACCGTGCAGGCCGGTCCGCCCGTCGACCTCTCCCGCTTCTACGGACTCGAGCCCACGCCCGAGGTGCTCCGCGAGGCGACCGAGGTCATCATGGCCGCCATCACCGCGCTCCTGGAGCAGATCCGCGGCGAGCGGGCGCCCGCCGAACCGTACGACCACCGCAAGGCGCGCCTGGCACAGCGGCGCAAGGCCGCCGAAGGGGGCACCAAGTGACCAAGGCAGCCGTCTTCGGAAACGGATCCTGGGGTACCGCGTTCGCGATGGTGCTCGCCGACGCGGGCTGCGAGGTGAGCCTCTGGGGCCGCCGCGCCGAACTCGCCAAGGAGATCAACGCCTCCCGGGTCAACCCCGACTACCTCCCGGGCGTCGAACTCCCCACGGCGATCACGGCCACCGCCGACCCGGCCGAGGCGGCCCACGACGCCGACTTCACCGTCCTCGTCGTCCCCTCCCAGACCCTCCGCGGCAACCTCGCCGCCTGGGCGCCGATGCTGGCGCCCGACACCGTCCTCGTCTCCCTCATGAAGGGCGTCGAACTCGGCACCGCCAAGCGGATGAGCGAGGTCATCACCGAGGTCGCCGACGTGCCCGCCGAGCGCGTGGCCGTCCTCACCGGCCCCAACCTGGCCAAGGAGATCGCCGCCCGGCAGCCCGCCGCCGCCGTCGTCGCCTGCGTCGACGAGACGGTCGCCCAGCGCCTCCAGGCCGCCTGCATGACCCCGTACTTCCGCCCGTACACCAACACCGACGTGGTGGGCTGCGAGCTGGGCGGGGCCGTGAAGAACGTCATCGGCCTCGCCGTCGGCATCGCCAACGGCATGGGGCTCGGCGACAACTCCAAGGCCACGCTCATCACCCGCGGCCTCGCCGAGACCACCCGCCTCGGCCTCGCCATGGGCGCCGACCCGCTCACCTTCTCCGGCCTCGCGGGCCTCGGCGACCTCGTCGCCACCTGCTCCTCGCCGCTCTCCCGGAACAACACCTTCGGCACCAACCTCGGCCGCGGGATGACCCTCCAGGAGACCATCGCGGCCACCAAGCAGACCGCCGAGGGCGTCAAGTCCTGCGAGTCGGTGCTCGATCTGGGCCGCCGCCACGGCGTCGACATGCCCATCACGGAGACGGTCGTCTCGATCGTCCACGACGGCAAGCCGCCGGTCGTCGCCCTCAAGGAACTGATGTCGCGCAGCGCGAAGGCCGAGCGCCGGTAGGTCCTGACGGTCCCCCCTGTCGGGTCCGGCGCGCGCTGCGCCGGACGCGCGAGGGGACCGGGGCCGCAAGGTCGTTCGGGACGCGCAAGGTACGCTCATCGCGATATGAGCGAGAACACCCAGAGCCCCCGCAAGCCGCGCGTGGCCGTCGTCTTCGGCGGACGCAGCTCCGAGCACGCCATCTCCGTCGTCACGGCGGGCGCCGTCCTGAGCGCCATCGACCGGGACAAGTACGACGTGCTGCCCATCGGCATCACGACGGACGGGCGCTGGGCGCTCACCGCCGACGCCCCCGAGCGCATGGCCATCGCCGACCGCGCCCTGCCGAACGTCGCCGACCTGGCCGAGTCCACCGAGGGCGGCGTCGTCCTCTCCGTGGACCCCGCCAACCGCGAGGTCGTCCTCACCGAGCCCGGCGCCGTGCCGAGGGCCCTCGGCGAGGTCGACGTGGTCTTCCCGATGCTCCACGGCCCCTACGGCGAGGACGGCACCCTCCAGGGCCTCCTGGAGCTCTCCGGCGTCCCCTACGTCGGCGCGGGCGTCCTCGCCTCCGCCGTCGGCCAGGACAAGGAGTACATGAAGCGGGTCTTCGTCTCCTTCGGCCTCCCGGTCGGCCCGTACGAGGTCATCCGGCCGCGCGAGTGGGAGCAGAACCCTGCCGCGGCCCGCAAGAAGATCGTCGAGTTCGCCGCCGACCACGGCTGGCCGCTCTTCGTGAAGCCGGCCCGCGGCGGCTCGTCCATGGGCATCACCAAGGTCGACGACCTCTCCGGCCTGGACGAGGCCATCGAGGAGGCCCGCCGCCACGACCCCAAGATCCTCGTCGAGTCGCTGCTGCGCGGCCGCGAGATCGAGTGCGGCGTCCTGGAGTTCGAGGACGGTCCGCGCGCCAGCGTGCCGGCCGAGATCCCGCCGGTCACGGACCACGACTTCTACGACTTCGAGGCCAAGTACATCGACTCGGCCTCCGGCATCGTGCCCGCCCCCATCGGGGACGAGGCCACCGCCGAGATCCAGCGCCTCGCCGTCGCCGCCTACGAGGCGGTCTCCTGCGAGGGCCTGGTCCGCGCCGACTTCTTCCTCACCGAGGACGGCGAGTTCGTGATCAACGAGATCAACACCATGCCGGGCTTCACGCCGATCTCCATGTACCCGCGCATGTGGCAGGAGAGCGGCGTGAGCTACCCCGAGCTCGTCGACCGGCTCATCCAGGCCGCGCTGACCCGCTCCACGGGCCTGCGCTGATCCGACGCGTCCCGGAAGACCGTGCCGCCGCCCTCAGAGGCTGGACGGCACGGTCTTCCGTACGGGATCGGCGAGATCCGCGAGCGGCGTCATGTCGTGCGTGTACCGCTCGCCGAGCGTCACCTCGACGTACGTCTTCCGGTACGTCGTGGTGAAACGGGGCCCGCTGCCCTCGGGACGCTCCAGCATCCAGTTGACGCCGTTCGCCTCGACGCCCTGCGCCTTGGGATCGCTCATCTTTTCGGGCCGGGGCACCCCGCAGCGCAGTACGATCGCACCGTCACCCCAGCCGGCGGTCAACTCGGAGCCGGGCTCCGGGTCACTCCGTTCCAGCCCCACCACGGTGTCCGGAAGCTCCTTCGCCAGTGCCTGGCAGAAGGCGGCCTCCGCCGCCGGGGGGCTGGGAACCACGACGGACGCCGCGGCGTCCGACGAGGAACAGCCGGTGGCGGCCAGCAGCAGTACGGCTGCCGAGACGGCGGCGGGCAGGCCGAAGGGCCGGTGGGAAGACATCACCGGCCAAGCGTAGACGGGGGCTACAGATGAACGACCGGGCAGGTGAGGGTGCGCGTGATGCCGTCCACTTGCTGGACCTTCGCGACCACCATGCGGCCGAGTTCGTCGACCGTGTCCGCCTGCGCACGCACGATGACGTCGTACGGACCGGTCACGTCTTCCGCCTGGAGCACCCCCGGGATCTTGGAGATGGTGTCGGCGACGGTCGACGCCTTGCCCACCTCGGTCTGGATGAGGATGTACGCCTGAACCACGGAACCTCCAGGGCGACCACGAGGATCTTGTGGGAGAAAGGGACGCCACGGTACCGCGTCGCCGCGGGCCGCGGGGAGACCCGCGCCTCCCGAGGCGCTCGCGGGGTGGCGTACGCAGGACAGAAGTTGACGGTCTACTTGACGGTACCCAGCACGGTGACGGCCCGCGACCCGCGGCGCGAACAGACGCGCCCCCGCCCGCCGGCCGGCACGAAGACACGAGGTGAGGCGCGGTG
This sequence comes from Streptomyces sp. SJL17-4, assembly GCF_036826855.1. Classification (NCBI taxonomy): domain Bacteria; kingdom Bacillati; phylum Actinomycetota; class Actinomycetes; order Kitasatosporales; family Streptomycetaceae; genus Streptomyces; species Streptomyces sp. SJL17-4. The sequence continues at coordinate 2,606,703 of NZ_CP104578.1, read as the reverse complement.
AAGGGCACAGTCGGAGAGCTGGGCGAGTTCGGGCTCATCAGGGAGCTCACGTCCCGGCTCACCTCCACCCCGGCGGTACGGATCGGGCCGGGCGACGACGCCGCGGTCGTCTCCGCGCCCGACCGGCGCGTGGTGGCCAGCACGGACATCCTTCTCGAAGGACGTCACTTCCGCCGCGACTGGTCGACGGCGTACGACGTCGGCCGCAAGGCCGCCGCACAGAACCTCGCCGACATCGCCGCCATGGGGGCGGTCCCCACCGCGCTCCTCCTCGGCCTGGTCGTCCCCGCCGAGCTCCCCGTCACCTGGCCCACCGAACTCATGGACGGCCTGCGCGACGAATGTCAGGTCGCGGGCGCCGCGGTGGTCGGCGGCGACGTCGTCCGGGGCGACACGATCATGGTCTCCATCACCGCGCTCGGCGATCTGCGCAACCACGACCCGGTCACCCGGGGCGGCGCGCAGCCCGGCGACGTCGTGGCCTACACCGGCTGGCTCGGCTGGTCCGCCGCCGGTTACGCGGTCCTCTCCCGAGGCTTCCGCTCCCCCCGCGCCTTCGTCGAGGCCCACCGCAGGCCCGAACCGCCGTACCACGCGGGTCCCGCGGCCGCCGGTCTCGGCGCCACCGCCATGTGCGACGTCAGCGACGGCCTCATCGCCGACCTCGGCCACATCGCCGAGGCCAGCAAGGTCCGCATCGACCTGCGCTCCGGCCTCATCGACATCCCGACCCAGATGAACGACATCGGCCAGGCCGTCGGCGTCGACCCCATGCAGTGGGTGCTCACCGGGGGAGAGGACCACGCGATCGTGGCCACCTTCCCGCCCGACGTGAAGCTGCCCGCCCGCTGGAAGGTCATCGGCGAGGTCCTCAACCCCTCCGCGCTGCCCCAGGTCACCGTGGACGGCGCGCCCTGGCACAGCGTGGGCGGCTGGGACCACTTCGGGGAGACCGAATGACCTCCCCGCCCCCGCTGGTGCTGACCGTCGCCGGATCCGACTCCGGCGGCGGCGCCGGCATCCAGGCCGACCTGAAGGTGATGCTCGCGCTCGGCGTCCACGGCATGAGCGTGCTCACCGCCGTCACCGCCCAGAACTCACGGGGAGTCCAGGGCGTCTGGGAACTGCCCGTGGAGGCCGTACGCGCCCAGTACCGGGCCGTCGTCGACGACATCGGCGTCCAGGCCGTCAAGACCGGCATGCTGGCCTCGGCCGCGCTCGTGGAGACCGTCGCCGAGCTGCTCGGCGACACCGTTGCCCCGGTCGTCGTCGACCCGGTCGGCGTCTCCAAGCACGGGGACTCGCTGCTCGCCGAGAGCGCGCTCGACTCGGTCCGCACGAAGCTGCTGCCCCGGGCCACCGTCGCCACCCCGAACCTGGACGAAGTGACACAGCTCACCGGCGTCCACGTCGTCCACGAGGCCGACATGCGGGTCGCGGCCGAGGCGATCCTGTCGTACGGGCCGGAGTGGGTCCTGATCAAGGGCGGGCACCTGCCCACCGGCCGGGAGGCCGTCGACCTGCTCACGGACGGCTCGGAGGAGCACTGGCTGCGCGCCCCGCGCCACGACAACCGGCACACCCACGGGACGGGCTGCACGCTCGCCTCGGCGGTCGCGTCGGGGCTCGCGAAGGGCCTCCCGGTGCCGGTGGCCGTACGGGAGGCCAAGGAGTACGTGACCGGGGCCATCGCCGCCGGATTCGCCCTGGGATCGGGCATCGGGCCGGTCGACCACGGCTGGCGGTTCAGGGACTGAGGGTTCCGGGAGCCTGCGGGCCCCGGGGTCCTGCCGTTTCATGGCAAGGCAAAAGGCCGGTTCACCTAGGTGAACCGGCCTTTCAAGGCAACCGCAGGGGCTGCGCTACGACAGAACACGTCGCAATTAGCGCGAGACCTTGCCGGCCTTGATGCACGAGGTGCAGACGTTGAGCCGCTTCGGCGTCCGACCGACCACGGCACGCACACGCTGGATGTTCGGGTTCCAGCGACGGGGCGTACGGCGGTGCGAGTGCGAAATGTTGTTGCCGAAGCCCGGCCCCTTGCCGCAGACGTCGCAGTTGGCAGCCACGGGTCACTCCAAAGACTTCAGATTTACAGTGAAATCCGGCGCACCGGAATCAGGAGTCTGAAGTGGCTTGCCGGGGGATGGCCCGGTGTGAACCGGGCAACCGAAGCAGCATACAACGCCTGCCTCGGTGGAACGAAACTACCATGGTCTCGGCGGACCTCGCCCCGGGCCCAGGTCACTGGGGGTCTCCCCTGGTCGAGCGAAGCCGAGAGCTTGGGGGAGGGACACCTCGGGTCTACCCTGCGGTGAGCCCACCGCCGAAGGAGGACCCCCCGTTGTCGCGAGCCCTTCAGCCCTTCGAGGAGCTCGTCGAGCTCGACGCCGAAGCGGTCAGGTCCTGGTGCGCGCGGTCGCTGGACGCGCTCGGCCGGGAGCGCGAGGAGATCGACGCGATCAACGTCTATCCCGTGGCGGACGGGGACACCGGCACCAATCTGTACCTGACGGCGGAAGCCGCCCACCAGGCCGTCGAGGCCGTCTTCGCCGCCGCAGCACCCGGGCCCGACACCGCCGAGACCGTACGGGCCATGGCGCACGGAGCCCTGCTCGGCGCCCGCGGCAACTCCGGAACCATCCTGTCCCAGCTCCTCCGCGGCATGGCGGGCGTCCTCGCCGACGGCTGTGACGGTGATCACCTCGCCCGCGCCCTCGGCGAGGCCGCGAGCGCGGCCCGTCGGGCCGTCGCCCACCCCGTGGAAGGCACCATCCTCACCGTGGCGAGCGCCGCGGCCGGGGCGTGCACCGCCGGCGGCGGGCTCGTCGAGGTGGCCAGGAACGCCCACGAAGGGGCCAGGACCGCCCTCGCCGCCACCTCGGGGCAGCTCGAGGTCCTCGAACGCGCCGGCGTCGTCGACGCGGGCGGCAGGGGCCTCGTGACGGTCCTCGGCGCCCTCCTCGAAACGGTGACGGGACAGACCCCGCCGCCGGTGCCCGAGGCGCGGATCAAGCCCGTACCCCCGGAGGACTGCCCCACCGAGGACGGGCCCGCCTATGAGGTGATCTACCTCCTGGAGGCCGGGGACGAGGCCGTGGAACGGCTCCGGTCCCGGCTCGATGCCCTGGGGGAGTCCCTCGTCGTCGTCGGCGGCGACGGGCTGTGGAACGTCCATGTGCACGTCGACGACGCGGGCGCCGCCGTCGAGGCCGGTGTCGAGGCCGGCCGGCCGCACCGCATCCGGATCACCCACTTCGCCGCCGACTCGGCGGCCGCCTCCGCGCGCGGGGAGCGCGCCCAGCGCGCGGTCGTCGCCGTCGTCCCCGGCGAGGGCCTCGCCGGGCTCTGCGCCGAGGCGGGCGCCACGACCGTACGGACCCTGCCCGGCGAACAGCCCGCCGGCGACGAACTCCTCGACGCGATCCGGCGGGCCCACGCGCGCGAGGTGGTCCTCCTGCCCAACGACACCGACCTGCGGCAGACCGCGGCGGCCGCCGCCGAACGCGCCAGGGCCGAGGGCATCCGCGTCGCCCTCATCCCGACCCGCGCCGCCGTCCAGGGCATCGCCGCCCTCGCCGTCCACGAACCCGACCGACGCTTCGACGAGGACGTCGTCGCCATGACGGCCGCCGCCGGAGCGACCCGCTACGCCGAACTCGCCGTCGCCGAACGGCAGTCCTTCACCTCCGCCGGCGTCTGCCAGGCCGGCGACATCCTCGGCCTCATCGAGGGCGACGTCGCCGTCATCGGCACCGACCTCGCCGAGACCGCCCGCACCGTCCTGGACCGGATGCTCTCCGCCGGCGGCGAACTCGTCACCCTCGTCGTCGCCGACGACACCCCGCCCGACCTCGCCCCCGACCTGGAGGCCCACGTCCGGCGCGGCTACCTGGCCGTCGACACCACCACGTACCACGCGGGCGCGGGCGCTCCACCGCTGCTCATCGGGGTGGAATGAGAGCGCCCGGACTTTGGGCTCGCGATATCGCGGCCCCAAAGCCCGGGCGCTTTGGCACACTGTGTCGGTTCGATCCCGTGGTGTGCAGTGACTCCGCCGGTGCGTGATGCGGTGGCTCCTCACTCGCCCGCTGACGCGAACTCGTGACGGACAAGCCCTGCCCGATGCCCAACGGCATGCGGCGAATCTAACGCCTCGCTGACGACCGTGTCCCAGGATCCGGTACGAGAGCTGGGCCGAAATGTCAGAGTGGTGGTGTGCAATAGAACTCGTGCCCGCGCTCGACGAACCACTCAAGAAGTCCCTCGGCCCCGCCACCGCCAAGGTCATGGCCGAGGCACTCGACCTGTACACGGTCGGTGACCTGCTCCACCACTACCCCCGCCGGTACGCCGAGCGAGGGGAGCTGACGACCCTCGCCGACCTGCCGCTCGACGAGCACGTCACGGTGGTCGCACAGGTCGCCGACGCCCGTGTGCACACCTTCAACGGCTCCAAGGGGCGCGGCCAGCGCCTCGAAGTGACCATCACCGACGGCAGCGGCCGACTCCAGCTGGTCTTCTTCGGCAAGGGCGTGCACAAGCCGCACCACGACCTGCTGCCCGGCACCCGCGCGATGTTCGCCGGCAAGGTCTCGCTCTTCAACCGGCGCCTCCAGCTCGCCCACCCGTCGTACGAACTCCTCCGCGGCGACAGCGAGGAAGCCGTGGACGTCTGGGCCGGGGCCCTCATCCCGATCTACCCGGCCACCACCAAACTGGAGTCCTGGAAGATCGCCAAGGCCGTCGACGCCGTGCTGCCCAGCGCCGTCGACGCCGTCGACCCGCTGCCCGACGCCCTGCGCGAGGGCCGCGGCCTCGCCGAGCTCCCCGACGCCCTCCGGCTCATCCACCGGCCCCGTACCAAGGCCGACATCGCCACCGCGCGCGACCGCCTCAAGTGGGACGAGGCCTTCGTCCTCCAGGTCGCCCTCGCGCGCCGCCGGCACGCCGACACCCAACTCCCCGCCGTCGCCCGCCGACCCGTCCCCGAGGGCATCCTCGACGCCTTCGACGCCAAGCTCCCCTTCACCCTCACCGACGGCCAGAAGAAGGTCTCCAAGGAGATCTTCGACGACCTCGCCACCGAACACCCCATGCACCGCCTCCTCCAGGGCGAGGTCGGCAGCGGGAAGACCATGGTCGCGCTGCGCGCCATGCTCGCCGTCGTCGACTCCGGGGGACAGGCCGCCATGCTCGCCCCCACCGAGGTCCTCGCCCAGCAGCACCATCGCTCCGTCACCGAGATGATGGGCGAGCTCGCCGAGGGAGGGATGCTCGGCGGCGCCGACCGGGCCACCAAGGTCGTCCTGCTCACCGGCTCCATGGGCACCGCGGGCCGCCGGCAGGCCCTCCTGGACCTGGTCACCGGCGAGGCCGGCGTCGTCATCGGCACCCATGCGCTGATCGAGGACAAGGTCCAGTTCCACGACCTGGGCCTGGTCGTCGTCGACGAGCAGCACCGCTTCGGCGTCGAGCAGCGCGACGCCCTCCGCGGCAAGGGGAAGCAGCCCCCGCACCTCCTGGTGATGACCGCCACCCCCATCCCGCGCACGGTCGCCATGACCGTCTTCGGCGACCTGGAGACCTCCGTCCTCGACCAGCTGCCCGCCGGACGCTCCCCGATCGCCACCCATGTCGTCCCCGCCGCCGACAAGCCGCACTTCCTCACGCGCGCGTGGGAACGCGTCCGCGAGGAGGTCGAGAAGGGCCACCAGGCCTATGTGGTCTGCCCCCGCATCGGCGACGAGGAGGACCAGAAGAAGAAGGCCAAGGCGTCCGCCGAGGACGAGGCCGAGAAGCGTCCGCCGCTCGCCGTCCTCGACGTCGCCGAGAAGCTCCGCACCGGGCCCCTCGCGGGACTCCGGATCGCCGTCCTGCACGGCCGCATGCACCCCGACGACAAGGACGACGTCATGCGCCGCTTCGCCGCGGGCGAGCTCGACGTCCTCGTCGCCACCACCGTCATCGAGGTCGGGGTCAACGTCCCCAACGCCACCGCCATGGTGATCATGGACGCCGACCGCTTCGGCGTCTCCCAGCTCCACCAGCTCCGCGGCCGCGTCGGCCGGGGCTCGGCGCCCGGCCTCTGCCTCCTCGTCAGCGAGATGCCCGAGGCCGCCCCCGCCCGCCAGCGCCTCGCCGCCGTCGCCGCCACCCTCGACGGCTTCGAGCTCTCCCGTATCGACCTCGAACAGCGACGCGAGGGCGACGTCCTCGGCCAGGCCCAGTCCGGCGTCCGCTCCTCCCTGCGGGTGCTCACCGTCATCGACGACGAGGAGGTCATCGCCGCCGCCCGCGAGGAGGCCACCGCCCTCGTCCTCGCCGACCCGGACCTCACCGCCCACCCCGGTCTGCGCACCGCGCTCGACGCCCTGCTGAGCGAGGAGCGGGAGGAGTACCTGGAGAAGGGCTGACCCCACGCGGACACGAGCCGCCATAAGCTATTGCGTACGCAATGGCTTATGGATGACGAGGACACCGATGACTCGCGTGATCGCCGGCACCGCCGGCGGGCGCCGCCTGGCCGTGCCGCCCGGCAACGGCACCCGCCCCACCTCCGACCGGGCGCGCGAAGGCCTCTTCTCCACCTGGGGAGCCTTCCTCGGCACCCTCGACGGGGCCAGGGTCGCCGACCTGTACGCCGGCTCCGGCGCCGTCGGCCTGGAAGCACTCTCCCGGGGAGCCGCCCACGCCCTCCTCGTCGAGGCCGAACCGCGCGCCGCGAAGACCATCCGCGAGAACATCGCCTCGCTCGGCCTGCCCGGCGCCGAACTCCGCACCGGCAAAGCGGAGCAGATCGTGACGGGACCGGCGCCCTCCGACCCGTACGACCTGGTCTTCCTCGACCCGCCGTACGCCGTCACCGATGAGGATCTTCGCGAGATACTCCTCACACTCCGCTCGGGGGGCTGGCTCGCGGACGACGCCCTCGTCACCGTGGAGCGCAGCACCAGAGGCGGAGAATTCGGCTGGCCGGCCGGTTTCGAACCACTGCGGGCCCGTCGTTACGGCGAGGGAACGTTTTGGTACGGTCGCGCCGCCTCTACGTGCGAAGACGCACGATGACCGGACCGGAGAGCGAGGGACCCAAGTTGCGCCGCGCCGTCTGTCCGGGGTCATTCGACCCCATCACCAACGGACACCTCGACATCATCGCCCGCGCCTCCAAGCTGTACGACGTCGTACATGTCGCGGTGATGATCAACCAGTCGAAGAAGGGCCTGTTCACGGTCGACGAGCGGATCGAGCTGATCCGCGAGGTGACCGCCGACTTCGGCAACGTCGAGGTGGAGTCCTTCCACGGACTGCTCGTCGACTTCTGCAAGCAGCGAGACATCCCCGCGATCGTCAAGGGACTGCGCGCGGTCAGTGACTTCGACTACGAGCTGCAGATGGCCCAGATGAACAACGGCCTCACGGGCGTGGAGACCCTCTTCGTCCCCACCAACCCGACCTACAGCTTCCTGTCGTCCTCGCTGGTCAAGGAGGTCGCGGCCTGGGGCGGCGACGTCTCCCACCTGGTGCCTCCGGCGGTCTTCGGCCGGCTCACCGAGCGCCTGGCGCAGAAGTGACGCGTGGCCACCGCCGCTGACGCTCCGTCACTCGGTGTCGGACGGGCGCCGACTGCCCTTACAGTCGTCCCGTCCGTCTCCATCCAGCTGTAGAGAGTGGCGAGCACCCGGTGGACGTACAGAAGAAGCTCGACGAGATCGTCGCGACCGTGCAGGGCGCCCGCTCCATGCCCATGTCGGCATCCTGCGTGGTCAATCGCGCCGAGCTGCTCGCCCTGCTCGAAGAGGTACGGGAGGCCCTGCCCGGCTCCCTCGCCCAGGCCCAGGAGCTGATCGGCGGCCGCGAGCACATGGTCGAGCAGGCCCGCCAGGAGGCGGAGCGGATCATCGAGGCCGCCCACGCCGAGCGCGGCTCGATCGTCTCCGACACCCAGGTCGCCCGGCAGTCGCAGGAGGAGGCCGACCGCATCCTCTCCGAGGCCCGCCGCGAGGCCGAGGAGGTCCGCGCCGAGGCCGACGACTACGTCGACTCCAAGCTCGCGAACTTCGAGGTCGTCCTCAACAAGACGATCGGCTCCGTCGACCGGGGCCGCGAGAAGCTCCTCGGCCGGGGCCCTGGTCTCGACCAGAACGGTTACGCGGACGAGGACGCCCCCGAGTACAGCGCCGACCCGCAGACCCTGATCCACCGGGCCGACGAGTACGTCGACGCCAAGCTCGGCGCCTTCGAGGCGGTGCTCAGCAAGACCCTGGAGGCCGTCGGCCGGGGCCGGCAGAAGCTGCACGGCCGGATCGCCACCGACGCGCTGGGCGAGCACATGGCCGCCCAGGACGGTCTCGGCGGCGCCGTGCACACCAGCGACTCCGACTACCTGGCCGGGCTCGCGGAGCTCTCCGACCCCGAGCCGGTCCAGATCCCCGTCCAGCAGCAGGCGCCGCAGCACCAGCCCGACCCGTACGCGGGATACCAGCAGGTGCAGCAGCAGCCCGACCCGTACGCCGGCTACCAGCAGGCCCAGCAGCAGTCCGACCCGTACGCGTACCAGCAGCAGCCGCAGCACGCCGATCCGTACGGATACCAGCAGCAGGACCCGTACGCGTACCAGCAGCCCGTCCAGCAGCAGGGGCACCAGCAGCAGGGCGCCGCGCTCGACGAGACGAGCTTCTTCGACACGAGCATGATCGACCTGGAGCAGCTGCGCCGGTACGAACAGGGGCAGTAGCGCGGGGCCGGTAAGGCCCTCAAGGCCCGGATTGGGCCCTGAGCGAAGCGTCCAGTATCCTGGCTCTTCGGTCGCGCGTATCTCCGCGATCCATGCTGCCCGCGTCTGGCAGCCTCCTCGACGCAGCATGATTCGAAAGCAGGAAGAACCCTGAGCACGCGCCTCGACCACCGCAACCCCCTCGTGTTCGACACACACGAGCTGGGGCGGCGTCCTGGTGCCCTCCAGCGGATCTCGCGTTCGATCGAGGCCCCCAGGGACCTGGGCGTCGAAGGAGTGATCGGAGTGCCCGAGGGTGCTCCGGTGGAAATCGATCTCCGTCTTGAGTCGGTCATGGAAGGGGTGCTTGTCACAGGCACCGCCCGTGCATCGGCCGAGGGGGAGTGCGTAAGGTGTCTGGAGCCCGTCGAGCTTGATCTCGACGTGGACTTCCAGGAGATGTTCTCGTACCCCGACTCCGACGACCGGGGCCGCTCCAAGGCGGCCGCGGACGACGAAGCCGAGGCAGACGAGGACATCATCCCCCTCGAGGACGGCATGTTCGACCTCGAACCCGTGCTGCGTGATGCGGTGGTGCTCGCACTGCCGATGCAGCCGGTGTGCCGGGAGGACTGTGCAGGCCTGTGTTCCGAGTGTGGAACCAACCTGAACGAGAACCCGGACCACCACCATGACGCCGTCGACGCTCGTTGGGCGGCACTGCAGGGACTCGCCGGTTCGCTGGGAACCGATGAGAAGGACAACATGAGCGGCAAAGCCTCTGACGGGGACGTCCGAAGCGCCGCCGAGAAGCAGGAGAAGTAGCCGTGGCTGTTCCGAAGCGGAAGATGTCGCGCAGCAACACGCGCCACCGCCGGTCGCAGTGGAAGGCTGCGGTCCCCACCCTGGTTTCGTGTGAGCGTTGCCAGGAGCCGAAGCTGCAGCACATCGCGTGCCCGAGCTGCGGCACCTACAACAAGCGCCAGGTCCTCTCGGTCTGATTGGGCTGGTGAGAGGCGCAATGTCTGAGTCCCGCAAGACGGACGACAAGACGGACCATGCCTCGTCCCACACGCTTCTGGAAGGGCGGCTCGGCTATCGGCTCGAGTCCGCCCTTCTGGTGCGTGCGCTGACGCACCGTTCGTACGCGTACGAGAACGGCGGTCTGCCCACCAACGAGCGGCTGGAGTTCCTCGGGGACTCCGTGCTCGGCCTGGTGGTCACGGACACGCTGTACCGGACCCACCCCGACCTGCCGGAAGGCCAGCTGGCCAAACTGCGGGCCGCGGTGGTCAACTCGCGTGCGCTGGCGGACGTGGGACGCGAACTCGAACTCGGCTCCTTCATCCGGCTCGGCCGGGGCGAAGAGGGCACGGGCGGCCGGGACAAGGCGTCCATCCTCGCCGACACCCTTGAAGCGGTGATCGGCGCGGTCTATCTCGACCAGGGCCTCGACGCGGCGTCCGAGCTGGTGCACCGGCTCTTCGACCCGCTGATCGAGAAGTCCTCGAACCTCGGTGCCGGCCTGGACTGGAAGACCAGTCTCCAGGAACTCACCGCGGCCGAGGGTCTGGGTGTTCCGGAATACCTCGTCTCCGAAGAGGGTCCGGACCACGAGAAGACCTTTACTGCTGCCGCCCGCGTCGGTGGTGTCTCGTACGGCACCGGCACCGGCCGCAGCAAGAAGGAAGCGGAACAGCAGGCGGCGGAGTCCGCGTGGCGCGCGATTCGCGCGGCCGCGGACGAACGCGCGGCGGCGGCGAAGGCCGCGGCCGAGGCGGGAACGGGAGAGGTCGCCGACCCCTCTCCGACCGCCCACCGGGCGTCGGCCTGACGGCCGCACCCTCGCTTCCCGAGAACCCCGCCCCAGGGCGGGGTTCTCGTCTTTTCACCTGGTGGCCCCCGGTAGGGTTGAACCGCTGAGGAAGACGTACGTCCGGAGGAGTCCCGTGCCCGAGCTGCCCGAGGTCGAGGTCGTACGGCGCGGTCTGGAGCGCTGGGTCGCCGGACGGACCGTGACCGAGGTCGAGGTGCTGCACCCCAGGGCCGTACGGCGCCATCCGGCGGGCGGCGCGGACTTCGCGGCCCGGCTGAAGGGGCAGCGGTTCGAGGTGGCGCGTCGGCGCGGCAAGTACCTCTGGCTCCCGCTCGCCGAGACCGGCGTCTCCGTCCTCGGACACCTCGGCATGAGCGGGCAGCTGCTCGTCCAGCCGGAGGGCGCCGCCGACGAGAAGCACCTCCGCATCCGGATCCGCTTCGACGATGCGGCCGGTACCGAGCTCCGCTTCGTCGACCAGCGCACCTTCGGCGGACTCTCGCTCCACGACCAGACCCCCGACGGCCTCCCGGACGTCATCGGGCACATCGCCCGCGACCCGCTGGACCCCGAGTTCGACGACGCCGCCTTCCAGAGCACGCTGCGGCTGCGCCGTACGACGGTCAAGCGGGCGCTGCTCGACCAGTCGCTGATCAGCGGCGTCGGCAACATCTACGCCGACGAGGCGCTCTGGCGGTCCCGGCTGCACTACGACCGGCCCACCGCCACCCTCACGCGCCCGCGCTCGGCCGAACTCCTCGGTCACGTACGGGACGTGATGAACGCGGCCCTCGACGTCGGCGGCACCAGCTTCGACAGCCTGTACGTGAACGTCAACGGCGAGTCCGGCTACTTCGACCGGTCGCTCGACGCCTACGGGCGCGAGGACGAGCCGTGTCACCGCTGCGGTACGCCGATGCGGCGCCGCGCGTGGATGAACCGCTCCAGCTATTTCTGCCCCCGCTGCCAGCGACCGCCGCGCGCGGGCGTCTGACGCGCGGGCGCCGGGCGCGACGGGCGCCGGGCGGGACGGGCGCCGGGCGGGACGACCGTCTGACGGCGCGGGCGTCTGACGGTCAGGTGCCGACCGGGGTCGCGCGCTCCGCGTCGTAACTCTCCCGGGCCGCCTCGACCTGGGGCATACGGCCCTCCACCAGCTCGATCAGGCCGATCAGCCGCTCCGCGATCTCGCGGCCGAGCGGAGTGAGCCGGTAGTCGACCCGCGGCGGGTTCGTGGGCTGCGCCTCGCGATGGACGAGTCCGTCGCGCTCCAGGGCGTGCAGGGTCTGCGACAGCATCTTCTCGCTCACTCCGTCGACCCGGCGCCGCAGCTCGTTGAAGCGGAACGTCCCGTCGTGCAGGGCGCCGAGGGTCAGGCTGCCCCAGCGGCCCGTCACGTGCTCCAGCGTGCCGCGCGAGGGGCAGGCGCGCGCGAACACGTCGTAGGCGAGGTCGTCAGTCATGCCCTCCACCGTACTCCCGCACAGCGCTCACTTCCATGCATGCGCTAACTGATGGGTTGCGCTATGGAAAAGTTAGTTCTCTCCATGCCCGTACGTGAAAGGGCCCGTCACCGAGAAGGTGACGGGCCCTTTCACGTACGGGCTACGGGGACTGCCGGCTCAGTAGCCGAAGTCCTGGGTCCACCAGGGACCGCCGTCGGCGAAGTGGACACCCACGCCCAGGGTGGTGAAGTCGCAGTTCAGGATGTTGGCGCGGTGGCCGTCGCTGTTCATCCAGGACTCCATCACGGCCGCCGCGTCCGCCTGGCCGCGGGCGATGTTCTCGCCGCCGAGGCCCGAGACGCCCGCCTGCTCGGCGCGCGCCCACGGGGTGTCGCCGTCCGGATCCGTGTGGTCGAAGAATCCGCGGGCCGCCATGTCCGCGCTGAACGCCCCGGCCAGTGCCGCGAGCCGGGCGTCCGCGCTCACCGGCGAGCAACCCACCTTGGCGCGCTCGGTGTTGACGAGGCGGACGACCTCCGCCTCCGCCGCCGCACCGCGGTCGGCGGTGGAGGGGGCCGAGGTCTTCTCGACCGGGGCCTCGGTCGTCGGGTCGGGCTTCGGCTCCGGCTTCGGCGCGGGGGCCTGGGTGGAGGGCGCGGCCGTGGTCCTCGGGGCCACCGGCTTGGCCGGGGCCTTCGTGGGCGCCTTGGTCGGCGCCTTGGCCGGGGTCTTGGTCGGCGCCTTCGAGGGGGTCGGCGTCGCCTTCGGGGTCGGCTTCGTGGACGGGGTCGCCGACGGCGAGGCCGCCTTGCCCTTGTCCGTACCCGCGCTCGCCTTCGCGCTCGGACGCGCGCTGCCCGATTCGTCGGTCGGGGTCTGCGTGGACCCGCCCTGCGTCGTCAGCTCCGGCGCCTGCCGGGCCTGGCTCGGGCGCTCGCTCGTACCGACGCTGCCGACCGTGAAGGTGTCTCCGCCGGGCAGCAGGCCCGAGGCGACGGCGATGGCGCCCACCGCGACGGCGGCGGAGGCTCCGAGCAGGCCGGTGCGCACGGGGGCGCGCCGCTTGCGGCGGGTACCCCGGTGACGGCGGTCCGAACCGTCCGCGTAGTCTTCTGCGGCGGGTGCGGCTCCGGCGCGACGGTGGCGTCCCATCTGGTCTGCCTTCCTCTTGCTGGTCCTGCTGTGGTCCTGTGCCGCCCTGCGGCCTTTGCTGATCTTTGCTGTCGGTACCGTTTCGGACCGGCGGTCGAACAGGGCGGGTCCGAACGGGTGAGGCGTGTTCGGTCGGGACTGTAGTCCATGCGGGCCGGGGGCGATGTGCTCATCTGGCAATCCGCCCGTTAGCGTGCAGGCATGAGTGACGACGTTCGGATGACCGCCTGGGTACGCGGCCGGGTACAGGGAGTGGGCTTCCGCTGGTTCACCAGGGCAAACGCTTTGGAGATCGGCGGCCTGGTGGGCTTCGCCCTGAACCTCGACGACGGCCGGGTGCAGGTGGTGGCCGAAGGGGCGCGTGAGAATTGCCACCGTCTCCTCGCCTGGCTCCACTCCGCCGACACACCCGGGCGCGTGGACGGCGTCACTGAGATCTGGGCCACCCCGCGCGGTGGCTACGACAGCTTCGCCATCCGCTGACGATCACTCTCCGACACCCTTTCCGGTGACCGAGAGAGGCGCCGGAAGGACGCGCGGTAACAGCCGGGTGGCGGGGAAACCGCCTGGTGGTTGCCAAGGAGCGCCCGTCATGGAAGGCTGCCGGGTAAGGATGATCGCGACGCCCTGAGGCACCGAGTTCATGAGGCCCCGCCGCCCACTGAGCGGCCCGGGACTCCTCGGTCGCCCCTTCAAACGGGGCGTGATCGTGTTGACCGTCAAACTTTTTGGTGAGACTCTGGAAGCCCCGCGCACCTTAGCTGTTTGGCAGTGGAACCGGCACGACAAGCAGTACTGCCGAGCACCGCGGGTGCGAAATCCCTCACGACCCAACCGCTTCGGTCGGTCACTCATTGTGGAGGACCATCCATCATGGCAAAGGCGCTTCTCGGTTACGTCGGCGGCTCCGACCCGCGACTCCTCGCCGAGATGCGACGGCTTCAGCAGCGCGTCCAGGACCTGGAATCCGAGCTGGTACGGATCCAGTCCGAGAACGACTCGCTTGCCGCTGCCGCCGCTCAGCACCAGGGAGAGTCACTGCTGAACAGCATCGACCTCGACGTACCCCAGGCGGAGCCTGCGCTCACCTGACAACCCAGCCCCGAGGGGCCAGGTGGGAAACACTCACGTGGGAAACACTCACGCCGGCACAGCCGACAGACAGCACACTTCTGTCGGCAGGCCGACAGAACTCGTGTCGGTCGACCCGACTGAACACTCACGCCGGCAGAGCAGACATGCAAGGGGCGCTTCGGCGTCCCTTCTTTCTTTCACCCGCCGTTCCCCTCCCGTCCCACCCCTCCTCACCCGAGGATCTGCCCTACACCTTCGCGGGTGAAACGCACGAGCCCCGGTAGAGTCCCGGGCGTGCACCTCAAGGCCCTGACCCTCCGCGGATTCAAGTCGTTCGCCTCGGCCACCACGCTGCGGTTCGAACCCGGAATCACCTGTGTCGTGGGCCCCAACGGATCGGGCAAGTCCAACGTCGTGGACGCCCTGTCCTGGGTCATGGGCGAGCAGGGCGCCAAGTCGCTGCGCGGCGGCAAGATGGAGGACGTCATCTTCGCCGGCACGACCGGGCGCCCCCCGCTCGGCCGTGCCGAGGTGTCCCTCACCATCGACAACTCCGACGGCGCGCTCCCCATCGACTACGCCGAGGTCACGCTCACCCGCATCATGTTCCGCGGCGGCAGCAGCGAGTACCAGATCAACGGCGACACCTGCCGGCTGCTCGACTTCCAGGACCTGCTCTCCGACTCCGGCATCGGACGCGAGATGCACGTCATCGTCGGCCAGGGCCAGCTCGACTCCGTGCTGCACGCCGACCCGATGGGCCGCCGCGCCTTCATCGAGGAGGCCGCCGGAGTCCTCAAGCACCGCAAGCGCAAGGAGAAGGCGCTGCGGAAGCTCGACGCGATGCAGGCCAACCTCGCGCGCGTGCAGGACCTCACCGACGAACTGCGCCGCCAGCTCAAGCCCCTCGGCCGGCAGGCCGCCGTCGCCCGCCGCGCCGTCGTCATCCAGGCCGACCTGCGCGACGCCCGGCTCCGCCTCCTCGCCGACGACCTCGTCCACCTCCAGCGGGCCCTCACCGCCGAGGTCGCCGACGAGGCGGCCCTGCTCGCCCGTAAGGAAGCCACCGAGACCGAACTCCGGGCCGCGCTCGCCCGCGAGGCCACCCTCGAGGCCGAGGCACGCGCGCTCGTGCCCCGCCTCGAACGCGCCCAGCAGAACTGGTACGCCCTCTCCCAGCTCGCCGAACGCGTCCGCGGCACGGTCTCCCTGGCCGACGCGCGCGTGAAGAGCGCCACCGCCGCACCTCCCGAGGAACGCCGCGGCCGCGACCCGGAGGACCTGGAGCGGGAGGCGGCCCGCGTCCGCGAGCAGGAGGCGGAGCTGGAAGCCGCCCTGGAGGCCGCCGAGCGCGCCCTGGAGGACACCGTCACCCACCGCGCCGAACTCGAACAGGCTCTGGCCTCCGAGGAGCGCCGCCTCAAGGACCTGGCCCGCGCCCTCGCCGACCGGCGCGAGGGCCTCGCCCGCCTCCACGGCCAGGTCAACGCGGCCCGCTCGCGCGCCGCCTCCGCCCAGGCCGAGATCGACCGCCTCGCCGCCGCCCGCGACGAGGCGGGGGAGCGGGCGGTCACCGCCCAGGAGGAGTACGAGCAGCTCAAGGCCGAGGTCGACGGCCTCGACGCGGCGGACGCCGAGCACGGCGAGCGGTACGAGGCGGCCCGCCGGGAGCTGGCCGACGCGGAGGCCGCGCTCGGCGCCGCGCGTGAGTCCGCCGCCACCGCCGAACGCCGCCGCGCCGCGACCCAGGCCCGGCACGAGACCCTCGCCCTCGGACTGCGCCGCAAGGACGGCACGGGTGCCCTGCTGACCGCCGGACTCAGCGGACTCCTCGGCCCTGCGGCCGAACTCCTCACCGTCACCCCCGGATACGAGATCCCCGTCGCCGCCGCCCTCGGCGCCGCGGCCGACGCCGTCGCCGCCACCGGCCCTTCCGCCGCCGCCGAAGCCCTTCGTCTGCTGCGCAAGCAGGACGCCGGCCGCGCGTCCCTGCTCCTGACCGGAGCCCCGGAACCGGACCGCCCCGGAGAGGCCGGGGCTCCCGCGTCCGAGGGGCACCCGTACCTCGCCGACCTCGTCCGGGGGCCCGACGAACTCATGGGAGCGGTACGCCGGTTGCTCGCCGGAGTCGTGGTCGTCGACGACCTGGACCAGGCCGCGGAACTCGTCAGGACCCGGCCCGCGTCGACCGCCGTCACCCTCGAAGGCGACCTGCTCGGGGCGCACTTCGCCCAGGGCGGCTCCGCGGGAGCGCCCAGCCTCCTCGAAGTCCAGGCCTCGGTCGCGGAGGCCGCCGCCGAGCTCGACGAACTCGCCGTACGCTGCGAGGAGTTGGCGACCGCCAAGGGTGAGGCCGAGGAGCGGCGCCGTACCGCCGCCGCGCTCGTCGAGGAACTCGACACCCTTCGCCGTACCGCCGAACGGGAGAAGTCCGCCGTCGCCCAGCAGCTCGGCCGGCTCGCCGGGCAGGCCAGGGGAGCGGCCGGGGAGGCCGAGCGGACCGCGGCCGCCGCCGCCCGCGCCCAGGAGGCCCTGGAGAAGGCGACCGCCGAGGCGGAGGAACTCGCCGAACGGCTGCTCGTGGCCCAGGAGGCCGCGGCGTTCGGTGAGGGCGGGGACGAGGAACCCGACACCGCCACCCGCGACCGGCTCGCGATCGACGGGTCCAACGCACGCCAGACCGAGATGGAGGCCCGCCTCCAGGTCCGTACCCACGAGGAGCGGGTCAAGGGGCTCGCCGGGCGGGCCGACTCGCTCGACCGGGCCGCCCGCGCCGAACGGGAGGCACGCGCGCGTGCCGAGCAGCGCCGCGTCCGGCTGCGCCACGAGGAGCGGGTCGCGGGCGCGGTCGCCGCCGGCGCCCGGAGCCTGCTGGCCCATATCGAGGTGTCGCTCGTCCGCGCCGAGCGGGAGCGGGTGGTCGCGCAGGCGGCGCGGGCCGACCGGGAGGAGGGCCTGACGGCCGCCCGGACCCGGGGCCGCGACCTCAAGGCCGAACTCGACAAGCTCACCGACTCCGTGCACCGGGGCGAGGTCCTCGGCGCCGAGAAGCGACTGCGGATCGAGCAGCTGGAGGCGAAGGCCCTGGAGGAGTTCGGCGTGGAGGCGACCGCACTGGTCGCCGAGTACGGCCCGGACCAGCCCGTACCCCCGTCGCCGGTCGCGCCCGACTCCGCCGACTCCGCCGACGGCGGGGACGCGGGCGCCGACGAGCCGCGCCCCTTCATCCGTTCGGAGCAGGAGAAGCGCCTCAGAGCCGCCGAACGGGCGTACCACCAGCTCGGCAAGGTCAACCCGCTGGCCCTTGAGGAGTTCGCGGCCCTGGAGGAGCGGCATCGCTTCCTCTCCGAGCAGCTGGAGGACCTGAGGAAGACCCGGGCCGACCTGCTTCAGGTCGTGAAAGAGGTCGACCTGCGGGTCGAGCAGGTCTTCACCGAGGCCTACCGGGACACGGCCCGTGAGTTCGAGGGTGTCTTCTCCCGGCTCTTCCCGGGCGGCGAGGGCCGGCTGATCCTCACCGACCCCGACAACATGCTCACCACCGGCGTCGAGGTGGAGGCCCGCCCGCCCGGCAAGAAGGTGAAGCGGCTCTCGCTGCTCTCCGGTGGCGAGCGCTCGCTGACGGCCGTGGCGCTGCTGGTCTCGATCTTCAAGGCCCGGCCCAGCCCGTTCTATGTGATGGACGAGGTCGAGGCGGCGCTCGACGACACCAACCTCCAGCGGCTGATCCGGATCATGCAGGAGCTCCAGGAGTCCTCGCAGCTGATCGTGATCACCCACCAGAAGCGGACCATGGAGGTCGCGGACGCGCTGTACGGCGTGTCCATGCAGGGTGACGGCGTCTCGAAGGTGATCGGCCAGCGACTGCGCTGAGATCGATGCCCGTGCGCGGATCGATGCACATACGCGCCCCATCATCTCTTCAAGTGTTGAACTCAAGCCATCTTGTGATGCTGATTAAGTCACACGACATCGCCTATTGACTTCGAAACTTGAAGGCATAGTCTCTGCAACGTTGCTTTTACCTTCACGTGGTGGGCGGCGTGATGTTGTGCGCCACTGGAAGGGCTTGCCCCCCACCGAGGAGTCCATGTGACCAACACCGCGCAGGCGCCCACGCCGCCGCCTTCCGAAGGCCGAGCCGCCCACCCGGACCACCTCGGCCACGTCATCTTCATCACGGCCTCCGCCGCGATGGGCGGTTTCCTCTTCGGATACGACAGCTCCGTCATCAACGGCGCCGTCGAGGCGATCCGCGACCGCTACGACATCGGCTCCGGCACCCTCGCCCAGGTCATCGCCATCGCCCTGATCGGCTGCGCCATCGGCGCCGCCACCGCCGGCCGGATCGCCGACCGCATCGGCCGCATCCGCTGCATGCAGATCTCCGCGGTGCTCTTCGCCGTCAGCGCCGTCGGCTCCGCGCTGCCCTTCGCCCTCTGGGACCTGGCGCTCTGGCGGGTCATCGGCGGCTTCGCCATCGGCATGGCCTCCGTCATCGGCCCCGCGTACATCGCCGAGGTCGCCCCCGCCGCCTACCGCGGCCGCCTCGGCTCCTTCCAGCAGGCCGCGATCGTCATCGGCATCGCCATCTCCCAGCTGGTCAACTACGGCATCCTCCAGCTCGCCGACGGCGACCAGCGCGGCGAGATCGGCGGCCTGGAAGCCTGGCAGTGGATGCTCGGCGTGATGGTCGTCCCCGCCGTCCTCTACGGCATGCTCTCCTTCGCCATCCCCGAGTCGCCCCGCTTCCTCATCTCCGTCGGGAAGATCGACCGGGCCAAGGAGGTCCTCTCCGAGGTCGAGGGTCACGGCGTCGACCTCGACCACCGCGTCGCCGAGATCGACGCGGCCATGCGCAGCGAGCACAAGTCCACCTTCAAGGACCTGCTCGCCGTCGGCTCGCGCTTCCGGCTGCTGCCCATCGTCTGGGTCGGCATCGGACTCTCGGTCTTCCAGCAGCTCGTCGGCATCAACGTCGCGTTCTACTACTCCTCGACGCTCTGGCAGTCCGTCGGCATCGACCCGTCGAGCTCGTTCTTCTACTCGTTCACCACGTCGATCATCAACATCATCGGCACGGTGATCGCGATGGTCCTGGTCGACCGCGTCGGCCGCAAGCCGCTCGCCCTCGTCGGCTCCGTCGGCATGGCGATCGCCCTCGCCTTCGAGGCCTGGGCCTTCTCCGCCGACCTCGTCGACGGCAAACTGCCCGAGACCCAGGGCGTCGTGGCGCTCGTCGCCGCCCATGTCTTCGTGCTCTTCTTCGCCCTCTCGTGGGGCGTGGTGGTCTGGGTCTTCCTCGGCGAGATGTTCCCCAACCGGATCCGCGCCGCCGCCCTCGGTGTCGCCGCCTCCGCCCAGTGGATCGCCAACTGGGCCATCACGGCCAGCTTCCCGTCCCTCGCGGACTGGAACCTCTCCGGCACGTACGTCATCTACACGGTCTTCGCCGTGCTCTCGATCCCCTTCGTGCTCAGGTACGTCAAGGAGACCAAGGGCAAGGCGTTGGAGGAGATGGGCTAACCCCCGCTGCCCCTCTCCTCACCCACGGAACTGCCCCGGCCCGAGGCCTCACGCCCCGGACCGGGGCAGTACGCCGTGGTCCTCCGCCCCGGCGCCGTGAGCCGGGGTAAGTACGCCGTGGTCCTCCGCCCTCAGGCCGCGAGCCTGGGCAGTACGCCGTCGCAGAACAGCCGCACGCTCCGCCACCCCTCCTCCACCGGCATCCCGCCGCACAGCGGATGCAGCACGAGGCTCTCCAGGCCGAGCGCCAGGCACTCCTCCGGAGTGACGACCCGGTAGACCCCCTCCGCGCGCAGCTCCGCCACCGTCGTCGCCGTCGACCGCACCGCCGAGCGGATGTCCTTCGACTGCCAGGAGGCGTACGTCCGCGCCTCGTGCAGGAAGTGCTCCCCGTACTCCGCCCAGGTCCGGTCCGGGTCCTCCGACAGGTGCAGCAGCGGCGTCACCTCGGCCGGCATCATCGTCCAGCCCTCCGTGCCGTACTCCGCGCACCGCTCCCGGTAGTACGCCTCCAGCTCCGGCAGGTGCGCGCTCGGGAAGAACGGCAGCCCGAGCCGGGCCGCCCGCCGCGCCGCCGCCCGCGACGACCCCCCGACCAGCAGCATCGGATGCGGCTGGGTGAAGGGCCGCGGGGTGACCCGTACCGTACGGCCCCGATACGTGAACGGCTCCCCGCTCCAGGCCGTCAGCAGGGTCTCCAGGAGCAGGTCCTGGAGCTTCCCGCGCCGCCCCCAGTCGACGCCGCGCTCCTCGTACTCCTCCGGGCGGTAGCCGATCCCCGCCACCGTCACCAGGCGTCCGCCGCTCAGCAGGTCGAGGACCGCGATGTCCTCGGCGAGCCGCAGCGGGTCGTGCAGCGGCCCGATGATCGCAGAGACGGTCACCGCGATCCTCTTCGTCGCTCCGAAGACCGCTCCGGCGAAGGCGAAGGGGGAGGGCAGCCAGTTGTTCGCGACCCCGTGGTGCTCCTCGGTCTGCACGGTGTCGACCCCGTGCGCGTCGGCGTACGCGGCCATCTCGACGGCGGCCCGGTAGCGGGCGGAGAGGGACTCGGGGGTCGCGCGGGGATCGACGAGGTTGAACCGTACGACGCTGAACGGCATGGGAAGTCCCCCTCCGCGGGTGGGATACCGGCGAAGGGGGACGTTATCTGACGTTGCGTCAGATGGAAACGGTCGCGCGGGCCTCGATCGGCTCGGCGGAAGCCCTCTCGGGCGTACGCGGCAGTACGGCGTACAGCGCGCCCGCCACCACGATCGTCGCCGCCCAGCCCAGGCCGTTCTCGCCGATCCAGGAGGAGGCGAGCGGACCGGAGAACCAGTCGACCTTCGTGAAGAGGAGACCCACGAGCAGCGCGACCGCCCAGGCGGCCATCGCCTGCCAGGCGAAACCGCCCCGGTACCAGTACGCGCTGGTCCGCGTGGTGTCCATGAGCGCCACCGCGTCGTACGACCGGCGCCGCAGCATGTCCACGCCGAAGACGCCGATCCAGGCCGAGAACGCCACCGCGAGCAGGGTCAGGAAGGAGATGAACGAGCCGATGAAGCTGGTCGCCACCACCATGAGCAGGAAGCCGAAGACGAGGCTGATCACCGCGTTGACGCTGACCGCCGCCGCACGCGAGACCTTGATGCCCAGGGTCTGCGCGGTGAACCCGGCCGAGTACATCGACATCGAGTTGATCAGCAGCATCCCGATCAGGGCGATCACCAGGTACGGCACCGAGATCCACATCGGCAGCAGCTCACCGATGAAGGAGACCGGGTCCTGCGCCGAGGCCAGGTCCGGCGTCGACACCGCCATGACCGCGCCCATCAGGACCATCGGCAGCACGACGATCCCGGCGCCGCCGACCGTCGAGCCGACCATCGCCCGCGACGAGGCCGTACGGGGCAGGTAGCGGGTGAAGTCGGGACCCGAGGGGACCCAGCTGATGCCACCGGCCGCGATCGTGCCGATGCCCGCGATCATCATCGCCGTCGAACCGGCCGGCTTGTCGAAGACCGCCGACCAGTCGGTGTTCGCCACCAGGTAGACCAGGACGAGCACCGAGAAGGCGCCGAAGAGATACGTGGACCACTTGCTGCACACCCGCAGCGCGTTGATCCCGAGCCCCGAGACGAGGAAGGTGCAGGTGACGAAGAGGAGCAGCGTCACCACGATGAGGAACGTGTTCGACTTCACTCCGAAGAGCAGGTCGAGGACGGTCAGCACCGCGTAGGCGCCGGTGACCGCGTTGATGGTCTCCCAGCCCCACCGTGCCACCCAGATCAGCGCGCCGGGAAAAAGGTTTCCGCGCTGACCGAACACCGCGCGCGACAGCGCCATCCCGGGTGCGCCACCCCGCTTGCCCGCGATCGAGATCAGGCCGACGATCCCGTACGAGAGGACCGGCGCGGCGACCGCCACAGTCAGGACCTGCCAGAAGTTCAGGCCGTTGAAGACGATCAGGCCGGCGCCCATCGTGAGCAGCAGCACACTGATGTTGGCCGCGACCCAGGTCGGGAAGAGCTCGCGGACCCGGCCGGTCCGCTCGGCGTCGGGGACGGGCTCGAGACCGCGGGTCTCCATCGCGCCGTCGTGCGTCGCGCCTGCGGCTTCGGAGGCGTCGTGGGGCATGGGGGTACTCCGTACAGATGTGGGGGGAACCCACCCAGCGTACGTGCTCCTGCTCCGGCCGCTTCGTGGCCGATACTGGTGGCGTTATGGAACTCATCCTTGCTGTAGTCATCGCTCTGGTCGTCGCGGTCGCCGTGACGAGCGGGCTCGTGATCAGCGGTCGCAAGAAGAAGCAGCTGCCGCCGGCCGAGCCGCCGTCCACCACGCCGACCATCACCGCTCCGCCCGCCGAGCCGCATGTCGGCGAGGAGGCGGAGACACCGCGGGAGGAACCACGCCGCACGGTCGAGGAGGTCCCCCTCCCCGCCGAGCAGGCCGTCGAGACGCCGGCCGCCGTCGAGGACCCCGTCGTCGCCGAGCCCGAGGCCCCGGAGATCGAGATCCCGGAGCCCACCGCCGGCCGTCTCGTACGGCTCCGGGCCCGGCTCGCCCGCTCGCAGAACTCGCTCGGCAAGGGGCTGCTCACGCTGCTGTCCCGCGAGCACCTCGACGAGGACACCTGGGAGGAGATCGAGGAGACCCTTCTCACGGCCGATGTCGGCGTCGCTCCCACCCAGGAGCTCGTCGAGCGGCTGCGCGAGCGGGTCCGGGTGCTCGGCACCCGCACCCCGGAGGAGCTGCGCGCGCTGCTCCGCGAGGAGCTCGTCACCCTGCTCGGCCCCGACCTCGACCGCACGGTGCACACCGAGAGCCCCTCGGACGTGCCCGGCGTCGTCATGGTCGTCGGTGTCAACGGCACCGGCAAGACCACGACCACCGGCAAGCTGGCCCGTGTCCTCGTCGCCGACGGCAAGTCCGTCGTCCTCGGCGCGGCCGACACCTTCCGTGCCGCCGCCGCCGACCAGCTCCAGACCTGGGGCGAGCGCGTCGGCGCCCGGACCATCCGCGGCCCGGAGGGCGGCGACCCGGCGTCGATCGCCTTCGACGCGGTCAAGGAGGGCATCGCGGAGGGCGCCGACGTCGTCCTCATCGACACCGCCGGCCGGCTCCACACCAAGACCGGCCTGATGGACGAGCTCGGCAAGGTCAAGCGCGTCGTCGAGAAGCACGGCCCGCTCGACGAGATCCTGCTCGTCCTCGACGCCACCACCGGCCAGAACGGCCTGATCCAGGCCCGTGTCTTCGCCGAGGTCGTCGACATCACCGGCATCGTGCTCACCAAGCTCGACGGCACCGCCAAGGGCGGCATCGTCGTGGCCGTCCAGCGCGAGCTGGGCGTCCCGGTCAAGCTGGTCGGCCTCGGCGAGGGCCCGGACGACCTGGCGCCCTTCGAGCCGGGCGCCTTCGTCGACGCCCTGATCGGCGACTGACTCCGGGCGCGACACCGCACACCGCGACACCGCACACCGCGACACCGCACACCGCGACACCGCGACACGCGACACCGCGACACACGGAAGGGCCCTCGCCACCGGATGGCGAGGGCCCTTCCGTGTACGTCCGGGGGTCTCAGAAGTGGGTGCGGTGGCAGATGTACGCGAGGGTGCCGAGCAGCAGCCGCGCCTGCGGCGGCGCGCCCGCCGTGTCCAGCGTCGGGGGCCGCAGCCAGCGCACCGGACCGAGCCCGCCCAGGTCCGACGGGGGAGCCGTGACATGGGTGCCGGGTCCCAGGCAGTGCAGATCCAGATCGGCGTCGTCCCAGCCCATCCGGTAGAGCAGCTGCGGAAGCTCCGCCGCCGCTCCGGGCGCCACGAAGAACCGCGCGCGGCCGGTCGGTGTCGCGCACACGGGGCCCAGCGGCAGCCCCATGCGCTCGAGCCGTACGAGCGCCCGGCGGCCCGCGGCCTCGGCGACCTCGATCACGTCGAACGCGCGGCCCACCGGGAGCAGCAACGCCGCGCCGGGGTACTCCGACCACGCCTTGGTCGCGTCGTCGAGGCCGGCGCCCGCCGGGACCGGTTCCGCGAAGGAGAGGGGGTGCGCGCCGGGGGCCGTACACGCCCGGTCCCCGCAGGAGCACTGGCCGGAGACGGCCCGCGCTCCGGGCACCACGTCCCAGCCCCACAGCCCTGTGTACTCGGCCACCGCAGTGCACTCCGTGGTGCGAACGCGGCGGCGTGCGCCGGACCGCATCTCACGAATGCCGCCGATCGTGAAACCCATGTCCCCTCCAACGGGTCGAGCGCGCCGGTGGTTACGACTCGGAGGATCGTCGTCACCCTTCGTCACGGTCCGTCGCCGAAGGTGGCGCGCGGTCGTGTGCGGGGTGGTGCGGGCCGGTGCGCGCGCCTTTCCGTGCATCCGTCCGCCGACTCCGGTTCGTCGCATGTCAAGTGAATCGCGTTCCACGGGCGGCGAGTTCATTCGAAGGGGTGGCGAATGGTGGCGTTTCTTGAATCGCCCTCGTGGAGGGGTGATCGTAGGATTACTTTCGGTACTCGAACCCCCCGGGGGCGCTTGCGCACGCGGGTATGCCGGAGGCAACCCGGTTTCCAGTTCGAAGGAGTACGAACTCCGGACGGGTGTCGCGAGACGCGGCATTCTGGTAGGGGTTCACATGACAGGCAATCAGGTGGATGGGGGCGTTCCAGTGGGCGGCAACGGCGCAGACGATACGACTGCCGGCAAGCGCCCGAACGAGCAGCTGGGTTCGTGGTTCGTGCGCAGCGGCTGGTCGAAGGGCGAACTCGCGCGCCAGGTGAACCGCCGTGCGCGCCAGATGGGCGCGCACCACATCTCCACCGACACCTCGCGCGTCCGCCGCTGGCTCGACGGCGAGCAGCCGCGCGAGCCCATTCCGCGGATCCTCTCCGAGCTGTTCTCCGAGCGCTTCGGCTCCGTCGTCGCCATCGAGGACCTCGGCCTGCGCACCGCCCACCAGTCGCCCTCCGTCTCCGGCGTCGACCTGCCCTGGGCCGGACCGCAGACGGTCGCCCTGCTCGGCGAGTTCTCCCGCAGCGACCTCATGCTCGCCCGCCGCGGCTTCCTCGGCTCCTCCCTGTCGCTCGCCGCGGGACCCGCCCTCATCGAACCGATGCAGCGCTGGCTCGTCCCCACCCCCGCGGGCGACCTCGAGCGCCCCGACCCGCTCGCCGACGCCCGCCGCCCCAACCGGCTCTCCGAGATCGAACTCGACCTCCTCGAATCCACCACCGCCATGTTCCGCAAATGGGACGCCCAGTGCGGCGGCGGACTGCGCCGCAAGGCCGTCGTCGGCCAGCTCCACGAGGTCACCGACCTCCTCCAGGAGCCCCAGCCGACCGCCACCGCCAAGCGCCTCTTCACCTGCGCCGCCGAACTCGCCGAACTCGCCGGGTGGATGAGCTATGACGTGGGCCTCCAGCCCACCGCCCAGAAGTACTTCGTGCTCGCCCTGCACGCCGCCAAGGAAGCCGGCGACAAGCCCCTCGGCTCGTACATCCTGTCCTCGATGAGCCGCCAGATGATCCACCTCGGCCGGCCCGACGACGCCCTCGAACTCATCCATCTCGCCCAGTACGGCAGTCGGGACTGCGCCACCCCGCGCACCCAGGCCATGCTGTATGCGATGGAGGCCCGCGCCTACGCCAACATGGGGCAGCCCTCCAAGTGCAAGCGGGCCGTCCGGATGGCCGAGGACACCTTCGCCGACGTCGGTCTCGACGGCGAGCCCGAGCCCGACTGGATCGGCTTCTTCTCCGAGGCCGAACTCAACGGCGAGAACTCCCACTCCTACCGCGACCTCGCCTACGTCGCCGGACGCTCCCCGACGTACGCCTCGCTCGCCGAACCCGTCATGGAGCGGGCCGTCGAGCTCTTCGAGAAGGACCCCGACCACCAGCGGTCGTACGCGCTGAACCTCATCGGCATGGCCACCGTCCACCTCCTCAAGCGCGAGCCCGAGCAGTCCGTCGTCCTCGCGGAGAAGGCCCTCGGAGTCGCCCGCAGCATCCGCTCCGAGCGGGTCAACACCCGGCTCCGCAAGACCGTCGACCACGCCGCCCGCAACTACAGCGACGTCGCCGAGGTCGTCCACCTCACCGACCGGCTCACCCAGCTGCTCCCCGAGGCCGCCGAAGCGGTCTGACCCACCCGGCGCCCCGCCGCCGCCCGTACTCCGGCCGCGCCGGACGTCCCGTACTGCCCGACTCGGCTCCCCCGCCGCAAGGTCACACGGACGTCAGGCGCGGCCGGTTCTGTACGTGCCACGGCCCCCGGGCCCAGCCCGATTCTCCTGTGCGGAGGGTACGGGCGTCACCTCGCCGTGACACGGCCGTTCACGGCCGCGTAACACGCCCCACCCCTTCGTCACCGCTCCGAAACATCGAGCGGCATCGGCGGAAACCGCCCTGCGCGAATCTCTGGCCCATAACCGGCCACCCCTCACGGCCGCAGCCGCCCTTTCGGCCCCGCCCCCGCACAGGCCGCATTCGACGACGAGGAGACGCCGATGGCACCAGCCATCACGACCCTGGCAGCAGACGCCCCCGAGCTGTCCGCCGCCAACACCGGGTTCATGCTCATCTGCTCCGCCCTGGTCATGCTGATGACCCCGGCACTCGCCTTCTTCTACGGAGGCATGGTCCGCGTCAAGTCCACCCTCAACATGCTGATGATGAGCTTCATCAGCCTCGGGATCGTCACGATCCTCTGGGTGCTCTTCGGCTTCAGCCTCGCCTTCGGCACCGACATCGGCTCGATCGTCGGCTGGTCCTCCGAGTACGTCGGTCTCAGCGGCATCGGCGTCACCGAGCTGTGGGACGGCTACACCATCCCGGTGTACGTCTTCGCGGTCTTCCAGCTGATGTTCGCCATCCTCACCCCGGCCCTGATCAGCGGCGCCCTCGCCGACCGCGTCAAGTTCACCGCCTGGGCCCTCTTCATCACCCTCTGGGTCACCGTCGTCTACTTCCCCGTGGCCCACTGGGTCTGGGGCGCCGGCGGCTGGCTCTTCGAGATGGGCGTCATCGACTTCGCCGGCGGCACGGCGGTCCACATCAACGCCGGCGCCGCGGCCCTCGGCGTCATCCTCGTCATCGGCAAGCGCGTCGGCTTCAAGAAGGACCCGATGCGCCCGCACAGCCTCCCGCTGGTCATGCTCGGCGCCGGTCTCCTCTGGTTCGGCTGGTTCGGCTTCAACGCCGGCTCGTGGCTCGGCAACGACGACGGCGTCGGCGCCGTGATGTTCGTCAACACCCAGGTCGCCACCGCCGCCGCCATGCTCGCCTGGCTCGCGTACGAGAAGATCCGCCACGGCTCCTTCACCACCCTGGGCGCCGCGTCCGGCGCCGTCGCCGGCCTGGTCGCCATCACCCCGTCCGGCGGCGCCGTCAGCCCGCTCGGCGCGATCGCCATCGGCGTCATCGCCGGTCTCCTCTGCGCCATGGCCGTCGGCCTCAAGTACAAGTTCGGCTACGACGACTCCCTCGACGTCATCGGCGTCCACCTCGTCGGCGGTGTCCTCGGCTCCCTCCTCGTCGGCCTCTTCGCCACCGGCGGGGTCCAGTCCGACGCCAAGGGCCTCTTCTACGGCGGCGGCCTGGAGCAGCTCGGCAAGCAGGCCGTCGGCGTCTTCGCCGTCCTCGCCTACTCTCTGATCGCCTCCGCGATCCTCGCGCTCATCATCGACAAGACGATGGGCATGAGGGTCAGCGAGGACGACGAGGTCTCCGGCATCGACCAGGTCGAGCACGCCGAGACCGCGTACGACTTCAGCGGAGCCGGCGGCGGCGCGTCCTCGCGCTCCACCGCCGCCCCCGCCCCGGCCGTCACGGAGAACACGAAGGTGGACGCATGAAGCTCATCACCGCGGTCGTCAAGCCGCACCGGCTCGACGAGATCAAGGAAGCCCTCCAGGCCTTCGGCGTCCACGGCCTCACCGTCACCGAGGCCAGCGGCTACGGCCGCCAGCGCGGCCACACCGAGGTCTACCGGGGCGCCGAGTACACGGTCGACCTGGTTCCCAAGATCCGCATCGAGGTCCTCGTCGAGGACGAGGACGCCGAACAGCTCATCGACGTCGTCGTGAAGGCCGCCCGAACCGGCAAGATCGGAGACGGCAAGGTGTGGAGCGTGCCGGTCGAGACCGCCGTACGCGTCCGCACCGGCGAACGCGGTCCGGACGCCCTGTAGCAGCGGTTCGGACGCACCGTAAGCAACGAAGGAGCCGCCGGGTGACGAGCCTCGAAGTCAGCGAAGAGACCGAAGATTCGGGACCCGGCGGTTACGCGGCGGCCCGGCTGCTCCTCCTCCACGAGAAGGAGCGGTCCGGGCCGCCGCGCCGTGCCGCCCTCGCCCGGCTCACCGACGACTGGCTGGCCGCGCTCTTCGCCGCCGCCGCCCCGCCCCGCGGGGTCGCCCTCGTCGCCGTCGGCGGCTACGGCCGCGCAGAACTCTCCCCGCGCAGCGACCTCGACCTCCTCCTGCTCCACGACGGCAGCGCCGACAAGGCCGCGATCGCCGCCCTCGCCGACCGCCTCTGGTACCCCGTCTGGGACCTCGGGCTCGCCCTCGACCACTCCGTCCGCACCGCCGCCGAGGCCCGCGCCACCGCCGCCGACGACCTCAAGGTCCACCTCGGCCTCCTCGACGCCCGGCCCGTCGCCGGAGACCACGGACTCGTCGCCGCCCTGCGCACCACCGTCCTCGCCGACTGGCGCAACCAGGCCCCCAAACGCCTCCCCGAACTCGACGCGCTCTGCCGTGAACGCGCCGAACGCATGGGCGAGCTGCAGTTCCTCCTCGAACCCGACCTCAAGGAGGCCAGAGGCGGCCTCCGCGACGCCCAGGCCCTCCGCGCCGTCGCCGCCTCCTGGCTCGCCGACGCCCCCCGCGAAGGCCTCGACAGCGCCCGCCGTCGCCTCCTCGACGCCCGCGACGCCCTCCACCTCACCACCGGCCGCGCCACCGACCGGCTCGCCCTCCAGGAACAGGACGCCGTCGCCGCCGAACTCGGCCTCCTCGACGCCGACACCCTGCTCCGCGAGGTGTACGAGGCCGCCCGCACCATCTCGTACGCCACCGACGTCACCTGGCGCGAGGTCAACCGCGTCCTCAAGGCCCGCTCCGCCCGGCCCCGCCTCCGCGCCCTCCTCGGCGGCCGGGGCGGCGCCGGCCGGGCAGGCGCGGGTCGGGCCGCCACCGGGAAACCGCCCGTCGAACGCACCCCGCTCGCCGAAGGCGTCGTCGAGATGGACGGCGAGGTCGTCCTCGCCCGCACCGCCCGGCCCGAACGCGACCCCGTCCTGCCGCTGCGGGCCGCCGCGGCGGCCGCCCAGTCCGCCCTGCCGATCTCCCTGCACGCCGTACGCCGCCTCGCCGCCACCGCCACCCCGCTGCCCGTCCCCTGGCCCGCCGAGGCCCGCGAGGAACTCGTCACCCTGCTCGGCGCCGGCGAGGCCACCGTCCCCGTCTGGGAAGCCCTCGAAGCCGAGGGGATCATCACCCGGCTCCTCCCCGACTGGGAGCGCGTCCGCTGCCGCCCCCAGCGCAACCCCGTCCACACCTGGACCGTCGACCGCCACCTCGTCGAGACCGCCGTCCGCGCCTCCTCGCTCACCCGCCGCGTCGGCCGCCCCGACCTCCTCCTCGTCGCCGCCCTCCTCCACGACATCGGCAAGGGCTGGCCCGGCGACCACTCCGTCGCCGGCGAGACCATCGCCCGCGACCTCGCCACCCGTATCGGCTTCGACCGCACCGACGTCGCCACCATCGCCACCGCCGTCCGCCACCACCTGCTCCTCGTCGAGACCGCCACCCGCCGCGACCTCGACGACCCCGCCACCGTCCACGCCGTCGCCACCGCCGTCGGCACCGTCGGCACCCTGGAGCTCCTGCACGCCCTCACCGAGGCCGACGCCCTCGCCACCGGACCCGCCGCCTGGTCCGCCTGGCGCGCCTCACTCGTCGCCGACCTGGTCAAACGGGTCGCCGGCGTCCTGGCGGGGGAGACCCCGCCCGACCCCGAGGCCGCCGCCCCCAGCGCCGAACAGGAACGCCTCGCCATCGAGGCCCTGCGCACCGGCGAACCCGTCCTCGCCCTCCACACCGCGCCGGTCGTCCCGGAACCCGAGGAACCCGAACCGGTCGGCGTCGAACTCGTCATCGCCCTGCCCGACCAGCCCGGCGTCCTGCCCGCCGTCGCCGGCGTCCTCGCCCTGCACCGGCTCACCGTCCGCGCCGCCGACCTCCGCGCCGTCGACCTCCCGATCGACCTCGGCGCCGGCTCGGGCCCCGTCCTCGTCCTCGACTGGCGGGTCGCCGCCGAATACGGCTCCCTGCCCGAGGCCGCCCGGCTCCGGGCCGATCTCGTGCGCGCCCTCGACGGCTCCCTCGACATCCCCGCCCGCCTGGCCGAGCGCGAGGCCGCCTACCCCCGCCGCCGCGGCCTCACCGCCCCGCCGCCCCGCGTCACCGTCGCCGCCGCGGACTCCCGCCTCGCCACCGTCATCGAGGTCCGCGCCCAGGACGCGCCCGGCCTCCTCCACCGCATCGGCCGGGCCTTGGAGGGCGCGGCGGTACGGGTGCGGAGCGCGCATGTGTCGACACTCGGCGCCAACGCCGTCGACACCCTGTACGTGACCCGCCCCGACGGCTCCCTGCTGCCCGACGAGGAGGCGATCGACCTGGCGCGGACGCTGGAGTCGGCGCTCCGCTGATCCGGGGGCCGCGCCGTTGATCCGGGGGCCGTGCCGTGCCGGACGGCCGGACGCCCCCTCCCCACCCATCCCCCGTGCGCCGGAATCCGGCGGGCGGGGGCACACACTTCGAGCGGCCCGATACCCTGGAGGGCAGTCCGACCGCCCCCGACACCGAGGATCCGCGACCGCCGTGTTCGATACCCTCTCCGACCGCCTTGCAGCGACCTTCAAGAACCTCCGCGGCAAGGGCCGTCTGTCCGAGGCGGACATCGACGCCACCGCGCGCGAAATCCGTATCGCGCTGCTCGAAGCGGATGTCGCCCTGCCGGTCGTCCGGTCCTTCATCAAGCAGGTCAAGGAACGCGCCCTCGGCATCGAGGTCTCGCAGGCCCTGAACCCGGCCCAGCAGGTCATCAAGATCGTCAACGAGGAGCTCATCGGCATCCTCGGCGGCGAGACCCGGCGCCTGCGGTTCGCCAAGACCGCGCCCACCGTGATCATGCTCGCCGGTCTCCAGGGTGCCGGTAAGACCACCCTCGCCGGAAAGCTCGGCCTCTGGCTCAAGGGCCAGGGCCACTCCCCGCTGCTCGTCGCCTGCGACCTCCAGCGCCCCAACGCCGTCACCCAGCTCGGCGTCGTCGCCGAGCGCGCGGGCGTGGCCTTCTACGGCCCCCAGCCGGGCAACGGCGTCGGTGACCCGGTCCAGGTCGCGAAGGACTCGATCGAGTTCGCGCGGACCAAGATGTACGACGTCGTCATCGTCGACACCGCCGGCCGCCTCGGCATCGACCAGGAGCTGATGCAGCAGGCCGCGGACATCCGCGACGCCGTCAGCCCCGACGAGGTCCTCTTCGTCGTCGACGCCATGATCGGTCAGGACGCGGTCAACACCGCCGAGGCCTTCCGCGACGGCGTCGGCTTCGACGGCGTCGTGCTCTCCAAGCTCGACGGCGACGCCCGCGGTGGTGCCGCGCTCTCCATCGCGCACGTCACCGGCAAGCAGATCATGTTCGCCTCCAACGGCGAGAAGCTGGACGAGTTCGACGCGTTCCACCCGGACCGCATGGCGTCCCGCATCCTCGGCATGGGCGACATGCTCTCCCTCATCGAGAAGGCGCAGCAGACCTTCGACGAGGAAGAGGCCGCCAAGATGGCCTCGAAGCTCGCGTCGAAGAAGGGCCAGGAGTTCACGCTCGACGACTTCCTGGCGCAGATGGAGCAGGTCCGCAAGATGGGCTCCATCTCGAAGCTGCTCGGCATGCTCCCGGGCATGGGCCAGATGAAGGAGCAGATCGCCAACATCGACGAGAAGGATGTCGACCGCACGGCCGCCATCATCAAGTCGATGACCCCGGGTGAGCGGCACGACCCGACCATCATCAACGGCTCGCGCCGCGCCCGTATCGCCAAGGGTTCCGGCGTCGAGGTCAGCGCGGTCAAGGGCCTCGTCGAGCGGTTCTTCGAGGCCCGCAAGATGATGTCCCGCATGGCCCAGGGCGGCGGCCTCCCCGGCATGCCGGGCATGCCCGGCATGGGCGGTGGCCCCGGCCGGCAGAAGAAGCAGGTCAAGCAGGCCAAGGGCAAGCGCAAGAGCGGCAACCCGATGAAGCGGAAGGCCGAGGAGCAGGCCGCCGCCGAGCGCCGCGACCAGGCGCAGCAGGGCGGGGCCTTCGGCCTGCCGGCGCCGGGGCAGACCCCGAAGGACTTCGAGCTGCCGGACGAGTTCAAGAAGTTCATGGGCTGATGAGCCGATGAGCCGACCGGGCCGCGCGCCCGAGGACGGCATGAGGGGCCCGGGGCGGTACGAAACCGCCCCGGGCCCCTTTTCATCCCTCCGGACCGCCCGCGATGCCGCGTTCGTCCCGCTCTTCGATACTGGGGCCACAGCCGCCCCGAGGAGAGCCACGTGGCCAACCCCGTACCCCCGCGCGACCGGACAGACCAGCCCTGGCGCTCGGAAGGGGCCCCGCCGCCACCGCCGGCGAAGAAGAAGATGCCCGGCGGCTGGGGCGGCCTCATCCTCACGGCCCTGATCGTCTACCTGATCGCCAACCTCGTGCTGTCGTTCTTCAACCGGGGCGACGAGCCGACGATCTCGTACACCGAGTTCAGCAAGCAGGTGAGCTCCGGCAACGTCACCAAGATCTACTCCAAGGGCGACGCCATCCAGGGGGAGCTGAAGAACAAGCAGCCCCTGCCCAACGGCGACAAGGGCGACTACAGCAAGTTCGTCACCCAGCGGCCCGCGTTCGCCGACGACGACCTGTGGGCGCAGCTGACCCGGCAGAACGTCACCGTCACCGCGGAGCCGGTCGTCCAGGAGCGCAGCTTCCTCGCCAACCTCCTCATCTCGCTCGCGCCGATGCTGCTGCTCGTCGTGCTGTGGATCTTCATCGCCCGCCGGATGAGCTCCGGGATGGGTGGCGCCGGCGGCATGCTGGGCCGCAAGGCCCCGCCCAAACCCGTCGAGCTGGAGGCCGGGGCCAAGCGCACCACCTTCGCCGACGTCGCCGGCATCGACGAGGTCGAGGGAGAACTCAACGACGTCGTCGACTTCCTCAAGAACCCGCAGGCCTACCGCGCGATGGGCGCCAAGATGCCGCGCGGCGTACTCCTCGCCGGCCCGCCCGGCACCGGAAAGACCCTCCTCGCCCGCGCGGTCGCGGGGGAGGCCGGGGTGCCGTTCTTCTCCGCGTCCGCGTCCGAGTTCATCGAGATGATCGTCGGCGTCGGCGCCTCCCGGGTCCGCGAACTGTTCGCCGAGGCCCGCAAGGTCGCCCCCGCGATCATCTTCATCGACGAGATCGACACCATCGGCCGGGCCCGCGGCGGCGGCTCCGGCATGGGCGGCCACGACGAGCGCGAGCAGACCCTCAACCAGATCCTCACCGAGATGGACGGCTTCACCGGCTCCGAGGGCGTCATCGTCCTCGCCGCCACCAACCGCGCCGACGTCCTCGACCCCGCGCTCACCCGGCCCGGCCGCTTCGACCGGATCGTGCACGTCAACCCGCCCGACCGGGGCGGCCGCGAGGCCATCCTCAGGATCCACACCCGGGAGATCCCGCTCGCCAAGGACGTCGACCTGGAACACGTGGCCCGCACCACCCCCGGCATGACCGGCGCCGAACTCGCCAACCTCGCCAACGAGGCCGCCCTCCTCGCCGTCAAGCGCGCCCAGAAGGCCGTCACCCGGTCCGACCTCTCCGATGCCCTGGAGAAGGTCCAGCTCGGCGCCGAACGCCCGCTCGTGATGCCCCCGGAGGAGCGTCGCCGGACCGCGTACCACGAGAGCGGTCACGCCCTCCTCGGCATGCTCCAGCCCGGTGCCGACCCCGTCCGCAAGATCACCATCGTGCCCCGCGGCCGCGCCCTGGGCGTCACCCTCTCCACCCCCGACTCCGACAAGTACGCCTACACCGAGGACTACCTGCGCGGCCGGATCATCGGCGCCCTCGGCGGCATGGCCGCCGAACAGGTCGTCTTCGGCGTCATCACCACCGGCGCCGAGAGCGACCTGGAACAGGTCACCAACATCGCCCGCGGCATGGCGGGACGCTGGGGCATGAGCGAGCGCGTCGGCCGCCTCACCGCCATTCCCGGCGACTCCCAGCAGGCGTACGGACTCTCGGCGGCGCCCTCGACCCTCGACACCGTCGACGCGGAGATGCGCCGCATCGTCGACGAGTGCTACGAGAGCGCCGTACGGCAGCTCCGCGAGCACCGCGACCAGCTGGACGCGCTGGCCGCCGCGCTCCTGGAGAACGAGACCCTGGAAGAGGCCGACGCCTACCGCGCGGCGGGCATCACGCGCGCGGCGCGGGAGGACTGAGCCGGCGTACGGGCCACCGGCCAACGGCTTCCGGGGGCCACGGGCGTTCGTACGGGCCACCGGGGCCCCGGCGGCCGGGGCGTCTACGGCACCTGGGCGACGACGTACCGGAAGACGTTCGGCATCCACACCGTGCCGTCCGCGCGCACGTGCGGGGCGATCGCCTCCTCGATCTCCTTCTCCACCTGGGAGAGCTCCGTCGCCCGCACGGCCTCGTCGAAGGCGCCCGTCGACAGCAGCCCGCGCACCGCGCTGCCCTCGTTCGCGTACCCGAACGGACAGGACACCCGCCCCGAACCGGCCGACCGTAGCCCCGCCCCGGACACCAGCCCCTCCAGGTCCGTGCGGAGGCCCGGCCGGCGGTCCGTGAGCCGGGCCGCGACCTGCAGCACCGCCTCCGTGGAACACCGCTCCGGCGGTCCCCAGCCGGCGAGCACGACCGTGGCGCCCGGCTGGGCCGTACGGGTGAGCGCCGCCAGCTCCGGGAGGAGCGCGTCCGTCGTGTGGAAGGCCGTGATCACGTCGTACGTGTCCCCCTCGGGGGGATCCTCCGTGACCGTCACGTCCTGGGGGAGCCGCTCCCTTGCCAGCTCCACGCGCGCGTGGTCCCGGTCCACGCCGGCCACCCGGGCGCCCCGCGCCGCCGCCATGAGAAGCGCCAGGCCGGAGCCGCAGCGCAGGCCCAGGACCCGGGTCCCGGCGCCCACGCCGACGCGGTCGTACACCGCCTCGTAGAGCGGGACGAGCATCCGCTCCTGGATCTCGGCCCAGTCACGCGCGGGGTGGTGCGGGACGAGCGTAGGTGTCATGGAAAAGTGCCCCAATCCGTGCTCGGACGACAACCCCCCGTAGCCAGGGAACTGCGCATCCCGTGCCGCGTCCAGTGCTCGCACCGCACCGATTCGTCCGGGCGGGAAGCGACCCGGTAATGTTTTTGCCACGCTTCCCGGTCCGCCCGGGAACCGTGCCCCAAGGGGCGCGCGCACCATGGCTGCACGCCGGGGCGTATGCGCCGCTACGCACCAGCTTGACGCCCCCTGCGTGACTTCTCCGCAGATCGGCGCACTGGCCCTCGTCACGACACATCAACGGCAACTGACGGGTACGTGCAAAATATTTGGGATGCCCCGGAATGGAACCCGGGGGCACTTCGGCTCGTTGTACGCGACGTGAGCACGACACCACCTGTTCTCGCCGCAGAGCTGGCACAGGCGTGGGCCGACATTCAGCGGCACCACCCCGAGCTGCCCGATCTTGCCGCGCCCGAGTCCCTGATCGGAGAGTCCTCGTCCGCCTGCGGCGCCGAGCTCTCCTTCGAACGACTGCTCCACGAGGCAGTCCACGGCATCGCCGCCGCCCGGGGTGTCCGCGACACCTCCCGCGCCGGCCGCTACCACAACCGCAGATTCCTCGCGATCGCCGAGGAGATGGGCCTCGACCACCCCGAGGAGCCACACGCCAGCAGCGGCTTCTCCCTGGTCACGCTCAACCCCGAGGCGAGGCGGCGCTACCGCCCCACCATCGAGCGGCTCCAGCGCGCCCTCAAGGCCCACACGGTCGCCACCGCGGCCGACACCAAGCGCTCCTTCCGCGGACCGGCCGCCCGGCACGGCTCCTCGGGCGGCGGCGTCCGCGTCAAGGCCGTCTGCGACTGCGGACGCAACGTACGCGTGGTGCCTTCGGTGCTCGCCCAGGCCCCGATCGTCTGCGGCGGCTGTGGCAAGCCCTTCCGTATCCCGGAGACCGTGGGCGCCGCGAGCTGACCTCGCGGTGTGTGGCACAATGGCTAGCTGTACTCGACAGTCGCACAGGACCCCTCTCTCCTCCGGCTGACGCGTCCATCGGGCATCCGAGTACCGCAACCCCACGTGGCATCTCAAAGTGCCCAACCACGTCAAGACCAGGAGACACCACTCCAGTGGCAGTCAAGATCAAGCTCAAGCGCCTCGGCAAGATTCGCCAGCCGCACTACCGCATCGTCGTCGCCGACTCCCGCACCCGTCGTGACGGTCGCGCGATCGAGGAGATCGGCCTCTACCACCCGACGTACAACCCGTCGCGTATCGAGGTCGACTCCGAGCGTGCGCAGTACTGGCTGTCCGTCGGCGCCCAGCCGACCGAGCCGGTTCTCGCCATCCTGAAGCTCACGGGCGACTGGCAGAAGCACAAGGGCCTCCCGGCCCCCGAGAAGGCTCTGCTCGTCCCGGCGACGAAGGAGGCCAAGCGCGCCTCGTTCGACGAGTTCGCGAAGGCCCTCGAGGGCGACGAGGCCAAGGGTGAGGCCATCACCCCGAAGGCCAAGAAGGCCGACAAGAAGGCGGACGAGGCCGAGGCCGCGTCCACCGAGTCGACCGAGGCCTGATCATGCTCGAGGAGGCTCTCGAGCACCTCGTGAAGGGCATCGTCGACAACCCCGACGACGTGCAGGTGGCCTCGCGCACCCTGCGTCGCGGCCGCGTGCTGGAAGTCCGGGTCCACCCGGACGACCTCGGCAAGGTGATCGGCCGCAACGGCCGCACCGCACGCGCGCTGCGTACCGTCGTGGGCGCCATCGGCGGCCGTGGCATCCGGGTCGACCTCGTCGACGTGGACCAGGTCCGCTGAGCAGGCCGGCAGCATCACCTTAGTTGTGCCGGCACGGGCCGGGGAGGGCTTACGAGCCCACCCCGGCCCGTTGTCGTTCGCGTCGTACGAGCTGTGTGACAGGAGAGTGTGGAGCAGTGCAGTTGGTAGTCGCGCGGATCGGCCGCGCCCACGGGATCAAGGGCGAGGTCACCGTCGAGGTACGCACGGACGAGCCCGAACTCAGGCTCGGTCCCGGTGCCGTACTGCGCACCGACCCGGCCTCCGCCGGGCCGCTGACCATCGAGACCGGCCGGGTGCACAGCGGCCGGCTGTTGCTGCGCTTCGAGGGCGTCCGCGACCGCAACGCCGCCGAGGCACTGCGCAACATCCTCCTCATCGCCGAGGTCGACCCCACGGAGATGCCCGAGGAGGAGGACGAGTACTACGACCACCAGCTCATGGACCTGGACGTGGTGCTCGCCGACGGCACCGAGATCGGCCGCATCACCGAGATCTCCCACCTGCCGTCCCAGGACCTCTTCATCGTCGAGCGCCCCGACGGCACCGAGCTGATGATCCCGTTCGTCGAGTCGATCGTCACCGAGATCGACCTGGAGGAGCAGCGGGCCGTCATCGACCCGCCGCCCGGACTGATCGACGACCGCGCCGAGATCGTCTCCTCCCGCGACGAGTCCGACGAGAAGTCCGACGAGAAGTCCGACGAGAAGTCCGACGACGCGTCCGGTGAGGACCAGGCATGAGGCTCGACGTCGTCACGATCTTCCCCGAGTACCTCGAACCGCTGAACGTCTCCCTCGTCGGCAAGGCCCGCGCGCGTGGACAGCTCGACGTCCACGTCCACGACCTGCGGGACTGGACGTACGACCGGCACAACACCGTCGACGACACCCCGTACGGCGGCGGCCCCGGCATGGTCATGAAGACCGACCCCTGGGGCGACGCGCTCGACCAGACGCTCGCCGACGGCTACGAGAGCGGCGCCCACGGCCCCGTCCTCGTCGTCCCGACGCCCAGCGGCCGTCCCTTCACCCAGGAGCTCGCCGTCGAGCTCTCCGAGCGGCCCTGGCTGATCTTCACCCCGGCCCGCTACGAGGGCATCGACCGCCGCGTCATGGACGAGTACGCGACCCGGATGCCCGTCTACGAGGTCTCCATCGGCGACTACGTCCTGGCCGGCGGGGAGGCCGCCGTCCTCGTCGTCACCGAGGCCGTCGCCCGCCTCCTGCCCGGTGTCCTCGGCAACGCCGAGTCCCACCGGGACGACTCCTTCGCCCCCGGCGCCATGGCCAACCTCCTCGAAGGCCCCGTCTACACCAAGCCCCCCGAGTGGCGCGGCCGGGGCATCCCCGACGTCCTCCTCAGCGGGCACCACGGCAAGATCGCCCGTTGGCGACGCGACGAGGCCTTCCGCCGTACCGCCGCCCACCGGCCCGATCTCATCGAGCGCTGCGACCCCGCCGCCTTCGACAAGAAGGACCGCGAGATCCTCTCGATGATGGGCTGGGCGCCCGAGCCCGGCGGCCGATTTTGGCGCAAGCTCGACGACGTGGAAGAATAGGCCGCTGTCGTCCGTCCGGCGCGCGCCCCTGCCACAGGGGGAACGACGCCGCCAGGACCGGACGATCTTCCGAATCACTTCGAACGTACCGCTGATGACCTGTGGCATCAGCGAGGAAAGAGACCTCCATGGCCTCCCTGCTCGACCAGGTCAACGCGGGTTCGCTCCGCTCCGACCTCCCCGCCTTCCGCCCCGGCGACACCGTGAACGTCCACGTGCGCGTCATCGAAGGCAACCGCTCGCGTATCCAGCAGTTCAAGGGCGTCGTCATCCGTCGCCAGGGTTCGGGCGTCAGCGAGACCTTCACGGTCCGCAAGGTCTCGTTCTCCGTCGGCGTCGAGCGCACCTTCCCGGTGAACAGCCCGATCTTCGAGAAGATCGAGCTCGTGACCCGCGGTGACGTCCGTCGCGCCAAGCTCTACTACCTGCGTGAGCTGCGCGGCAAGGCTGCCAAGATCAAGGAGAAGCGCGACCGCTGAGCTCAGGCTCCCGGCACGCTCGACGCTTCCGAGCCCTCGCACAGGCAGGCCGGATAGGCTCTGCCACCGATGGACACCGAAGCACAGCACACGGAGCGCGACCCCTCTTCCGACACGGAGGACGGGTCGCGCTCCGCGCGCGTTTCCGAGGACTCCGGGACCGCTCCGTCCTGGCGGCGTACGGCCCTCGTGGGCGGCGCCTGCGTGGCGTTCCTGCTGCTCGTGAGTCACTTCGTGATGCAGCCCTTCCTGATCCCCAGCCGCTCCATGGAACCGACCCTCCAGGTCGGCGACCGGATCCTGGTCAACAAGCTGGCGTACCGTTTCGGCGGTGAGCCGGGCCGGGGCGACGTCGTCGTCTTCGACGGCACCGGATCCTTCGTACGCGAACAGCCCCGGCACCACCCCGTCACCGGACTCCTGCACGACGGCGCGGCCGCCCTCGGGCTCGCCGAACCCGACGAGACCGACTTCGTGAAGCGGGTCGTCGGCATCGGCGGCGACCGGGTCGTCTGCTGCGACAAGAACGGCCGGCTCACCGTCAACGGCGTCCCCGTCGAGGAGCGCTACGTGATGTTCGGCGACCAGCCGTCCAGCGTGCCCTTCGACATCGTCGTCCCGCAGGACAGGCTCTGGGTCATGGGCGACCACCGCAGCCAGTCCAGCGACTCCCGGGACCACCTCGGCAGCCCCGGCGGCGGCATGGTCCCCGTCGACAAGGTCGTGGGCCGCGCCGACTGGATCGCCTGGCCCTTCGGCCGCTGGTCCACGGTCCAGGAGACCGACGCCTTCGACGCCGTACCCGCCGCGCCTGCCGGCGGACACGGAACGGCACCCCATGGGTAGCCGGGGACGACCGCCGGGCGGCACCGGGCGCGCCACCGACCAGGGACCCGAGCAGGCCCCGCCCCTGCCGGGCCGGGCCGAGCGGCGCAGACTCGCCCGCAAGGTCAAGCGGCGCCGGCAGCGCTCCGCGATCCGCGAGATCCCCATCCT
Organism: Streptomyces sp. SJL17-4; assembly: GCF_036826855.1. NCBI lineage: Bacteria > Bacillati > Actinomycetota > Actinomycetes > Kitasatosporales > Streptomycetaceae > Streptomyces > Streptomyces sp. SJL17-4. Next base: position 2,566,346 of record NZ_CP104578.1, on the reverse strand, counting down.
GATCACGGTGGCCGTGCTCATCGCGCTCGTCCTGAAGACCTTCCTGGTCCAGGCGTTCGTCATTCCCTCCGGCTCCATGGAACAGACGATCCGCATCTCCGACCGGGTCCTCGTCGACAAGCTGACCCCCTGGTTCGGCTCCCGCCCGCAGCGCGGCGACGTCGTCGTCTTCAAGGACCCCGGCAACTGGCTCCAGCAGGAGGCCACGCCGCCCGCCGACGACCCGGTCGGCGTCAAGCAGGCCAAGCAGGCGCTGACCTTCATCGGGCTGCTGCCCTCCGCCGACGACCGGGACCTCATCAAGCGGGTCGTCGCCGTCGGGGGCGACACCGTCCGCTGCTGCGGCAAGGACGGGCGGATCACCGTCAACGGCGTACCGCTCGACGAGCCGTATCTGCACCCGGGGAACGAGCCGTCGACCATCCCCTTCGAGGTGAAGGTCCCGCAGGGCCGGATCTTCGTCCTCGGCGACCACCGCTCCGACTCGGCCGACTCCCGCTTCCACCTCGACGAGAAGGACCACGGCACCGTCTCCGAGGAGCAGGTCGTGGGCCGTGCCGTGGCGATCATCTGGCCCGTCGCACACTGGCGGGGCCTGGAGGAACGCGGGACGTTCGCCGCCGTACCGGACGCCCGTACGAGTTCCGAGGCCGCGCTCGGTCCGTCGCATAGTGTGTCCCAGCGGAATCTCAACGGATTCTCCGGGCTCCCGACCCCTGCGGAACTTCTGCTCGTTATGGGAGTGGTGGGCCTGTCCCTGTTCCGGGGCAGGCGAACGCACGGACTGAGGAGTGGATGTGGGGGATTTGGCCGTCGGCGCACGATCCGGACACGATGAGCCCGACAAGAGGGCCGGCGGGGCCTTCGGCGATGACACGACGGGTGACGACGTGACGGATGACGGGCAGGCGCAGCCGCCGAGTGGCGGGGCACCGGGCGATGGGGCGCCGGACGACGGCGACGAGACGGCGGGCGGCTCCGGCCGGAGCCCCAAGAAGCAGCGTTCCTTCTGGAAGGAACTGCCCCTTCTCGTCGGCATCGCGCTCGTCCTCGCGCTGCTGATCAAGACCTTCCTGGTGCAGGCGTTCTCGATCCCGTCGGAATCGATGATGAACACCCTCCAGAAGGGCGACCGGGTCCTCGTCGACAAGCTGACCCCCTGGTTCGGCTCCGAGCCCGAGCGCGGCGAGGTCGTCGTGTTCCACGACCCGGGCGGCTGGCTCGAGGGCCAGGACACCCCCACGCCCAACGTCGTGCAGAAGTTCCTCAGCTTCATCGGACTCATGCCGTCCGCGGAGGAGAAGGACCTCATCAAGCGGGTCATCGCCGTCGGCGGCGACACCGTGTCCTGCAAGGAGGGCGGCAAGGTCGTCCTCAACGGCGTCGCGCTCGACGAGACGGCGTACCTCTACCCCGGCTCCGTCCCCTGCCAGGACTCCTTCGGCCCGATCAAGGTCCCCGAGAACCGCATCTGGGTCATGGGCGACAACCGCCAGAACTCCCTCGACTCCCGCTTCCACCAGCAGCTCCCCGGTGGCGGCACCGTCTCCGACGACGAGGTCGTGGGCCGCGCCGTCGTCATCGCCTGGCCGGTCACCCGCTGGGCCACCCTCCCGGTGCCCGACATCTTCGACCAGCCCGCCCTCAACCAGGCCATGGCCGCCGCCCCGCTCGGCGCGGCCGGTCTCGCCGGAGCGCTCCCGCTGGTCCTGTGGCGCCGGAAGAAGGTCGCCGCACGGCATACCGCCGAGTAGTGACCCGCGGGTAGGGTGCCGTCCCGGACCGTCGACAGACCAACGGTCCGCCGACAGACCTACGGGGTGCGCACATGAGCGGAAACATACGGACCAAGGGCGGCCACGGCCGCCTCGGCAGCGTGCTGTCGGGGCTGGCCGTGGCCGTCGGCTGTGTGCTCTTCCTCGGCGGCTTCGTCTGGGGAGCCCTGCTCTACCAGCCGTACTCCGTCCCCACCGACTCCATGACCCCCACCCTCGACGTCGGATCCAAGATCCTCGCCCAGCGCGTCGACGGCGACGAGGTGCGGCGCGGCGACGTCGTCGTCTTCACCGACCCCCTCTGGGGCAACGTGCCCACGGTCAAGCGGGTCGTCGCCGTCGGCGGTGACACCGTCGCCTGCTGCGAGGCCGACGGCCGCCTCACCGTCAACGGCAAGCCCGTCGACGAGCCCTACCTGCGACCCGGAGCGGGCGGCAGGGTCATCGCCTCCGGTACGGACTTCTCCGTCACTGTCCCGGCCGGCAACCTCTTCCTCCTCGGCGACGACCGGCACACCTCGCTCGACTCCCGTACGCACATGGAAGAGGCCGGACAGGGCTCCGTGCCCCGCTCCTCCGTGATCGCCAGGGTCGACGCCGTGGTCTGGCCCGCCAAGGGCCTCCTGGACCGCCCGACGGGCTTCGCCGGGCTTCCCGGCGGGATCTCGGAGCCCGGCCCCGTCATGTCCCTCCTGGGCGCGATCGCGGCCGGAGGCGTGCTGGTGCTGCTCGGGGGTGCGTACGGGCCGGCGGTACGGCTGGCCGGCCGGCTCACCGAGCGCCGATCGACGGGCACCGCGGCCGGGGCACGGGAGAAGGTGGGTACATGACGGACTCCGCGGCACCGCAGACGCAGGGGCCCGGTGCCGGGCCGTGCGGCGAGCCCGGCACCGCGCCGGGGGCCGCCCCTCGCGCCGAGGTCCGACAGGTCGCGCGGGTCGTCCTGCTCGACCCCGACGACCGCATCCTCCTCCTGCACGGGTACGAGCCCGACGACCCCGGTCGGACCTGGTGGTTCACGCCGGGCGGAGGCCTGGAGGGCGACGAGACCCGGCAGGAGGCCGCCCTGCGCGAGCTCGCCGAGGAGACCGGCATCACCGACATCGACCTCGGGCCCGTGCTCTGGACGCGGTACTGCTCGTTCCCCTTCGACGGGCGCCGCTGGGACCAGGACGAGTGGTACTACCTCGCCCGCACCCGGAGAACCGAGGCCGCACCCCGGCCCCAGGCCCTCACCGAACTGGAGAACCGCAGCCTCGCGGGCCTCAGATGGTGGACCTCCGCCGAACTGTCGGCGGCCCGTGAGACGGTGTACCCGACCAGACTCGCCGAGCTGCTGCGCACGCTGCTCGACGAGGGACCTCCGCGTGCACCGGTGGTTCTCGCCCCGGAAATCGTTTAGGGGCGCGTCCGCCTGGCGCACAATAGGGGGACGCACGGCTGAAGGGGAACATGCCATGAGCGCCGAGGACCTCGAGAAGTACGAGACCGAGATGGAGCTGAAGCTCTACCGGGAGTACCGCGATGTCGTCGGGCTGTTCAAATACGTGATCGAGACCGAGCGCCGCTTCTACCTCACCAATGACTACGAGATGCAGGTGCACTCGGTCCAGGGCGAGGTCTTCTTCGAGGTCAGCATGGCCGACGCCTGGGTCTGGGACATGTACAGGCCGGCCAGGTTCGTCAAGCAGGTCCGCGTTCTGACCTTCAAGGACGTGAACATCGAGGAGCTCAACAAGAGCGACCTCGAACTCCCCGGCAGCTGAACCCGCTCGCCCGCAAGGGTGAGCGGGTTTTCCACAGACCCCCGGCCGTCCACAGCGCCGCACGCGGTCCCCTCCTCTCCGTCACAGTCGGTGACGGAGGTGGTACCGCATGAACAGGACCCAAGCACTCGGACGGTACGGGGAAGAGCTGGCCGCCCGCCTGCTCACCGCGACCGGCATGCACATCCTCGCCCGCAACTGGCGCTGCGGCCGGACCGGCGAGATCGACATCGTCGCCCGCCACGGCGACACCCTCGTCATCTGCGAGGTCAAGACCCGGCGCGACGGCGCGTACGAACACCCGATGGCCGCCGTCACACCCCGCAAGGCGGACCGGCTCCGACGCCTCGCCGCCTGCTGGCTCGACCGCAACGGCATCCCCGCCCCCTTCGGGGGCGTCCGCATCGACCTCATCGGCATCGTCCTGCCCCGCCGCGGCGCCCCGCTCCTCACCCACGCCCAGGGGGTGGCCTGAGATGGGATTCGCCCGCACCTGCTCCGTCGCCCTCGTCGGCGTCGAAGGCGTCGTCGTCGAGGTCCAGGCCGACCTCGAACCCGGCGTCGCCGCCTTCACCCTCGTCGGCCTCCCCGACAAGAGCCTCACCGAGAGCCGCGACCGCGTCCGCGCCGCCGTCGTCAACTCCGGCGCCGAATGGCCCCAGAAGAAACTCACCGTCGGACTCAGCCCCGCATCCGTCCCGAAGGGGGGATCAGGCTTCGACCTCGCCGTCGCGGCGGCGGTGCTCGGCGCCGCCGAGCGCATCGACCCGCGCGCCATCGCCGACCTCGTCCTCATCGGAGAACTCGGCCTCGACGGACGCGTCCGGCCCGTCCGCGGCATCCTCCCCGCCGTCCTCGCCGCCGCCGACGCCGGATACCGCCAGGTCGTCGTCCCCGAACAGACCGCCGGCGAAGCCGCCCTCGTCCCGGGCGTCTCCGTCCTCGGCGTCCGCAGCCTCCGCCAGCTGATCGCCGTCCTCACCGACGAACCCGTCCCCGAGGAGGAACCCACCGAGGCCGGCCGACCCGACGCCATGCTCGCCGGACTCCTCGTCCCCGGCGCCGGCCTCGGCACCGGACTCGCCGCCGACCCCACCGACCCCGCCGAAGGCCCCGACCTCACCGACGTCGCCGGGCAGCACCGAGCCCGCCGCGCCCTCGAAGTCGCCGCCGCGGGCAGCCACCACCTCCTGCTCTCCGGCCCACCCGGCGCCGGAAAGACGATGCTGGCCGAACGCCTTCCCGGCATCCTCCCGCCCCTCACACGGCAGGAATCCCTTGAAGTCACCGCCGTCCACTCCGTCGCGGGCATCCTCCCGCCCGGCGAGCCTCTCGTCCGCCGCGCCCCCTACTGCGCGCCCCACCACTCCGCCACCATGCAGTCCCTCGTCGGCGGCGGAAACGGCCTCCCCAGGCCCGGCGCCGTCTCCCTCGCCCACCGCGGCATCCTCTTCCTGGACGAAGCCCCGGAATTCTCCGGAAAGGCTCTCGACGCCCTCCGTCAGCCCCTCGAATCCGGGCATGTCGTCATCGCCCGAGCCGCCGGAGTCGTCCGCCTCCCCGCCCGCTTCCTCCTCGCTCTCGCGGCCAACCCCTGCCCCTGTGGACGCCACACCCTGAACGGCGCCGGCTGCGAATGCCCCGCCGCACTCGTCCGGCGCTACCAGGCACGCCTCTCCGGACCGCTCCTCGACCGTGTCGACCTCCGCGTCGACGTCGAACCCGTCACCCGCGCCGACCTCCTCGGCCAGGGCGGCCGCGGCGAGACCACCGCGGTCGTGGCCGAACGCGTCCGCGAAGCGCGCGCCCGCGCCACCGCCCGCCTCGGGGACACCCCCTGGAGCGTCAACAGCGAGATCCCCGGACACGAACTCCGCACCCGCTACCTCGCCGCCCCCGGAGCCCTCGCCACCGCCGAACGCGACATCGAACGCGGACTCCTCACCGCCCGCGGTCTCGACCGGGTCCTCCGCGTCGCCTGGACCGTCGCCGACCTCGCCGGACACGACCGCCCCGACAGCGAGGACATCGCCCTCGCCCTCGAACTGCGCACCGGCATCGCCCGCGGTGTGCCCGTCGGAGCGGGGGACCGCGCATGACCACCCCCGCCTCCGACCCCCGCCCCGAAACCCCCGGCACCGCCTCCCTCGGCGAGCGGCTGGCCCGGGCCACGCTCAGCCGCGCCGTCGAGCCCGGCGACGAACACGCCGGCCGCTGGCTCCAGCGCTACGGCGCCACCGGCTTCCTCGACCGGCTGCTCGACACCACGCCCGCTCCCCGGGGAGACGGCGAAGCAGACCCCTTCCCCGGCACCGCGCCCAGAAGGGTCGCCTCCTGGCGACTCCGCGCCACCGCCGCCGACCCCACCCGCGACCTCGCCACCATCCACGACCTCGGCGGACGCTTCCTCGTCCCCGGCGACACCGAATGGCCCCGCCAACTCGACGACCTCGCGGACACCCGCCCCCTCGGCCTCTGGGTCCGAGGCCCCGCCGACCTGCGCACCTGGGCCCTCCGCTCCGTGGCCCTCGTCGGCGCCCGCGCCTGCACCCCGTACGGCGCCCACACCGCCGCCGACCTCGCCACCGGCCTCGCCCGCCAAGGCTGGGTCGTCGTCTCCGGAGCCGCCTACGGCATCGACGGAGCCGCCCACCGCGGCGCACTCGCCGCAGGCGGAGCCACCGTCGCCGTCCTCGCCTGCGGCGTCGACACGCCGTACCCCCGCGGCCACGACCAGCTGATCCGCCGTGTCGCCGAACAGGGCCTCGTCGTAGGGGAGTTGCCGCCCGAGAGTCACCCCACCCCCAGCCGCTTCATCCTCCGCAACCGGGTCATCGCCGCCCTCACCCGAGGCACCGTCGTGATCGAGGCCCAACACCGCAGCGGCTCCCTCGTCACCGCCCGCGCCGCCGCGCGCCTCGGTCGCCACACCATGGGCGTCCCCGGCCCCGTGACCAGCGCACTCTCCGCCGGCGTCCATGAACTCCTCCGCGGCGACGCCACCCTCGTCACCGACGCCGACGAGATCGTCGAACTCGTCGGCGACATGGGTCAGCTCGCCCCGGCGCGCCGGGGACCCGTCCTCCCGCGCGACCTCCTCGCCCCCGCCACGGCGCACATCCTCGAAGCGATCCCCGCCCGCGGCCCCACCCCCACCACCGTCATCGCCCGCCGCGCCGGAACCACCCCCGACGACACCCTCGCCAAGCTGTACGAACTCCACTCCCTCGGCTTCGTCGAACGACACGGAGACGGCTGGCAGTTGACGAACACGACAACACCCGTGTCGAACGCGCGGCGAGGCGGTACTTGACCTGGCGCATTCGGGTGAAAAGGTGATGCCGATGAACAATCGAGTTCTCTCGGCCGCACCCGAGGGGCCGACACGCGCCACGGCCCGGGTTCGAAGGTGTGGCCGACGGCGTCCACCCGGAGCGGCGCGATCCGCCGATGTTCGCGCACCGCGACCGCGCACTCACGCTACGCTCACCAGGATTCCGTCCAGGACACCCACACCGACGCACCCGACAGCAGAACGGCTCAAGGCAACGCATGCCCCAGCACACCTCCGGGTCTGACCGCGCTGCGGTGCCCCCAGCAGCCCGGGGCACCGTGCGACCACCCGCACCGACCTCCCTCGACGAACTGTGGCGGTCGTACAAGGACACGGGAGACGAGCGGCTGCGGGAACAGCTGATCCTGCACTACTCGCCCCTCGTCAAATACGTCGCCGGAAGAGTCAGCGTCGGCCTGCCGTCCAATGTGGAACAGGCCGATTTCGTCTCCTCCGGCGTCTTCGGCCTCATCGACGCCATCGAGAAGTTCGACGTCGAGCGCGCGATCAAGTTCGAGACGTACGCCATCACCCGCATCCGCGGCGCCATGATCGACGAACTCCGCGCCCTCGACTGGATCCCCCGCTCCGTCCGCCAGAAGGCCCGCAACGTCGAGCGCGCGTACGCCACCCTCGAAGCCCAGCTCCGGCGCACCCCCTCTGAGACCGAGGTCGCCGCGGAGATGGACATCACGCTGGAGGAACTGCACGCGGTTTTCAGCCAGTTGTCCCTGGCGAACGTCGTCGCCCTCGAAGAGCTGCTGCACGTCGGCGGCGAGGGCGGTGACCGGCTCTCCCTGATGGACACCCTCGAGGACACCGCCGCGGACAACCCCGTCGAGGTCGCCGAGGACCGTGAGCTGCGCCGACTGCTCGCGCGCGCCATCAACACGCTCCCCGAGCGGGAGAAGACCGTCGTCACGCTCTACTACTACGAGGGCCTCACCCTCGCCGAGATCGGCCACGTCCTCGGCGTCACCGAGAGCCGTGTCAGCCAGATCCACACCAAGTCCGTCCTCCAGCTCCGCGCCAAGCTGGCCGACGTCGGACGCTGACCGGAGGCGAGCCGGTCGTACAGTGGAGCCGTGCCCAGGATTCGAGCGGCCTCGGTGGCCGAGCACCGGACGATGCAGCGCGGCGCCCTCCTGGACGCCGCGCGTTCCCTGCTGTCCGAGGGCGGTACGGAGGCGCTGACCTTCCCCGCCCTCGCCGAGCGCACGGGCCTCGCCCGCTCCTCGGTGTACGAGTACTTCCGATCGCGCGCGGCCGTCGTCGAAGAGCTGTGCGCCGTCGACTTCCCCGTCTGGGCCGCCGAGGTCGAGTTCGCCATGGACGGCGCTGGCACCCCCCAGGGCAAGGTCGAGGCCTACGTCCGCAAGCAGCTGGAGCTCGTCGGCGACCGCCGGCACCGCGCGGTCGTCGCCATCTCGGCGAGCGAGCTCGACGACGGCGCCCGCGAGAAGATCCGCGCGGCCCACGGCGGCCTCGTCGCCATGATCGTCGAAGCCCTCGCCGCCCTGGGCCAGCCCCAGCCCCGGCTTGGCGCCATGCTCCTCCAGGGCGTCGTCGACGCCGCGGTCCGCCGCATCGAACTCGGCGCGGCCGAGGACCCCGCGGAGATCGCCGAGGCGGCGGTCACGATGGCCCTCCACGGGGTCAACGGCACCCAGCCCTGACGGCTCAGGCGGGAGTGCCCTGACCGCTCACGAAGGCGTCCCCATCGGCAGCAGGCGGGACGGAGCGCGCGCGGTCAGGAGCAGCGGGTTCAGGTACTGGTCGCCTCTGAGGAGGCCCCAGTGGAGGCAGCTCTCCGGACAGTGCGTGCCGGGGGCGACCCGGGCGATCGGGGTGCCGGCCGGGACCCGCGTGCCGGGCTCCACCAGCGGAGTCACCGGGGTGAACGTGGTGCGCAGCGGGGGAGCGCCCGAGTTCGGCAGGGTGAGGGTGAGGACCCCGCGGCCGCCGACCGGGCCCGCGAAGGTGACCGTGCCCGCGGTGGGCGCCAGGACCGGGGTGCCCGGTGGTGCGGCCAGGTCGACGCCGCGGTGGCCGGCCGCGTAGGGGCCCGGTGGCGGCTGCCAGCCGCGGAGGATCTCCGGGGGTGGCGGGCCCACCGGCCACAGGAGACCGAGGGTGAGGATCAGTGCCGTGAGGTGCATGGGAGAACGCTCCCGCGCACGTCCGGTTCACGGGGGTCGCGGACGGTATCTGTGGACTGCTCGCGGGTTGTGGACAGTGCCGTCACCCGCTGCTCCCGGGTTCCCGTACACTTCCTATGGCGACCCGGGTCACCGGGTCGACTTCGCACGCCCCGCCACTACCCTCACCGGTCGTGGCAGCGCCTTTCGGTCCCTTGCGGGCATGGCGCGTCGGGGCGTCAGGAACATAACCGAGAAACTCAAGGAGATACGGCCATGGCCGTCGTCACGATGCGGGAGCTGCTGGAGAGCGGCGTCCACTTCGGTCACCAGACCCGTCGCTGGAACCCGAAGATGAAGCGCTTCATCTTCACCGAGCGCAACGGCATCTACATCATCGACCTGCTCCAGTCGCTGTCGTACATCGACCGCGCCTACGAGTTCGTCAAGGAGACCGTCGCGCACGGCGGCTCCATCATGTTCGTCGGTACGAAGAAGCAGGCCCAGGAGGCCATCGCCGAGCAGGCGACGCGTGTCGGCATGCCGTACGTCAACCAGCGTTGGCTCGGTGGCATGCTCACCAACTTCTCCACCGTCTACAAGCGTCTGCAGCGCCTCAAGGAGCTCGAGCAGATCGACTTCGAGGACGTGGCCGCCTCCGGCCTCACCAAGAAGGAGCTCCTGGTCCTCTCCCGCGAGAAGGCCAAGCTGGAGAAGACCCTCGGTGGTATCCGCGAGATGCAGAAGGTGCCGAGCGCCGTCTGGATCGTCGACACCAAGAAGGAGCACATCGCCGTCGGTGAGGCGCGCAAGCTCCACATCCCGGTCGTCGCGATCCTCGACACCAACTGCGACCCCGACGAGGTCGACTACAAGATCCCGGGCAACGACGACGCGATCCGCTCCGTCACCCTGCTCACCCGCGTGATCGCCGACGCCGTCGCCGAGGGCCTCATCGCCCGCTCCGGCGCCGCGACCGGCGACTCGAAGCCGGGCGAGAAGGCCGCCGGCGAGCCCCTCGCCGAGTGGGAGCGCGACCTGCTCGAGGGTGAGAAGAAGGCCGACGACGCTGAGGTGCAGACCTCCGCCGAGACCGAGAAGGTCGCCGACGCCGAGGCCGCCGACGCCCCGGCTGAGGTTGCCGCCGAGGCCGCCGAGGCTCCGGCCGCGGACGCCGAGCAGGCCTGACCCTTCAGGACCTTCGGGTGACGACGGCGGGGGCTCACGAGGCCCCCGCCGTCCACCCGTGGACCCGCCCGATCTTTCAGACTTCGAGAGAGAAACAGACTCATGGCGAACTACACCGCCGCTGACGTCAAGAAGCTCCGCGAGCTCACCGGCGCCGGCATGATGGACTGCAAGAAGGCCCTCGACGAGGCCGACGGCAACGTCGACAAGGCCGTCGAGGCCCTGCGCATCAAGGGCCAGAAGGGCGTCGCCAAGCGCGAGGGCCGCTCCGCCGAGAACGGCGCCGTGGTCTCCCTCATCGCCGACGACAACACCTCCGGTGTCCTCGTCGAGCTGAAGTGCGAGACGGACTTCGTCGCCAAGGGTGACAAGTTCCAGGCCGTCGCCAACCAGCTCGCCGCGCACGTCGCCGCCACCGCCCCGGCCGACCTGGAGGCGCTGCTCGCCTCCGAGATCGAGGCCGGCAAGACCGTGCAGGCGTTCGTCGACGAGGCCAACGCCAACCTCGGCGAGAAGATCGTCCTGGACCGCTTCGCGCAGTACGCCGACGGCTTCGTCTTCGCGTACATGCACCGCACGATGCCGGACCTCCCGCCGCAGATCGGTGTCCTCGTCGAGTTCGACAAGGCCGACGCCGCCGTCGCCAAGGGTGTCGCCCAGCACATCGCCGCCTTCGCGCCGAAGTACCTCACCCGTGAGGACGTTCCGGCCGAGGTCGTCGAGACCGAGCGTCGCGTCGCCGAGGAGACCACCCGCGCCGAGGGCAAGCCCGAGGCCGCGCTCCCGAAGATCGTCGAGGGTCGCGTGAACGGCTTCTTCAAGGACGCGACGCTGCTCGGTCAGCCGTACGCCCTTGACAACAAGAAGTCGGTCCAGCAGATCCTGGACGAGGCCGGTGTCACCCTGAAGCGCTTCACCCGCATCAAGGTCGGCATCTGAGTCCGTACGCGAACGCGACGGACACCGGACCCCGGTAGGGTCTGAGGCAGTCGACCGCGCACGCGCAGGACGACCGCAGATCTGACGAGGAGGCCATTGCCGCACGGGATACCCGCGAGGACCCAGGGCAATGGCCTCCTTCGTATGTGCACGAGGAGATCTCCATGAACCAGCACGCCGTACAGGGCGACGACAACAACGGCAAAATGGCCGGCCGCTACATGCTGAAGCTGTCCGGAGAAGCCTTCTCCGGCGGTACGGGCCTGGGCGTCGACCCCAATGTCGTGCACGCCATCGCGCGTGAGATCGCGGCCGTCGTCCGCGACGGCGCGGAGATCGCGGTGGTGATCGGCGGCGGAAACTTCTTCCGCGGCGCCGAGCTCCAGCAGCGCGGCATGGACCGGGCCCGCTCCGACTACATGGGCATGCTCGGCACCGTGATGAACTGCCTCGCCCTCCAGGACTTCCTGGAGAAGGAAGGCATCGACTCCCGCGTCCAGACCGCCATCACCATGGGCCAGGTCGCCGAGCCGTACATCCCGCTGCGCGCCGTGCGCCACCTGGAGAAGGGCCGCGTGGTCATCTTCGGTGCGGGCATGGGCATGCCGTACTTCTCCACGGACACCACCGCCGCCCAGCGCGCCCTGGAGATCGACGCCGAGGCCCTGCTCATGGGCAAGAACGGCGTGGACGGCGTCTACGACTCCGACCCGAAGGCCAACCCCAACGCGGTCAAGTTCGACGCGCTGGAGTACGGCGAGGTGCTCTCCCGCGACCTCAAGGTCGCCGACGCCACCGCCATCACCCTGTGCCGGGACAACAAGCTCCCGATCCTCGTCTTCGAACTGCTCACCGAGGGCAATATCGCGCGCGCGGTGAAGGGTGAGAAGATCGGCACGCTCGTGAGCGACCAGGGCACCCGGGCCTGACCCGAACCGGGGAACCGCCCCGCAAGGGGATGGACAGAGCCCTGCCGGTCGTACACCGTGCAGGACACAACGCGACGACACGCAGGAGCATGTGGTGATCGAAGAGACCCTCCTCGAGGCCGAGGAGAAGATGGAGAAGGCCGTCGTGGTCGCCAAGGAGGACTTCGCCGCGATCCGCACCGGCCGTGCGCACCCGGCGATGTTCAACAAGATCGTGGCGGAGTACTACGGCGCCATCACCCCCATCAACCAGCTGGCCTCCTTCTCCGTTCCGGAGCCCCGGATGGCCGTGGTGACCCCGTTCGACAAGACCGCGCTGCGCAACATCGAGCAGGCGATCCGCGACTCGGACCTCGGCGTCAACCCGAGCAACGACGGCAACATCATCCGGGTGGTGTTCCCCGAGCTGACCGAGGAGCGCCGCCGGGACTACATCAAGGTCGCCAAGACCAAGGCCGAGGACTCGAAGATCTCGATCCGCTCGGTCCGCCGCAAGGCCAAGGAGACCATCGACAAGTTCGTCAAGGACGGCGAGGTCGGCGAGGACGAGGGCCGCCGCGCCGAGAAGGAGCTCGACGACACCACCGCGAAGTACGTCTCGCAGGTGGACGAGCTGCTCAAGCACAAGGAAGCCGAGCTGCTCGAGGTCTGATGAACGACTCTTCCTGGGGGGCCCCGGCCGGTTCCGGCCGTGGGGGACCCGACCAGGGGCCCGCCCCGGCGGGTCCCGCATACGATCGGCATCAGGCGGCGCAGACTCGGCCCATGCCCATCGTGCCCGACGTTCCCGCCGGCGGATTCCAGGACGGTCACGGACGGGGGGCCGCTCACCCGAGCGGTCCCCTGTTCCGTGACGAGACGCCGCACGAGCACCCGCAGGAGCCCATGCCCAGCCCCACCCCGCCTCCGCCGCCCGCGCCGACGGCGCCACGGCAGAAGAAGAGCGCGGGGCGTGATCTGGGCGCGGCCATAGGGGTCGGGGTCGGCCTCGGGGCCGTCATCATCGCGTCGCTGTTCATCTGGAAGCCGGCGTTCGTCGGGGTGATAGCGGTCGCCGTGGTGGTCGGGCTCTGGGAGCTGACCTCCCGCCTCCAGGAGCGCAAGGCGATCAAGGCGCCGCTGGTCCCGCTCGCGGTCGGCGGTGCGGCGATGGTCGTCGCCGGTTACGTCCGGGGTCCCGAGGGCGCCTGGGTGGCGATGGCGCTCACGGCGCTCGCGGTGCTCGTCTGGCGGATGACAGAGCCTCCCGAGGGCTATCTGAAGGACGTCACGGCGGGTGTGTTCGCGGCGTTCTACGTGCCGTTCCTGGCGACGTTCGTGGCGTTGATGCTCACCGCCGACGATGGCCCGCAGCGGGTGCTGACCTTCCTGATCCTGACCGTGGTCAGCGACACCGGGGCGTACGCGATCGGCTGGCGCTTCGGCAAGCACAAGCTGGCGCCGAGGATCAGTCCCGGAAAGACCCGTGAGGGTCTGGTCGGCGCTGTGACGTTCGCGATGGCGGCGGGCGCGCTCTGCATGGAGTTCATGATCGACGACGGCAGCTGGTGGCAGGGTCTGCTGCTGGGACTCGCGGTGGCGACGAGTGCGACGCTCGGCGACCTCGGCGAGTCGATGATCAAGCGGGACCTGGGCATCAAGGACATGGGCACCCTGCTTCCGGGACACGGCGGGATCATGGACCGGCTGGACTCGCTGCTGCCGACGGCTCCGGTCGTGTGGCTGCTGTTCGTGATCTTCGTCGGTTCGGCCTGATCCGTACGCGTCTGCCGTAAGGGCCCGTCACCCCTCCAGCGGGTGGCGGGCCCTCACGCGTATGAGCGCGGTCGCCGAGCCGAAATCCCTGCATATGGACACAATGCGGTCATGGCATCCAAGGCAGGCGCGGGCGGCGCGCCCGCGGGCGCGCGACTCGTCCTGTTGACCCTCGCGGCGGGCCAGTTCCTGATGGCCCTGGACAGCTCCGTCATGAACGTGGCGATCGCGACCGTGGCCGACGACGTGGGCACGACGGTGACCGGGATCCAGGGCGCCATCACCGCCTACACGCTGGTGATGGCGATGTTCATGATCCCCGGAGGCAAGGTCGGGGTGCTGATCGGCCGTCGGCGCGCGTTCATGATCGGCTGCGTGATCTACGGCTTCGGCTCACTGACCACGGCGCTCGCGCCGAACCTCCCCGTTCTGCTGCTCGGCTGGTCGTTCCTCGAAGGCATCGGGGCGGCGCTCATCCTGCCGTCGATCGTGGCGCTGGTGGCCGGCAACTTCCCCACCGAAGGCCGCGCCGCGGCGTACGGCATCGTGGCGGCGGCGGGCGCCGTGGCCATCGGGCTCGGACCGCTCATCGGCGGTGTCGCCACGACCTACTTCTCCTGGCGCTGGGTCTTCGCCGGCGAGGTCCTGCTCGTGCTCGTCATCCTGGTGTTCGCCCGCCGCATCACCGACGCCGCCGACGAGAACCACCCGCGCATCGATCTCGTCGGCGCCGTCCTCTCCGCCGCCGGGCTCGGGGTCTTCGTCTACGGCGTCCTGCGCTCGGACGAATGGGGCTGGGTCCGGCCGAAGGCCGACGCGCCCGCATGGCTCGGGGTGTCGATGACCGTGTGGCTGATGATCGCGGGTCTGCTCCTGCTGTACCTGTTCCTCCGCTGGGAGGCCCGGCTCGTCGAGCGGGGCCGGGAGCCGCTCGTCGACCCGGCCATGCTGCGGAACAAGCAGCTCACCGGCGGTCTGACCATGTTCTTCTTCCAGTACCTCGTGCAGATGGGCGTCTTCTTCGTCGTCCCGCTCTATCTGTCCGTGGCCCTCGGTCTGTCCGCGCTGCAGACGGGCGCGCGGATCCTGCCGCTCTCGCTGACGCTGCTGGCCGCCGCGGTCCTGATCCCGCGTTTCCTCCCCGATGTCTCGCCGCGGCGGGTGGTACGGACGGGGGTGGCGGCGCTGCTCGCCGGCGCGGTCGCCCTGATGGCCGCGCTGGACGCGGACGCAGGGGCGGAGATCGTCACCGTCCCGCTGCTGCTGATCGGGTTCGGGATGGGGGCACTGGCCTCTCAGCTCGGCTCGGTCACGGTGTCGGCGGTCCCGGATCGGCAGAGCGCGGAGGTCGGAGGGATCCAGAACGCCGTCACCAACCTCGGGTCCTCGATGGGCACGGCGCTCGCGGGCTCCCTGATGATCGCCGCGCTGACGTCGTCGTTCCTGGGCGCTGTGGAGCGGAACGAGGCGATCCCGGCCGAGGTGAAGAGCCAGGCCGTCGTCGAGTTGCAGAGCGGTGTCCCGTTCCTCTCGGACGCCCAGCTGACGACCGCCCTCGACGAGGCGGACACCAGCGAGAAGGTGGCCGAGGCAGCCCTGGAGGCCAACGAGGCCGCCCGGCTGGACGGCCTGAGGGCAGCCCTCGCGATCCTGGCCGGTGCGTCCGTCGTGGCGCTCTTCTTCACCTCCAGGATCCCGCGCACGCAGCCCCGGGCTCCCGCCCCCTGAACCGGTGAACCGTGGGCTACGCGCGCGTGAGCCGGTGAACCGGGCCACGCGCGCGCGTCTGCGACACTGGTATCACCATGCCCAAGCCCGGAGAACTCACCGGGAGACGGGCCGGATAGGGCCCCTGACCTGCATGTTCAGTGCAGACCAGGGGCCGTGTTCAGCTCACGGGGCCGTCTCGGGGCCGTCAGCGTCGCGAGGAGCGGGCGGAAAGAGCCTGTCGATCGCCTTCCGGGTCCGCTCGCGGCTGGCCGGCATCAGGTGCGCGTACACCCGGAGCGTCAGGCCGGGGTCGGCATGACCCAGGTACTCGCTCACGGCCTTGATGTTCTCGCCCGCGTCCAGGAGCACCGAGGCGTAGAAGTGCCGCAGCGCGTGCATCCCGTGCTCACGCGCCGAGGCGTACGGCTGACCGTCCTCCGGCTCCGGGATGAGGCCGGCCGCGGCCAGGGCGGGCTTCCACTCCTGGATGTTGAAGTTGCTCCGCCAGACCAACCCGCTCGCGGTGTTCGTGAAGAGCAGCCGCACGGTCACCTTGGGGCCGTCCGGCTTCCGCCACGGCAGTGTCACCTCGACGGGCTTGTACGCGTCCATGTGGCGCCGCAGTGACTCCGCGACGGACCGGGGGAGTGGCACGTCCCGTTCCTTGTTGCACTTGGGCGGGGCGAGCACAGCCTTGCCCCGGATGAGCTTGACCTGACGGCTGACCCGGAGAACGTCCTCCTCGAAGTCGAGGGCGTCCTCGGCTAGGCCGACGATCTCGCCTTGCCGGAGCCCGCATCCGGCGCCGACGTCAGCCATCGCCCGGTAGCGCTCGGGCAGGGCGGCACGGACAGCGTGGACATGGTCGGGCAGCCAAGGGACGACGCGACGCGGATCGCTCGTAGGAGGGCGCACGGACTTCGCTCCGCAGGGATTCCGGGACAGAAGTCCGTCGTCAACGGCGGCCGCCAGGACGGCGCGCACGTCGCTGTAGACGTTCCGTGCGTACGAGCTGCCGATCGGGCTCGCCTCCAGAGCCGCCAGGAGTTCCCGGATGTGCTGCGGACGGAACGAGTCCAGCGGGCGGGCGCCGATTTGGGGAAAGGCGTGCAGCCGCAGCCGACGTTCAACCTCGATCTGACTCGACAGCTCGGTCGTCTGTCCCTTGAGCCACTTCTCGGCGTACCCCTTGAAGGTGATTCGGGCCGCGCGGGGGTCGACGTACTGGCCGCGGGCCATGTCGGCCGCCGTCTCGCTCAGCCACCTCTCAGCGAGCCGCTTCTGCTTGTCGGGGAAGCTCTTGGACTTCTCGGTGCCGTCGGGCCCGACGTACCGGGCGCGGTAGCGCATGCCGATGCCATGACGGCTCGTCTTCTCCCGGATGGGCTTTCCGTCTGGGTCTAAGGAGGTCTTGAACCAGCGGTCTTGGATGTGGCCGGCCATTGGGGCAGAGGGTCCTTTCAAGGTGCTCGGCGCACCCTGGGGTGCGCCGAGGAAGTTCGATCTGTTGTGGGAGCGAGCCGAGTCAGGCAGCGATGTCGGCGCTGCTCTGCTGCGCGACCCAGGCCCGCACCTCGGCGGGGTCGTACCGGACGTGCTTGCCCACGCGGAATCCGGGCGGCCCGGTGCGCTTCTTGCGCCACTGGTAGACCGTCTCCAGCGGGACCTTGAACTTGAAGGCGATGTCGTCCGGGGTGAGGTACTCGTCGGGGAGTTCGGTGACGGGCTGGGGCGTCTTGGCGGTGGCCATCAGGCTCCTTCAGCTCGGTGCGGGGCCCTTGGGCCCCTTCCTGTCAGGTCCGCTACTTCCGCTACCTCCGCTACCGCCCTGGTCAGGGGCATGATCGAGGT
Source organism: Streptomyces sp. SJL17-4 (assembly GCF_036826855.1). NCBI lineage: Bacteria > Bacillati > Actinomycetota > Actinomycetes > Kitasatosporales > Streptomycetaceae > Streptomyces > Streptomyces sp. SJL17-4. The sequence goes on along the minus strand of NZ_CP104578.1, from coordinate 2,548,961 downwards.
AGCGGAGAGGGGTAGCGGTAGCGGACGTGTCCGCTACCGGCCCCGGCCTTGGGGGCGCGGGGCCGGTAGCGGGTAGCGCTTAGGTAGCGGACGGGAAGAGCTCTTCCGCTACCGTTTCCGGGCCGCTGACCTGCGGGGTAGCGGAGGTAGCGGAGGTAGCGGCCCTCAGGAGGGGTGGGGGGCAGTAGCGGGCCCACGCGTCGTGGAGGTCGGCGGCGTAGTAGCCCTTGAGGACGGTCCCGGCGGTCTTGATGTTGCGGGCCTTGACCGGGGTGTTGTCGCTGGTCATGTACTCCCCCAGCATCTTCGCGAGCCCTCGGGAGTCGAGCGGCCGGCCGCTCATGTCGGCCCATGGCGCCTCGTCGAGGGAGCAGAGCCGGTCGAGGACGGCGACGGTGGGCAGCCGGTCGATGCCGACCAGCACGTGGTCACGGAGGTCGGTGAGGAGCCGGATGCCGATCGAGCCCTTGTCGTCGGCGCGGGCCGCGTTGACCAGCTCCACGCACGCGGCGCGGGCACGCTCGGGCCAGTCCCCACCGGCCGCATCGGCGACGGACAGCAGGGGCTCCCAGACGTCGGCCGGGCGGTCGGTGACCCCGTCGGGCATCTCGGGCCAGCGTCCGGCGACGTCCTCGCGGACCTGGTCGGCCCACTGGGTGAGCCGGTCGCGGAGCTGGTTGCCCTCGGATTCGTGCAGCCGGGCCCGGAAGGGTTCGACGTGCTCGTTCCTGGCGCGGCGGCGCATGCGGATGATGACAGAGCGGGTGGTGATGGTGTCGGGTAGGCCGCCGAGTCCGGCGACGGCGACGGCGGTGTAGGAGGGGAACTCCACCACGGTCTGGTTACCGCCGTCGCCGATGCACCGGTAGGTGACGCCGGAGCGGCGGTGTCCGGCGTTGAGGAAGCCGCGGAGTTCCTCGTTGTCCCCGGCCTTGGGGCCGAAGACGGTGTCGATCTCGTCGAAGAGGATCGTGGGCCGTCCGGCCGGGTCGGAGACGGACCGAAACAGGGCGGCGGCCCTCGCATTCACGGCCAGCATCGGCCGCGGCACGAGGGTCTCGACGACCTCCAGCGCCCGGGACTTGCCGGAGCCGGGCTCCGGGGACAGGAACGCGAGCCGCGGGGTGGAGTCGAACGCGTCGAGGAGGTGGGAGTGGGCGTCCCACAGGGCGACGGCGACGTAGGCGGCCTCACGGGGGAAGACGTTGAACCGCCGGTGGAACGCCTCCACCTCGTTGAGCAGGGCGGCGCCGTCGATGGGCTGCTGGGTCATGCGGCTTCCTTCCTTTCGGTAAGGAGCGGGCAGAGGGCCCGGTGGGCGGTGTGGTCGGCGACGAGGGCGAGCACCTGGTGGTGGCCCGTAGCGAACAGGTCCCGTCCGCACTCGCAGCGGGACGTGGCGGCGGGGACGGTTCCACGGTCGGGCAGGGTGATGTGGAGCATCCCGACGATCCGGCGCCCGGTGGTGGGGTGCGGGTCAGAACCAGAAGGGACGCCTTCGGCGACGACCCTTTGGGCGCCCACGGCCACCGGGGCTACCGGCTGCTCGGCGGCACTGGACTGGTGCGTGGTTCGGGTGTTGCTCTTCAAGCGGGGAGGGGTCGGGTGGTTCATGCGGCCCGCCGCTGCGGGTTGTGGGCGATGGACCAGTTCAGCCCGCTGCGGATCGTCGCCGCACAGGCCTTCGGCGCCAGGCCGGCCGCCTCCCCCGCCTGTTGAAGAGCCTCCTCAACCACGTCCCGGGGAAGATCGCCCCACGCGACGAACCGCCCCAGGGCTCGCGCCGCCGACAGCAGAGTGGAGTTGCGCTCGCCCTGCATCGCCCCCGCCACGCTCGCGGTCTCGGCCTCCAGACCGCGCAGCGCGTACCGCTGGGCACGCACTGCCCGGTCGGCGACCGCCGCACGGGACGATGCCGCCGAGCGGGACAGGGTGAGCAGGCTGTGCAGCCACTCCGGGAGGGGTGCGGGGGTGCGGTCGTCGAGGACCGTGTACGGGCCGGTGGGGGTGAGGCTGCCGGGGGCGACGACGTACCCGCCCCACGCGCGGGTGTCGATCAACTTGCCCAGCTTCCCAGCAGAGTTGGGCATGCGGACACCGGGCGGGGCGGTGAAGTAGAGGTGCGTCCCGCCGCTCGCGGTCCGCGTCCGGTAGGTGGCGGGGACGGGCTGTCCGGCGCGCTCGCAGAGCGCCTCGAAGGTCGTCACGCCGTCAGGCGCGTCCTGACTGCCGTTGGTCTTGGGCAGGTCGAGGTCCACCACGAGCAGCCCGGACGGGCCGGTGGCGATGCCGACGTTGAACGGGCGGTCCGCCCACGCCCGCCGGATCCGGTCCGGGTCGGTCGTGGCACGGTCCTCCCACTTCCGGTGCCCGCCGGCGCAGTCCCGGATCCGCGGGCACTGCTCCTCACCGTGGAGCGCGGGCCGCTTCGTGCCGGGGCGGAGCGGGAAGACGTGCCAGCCGCGTTCGGCGGCGCTGAGAGCGGCGTCGAGCGTCGACGGCGGCTCGCCGTCTCGCCGGATCGGGGTGGGTTGGGTCATGCTGGAGACCTCCACAGGTCTGTTGCGGATCGGGAGATGAGGGCGGCCCCGGACTTTGGCGAGACGGGGGCCGCCCTTCGTGCTGCTACGCGGCGATCAGGCCGCGCTGGCCCGGCTCGACGTCGATGGCGACGACGGCGGGCGGGCGGTGGTGGTGACGGGGGTGAGGACTGCACCCGCTGGTCGGTCAGAAGGGCGGTTCGTCGCGATACCCGGCAGGTGTGGCCCACGGGTCGCTGCCCGTGGTACGGCGGCGCGGCAGGGACAGGAGCGGGAGGAGGGTCCAGCGGCGGTTCTCGTCCCAGCAGAAACAGGGGATCCAGTCGGTCCCGGCGTATTCACCGGTCTCGTGGTCGCCGTAGTCCTGCTCGCGGCCGCCCTCGCCCCGGCACTCGTAGCAGTCGGGGCGAGGGGAGTCGGTCAGGACCAGGGCCCGTCGGGGCCAGGTCGCGACGATGATGCGCGGCCGGAGTCGACGCATGCGGGTCTCCTAGGCGGGAGTGCGGGCGGGGAGGATCGGCTGGTTGATGTGGCGGTGGTGGGTGTGGACGTAGTCGTCGAGGACGGAAAGGTCGGCGGCGAGGAGTTCCGCGATGGCGACGGAGCGGTGACGGCCGCCGTAGCAGTGGACGTGGACGTCGATGTGCTGCTCGCCCCGGACGATGCGCTGTTCGATGTCGCGGCGGGCGGTGTCGAGGAGGTGGTGGGCGCCGGGGGTGGCCAGGACGTAGGCGGCGACGTCGGGGTGCCGTCCGGTGAGCTGCGTCAGCGTGGCGCGGACAGCGGGGTCGTCGGGCGGGTTGTGCAGGGCGGTTGTGTCTACGACGACCGGGTCGGGGGCGGTCGGGCCGTCGTCGTGTCCGGTGCCGTAGGAGGTGATCCGGATGTGGGCCATCGGTTGCGCTCCTAGTGGTGGTTGATGGTGCCGTTGGCGCGGCCGAACAGGCCGGTGGCGGTGATGTTCTGCGTGATGTGCGTCGTCGACCCCGACCCGCCGCCATTGCCGGTGGCGCGTCGGGCGGTGCGGATGAGGACGGTGACGGCGGTGACGGCGGCGACGATGAGGGCGGCGGCGGACCACAGGGCGTGGCTCATGGCGATGAGTCCCGGGGCGGCGTAGGAGAGTCCGATGCCGGCGGCGGCGACGCCGCCACCGACGGTGGGCGCGAGCAGGGCGGTGGTCTTCGCCCATGCCGGGACCGGCCGTACGGCCGGCACGGGGGCGGGCAAGGCGGGGGCGAGGGCGTAGCCGGTGATGATGCGGCCGTCGGGGAGCTGGATGCTCTGCACGGCCGGGAGCCCGGTTGGCGGGGCGGCGGCGAGCGGGGCGCTCACGGCGGAGTGGTGGAGGGGGACGGGGTAGTGGACGGCGGTGGGCCCGGGGGGCTGCTCGGGGTAGGGCATGGCGAGTCCTCGGGGTACGGCACGGGCCCGTGACGGGTGGGTGTCACGGGCCCGTGCGTCGGGGTGTCAGGGGGTGTCACGCGGGGGTGTCAGAGGCGCGTGACACCCTCGTTTGCCTGAGGGTTTGGGTGTCAGGGGCCCGTGACGGTGTCAGGCGTCAGGCGGGGTGTCAGGCGGCGGCGAGGACGGGCACGATCCGCCACCGGCCGCTCTGGTTGGTGGGCTGGAGGCGGCCGTCCATGGCCGCGTCCTTGAGCCGGGCGGAGACCCAGGGTCGGCTGTAGCCGTGGGTGTCGCACCAGTCGGTGAAGTCCTTCGGGCCGACGATCATCCGGCCCTCCTCTTCGAACTCCTCCAGCGCCTGAGCGAGCAGGAGCCGGGCCTCATCCGGGCTCGGCTTTCGGCCGGTGTCCGTGCCGAACACGGGCTCGTCGTCGCCCGGTTCGTCGTCGGGGAGGTCGGCCTCGGGGTCGATACCGTCGTCCTCCGGGTCCATGAACGAGTCCTCGAACATGTCGTCCTCCTCCACACCGTCCATCTCCGACGGGCCGGTTTGAGGGGCGGGGGTGCTGTCTGGGGTGTGGCGGCGGCGCTTGGTGTAGGCGTTGCCGACGGTGCCCTCGGCGGCTCGGGTGGTGATCGGGTCCATGGCCGGGCCGTGGGCGGCGGCCCAGTCCGCGAGCTGTTCCATCACGTCCATGGATCGGGAGGTGAACCGGCGGGTGCGGCCCGGGGCGGGGTAGCGGTCCTCGGGGATGCCCGGGGAGACGACGTAGCAGTAGCCGGGACGGCGGTTGCCCCACGCGCCGGGGTGGGCGCCGGAGTCGATGACCGTCTCCGGGAGGGAGAACCCTTCGTCGCGGGGGTCGCAGCCGAACGCGATCACGGACGGGAGGGACGCGCGGGTGCTGGTGCTCATCTGGTCGTAGCTCGGGCGCTGGAGCGAGACGACCAGGGAGACGCCGGCCGCACGGGCCTCCTGAGCGATGCCGGTGAACGCGTCGTCGCCGAGAGCCCTCAGGGTGTTGGCGGCCTCCTCGAACCAGCCGACCAGGTAGGCCATGCCGGGGCAGCCGCACGCGGTGCCGTCACTCCGGCAGGAGTGCGCCGGATCGGTCTGCCGCTCGGCGGCTTCGGGGAGCCACTGCCGGTAGCGGTGGGCGCCGAGCCAACGGGTCCGGGCGGGGATGACGGCCTGGAGTGCTTCGACCATCGCCTCCGTACCCGCTCCGCCCTCTTCGGCCCAGTCGAACGCGGGCAGGAGGGGGCGGAAGTCCTGGAAGGACTTGGGGTCGGACAGCCAGACGTTGACGTCCCGGCGGGAGAGAATCTCCGTGAGGACGTTGAGGGCGCCGTCGCCCTTGCCGGAGCCGGTGCCGCCCGCGATCAGTACGTGGGTAGCGTTGCGGCCCGCCTCCGGGTCACCCGGCAGCCACAGCATGAGCGGCGACCCGTCGTCGTACCGGCCGATGATCAGCGGGTCGGCGATCGAGCCGCCCAGCTGGGACGGTCCGTCGTACTCGACGACCTCGGCGAGCATGTCTTCGGGGACGATGACCAGCTCACCGCGCCGGGCGGAGTCGGCGTTCGGCATGTAGCGCAGGGCGGTGGTCGGCAGGTCCAGGGCTGAGGCGAGCCGCGGGAGGACTTTGGTGACGTCGTCGTTGGTCTGCTCGCCCGGCTCCAGCGCGATAGGGGCGGTGACCCGGTTCGGCTCGACCTTCGCCGCACCGATCGCCGCGCGGGCCAGGCCGACCTTCTCCAGCAGCCCCTTGTCGGAACTGGAGGCCGCGGCGTCGGCGTCGGTGCGGCGCATGACCATGCGCACGTTCCACGACAGGGCGATCACCGGGCCGCCCATCAGGAACAGGTCCCCGAGCGGTCCGGCGGCCGGTCCGGCCAGGCACGCGCCGGTCAGCCACGCCGACCCCGCCGCGACTGTGATCGCGGAGTGCAGGCGCCGCTGCTGGCTGGTGTTCCGGCCGATCCACCACGTGGCGCTCGTCAGGGCCACCGAGGCGACGGTGAGGCCGACGCCGGCGGCGGCGCTGTCGGCCCACCGCATGTGGCCCAGCACCCCGCCGAGGCCGGTGCCCGCGACGCCGAGCCACGGCGGCAGGTGCGGCTTCGCGCGGTGCAGCAGGTAGCCGCCGATGCTCCCGCTCTCCGAACCGCCCCGCGGGTGGTCGTCGAGGACGTATTCCGTGTTCTTGCGTGCCATGGCCCCTCTCCCTTCTACTGCTGGGCCCAGTCCATGCGCGGCGTCGCGCGGGGACGGGCACGGTGGCGGACTCGGTTGATCTCCTCCTGGTACTCCTGCTGGAACGTCGCGTACGCGGCGGCGGCGTTCTTCGCCGCGTCCCGCAGGTCGTCGGCGGCCTTGCGGAGCTTGCGGGACACCTTCGCCGCGCGGATGCGGGAGCCGCCGATCCGGCCCTCCGGGTCCGGGACCGCCGCCAGGACGCTCTTGAGGATCTCCGTCCCCATCGCCACCTCGATCGAGAGGGCGACGGCGGCGGCCCGCAGGCTGTTGCAGTAGTTCCGCACCTGCGCCGGCGAGCTGAAGTCCGGCGCGGGCAGCAGCGCTTCGGCGTGCGGCCGACGCCCGCCACCACCTCGGTTGGTGGTGCGGTTGACGGTGACGTTGATCGGCGGGGCGAACGAGCCGCCCATCGCGCCGACGAAACCGCCGACGGCTGCCCCGGCGCTGGCGAACTTGTCCGACTTGCCGTTACTCGGACCCGCGTTGCTGGTGCTGGTCCGGGGCTGCCGGGGGCGGGTGGTGCGGCGACTGTTGGGAATCTGGGCCATGACGGGAACTCCTCAGGTCAGTGGGAGCGGCGGACGACGAGCCAGAACACCTGCGCGGTCGTGGCGAGCAGCAGCCACAACCACACCAGCGGGCCGGTGAGCGGCCCGAAGTGGACCGTGGCGGCGGCCCAGCCGAGTGCGGCCGTGGCCAGGACCGTCAGGGCCACCAGGCGGGCGGTGTGCTCGCCGAAGGCGTCGGGGCGCGTGCGGCGGACCCACCACAGCCCGCCGGCGGGCGCGGGCGTCAGGGCGGCGAGGGCCCAGACCATCCACGGCGCGATGACGTGCACGGCGGCGATGGCGGCGAAGACGCCGACGGCGATGCCGGACGGGGCCCACGTCGTGCGGTGACGCCACAGCCAGCCAACGACCGCCCACGCGGCCCGGGAGGTGAGCGAGGGCCGCTGCTCGGGAATCAGGACGACGACCGGGGCGGCGGGGCGGAAGCCGCGCTGCCTGGGGATACGAACGGTCGTGGCGCCGGCAGGCACCTTCACCGCACGCGAACGTGAACGGGATCGGGATCGGGACACAGCGGGCCTCCTCAGATGGTGTTGGGCTCGAAGGCGAAGTACAGGACGACCGCACCCTCCATCGACGGGTACTGGCGCACCGCGTCGAGACGGAGCTGGGCGAGGATGTCGAACCGGGTGAGCCCCGGCGGCGGGGTGTAGGTGCCGGAGAGGGTGCACGCGCTCTCCTGGCGGTTCTGCATGGTCAGCACGTACATGTGCGAGCCCTGCTGGGTGTTGCTCTGCACGGGAAACCTCCAGGTCAAGCAGCGAGTTGGGGAGCGTCCGCACACGGGACGCACATACCGAGCGAAGTGGGGATGCGGTATCCGGCGTCCCGCCCGCATTCCGGGCAGACCCGGCGGGCCGCGTTCGCCCGCTCCAGAGCCGCCCACCGCGCCGGAGTCATCGGCCGGACCGGCCGAGCCAGGTCGACCCGGTACAGGAACGCGACCAGCGGTTCCTTCCGGCGGCGGGGCCGTTCGAGCTGGGCCACCACCGGCTGACCACCGGGCCGCAGGTTCATGGCCCGCAGCTGGCGAAAGGTGGCCAGCCCCTCCGGCGCGAGCCGCCAGCGGTAGACGGGCAGCGTGCTCACTAGGCGGCCTCCTCAAGCGGCTGGGCGGGACCCTGGTCGCGCAGTTCCTGGTAGCGGGTGGAGACCCAGCCCACCGACCAGCCGCACAGCTCAGCGGCCTGCCGCACCGGCACCCCCGACTGGAAGGCGGCGGCCACGGTCAGGCGGGCCTGCTCCTCGGACTGCTTCACTGGCGCGGGTCCGGCGGCGAGCAGGGCGGCGCGTTCACGCTCGGCCCGCTCCTCTCGCTCGCGCTGTTCACGGCGGTCGCGCTCCTCGCGCTCCAGACGCGCCTTCTCAGCCCTCGCCGCGGCTTCGCGTTCAAGGCGTTCACGGTCCATCCGCTGCTGTTCACGCTCACGCTCACGACGTTCACGCTCAGCCCGCTCCGCCCGCTCGGCGGCCTCGGCCCGCTCGCGCTCCTCACGCCGCGCGCGCTCTTCCCGCTCATCCTGTTCACGGGCCAGGGAGGCTTCGTGGTCGCGCTGTTCACGCATCAGCCGGGCCTCGAACTCCCGCGCCTCACGAGCCCGCTTCTCCGCCGCGTCCGCACGCTCGACAGCGGCCCTCTCCCGGGCGTCCCGCTCAGCGCGTTCACGCTCCTGATGGGCGGCGAGCGCGTTCGTGATCGCCCGGCGGTAGGCAAGACCAGTCTCGGCCGTGACGATCAGCAACAGCGGCGCCACCGCGTGGACCGCCACCCCGACCAGGTCATTCTTCAGAGCAGAGTCGGCGACGTTGAGGGCCAGCGTCATGCCCCCGGTCATCCACCGCAGCACGACCGGCCACCTGCCACCATGCCCGCCCAGACGGGCCAGGACAGAGTCGAGACGGACCACGATCACGACCGCCGCGTCCACCACGAGCGGCAGAATCGGGGACGTCCACCGCCACTCGGCCGGCGTGTGGGCGGCCATCAACGGGGTGACCGTGAGCACCGAGTAGAGCATCGCCCCGCCCACGATCAGCCACGTGCCCACTGACAGGGCCCGCTCCGCTGAACGGATCTGAACACCGTTCACGACCCGACCCCCGCACCCGCCAGAACCGGCTCGACGGCCGGGACCTTCGCGTAGCCGACCAGCTCCAGCTCAGCCCCGGCGAACGTCGCATGAACACGCAGGACGCCGGTCTGACCGCCGACCTGAACGCGATGAACAACGGACTCGGGGGCGATGTTCAAGGCCTCGCGCCACGCCTCGAAGGCGGCGAAGTCGTCGTGGAACGTCAGCTCCAGCCGCTCCGGGTAGATCGGCGAGACCTCCACGGTCGGCGCCGCCATGTGCGCGAACTCCGCCGTCAGCAGCCGCAGCGCCAGCAGCGGGGCGGACAGGTCCGCCAGCGTCTGGGCCCTCACGCGGCACCGCCCGACTGCACGGCGGCGCGGTTCGTGAGGTCCCGGCGGGCCGCCACGACCCGGTGACGGGCCCGGCGGATCCGCCGCTCGTCCAGCTTGGTGACGGGACGGTCCAGCGTCTTGATCACCGCGTCGAGCAGCTCGACGTCCGCCAGGATCAGCGGCATCTCGTTCTCGATCGCGTTCAGCTCGGCGTTCGACGGCTCACCGTCGAACGGGGTAGCCGTAACAACGGCCTGAAGTGCAGCGATGGACAACATTGGGTGTGTTCCTTCCAGTCAGGAACGGCCCGAACCGAGGCCCCGGTGTCCTACCACCGGGGCCTCTCGCCGTTAGAACCAGGAATCTCCGGCTCCCCTCAACCCCGCCCGTACGGCACCCCGCGAACAGGGCCCGGACGGGCAGGGGAGGCAACCGGCCGCAGCCCGTGAGCTGCGGAGGGTCAGAAGACGCGGTGGGCGTGGCCGGCGTGCCGGTCCAGCACGAACGGCGCCCAGGTACTTCGTCGGTACATCGAGACCCCCTCAGGTCGGCGGGACGAGAGCAAGCACTGCAAGGGGGACCCGTGTCCCCACTCTCCGGCCGTTGCTCGCGGTCGCCGGGCCACCTCGCCAGTACGGGCCGAAACCCTGTTCCACCTGGCCTTTAGCGGGATTGCAGCGTCCCCGCCCTCTGCTCGCGGGCAGCACCCCTCGCCGGACCGGAATCCGATGAGGTACATGTACTACCTGTTCCTCATCATGGGGAGGGGGATTCGCATCGTCAAGTCCCTTGGTTCTTCGGGGCTTCGCGAGTCCGCTCCGCTTGATGTCTCAAGCGTGGCCTGAACAGGGCAGACGCTGGACTCCGTGGATGTACGGCTCCGAGACGACTCGCTACGGTGGAAGTCGTCCCAAGTCGTCCCGTCAGGGGGAGAGCACGACATGGCCAATGAACGGCTGCGCGGCGCCATCATCGAGAGCGGATTGACGCTTGATCAGGTTGCGGAGCGGCTCGGGGTCTCGGCCAAGACGGTGGAACGCTGGATCAACGAGCCCAAGCGCCAGCCCTACCGCCGATTCAAGTACGCCGCGGCCTCGCTCCTCCAGCGGGAGATGTCCTACCTGTGGCCGGAGGAGCGGACGTCGGCCGAGGTCACCGAAGCAGGTGGCGCAGAACTGGTCAAGCTCTACCCCCACCGATCCGTCGTCCCGAATCGGCTCTGGCCGCAGCTTTACGCGGGGGCGGCGCGGCAGTTCGACGTCCTCGTGTACTCAGGGTTCTGGCTCACCGAGGACGCCGCCTTCCACCAGGTGGTAAAGGAGAAGTCGGCTGCCGGCGTCCCGGTCCGCTTCATGCTCGGGGACCCCGACTCGGCCGCCGTCGCCGTCCGTGGAGACGACGAGGGCATCGGTGGCGCGATGGCGAGCAAGATTCGCAACGCGCTGGTCAACTACGCGCCGCTGTTCGGGCTGCCCAGCGTCGAGTTCCGGCTCCACTCCACCACGCTCTACAACTCCATCTACCGGGCCGACGACGAGATGCTCGCCAACGGCCACCTGTACGGGGTGGGTGCGTACATGGCGCCGGTTCTCCACATCCAGCGCGTCCCCGGGGGCGAGCTGTTCGACGCCTACGCTGAGAGCGTCGAGCGGGTCTGGGAGGGCGCCCGGCGTATCTCCTCGCCCACGGACCTGAGAGGTTCAGACACATGAGCAGGATCGACTACTTCCGCGACCCGAAGGCCCCAAGGGCCAACTCGGTGGTGCCCTCGGTCACGGTCGTCGTGCGTGACGGTGACGGTCGACTCCTACTCATCCACAAGACCGACAACGACCTGTGGGCGCTACCGGGGGGTGGCCACGACATTGGCGAGCGCATCGGCGATACGGCTGTGCGTGAGGTCGTGGAGGAGACCGGGATTGAGGTCGAAGTGGACAACGTCGTCGGGCTCTACACCGACCCTGAGCACGTCCTCGCGTACGACGACGGTGAGGTGCGGCAGCAGTTCTCGATTTGCTTCCGGGCCCACCCGGTCGGAGGCTCCCTCCGCACGAGCAGCGAATCGAAAGAGGTCCGCTGGGTGGACCCAGCGGACCTCGATGACCTGGACATTCACCCGTCCATGAGGCTGCGCATCCGGCACGGCCTGGATGAGTCGGGACGGGACCCCTACATCGGCTGAGCGCCGGCCGCGGCTGCGGCCATCCGCCTTTCCACCCGCTCGTTGGCGGCATGGATCTCCGGTGCCGCCCGCTGGATGAACCGACCGACGATCGTGTCCGGGCCGTACCGCTGAACGATCTCGTCCAGCCGAGCCGCCGGCGTCGTGTGCTCGCCGGTCGGCGTCGTCGTCATGTCGGACACGATGAGCGCGTCGACCAGCTCGGGCCGCTCCAGCTCGAACTCTGTCTCCAGCTCATGCCGGAGCCCACGCTCCTCGGCCTCCAGAAGCGCGCAGGAGTGGTGGGCCACGAGCCGGACAACCCGTTCGTCGGCGCCTTCCTGGTCCCGGAGGAACCGGGCTCCGTCGAGCGGGTGGAAGCCGGTGGCGGCGATGGAGGGCGAGTAGCCGATGTCATGCAGGACGGCCGCAGCCTCCAGCAGCTCGGCGTTCGCGCCGAGGATCGGGGCGAGGGACCGGGCCCGCTTGGCGACACCGAGAGAGTGCGACCAGCGGCGGGGCAACGGCTCGGACAACATCGATTCGGAGAGCGAGTACGCCCACCCAGTAAGGTCCATGGGCACCAAGGCTAGGACTCCTCCAGGTTGGACGGGAGGGCTTGAACCGTTCGGCCCTTGCCATGAACGGTGGAGAGCATCCCAGTCCCCTCCATCTGCGCGAGGGCTCGGCGCACCGCTGTACGGGAGACTCCGAACCGTGCGCACAGCTTCGCCTCCGACGGGTAGGCGGCGCCCACCGCCAATGCGTCTTCCCTGATCAAGCCAATCATGCGGTCGACGAGGGGACGGATAGGCTGGGCGGACAGTCGCCACCCGGCACCGGGCACGGAACTGATCAGGTTCTCGGCCTGCAGCGTCTTGAGCGCGCGCCGGACCGTGTTGCGGGAGACGTCGTGCTCCCGCATGAGATCGGCCTCGGACGGCAGCGCGTCCCCGGGAGAGCCTTTCTCGATGTCCTTCCGCAGCGCGTCAGCAATGAGCAGATAGGTTCCGCGCGGGCTGGCCTCCGGCACGGCACCTCCTTCCGGCAGCTTCGACTGTTGCAAGGGTCGCATGTGCCACCGGCGAGGAGACCACTGCGGGTTGGAGCCGGTTCGCCGAACCGTGCGAGCTGGCCACGGGCCGTGGTCAGCCACCTAGAAAGGTGGGTACGTCCGCCGGTGGAGTGGGAACATGAGACATGGCCCCGGACGAGGATGCTTCAGATCCACAATCACTCATTCCTGTCAGCATGCGAAGCGCAAGTGCTGACCGATGCTGGTGGTGCGGAGGGTTTGCTGACTCCCGGGAGCATCGCCATAAGAGGTCCGATGTTGTCGGAACGTTCGGCGGAGGGCGCTGGACTGACGGCGGGGTCGTCCGCGTAGTCAGCGGACGCAACCGCCCTGACTACATCCAGGGGCCGAACTCCGGCAAGTTGAAATTCCCTAAGGTTCTTTGCACGAGTTGTAATAATTCGAGCAGTCAGGCCTTCGATCTCGCCTATGAAGCCTTCTCTCAGTACTTGCGCGAGAACGCCCGCGTCGTGGACGACGGGTTCAGATTTAAGTTCTCCGATGTATACGGATCCGACTGGAGAATCCACAGAGAGGAACTGGTCAGGTACTTCGTCAAGCACGTAGGTTGTCGTCTCGCTGAGGTTGGTATCGCAGTGCCGGATGCATTGATCGACTTCATGAATGGAAAAGGGAGACGTGCGCCTCATCTCAATATGCAGATGAGCGCCAATCTTTCTAAGCTGGAGATGGGTCGGCACATGAGTCGGGTTCATGGTAGTAACGAGGGGAGTCTTTGGCTCGGCGACCATGAGCTATTGCTGGGGCGGGATGGGTCGCCTGGGGGAACCCAGAGTTTTTTCGGTTTTGATTGGTTCACGCTGTCCTGGGGGTTCTCATTCACGTGGCGGCGCGGGCAAAGTAATTTCTATCATTCGGATAAGGTTGAAATTCCTCAGTTCTGGCCCGGCGGCATGGCCGCAGGTGACGTGGAACGAGTCTGTGTGGACTGTAATTCGATCGAGAAGAAGGCGTGAATGATTCTGCGCGCATACATCGAATGTCCGGCATGTGAATCTCCAGTCATTGTGCGCGTAGGAATCGTGCGGGAGAGCCAATCTCTAACCGTGGCGTGTCCGCATTGTCAGTCCGCGATTAGGGGTGAAACATCCCCGCCCTCCGATGGTGAATTGCCTAGGTTCAATCTTCCAGGTGTCAAGATGGTTGATCATCGGACCCCTGGAGCAGATTGGAGGGTCGTCAGCACCTATGGCGACCTTCCCAGTACTTCATCTGAGGAGCACTCCTCTTTCATCTTCGCCACGCAGGTCTTCGGTGACCAATTTATGGAATATTTCCAATGTGTGGGAATTGTTCGAGAATTCGAGGAGAGGGTGGATGCTATTGAGCACGCCTACGGCTTCTATCTCCAGGAGAGATGGGATCTTCTCGACTCGGTAATGAGGCGCAGCTTCGAGGATGCCTGGCCGAAATCCCCGTCAATTCTTGATAGGCATACCCATCTGCATCGAATCCTTTCGGTGCTCGCGGCGGCGCTGGATCCCAATGGTGCCTACCCCAGAGCGAAGCGCGAGTTGTGGTCTCGAACCTTCGGAAGGGAAGAGAAATTTTCCGAGCTGGCGTTTCGTGCCACTTCGGATCCAAACTTCAAAGTAATCAATCGCCGCCTTTCGGATCAACTCGTGAGGCTTCTGCGGGATGCTGCCGATTGGATTCCGGCTCTGGCGATTGTGCATCTCCGGGCCGGGCGGATGCCGATTCCGGAAGATTGGCGAGTCCCGCTCGTCCGTATCGATACCTTGCGCGACGCCTACAGGCAGAACTTCGAAGTGAGTTGCCAAATGCTGCCACTCGTGGTTCGCATGCAGAATATGGTGGAGGGGCGCGATTTTGACGTGATCCGCGACCCTGGCCTGCCTGGTGGTTGGGAGCCTCGGATCTTGCTCCCGCGTGAGCTAGTTAATAACGTGAATCAGTACACGAAGGCGAGAGCGTCGATCAAAGAGGCGTACCTAAATCGAAACTCCCGACTGCGGTACTTTTGGAATTCTGCTTTTACTAGAGATGTCAGAAATGGCATCGCACATGCGGAGTTTGACTACGTGATGCATGATGGAATCGTGAGGTACAAAGGGGTAGAGGTGCCTCAGTATGTTTTTGTTGAGGCACTGATCCAGCAGATTGCCCTCCTGGTGTTTTGGCTTGATCTGTGCAAGCTTTGCAAGATTTATGGATCGCGGTGGGACCCGTCGAGCAAGAAGTTTCTGGGTCTCGCCTAGTTGGGGTGGCGCAGCTGAGTGGATGGCGTGTCTCAAGCCGCCTCATACTCGTGAGCTCGGCCGCCCCGCCACTTCACCCAAGCCGGGTCGTCGAGGAGGTCCTCGGCGTCCGGGAGGCCTGCGCGGCGGAGGAACTCGACCACGTCCTCGTCGCTGTGCGCGAGGCCGAGGATGTTGCCGCGTGCGGTGACGCGCCTCCCGCCGGTGGGGGAGGGCTGATGGACGACTATCGGGGCACTGTCCATACCCTCCAGGATGCCCCGGGCCGGGCGTGGGCACTGAGACCGCGCTCGGCTGGCGGACGGGGAGGTCGGGAGCGTCCCCGGCATGATCAGGAGGGCGGCCGCTCGCGCGCGAGCGGCCCGATCGGGCACCTTGGCAGTAGGTAGTCGCCCACGTTCATGACCATGGATTTCCCGCTGGCCGGCCTCCGCCCGGGGCCGTCTCTGGGCCGTCTGAAGGCGGCCCGAGACGGCCCCGGACGGCCCGGGACGACCACCACCGGAACGCGGAGCCCCTGGTTACCGGGATCGATCTGCGACACTGGGGGAACCATGCCCAAGCCCGGAGAACTCACTTTCGTCGCCCCCCGCGGAGCCAAGAAGCCGCCGCGGCACCTGGCCGACCTCACGCCCGCCGAGCGGAAGGAGGCCGTCGCCGCGATCGGCGAGAAGCCGTTCCGCGCCAAGCAGCTGTCCACCCACTACTTCGCGCGGTACGCGCACGATCCCGCCGAGTGGACGGACATTCCGGCCGCCTCGCGGGAGAAGCTGGCCGGGGAGCTGCTGCCCGATCTGATGTCCGTGGTGCGGCACATCTCGTGCGACGACGACACCACCCGTAAGACCCTGTGGCGGCTGCACGACGGCACGCTCGTCGAGTCGGTGCTCATGCGCTACCCGGACCGGGTGACCATGTGCATCTCCTCGCAGGCCGGCTGCGGGATGAACTGCCCGTTCTGTGCGACGGGGCAGGCCGGGCTCGACCGGAACCTGTCGACCGCCGAGATCGTGCACCAGATCGTGGACGGCATGCGGTCGCTGCGGGACGGGGAGGTGCCCGGGGGACCGGCGCGGCTCTCCAACATCGTGTTCATGGGCATGGGTGAGCCGCTCGCGAACTACAAGCGGGTCGTCGGTGCCATCCGGCGCCTCACCGACCCTGAGCCGGACGGTCTGGGGCTCTCGCAGCGCGGGATCACCGTCTCCACCGTCGGGCTCGTGCCCGCGATGCTGCGCTTCGCCGACGAGGGCTTCAAGTGCCGGCTCGCGGTCTCGCTGCACGCCCCCGACGACGAGCTCCGGGACACCCTGGTGCCGGTCAACACGCGCTGGAAGGTGCGTGAGGTCCTCGACGCGGCCTGGGAGTACGCGGAGAAGTCCGGGCGCCGGATCTCCATCGAGTACGCGCTCATCCGGGACATCAACGACCAGGCGTGGCGCGGTGACCTGCTGGGCCGGCTGCTGAAGGGGCGTCGGGTGCACGTCAACCTGATCCCGCTGAACCCGACGCCGGGTTCGAAGTGGACGGCGTCGCGTCCGGAGGACGAGAAGGCCTTCGTCGAGGCCATCGCCCGCCACGGCGTGCCGGTGACCGTGCGGGACACCCGGGGCCAGGAGATCGACGGTGCCTGTGGACAGCTGGCCGCCGCCGAGCGCTGACCTTGTAGTCTGAGCTCGAACACATCTCCATATTCCGACAGGGGAGCGCCACAGCGCTGAGAGTGCGGTCACCGTAGGACCGCAGACCCTCTGAACCTTGCCCCGGTCATTCTGGGTAGGAAGTTCGGTCGTTAACTCAAGCTGTTGCGCCCTGCCCGCGCCCGGTTCGCCGGTCGTGGGCAGGGCCGCGTCTCTTCCTGGTCATACCCAGGAGGAATCTCAGTGAGCACCACTCCGGTGAGCATCAAGAAGGCCGCCGCCGCCGCGCTCGTCGCGGCGCTGGGCGTCACCACCCTCGCCGCCTGCGGCACGGACGACGCCCGCGAGGCCGCCGGCAAGTCCGGCGCTCCCGCGCCGAAGACCGTGACCCTCGTGAGTCACGACTCGTTCAACGCCTCCAAGGAGGTGCTGGCCGAGTTCACGAAGCAGACCGGCTTCACCGTCAAGGTGCTGAAGAGCGGCGACGCGGGCGAGGCCGTCAACAAGGAGATCCTGACCAAGGGCTCCCCGCAGGGCGACGTCTTCTTCGGCGTCGACAACACGCTGCTGTCCCGCGCCCTCGACAACGGCATCTTCGTGCCGTACGCGGCGAAGGGGCTGGACCGGATCCCGGAGGCGTACCAGCTCGACAAGGAGCAGCACCGCGTCACGCCGATCGACTCCGGTGACATCTGCGTCAACTACGACAAGAAGTACTTCGCCGACAAGAAGCTGGCGCCGCCGGTGACCTTCGACGACCTGGCGAAGCCGGCGTACCGGAACCTGCTCGTCGTCGAGAACCCCGAGCGGTCCTCCCCGGGCCTCGGCTTCCTCCTCGGGACGGCCGCGAAGTACGGGGACGAGGGCTGGCAGGACTACTGGAAGAAGCTCAAGGCCAACGGCGTGAAGACCGTCGACAGCTGGGAGCTCGCCTACAACCAGGAGTTCTCCGGCTCGGCCGGCGGCAAGCAGGCCAAGGGCGACCGGCCGCTCGTCGTGTCGTACGCCTCCAGTCCGCCGGTCGAGGTGCTCTACGGCGAGCCGCAGCCGAAGGTGGCCCCCACCGGGGTGTCCACCGGGACCTGCTTCCGGCAGACGGAGTTCGCGGGCCTGCTGAACGGCGCGAAGAACCCCGAGGGCGGCAAGGCGCTGATCGACTTCCTGATCTCGAAGAAGTTCCAGGAGGACATGCCGCTCCAGATGTTCGTCAACCCGGTGGCGAAGGACGCGGCCCTGCCCGAGCTGTTCACCCAGCACGGCGTGGTCGTCGACACGCCGGAGACGATGGCGCCGGAGAAGATCGCCGAGAAGCGTGACCCGTGGATCCAGCAGTGGTCGTCGCTCGTTCTGAAGTAGTCCCCGACCGCCGGGGAAGCGCGGCGCGGCTCGGCCTGATGGTCGTGCCCGTCGCCTTCTTCGCGCTGTTCTTCGCCTGGCCCGTCGTCTCGATCGTCGAGCGCGGGCTGCGGGTCGACGGGGTGTGGCAGTTCGGCCGGTTCGGCGAGACGCTGAGCCGGCCGGAGATCCTCGACGTCCTGTGGTTCACGCTCTGGCAGGCACTCGCCTCCACCGGTCTCACCCTGCTGATCGCCCTGCCCGGCGCGTACGTCTTCGCGCGCTTCGACTTCCCCGGCAAGGGGCTGCTGCGGGCGGTCGTCACCGTGCCCTTCGTGATGCCGACGGTCATGGTCGGTACGGCCTTCCTGGCGCTCGTCGGCCGAGGCGGGCTCCTCGACGAGCTGTGGGGCGTACGACTCGACACCACGGTCTGGGCGATCCTGATCGCCCATGTGTTCTTCAACTACGCCGTCGTCGTACGGACCGTCGGGGGCCTGTGGGCGCAGCTCGACCCGCGCCAGGAGGAGGCCGCCCGGGTCCTCGGCGCCTCCCGCTGGAAGGCGTGGCGGACGGTGACGCTGCCGGCGCTGGCCCCGTCCGTCGCCGCGGCCGCGCTGATGGTCTTCCTCTTCACCGCGAGCTCCTTCGCCGTCGTCCAGATCCTCGGCGGATCCACGTACTCCACCCTTGAGACGGAGATCTACCGGCAGACCGTCGTCCGCTTCGATCTGACGACGGCGGCCGTCCTCACGATGGTGCAGTTCGTCGCCGTCGGCGTCGTCCTCGCCGTGCACGCCCGGATCGTTCGCCGGCGGGAGACCGCCCTGCGGATGGTGGCGCCCGAGGAGACGGCGCGCCGGCCCCGTGGCGTCGGGCAGTGGGCGCTGTTCGTGGCCGTCCTGCTCTCCGTCGCCCTGCTGATCGTGCTGCCGCTCGGTGTGCTCGTCGAGCGGTCCTTCGCCACCTCCCACGGATACGGGCTCGACTACTACCGGGCCCTGCGGACCCCGGACCCGTCCGGCACCTTCCTCGTGCCCCTCCTCGACACGATCGGGAACTCGCTGC
The DNA here is from genome assembly GCF_036826855.1 of Streptomyces sp. SJL17-4. Taxonomy (NCBI): domain Bacteria; kingdom Bacillati; phylum Actinomycetota; class Actinomycetes; order Kitasatosporales; family Streptomycetaceae; genus Streptomyces; species Streptomyces sp. SJL17-4. Next base: position 2,530,259 of record NZ_CP104578.1, on the reverse strand, counting down.
GGTACGCCGTCGTCGCCACCCTGATCGCCCTTGTCATCGGTGGACTCGCGGCGGCCGCGCTGACGAGGCGTGCGGGGCGCCTGGTGCGGGGGTTCGACGCGTTGCTGATGCTGCCGCTCGGGGTGTCCGCGGTGACCGTCGGCTTCGGGTTCCTCATCACGCTCGACGAGCCGCCGTTCGACCTGCGGGCCAGCTGGATCCTCGTACCGCTGGCTCAGGCGCTGGTCGGGGTGCCCTTCGTCGTACGGACGATGCTGCCGGTGCTGCGGGCGGTGGACGAGCGGCTGCGGGAGGCGGCGGCCGTGCTCGGTGCCTCGCCGTGGCGGGCCTGGCGGGAGGTGGACCTGCCGCTGGTGCGGCGGGCGCTGCTGATCGCCGCCGGGTTCGCGTTCGCCGTCTCGCTCGGCGAGTTCGGCGCGACCGTCTTCATCGCCCGCCCCGACAGCCCGACGCTTCCGGTGGCGGTGGCCCGGCTCCTCGGCCGGCCCGGCGAACTCAACTACGGCCAGGCGATGGCCCTCTCGACGATCCTCATGGTGGTGTGCGCGGTGTCCCTGCTGCTGCTCGAACGGCTCCGGACCGAACGCACCTCGGGGGAGTTCTGATGCTGGTACTCGACGGGGCGACCGTACGGTTCGGGGAGCGGGCCGCGCTCGACGCCGTGGACCTGGAGGTCGCCGACCACGAGATCGTGTCCGTGCTCGGGCCGAGCGGCAGCGGCAAGTCCACGCTGCTGCGGGCCGTCGCCGGGCTGCAGCCCCTCGACGGCGGGCGGGTGCTCCTCGGCGGCACCGACCAGCGCGGGGTGCCGGTGCACCGGCGGGGCGTCGGCCTGATGTTCCAGGACCACCAGCTGTTCCCGCAGCGGGACGTCGCCGGCAACGTGGCCTTCGGGCTGCGGATGCGGGGTGCGGGGAAGGCCGAGCAGGCCGAGCGGGTGGCGGAACTGCTCGACCTCGTCGGGCTGCCGGGCGCCGGGCGGCGGTCCGTCGCCTCGCTCTCCGGCGGTGAGCAGCAGCGGGTGGCGCTGGCCCGCGCCCTGGCGCCCCGCCCCCGGCTGCTGATGCTCGACGAGCCCCTCGGCCAGCTCGACCGGGGGCTGCGGGAGCGGCTCGTCGTGGAGCTGCGGCAGCTCTTCGGACGGCTCGGTACGACGGTCCTCGCGGTGACCCACGACCAGGGCGAGGCGTTCGCGCTGGCCGACCGGGTGGTGGTCATGCGGGACGGGCGCATCGCCCAGTCGGGTGCGCCCGTGGAGGTGTGGTCGCGGCCGGCCTCGGAGTTCGTGGCCCGATTCCTGGGCTTCGACAACGTGGTGGCGGCCCGGGTGACCGGCCCGGTCGCGGAGACCGCCTGGGGGAAGGTCCCGGTGCCGGACGGCTCGCCGCAGGGCGAGCGACGGCTCCTGGTCAGGCCCGGCGGGGTCCGGCTCGTGCCCGTCGAGGACGGGGCGGCCTGGACGGTCGAGTCCCGGACCTTCCGGGGCAGCCATGTGGCCGTACGGCTCCGCCCGGTGGACGGCCCGCCGCTGGACGCGGAGCTTCCGCTGCGGGAGGTGCCGGAGGAGGGCGCCGCGGTGGGGGTGGAGTTCCGGGCGGAGGACGTGGTGGTGCTGGGCGACGACACGCCGTAGGAGACCCGGGGGCGGGGGTGCGATGAGTTTTCGCCGCCGGGGGAGTCTCCTTGGTGTTGTTGTTCCGTCGTCTCTCGTCGTCGCACGCACAGGAGGAACGTCATGGGCGAGCAGCTGCTCAGGGTCCAGAACTTCATGGTCTCGGCAGACGGGTTCGGTACCGGTGAGGGCCAGAGCCTGGAGCATCCCTTCGGGCACGCGGATCCCGGGGCCATGTTCTCCTGGGCGGGTGCCACGGCGAGCTGGCCCAACCGGACCGACCCCGGGGGCAGTCGTGGCCTCGACGACTACTTCACCCGGGACTTCTCCCACAACATCGGCGCCGAGATCATGGGCCGCAACAAGTTCGGGCCCCAGCGCGGGCCCTGGCGGGACTACGAGTGGCAGGGCTGGTGGGGTGACGAGCCGCCGTTCCACACGCCGGTGTTCGTCATGACCCACCACCCGCGTCCCTCGTTCACGCTGTCGGACACGACGTTCCACTTCGTCGACGGCGATCCGGAGACCGTGCTGGCGCGGGCGAAGGAGGAGGCGGACGGCAAGGACGTCCGGCTCGGCGGCGGGGCCACCGTCATCCGTGAGTTCCTCGACGCCGGCCTCGTCGACACCCTGCACGTCGCGGTCGCGCCGGTGAAGCTCGGTTCCGGGGTACGGCTCTGGGAGTCGCCCGACGAGCTGCTCGACCGGTTCCACTGTGACGTCGTGCCCAGCCCGGGAGGTGCGGTGACGCACCACATCTACTGGCGGAAGTGAGCGGAAGTGATCCGGGGGCGTCCTCAGCAGCGATCGCAGGCCCCGCGGGCCGCCCGCTGGTACAGGAGCGTGGCACGGGCCAGGGCGAGGCCGTAGCAGGAGAAGCCGCCGTAGGCGACGGCGACGACCCACGGGGCGTGGTCGGCCATCCCGACGTCGGTCACGCCCGTCCAGTCCAGCACGCCGACGGTCGCCAGGAGCGCCCCGAACGGGGCGAGCGCGCCCGCCCCGGCCCAGCCGAGCGCGAGCACCGGCAGCCGGGGCAGCCGCCGTCCCCACGGGCGGGTCAGGGCGAGCGCGAGGACCATGCCGAGGACGGCGAGGACCGCGGTGACGTCGACCCCGTGGTCGTACAGCCAGATGCCCAGGTCGCTGGTGTACTCCGGGTCTGCTCCGGGGCGGCCGGTGCCGGTGTACCCGGGGGTGACGCCCAGCGCCCAGGCCGTCTTCAGGGCGGTGTACGGCACGAGGGCGGCGATCGCGAAGAGTCCGGCGCGGGTGGTGTTCCGCCCGGCCACGGGCGGGGCGTGTCCGCCGCAGTGGGGGCAGGCGCCGAGCGCCCGGCGGCGGTGCGCGAGGGCCGCGTACCCCCACAGGACCGCGCCGAGGACGGCGGCGCTCTGGTTGGCGAGGGCCGCCCAGTCGATCGGCGGCTGGTTGCGGGAGAGGAAGAACAGCAGGTGGAGGGGGCTGAGGAGGGCACCGAAGCCGGAGGCCAGGCAGAGCGCGACGACGGGCCGGGCCGCCGTGGAAAGACGCTTCGCGTCCGGGCGGCGGAGCAGGGCGTACGCGAGGGCGGCGGCAGCCCCGTACACCACCGCCACGGCGGTCTCGGAGGGCGTGCCCGTGCCCTTCCCGAGGAGCGCGTAGCCGAACGCGGGCCCGGTGAGGGCGGCGAGGGCCGCGCCCGCGGCGTACAGCAGCGACCACAGAAGGGCGGCGCGACCGGCCCAGGAAGGCCAGTCGGCCAGAAGTCTCTTGCGCGTCATGGACCGAGCCTCCCGGCGGAGGGCCCGGGGGCCGTCGGCCTGTGGGCCGGTCCGTCTCCGCCGCGCGGGGGAGCGGGGGCGCGACCTCGGCGGTACGGGAGCCCGGCGGTACGGGAGCCCGGCGTGATCCGAAGGACAGGCCCTAACCCACCCTTCGCCTCGCCAGCCGCTCCAGGGCGTCCGGGGCCTCCTCGATCGAGTCCACGAGGGCGATGCGGGCGGCCATCGGGCGGCCCGCGGCCAGGGTCTCCAGGAGGGGCCAGGCCGGGAGGCGTTCCGTCCAGTGGGCGCGGTCGACGAGGACCATCGGGGTCGGGGGGCCCTGGGACGGGTAGTAGTTCGGGGTCGCGCTGTCGAAGATCTCCTGGACCGTGCCCGCCGCGCCCGGCAGGAAGACGACGCCCGCCGTGGACCGGGAGAGAAGGCCGTCCTCCCGTGTGGCGTTGGCGAAGTACTTGGCGATGTGGCCCGCGAAGGCGTTCGGCGGCTCGTGGCCGTAGAACCAGGTGGGGATGCCGACCGAGTCGCCGCCGTGCGGCAGGAGGGCCCGTACGCGGAAGGCCGCGCGGGCCCAGTCCGTCACCGAGGGCGCGAACGACGGGACCTCGGCGAGCTCGGCGAGCGCTTCGGCCAGGGCCTCGTCGGCGAGCGGTGCCACGTACGCGCCGAGGTTCGCGGCCTCCATCGCGCCGGGGCCGCCGCCGGTCGCCACGGTGAGACCGGCGCGCGCCAGCGCTCTGCCGAGCCGTGCGGCGCCCGCGTACGCCTCCGTGCCCCGGCCCATCGCGTGGCCGCCCATCACGCCGACGACCCGGGCCCCGTCGAGGAGTTCGTCGAGGGCGTCGGAGACGGCGTCGTCGTGGATCGAGCGGAGCATCGAGGCGAGGATGTCGCCGTCGGCCCGGGTCCGGCCGAACCACGCGTACGCGAGGGCGTCCGCCGTCCCCTCGTACCCGGTGTCCACGATCCCCTCGAAGAGTTCCTCGGGGGAGTAGAGCGACGCCCGGTACGGGTCGAAGGGCAGGTCGGGCACGGGAGGGAAGACGAGCGCGCCGTCGGCACGGACCTTGGCCGCCGCTTCCGGCTGCATCGGGCAGCCGAGGAAGACGGCGTCGACGGCGACGGCGGTCAGCAGGGCGAAGGTCCGGTCGGTGAGGTCGACCGACTGCACGCGGTACCCGGCGAGTGAGCCGGGCCGGGCGAGGGCCTCGTCGAACGCTTGAAGCGTGTGGATCTCGCGCCCGGACCGCCCGTGCCCGCGCGGTCCGGGCGGCCGGTATGCCGGGGGGAGCGTCGCCATGGGCTCACGATAGGGGCGGCACCGGGGTGCCGCCCCTGGAGGTGTCGTGCCGGTCGGACCGGGCTCGCGGCCCGACCGGCCGTCACCCCTTCGGTGTCTCAGCCGGTCAGCGGCAGCGCCGCCAGTTCAGCCACCGCCCAGGTGAGGGGGAGGAAGACCGCGAGCAGGACGCCGGCGCGCAGCAGGGCCGCCGAGCGGAGGACCGTGGGCGGGGCGCCGATGCGGAGGAGGGCCTCGGTGGTGTGGGCGCGGCACTGCTTGGACTCCAGGGCCGCGGTGAGGAGGGTGGCCGTCGTGCAGGCCAGGACGAGGGCGGCGCCCAGGCCGGTGAGCGGGCCGAAGGCGCCGGGGCCGGTGCCTTCGTCGTGCAGCGCCGCCGCCGCGAGCGTTCCGGAGATCACCGCGCTGACCACGCCCAGGGGGCGGCCGATACGGCGGGACTCGTCCATCAGGACGCGGCCCGCGAGCAGCCGGGTGGCGCCCGGCCGGACGGACTGGAGGAGGCGGCCGCAGCCGTGGACCAGGCCGGGGCCCGCCATCGCGAGGCCGGCGGCGGTGAGGACCCAGCCGGCCAGGACGCCCGCCGGGTTGCCGTCGAAGCGGCCCGGCAGGGGGAGCCCGTCGCCGGTGCCGCTGCGGCCCGCGTACGTCTCGATGGCCAGCCCGATCGCGACCAGGGCGATGCCCCACGGCAGCCCGGACGGCACCGGCTGCTCCGCGCCCTCGGGGGCGGTGGGCGCGGTGCGCGGCCGCAGGGCGAGACCCGCCGCCGTGGCCGCGACGACCGGGAGGACGGCGAGCAGGGTGAGGGCGGCGGCGAGCGGGATCGGCCGGTCGGCGGCGAGGAGGTCGGCGGCGGCCCCGTCGAAGGGCAGGCCCGTGATGTCACCGCGCAGGTGCAGATAGAACAGCAGCGCGACCATCGAGCCGAGCGTGCAGGCGACGGCCGTCGACGCGGCGGCGATCGCGGTGAGGCGGGCGGGGCCGAGGCCGATCGCGGAGAGGCCGGGACGGGGACGGGTGCTGGGGTCGGTGCGGGCCACCGCGACCGCGAACTGGACGGTCGCGGCGAGCGGCAGGACGCACCAGAGCAGCCGCAGCACGGACGCCGAGGACCGCTCCGGGTGCCCGACCGCGTATCCGAGGGTGCAGAGCAGGAGGAAGCCCACCCCCGCCGCCGCGACGGCGACGAGGAGCCTGCGCGTCTGGACGAGGGGGTGGGCCCCGCGGGCTAGACGGAGAGCGAGCACGCCGCGACGCCCTCCGCCCCTGACGCCGGGGGTACGGTGCCGACCCGGCGTCCGTCGAGGAGCGCGACCATGCGGTCGGCGAGCGCCGCGACCTCGGCGTCATGGGTGGCGAGGAGCACGGTGATGCCGTGCGAGCGGGCGGCGGCGGTCAGGGTGCGCAGGACCTGGGCGCCGTCGGCCCGGTGCAGGATCGCGGTGGGTTCGTCGGCGAACAGCACCGACGGGGTGGTGACCAGCGCGCGGGCGATGGCGATGCGCTGGCGCTGTGCGTGGGTGAGGGCGTGCGGCCGCTTGCGGGCGCAGGCGCCGATGTCGAGGCGCTCCAGCCACTCCGCGGCGGCGGTCTTCGCGACCCGGTGGGAGGCGCCGCGGAGGAGCAGGGGCAGGGCCACGTTCTCCCAGCCGGTGAGCTCGGGCACGAGACCGGGCTCGGGGTCGATCCAGCCGAAGCGGTCGCGCCGGAGCCGTTCGCGGTCGGTGGGTCCCAGGGTGTGCACGGGGCTGCTGTTGAACCAGACCTCGCCCTGCTGGGCGAGGAGCTGGCCGGACAGGCACCGCATGAGGGTGGTCTTGCCGCTGCCGCGCGGGCCGACGAGGGCGAGGATCTCGCCCTCGCGGACGCCGAGTGAGACGCCGCTGAGGGCGTCCGAACCGCCCAGGGCGCAGTGCAGGGAACGCGCCCAGAGCACGTCGTTGTCCGGTGGGGCCATCGCGTACACCTCGATGTCGGATCCGATCTGTGTCCCCCGTCCGGGGGAACGAAGGGACGGGCCTGTCGGTCACTGGGCACCGTAAGTATTCGGATCCGTTTGTACGGACAGCACGCGGCCCGGGCCGCCGCCATCCACTCGGATGGCGGCATGCCCGGGCCGGGGTCACGCCGTGAGGGCGGCGTGATGTCGTGTGCCTCGCGCGGCGGGGACCTCTAGAGCTTGGTCCAGGCCTCGGTGAGCACCGAGCGCAGGATGCCTTCGATCTCGTCGAAGGTGCCCTGGTCGGCGATCAGCGGCGGGGCGAGCTGGATGACCGGGTCGCCACGGTCGTCGGCACGGCAGTACAGACCGTTCTCGAAGAGCGCCTTCGAGAGGAAGCCGTAGAGGACGCGCTCGGTCTCCTCGTCCGTGAAGGACTCCTTGGTGACCTTGTCCTTGACGAGCTCGATGCCGTAGAAGAAGCCGTTGCCGCGGACGTCGCCGACGATCGGGAGGTCGTGCAGCTTCTTCAGGGTGTCGAAGAAGTTGCCCTCCTGGTCGAGGACGTGCTGGTTCAGGCCTTCCTTGTCGAAGATGTCGAGGTTGGCGATGGCGACCGCCGACGACACCGGGTGGCCACCGAAGGTGTAGCCGTGGAGGAAGGTGTTGTCGCCCTTGTAGAAGGGCTCCGCGATGCGGTCGGAGACGATGCAGGCGCCGATCGGGGAGTAGCCCGAGGTCATGCCCTTGGCGCAGGTGATCATGTCCGGCACGTAGCCGAACTTGTCACAGGCGAACATCGTGCCGAGGCGGCCGAAGGCGCAGATCGTCTCGTCGGAGACGAGCAGCACGTCGTACTGGTCGCAGATCTCGCGGACGCGCTGGAAGTAGCCGGGCGGCGGCGGGAAGCAGCCGCCGGCGTTCTGCACCGGCTCCAGGAAGACGGCCGCGACGGTCTCGGGGCCCTCGAAGAGGATCTGCTGCTCGATCTGGTCGGCGGCCCAGCGGCCGAAGGCCTCGGGGTCGTCGCCGTGGATCGGGGCGCGGTAGATGTTGGTGTTCGGCACCTTGTGCGCGCCGGGGACCAGCGGCTCGAAGGGGGCCTTGAGGGCCGGCAGGCCGGTGATGGACAGGGCGCCCTGCGGGGTGCCGTGGTAGGCGACCGCACGCGAGATGACCTTGTACTTGGTGTGCTTGCCCTGCAGCTTGAAGTACTGCTTGGCGAGCTTCCACGCGGTCTCGACGGCCTCGCCGCCACCGGTGGTGAAGAAGACCTTGTTCAGGTCGCCCGGCGCGTAGTCGGCGAGACGCTCGGCGAGCTCGACGGCCTTGGGGTGCGCGTACGACCACACGGGGAAGAACGCGAGCTCCTGGGCCTGCTTGTACGCGACCTCGGCCAGTTCCTTGCGGCCGTGTCCGGCGTTGACCACGAAGAGACCCGCGAGACCGTCGAGGTAGCGCTTGCCCTTGTCGTCGAAGATGTAGGTGCCCTCACCACGCACGATGGTGGGAACGGGCGAGTTCTCGTACGAGGACATGCGGGTGAAGTGCATCCACAGGTGGTCGTACGCGGTCTTGGAAAGGTCCTGGGTCACGATTATCGAGTTCCCCACATATAGGTCTGCTTCTTGAGCTTGAGGTAGACGAAGCTCTCCGTGGAGCGCACGCCGGGGAGGGTGCGGATGCGCTTGTTGATCACATCCAGCAGGTGGTCGTCGTCCTCACAGACGACCTCCACCATCAGGTCGAAGGAGCCCGCGGTCATCACCACGTACTCGCATTCGGCCATGGCCGTCAGGGCTTCCGCAACCGGATCCAGGTCACCCTCGACGTTGATGCCGACCATCGCCTGCCGCCGGAAACCCACGGTGAGCGGGTCGGTGACGGCGACGATCTGCATGACGCCCTGATCGAGCAGCTTCTGGACGCGCTGCCGCACGGCTGCCTCGGAGAGGCCCACGGCCTTGCCGATCGCCGCGTAGGGACGGCGACCGTCCTCCTGGAGCTGTTCGATGATCGCCAGGGAGACGGCGTCGATCGTCGGGGACGAACCGGTTCCGGTTCTGGGTTCTGTGCTTCGACTGACCACGACTTCACTGTGCACCGAGAATGTCGGTCTTGCAACCCCAGAGTGATGAAATCCGTTGTCGAGGGACTTGAATCTCACGGAATCCGAAGTTGGAGGGGGGTGGGCCTGTTGAAAGCGTCAGCCGAGCGACTAGGCTGAGGTGTCTCGCCCATCGGGACACCGCACAAGGACGTGCGACGACAGAACGTGACAGGAGGGGTGGCAAGTGACCACCGAGCTGCGCCGGCTGCGTAACTACATCAACGGGGAGTTCCGCGACGCGGCCGACGGCCGCACCATCGAGGTGGTCAACCCGGCCACCGGCGAGGTGTACGCCACCTCCCCGCTCTCTGGCCAGGCTGACGTCGACGCCGCGATGGAGGCCGCCGCGGCCGCCTTCCCCGCCTGGCGTGACACCACCCCGGCCGAGCGCCAGAAGGTGCTCCTCAAGATCGCCGACGCCTTCGAGGAGCGCGCCGAGGACCTGATCGCCGCCGAGGTCCAGAACACCGGAAAGCCCGTCGCCCTCACGGCGAGCGAAGAGATCCCGCCGATGGTGGACCAGATCCGCTTCTTCGCCGGTGCCGCCCGGATGCTCGAGGGCCGCTCGGCCGGCGAGTACATGGAGGGCATGACCTCCATCATCCGCCGCGAGCCCGTGGGCGTCTGTGCCCAGGTCGCGCCGTGGAACTACCCGATGATGATGGCCGTGTGGAAGTTCGCCCCGGCGCTCGCCGCGGGCAACACCGTCGTCCTCAAGCCCTCGGACACGACCCCCGCGTCGACCGTCCTGATGGCGGAGATCATCGGCCAGATCGTCCCCAAGGGCGTCTTCAACGTCGTCTGCGGCGACCGCGAGACGGGCAAGGCGATGGTCGAGCACCCGACCCCCGCCATGGCCTCCATCACCGGCTCCGTACGTGCCGGCATGCAGGTCGCCGAGTCGGCGGCCAAGGACGTCAAGCGCGTCCACCTGGAGCTGGGCGGCAAGGCCCCGGTCGTGGTCTTCGAGGACACCGACATCGACAAGGCCGTCGAGGACATCTCCGTCGCCGGCTTCTTCAACGCCGGCCAGGACTGCACGGCCGCCACCCGCGTCCTCGTGCACGAGTCCATCCACGACGAGTTCGTGGCCGCGCTCGCCAAGGCCGCCTCCGAGACCAAGACCGGTCAGCCGGACGACGAGGACGTGCTCTACGGCCCGCTCAACAACGCCAACCAGCTGAAGCAGGTCACCGGCTTCATCGACCGCCTCCCGGCGCACGCCAAGGTCCAGGCCGGCGGCCACCGGGTCGGCGACAAGGGCTACTTCTACGCCCCGACCGTCGTCTCCGGCCTCAAGCAGGACGACGAGATCGTGCAGAACGAGGTGTTCGGCCCGGTCATCACCGTCCAGTCCTTCGCGGACGAGGCGCAGGCCCTGGAGTTCGCGAACGGCGTCGAGTACGCTCTCGCCTCCTCCGTCTGGACCAAGGACCACGCGCGCGCGATGCGCATGTCCAAGTCGCTCGACTTCGGCTGCGTGTGGATCAACACCCACATCCCGCTGGTCGCCGAGATGCCCCACGGCGGCTTCAAGAAGTCCGGCTACGGCAAGGACCTCTCCGCCTACGGCTTCGAGGACTACACGCGCATCAAGCACGTCATGACCTCCCTGGGCTGAACCCCGGCCTGAACGCCACGCGGCCCCGGCACCCCGGTCGACAGGGTGTCGGGGCCGCGCCGCGTCGCTCGACGGAGCGTCCATTGCCCCGCCCGGTGACCTGCCGCGATGCTGCCTGGGTGAGAGCGACAGCCAGGAACAACATGTCCCGCCGGTCCCTGCTGCGCGGCATCGGCGGTGCCGGGGCCGCGAGCCTGCTCGCCGTCGGATGCGGGGTCCCCGCCGCCTACGTGGACGAGGGCGACCGGGCCGGCCGCGACCTCTCCGCCGGGGACCGGACGCTCGACTTCGCCAACTGGCCGCTCTACATCGACACCGACGACGAGGACGCCAGGAAGCGCCCGACCCTCGACGCCTTCGGGAAGCGCACCGGGATCTCCGTCCGGTACACCGAGGAGATCAACGACAACGACGAGTTCTTCGGCAAGATCAGCCCGTCCCTGATGAACCGCCAGGAGACCGGCCGTGACCTGATCGTCGTCAGCGACTGGATGGCCGCCCGCTTCGTCCGCCTCGGCTGGGCCCAGGAGATGAACCGCGCCACCCAGCCGAACGTCACCGAGCACCTCGACCCGCAGCTCCGCTCGCCCGCCTTCGACCCGGGCCGGCTGCACAGCGTCCCCTGGCAGTCCGGGATCACCGGCATCGCGTACAACCGCCGGAAGCTGGGCCGGGAACTCCGCTCCACCCAGGAGCTGTGGGCCGACGACCTGCGCGGCAAGGTCACCCTGCTGTCCGGGCTCGACGAGGCCTTCGCGCTGCTCATGATGGGCCGGGGCGTCGACGTCACCCGATGGACCGGCGACGACTTCCACGCCCTGTGCGAGCAGGTCGAGGGCCTCGTGAAGACCCGGCACATCCGCCGCTTCACCGGCAACGACTACATCAAGGACCTGTCGACCGGCGACGTGCTGGCCTGCCAGGCCTACTCGGGCGATGTCATCCAGCTCCAGGCCGACAACCCGGACATCGAGTTCGTCGTGCCCGAGGAGGGCGCCGAACTGTGGGCCGAGTCCCTCGTGATCCCCAACCTCGCGCACCACAAGGCCAACGCCGAGAAGCTCGTCGACTACTACTACGAGCCCGAGGTGGCCGCCGAACTCGCCGCCTGGGTCAACTACGTCTGTCCCGTGCCGGCCGCGCAGCAGGTCCTCGCGGACTCCGGCGACGAGGAACTCGTGGCGCTCGCGGAGGACCCGCTGATCTTCCCGGACGCGGACATGCGCGGGCGGCTCGCGATCGCCCGGGACATCACCGCGCGGGAGCGGCAGGACTTCACGAAGAGGTGGAACGCGATCGTGGGGCTGTGAGTCGGGCGAGGGGCCGGGACCGTGGGCCGTGAGCCGAGGCGACGGAACCGACCCCCATTTCTGAACACGTTCAAGATGGGCGTACGCTGCCCTCATGAGCGACTCGAACGGGCCGAGAGCCCTTCTCACGCGCATCCGCGTCTGGCTGATCGTCTTCGTCGTCTGCCTGGTCCTGAGCGGGATCACCGCGTTCCCGCTCGTCACCGAACTCCGGCTGCTCGACTCCTCGCTCGACGGGTGGGCGGCGCCCGTGGCCGAGCTCCTCCCCGGCCTCGCCGAGTGGATCGACCGGGTGCGGGGCGGTCTCGAAGCCGCCGACGAGCAGGCCCCGTACCTGCTCTACGGCAACGACTGGCTGGCCTTCGCCCACCTCGTCATCGCGGTCGCCTTCCACGGCCCCTACCGCGACCCCGTCCGCAACATCTGGGTCGTCGAGTTCGGCATGATCGCCTGCGTCGGCATCATCCCGCTCGCCCTGATCTGCGGACCGATCCGCGACATCCCCTTCTGGTGGTCGGTCATCGACATGTCCTTCGGCGTCATCGGGATCCTGCCGCTGCTCCACGTGCGCCGGATGATCAAGCGGCTCGAGGCGGCCGGGACCGGGACGGTCGCGCCGGAGCCCGTGACCGTCTAGTCCGGCAGGCCGTACGCCGCCACCATGACGTTCAGGGCGGTCGGGTTCATGTCCTGGCCCTTCGCGTCGGTGGAGTTGACGCTGTAGACGAGGGTGCGCTCGCCGCCGCGGGTGGAGGCGATGGCCGCGTTGTACCCCCAGCGGCCGCCGGTCTTGCCCCAGACCTCGCGGCCGCCGAGCTTCTTCATCGACAGGCCGGCGGAGTACGCGGCCGGGGCGCCGGACTTCAGGTCCGTCACCTTCGGCAGGGTGAACATCTCCTCCAGGAGCGGCCCGCGCACCACCCGGCCCGCGAACAGCGCCCGGGTGAACCGCTCCAGGTCGGCCGTGGTCGAGATGATGTCCCCGGCCGCCCAGCCGTCCGTCACCCCCCAGACGGAGACGTCGCGCAGCCCCGTCGTCCCGTCGTCGAGCCGCATGGTCTGGTAGCCGTGGTTGTACGGCCCGGCGATCCCGGCGGCCTCACCGGGGAGGTACGTGTCCCGCAGGCCCAGCGGGCGCAGGATCCGCCGCTCCACCTGCCGCTCGTACGAGTCGCCCGTCACCCGCTCCACGATCAGACCCGCGATCGTGTACCCGATGTTGAGGTAGTGCTGCTGGGTGCCGGGCCGGAACTCGCGCGGCTTCGCCGTCGCCGAGCGGACCATGGCCTCCGGGCTGTGGACGTCGAAGCGGTGGGCGTACCACTCCTCCACCGTGTCTCCGACGGCCAGGTCGGGGGCCGGGATGCCGTGGGTGTGGTTCAGGAGCTGGCGGACGGTCACCGTGGCGTACCGGCCGGGGATCAGCTCCGGAAGGTACGAGCGGGCCGTGCGGTCCAGGTCGATCCGGCGCTCGGAGGCCAGCTGGAGGACGGTCGCGGCCGTGAAGACCTTCGTCACCGAGCCGGCGCGGAAGCGGGCGGCCGGGTCCGCCGGGGCGCCGGTCGTCAGGTCGTGGACGCCCGAACTGCCCTGCCAGGAACCCTCGGTGCCGCCGACCCGGACGAGCGCGGCCGTGGCGTCGGCGCGGGGCAGTCCGGCGATCGCCGTGCTCAGGTCCGGGCTCACCGGCCGTGTGGTCGACGCTGCGGCCGGGGGCGTCGCGAAGGCCGGCGTGAGCGCCGGGCCCGCCGCCACCCCCAGGACGAGCGCCGCGGCGAGCAGCGTGCGGGTGGACTTCCTCATGGTCAACTCCGGTGGTGTGAGCCGTTGTTCTCGATGGCTCCATCCTGCTGACCTGCGGCGATCGGCGGATCGCCCGCACCGGCGGTCTTCCGCCGGTCAGTTCCTCGCCGACGCGGGGGAGGGGCGGGACCCCTCGCCTCCCCCGGGCGGGGGAGAGCCCGCCGCGACCAGACCCGTCTCGTACGCGCAGATCACCGCCTGGATCCGGTCCCGCAGGCCGAGCTTGGAGAGCACGTTCCCCACGTGCGTCTTCACCGTGTGGTCGCTGACCACCAGCTCCGCCGCGATCTCCGCGTTGGAGAGACCGCGCGCGAGGAGCAGCAGCGTCTCCCGCTCCCGGCCCGTCAGCACGTCGAGCCGGGGGTCCGGGGCGGTCCTGCGCGGGCCGGCCGCCGTGTACTGCTCCACCAGGCGGCGGGCCACGGACGGCGCGAGCAGCGAGTCGCCCGCGGCCACCACCCGTACCGCGTGCACCAGATCGTCCCGGCGCACGTCCTTGAGGAGGAAACCGCTCGCGCCCGCGTGCAGCGCCTCGTACACATACGCGTCGGTGTCGAAGGTCGTCAGGATCACCGTCCGGCAGCCGGTCCCCGCGCTGATCGCCCGGCAGGCCTCGATGCCGTCGGTGCCGGGCATCCGGATGTCGAGGAGCGCCACGTCCGGGGCGTGCCGGCGCACCGCCTCGATCGCCTCCGCCCCGTCCCCGGCCTCCGCCACGACCTCGATGTCCGGCTGCGCGTCGAGGATCATCGCGAAGCCGCTGCGGACCAGTTCCTGGTCGTCCGCGACCACCACCCGGATCGTCGTCATCCGCCCACCTCCGCCGTGGAGGGTACGGGGAGCAGGACCCGCACCTCGAACCCCCGGCCGCCCGGACCCGGGCCGGCCGTCACCGTCCCGCCGTGTGCGGTGGCCCGCTCCCGGATGCCGGTGAGGCCGTGGCCGCCGGAGCCGGTGCTTCCGTCGGGGCCGCGTCCATCGTCCGTGACGGTGACCCGGAGGACGCCGTCCGCGTGGGCGAGCCGGACATCGGCCCGGCGCGCGCCCGCGTGCTTGACCACGTTCGTCAGGGCCTCCTGCACGATCCGGTAGGCGCTCGCACCGGTCGCCGCGGGCAGCGCCCGTACCCCGCCCTCCGTCGTGTACTCCACCAGCAGACCGCCGGACCTCACCCGCTCCACCAGCGAGGGGATCCCGGAGAGGTCCGGCTGCGGCTCGCGGGGCGGCGCGCCCTCGGGCCCCTCCCGCAGCAGCCCCAGCATCTGCCGCAGCTGGGTCATCGCCTCCCGGCCGGTCTCCGAGATCGCGCCGAACGCGGCCTCCGCGCGCTCCGGCGCCGTCCGCACCGCCACCGGTCCGGCCTCCGCCTGCACGATCATCAGGCTCACCGCGTGCGACAGGATGTCGTGCATCTCCCGTGCGATCCGGGCCCGTTCCCGCGCGGCGGCCCGCTCGGCCTCGATCAGGTGCGCCCGCTGCCGGGCGTCCTGGAGCCGGCCGAAGACATAGGCCGCGGCGAACACGAAGAGCGAGAAGGTCAGTTCGCGGGCCGTCCGGGTGTTGAGCCCCACCGAGACCGGCACCGCGACGACCAGGAGCCCCGCCGTCGCGAGCCGTTTCCACGTCGGCGAGAGCAGCGCGATCGTGTAGACGATGACGAGTCCGGTGTACGGCAGCGGCTGCCCCGGCCCTTCGAGCGCCAGCTTGTACAGCGCGCTCGTCGCCAGGATGGCGAGGAGTACGGCGAGGGGCGCACGCCGCCGCCAGACGAGCGGGACCACCGTGAGCGTGGTCAGTCCGTACGCCGCCCAGGTCGCCGGTTCGAGTTCCGGCCCGCGCGGCACCACGAACGGCATCGTCATCGCCGCCTGGACGAGCAGCGCGATCCCCACGTCCACCGCCCATGGATTCGCCGCGCCCCAGGTGCGGGCCCGCTCCCACCGGCCGCGTACGTCCCCCCGGCCGCGGACATTCCCTCTCGGGGCCATTACGGCTTGCGGCCCACCGCGCCGAACTGCGCGACCACGGGGACGTCTCCGGTCGTCGCGCGCCAGCGCGAGCAGGACAGGATGCCCGGCTCCAGGACGTCGAGGCCGTCGAGGAAGGAGGCGAACTCGGTACGGCTGCGGGCGGTGATCGGCGGGGTCGCGTTCTCGTTCCAGAAGGCCATGGCGGCCTTGTTGCCCTCCCCGCCGAGCTCCGGCTCCAGGGTGGGGTGGGTCAGGACCAGGTAGCTGCCGGAGGGGACGGCGTCCATCAGGGTGCGGACGATCGTCCGGGCCTCGGTGGTGTCCAGGACGAAGTTGAGGATGCCGAGCATCATCACGGCGACCGGACGGGAGAGGTCGAGGGTCGCGCCGGCCGCCGCCAGGATCTTCTCCGGGTCGTGGGCGTCGGCGTCCACGTACTCGGTGACGCCCTCCGGGGCGCTGGTCAGCAGCGCGCGGGCGTGGGTGAGGACGATCGGGTCGTTGTCGACGTAGACGATCCGGGCGTCGGGCGCGGCCCGCTGGGCGACCTCGTGGGTGTTGTCGGCGGTCGGCAGGCCCGTACCGATGTCGAGGAACTGGCGTACCCCGGCGTCCGCGGCGAGGAAGGTGACGGCGCGGCCGAGGAACGCCCGGTCCGCGCGGGCCACTTCGCCGATGCTCGGGTAGAAGCCGGTGACCTGGTCGCCCACCGCCCGGTCGACCGGGTAGTTGTCCTTGCCGCCCAGCCAGTAGTTCCACACCCGGGCGTTGTGGGCGATGTCGGTCCGGATCCGGTCGTTCATCCCTGGGCCTTTCGAAGGACGGCGGAGAGCGTGTCGACCCGGTTCGTGGTGATCGCGTCGACCCCGTTCCCGATCAGCTTACGCATGGTGCGCGGGGTGTCCGCCGTCCAGGCCGAGACGAGGAGACCGTCCCGGTGCACCCGGTCGGTCAGCGCCCGACTCACCAGGCCGAAGCGGTAGTTGAGCCAGCGGGGCCGGACCACGTCGAGCAGGATCGGGCGGGGCGGGGCGAGCGAGGTCCAGGTGAGGGCGATCTCGGCGGCCGGATCGGCGGCGCGCACCTGGAGCATGGCGACGGCCCCGGCGCAGTAGTAGACGCGCTCCCCGGCGCCGCACTCGCGGACCGTACGGACGATGGCCCGGACCGAGTCCTCGTTCCCGCCGGGCAGGTCCAGCATCAGCCGCTTCTCCCCGGCGGTGAGCAGTGCCTCGCGCAGGGTCGGGACCTTGCCGTACGTCAGCTCCCGGACCTGCTCGTACGAGAGGGCGGAGAGCGGGCGGTCGTGGCCCCACAGGCGCTTCAGGGTGTCGTCGTGGAGGAGGACGGGCACGCCGTCCTTCGTCAGCCGGACGTCGACCTCGACGGCGTCCGCCCCCCGCTCGATCGCCGAGGCGATCGAGGCGAGGGTGTTCTCGCGGACGCGGTACGGGTCGCCGCGATGGCCCACGACGGTGACGGAGGCCCTGGCCTCGGCGGCTTTCACGACGGCGGTCGGGTCCATGGCGGTGTCGGAGTCCATGGGCCCATTCTCGCCGTCGTCGGCGCGGGAGCCAGCCGTCGGCGCGTGAGCCGGTCGTCAGCGCGCCGGCCGGCTGCCGGTCAGCGCGCCAGCCAGTTGTCGGTGTACGTGTCGATCTCGGCGGCGATCCGGGCCTTCCCGGCCGGGTCGAGGAACGAGGCCTCCACCGCGTTCTTCGCGAGGGCGGCGACACCGCGCTCGTCGAGGCCGAGGAGCCGGGCGGCGACCGCGTACTCGTTGTTGAGGTCGGTGCCGAACATCGGCGGGTCGTCGCTGTTGATGGTGACGAGGACGCCGGCGTCCACCATCTGCCGGATCGGGTGCTCGTCCAGGGTGGCGACGGCCCGGGTGGCGATGTTCGAGGTCGGGCAGACCTCCAGCGCGATGCGGTGCTCCGCCAGGTGGGCGAGGAGCGCCGGGTCCTGGACCGAGCTGGTGCCGTGGCCGATGCGCTCGGCGCCCAGGTCGTTGATCGCGTCCCAGATCGTCTGCGGGCCGGTCGTCTCGCCCGCGTGCGGGACCGAGCGCAGTCCGGCCGCGCGCGCCCGGTCGAAGAACGGCTTGAACTGCGGGCGCGGCACGCCGATCTCGGGGCCGCCGAGGCCG
This sequence comes from Streptomyces sp. SJL17-4, assembly GCF_036826855.1. NCBI lineage: Bacteria > Bacillati > Actinomycetota > Actinomycetes > Kitasatosporales > Streptomycetaceae > Streptomyces > Streptomyces sp. SJL17-4. The sequence continues at coordinate 2,512,679 of NZ_CP104578.1, read as the reverse complement.
AAGGAGACCAGGCCCTCGGGGCGCAGCCCGTCGGTGGTGGCCAGGCGGGCGGTCTCCTCGGCGGAGACCAGGCCGGCCTCGCCCGGGATGTCGAAGCACCAGCGCAGGAGGGTGCCGAACTCGGCCTCGGCCGACTTGCGGGCGTCCTCGATGGCCGCCATGAAGGCCCGCTCGTCGATGCCCCGGCGGGTGGAGGAGTAGGGCGTGATGGTCAGCTCGGCGTACCGGATGTTCTGCCGGGCCATGTCACGGGCGACCTCGAAGGTCAGCAGCCGGACGTCCTCGGGGGTGCGGACCAGGTCGACGACCGAGAGGTAGACGTCGATGAAGTGCGCGAAGTCGGTGAACGTGAAGTAGTCGGTCAACGCCTCCGGGTCCGTGGGGACCTTGGAGTCGGGGTGCCGGGCGGCGAGCTCGGCGACGATCCGGGGCGAGGCGGAGCCGACGTGGTGGACGTGCAGCTCTGCCTTGGGCAGGCCCGCGATGAAGGGATGGAGGTCGGTCATCCCGTCATCGTAGGCCGGACGGTTCCCCCTCAGAGGTGAGGCCGTAGCATGGCGGGACCATGATGGGGGAGGCCCATGTCTGACAACCAAGACCAGTCGCGGGGCGGGTACGACCCGACGGACCCGTGGGCTCCGCCGAACCGCGACGGGGTCGAACTGAGCAAGCCGGCGACCCCGTCGCCGCCGCCGGTGCACGACCAGCAGACCGTCACGTCCGTGCCGCTCGCGTCGCCCGGCCCGCACGACGTTCCGCCGCCGCCGGTCGCACCCGGCGGGCCCGCGGCCACGCCCGGCGCGTACGGCTATCCGGCGGCGGACACGTCCGGCGGGTACGGCTACCCGGTGGCCCCGACCCCGGCGGCGACGCCGACGGGCTCCTCGTACGGCTACCCCGGCTACCCCTCGACGGGTGGCGGCTACCCCGGCCAGACCGGCTGGCAGCAGTCCCCGTCCAACGGCATGGGGACGGCCTCGATGGTGCTCGGCATCATCTCGGTGGCGGGCTTCTGCCTGTGGGGCCTGGGGGCGATCCTCGGCATCCTGGCGCTGATCTTCGGCATCATCGGGATGAAGAAGGCAGGCCGGGGCGAGGCGACCAACCGGGGCATGGCGGTCGCGGGCGTCGTGCTCGGTGCGATCGGCACCCTGATCAGCGCCGTCTTCCTGGGCTTCATCATCTGGGCGGCCAGTCAGGACTCGTCCAGCTTCGACGACTCCGGCTACGACGAGGACCCGTTCGCGTCGAGCCTGGTGGTCGGGAGCGACCGCTAGACCGAAGAGCACGCGCCGAAGGCCCCGCACTCCGTGAGGAGTGCGGGGCCTTCGGCGTCCGTCCCACCGGCGCGTCTCACGCGGCGCCCTGCCGCAGCCGCTCCCGTGCCTCCATCAGGGCGAAGCCCAGGAGGTTCTCGCCGCGCCAGCTCGCCGGGTCGTGGGCGCGGGGGTCGTCGGCCGCCAGGCCGATGCCCCAGACGCGGTCCACGGGGCTCGCCTCCACCAGGACCCGGGTGCCGGTGCCGAGGAGGTAGGCGCGCAGGGCCTCGTCCGAGGAGAACTTGTGGACACTGCCCTCGACGACGATCCCGAAGCGCTCCCGCGCCCACACCGTCTCGTCGAAGCCCCGGACGAGCCGTCCCGCCTTCTTGGCCTCGGCCGGGGTACGGGCGGACAGCGCGGCCCGCTCCGCTTCGGCGTCCCCGAAGAGCCGGGCCTTGGCCGCCATCATCCAGTGCTCGGCCGTCGCGTACGACACGCCGGAGACCACGAAGGGCGCCGGCCACCACTGGCTGAGACAGCTCGCCGAGAGCCGCCCGCCGGGATGCGGGCGGTGGCCCCAGAAGTGCAGCCACTTCACCTTGTCACCCCTGCTGACCTGCTGTGTCAGTGTCTCGACCATGCTCATGCACGCGAGTCTGGCATCCGCCACGGACACTCCGTACGGAGATTTTCCGGCCTCCTCGACACATGGTCGACCGATTCCGTCGCGTAACCAAAAGGCAACAACGGAATCACTTGTTGGACCACCATCCCTCTGTCAGGATCGGCACTCAATTCGAGCTGGAACAACGGAGAGCGTCATGGGCAACCGCTTCCAGGTGACGGACCGCTTCGCGGACGGCGCACAGTACATCGGCGGGCGGCTCCGCGCCGGAACCTCCGGTCAGGAACACAGCGTGATCGATCCGGCGACCGGGGAGAGCGTGTACACCTACACGCTCGCCTCCACCGCCGACGTGGACGAGGCCGTCGCCGCCGCGAGGGCGGCCTTCCCGGGCTGGGCGGGTGCCACCCCGGGCGAGCGCTCCGACGCGCTCCACCGCTTCGCCGGTGTCCTCGCCGAGTGGGCCGAGGACTTCGCCCGCGTCGAGTCCCTCCAGTGCGGCAAGCCGCTCAAGCTCACCACCGAGTTCGACGTGCCCGGCACCGTCGACAACACCGCCTTCTTCGCGGGGGCCGCCCGTCACCTCCAGGGCCAGTCCGCCGCCGAGTACAGCGGCGACCACACCTCGTACATCCGCCGCGAACCCATCGGCGTCGTCGGCTCCATCGCACCCTGGAACTACCCCCTCCAGATGGCTGCCTGGAAGATCCTCCCGGCCATCGCCGCCGGCAACACGATCGTCCTCAAGCCCGCCGAACTCACCCCGCTGACCTCCCTGATGTTCGCGCAGGCGGCGAAGGAGGCCGGCATCCCCGACGGTGTGGTCAACATCGTCAACGGCGCCGGGAAGACCGTCGGCGAACACCTCGTCGGCCACCCCGACGTCGTGATGACCTCCTTCACCGGCTCCACCCCCGTCGGCAAGCGGGTCGCCGAGATCGCCACCGCGACCGTGAAGCGCCTCCACCTCGAACTCGGCGGCAAGGCCCCCTTCGTCGTCTTCGACGACGCCGACCTGGAGGCCGCCGCCCACGGGGCCGTCGCCGCCTCCCTCATCAACAGCGGCCAGGACTGCACGGCCGCCACGCGCGCGTACGTCCAGCGCCCGCTCTTCGACGCGTTCGTGGCGCGCGTGGCCGAGTTGATGGAGTCCGTGCGGCTCGGCGACCCCTTCGCGCCGACCACCGACCTCGGCCCGCTCATCAGCCACGCCCAGCGCGACCGGGTCGCGGCCTTCGTCGAGCGGGCCCGCGGCTACGCCACCGTCGTCACCGGCGGCGAAGCCCCGGGCGGAGACCTGAAGGAGGGTGCGTACTATCGTCCGACCCTGATCACCGGCGCCGCGCAGGACAGTGAGGTCGTGCAGTCGGAGATCTTCGGCCCGGTCCTGGTGGCCCTGCCCTTCGACAGCGACGACGAGGGCATCCGGCTCGCCAACGACACCCCCTACGGCCTGGCCGCCTCGGCCTGGAGCCGGGACGTCTACCGGGCCAACCGCGCCACCCGGGAGATCAAGGCCGGCTGTGTCTGGGTCAACGACCACATCCCGATCATCAGCGAGATGCCCCACGGCGGCACCAAGGCATCGGGCTACGGGAAGGACATGTCGGCCTACTCCTTCGAGGAGTACACGCAGGTCAAGCACGTGATGTTCGACAACACCGCGGTGGCGGCGAAGGACTGGCACCGCACGATCTTCGGGGACCGATAGCAGCCCGTCGCCCGACCCGCGACGCAACCATCCCGAAAGGGCACAGCGCATGGAGCAGTACGAGTCCGACAGCCTGTCCGCCGCGCAGACGGCGGCGATACGCCGCAGCCTGACGAGCGGCCGGGGCGCTCTCACCCGCCGTTCGATGCTGCGCGCCGGAGGCGTCGGAGCGCTCACGGTCGGCGGCTTCGCGTCCCTGAGCGCATGCGGCATCCCGCCGGCCAAACGGGAGGGCCAGGGACCCGCCTCCACCGACGTGTCGGCCAAGGAGAAGACCCTCGCCTTCTCCAACTGGACCGAGTACATGGACGTCAGCGAGGACGAGAAGTCCCGCCCGACCCTGGAGGCGTTCGCGAAGCGCACCGGGATCAAGGTCAAGTACACCGAGGACATCAACGACAACGTCGAGTTCTTCGGCAAGATCAAGCCGCAGCTCGCGGCCGGCCAGGACACCGGCCGCGACCTGATCTGCGTCACCGACTGGCTCGCCGCCCGCATGATCCGCCTCGGCTGGGCCCAGAAGCTCGACGCCTCGAACCTCCCCCACGCGTACGCGAACCTCTCCGCCCAGTTCCGCAGCCCCGACTGGGACCCGGGCCGCGCCTACTCGTACCCGTGGACCGGTATCTCCACGGTCATCGCGTACAACGCCAAGGCGACCGGCGGGAAGAAGGTCGACTCGGTCACCCAGCTCCTCGACGACCCCTCCCTCAAGGGCCGGGTCGGCTTCCTCACCGAGATGCGCGACTCCGTCGGCATGACGCTGCTCGACCTCGGCAAGGACCCGGGGAACTTCACCGACGCCGACTACGACGCGGCGATCGGGCGCCTCCAGAAGGGCGTCGACAAGAAGCAGATCCGCCGCTTCACCGGCAACGACTACACCTCCGACCTGGACAAGGGCGACATCGCCGCCTGTCTCGCCTGGGCCGGCGACATCATCCAGCTCCAGGCGGACAACCCGGACATCAAGTTCTCCATCCCGTCCGCCGGCTACATCACCTCCAGCGACAACCTGCTCGTCCCCACGCAGGCCCGGCACAAGACGAACGCCGAGAAGCTCATCGACTACTACTACGAGCTTCCCGTCGCCGCCCAGCTCGCCGCGTACATCAACTACGTGTGCCCCGTCGACGGGGTGAAGGACGAGCTCGCCAAGATCGACCCCGAACTCGCGAACAACACGCTGATCCTCCCGGACAAGGCCATGGCCAAGAAGTCGCACGCCTTCCGCTCGCTCACCGGCGCGGAGGAGACGGCGTACGAGGAGAAGTTCGCCAAGCTCATCGGCGCCTGAGGCCCCCTTCGTCCACCTCTCTCACTCCCTGGGACCACGACCCATGACTGACAAGACTGCTCACACTGGAAAGAACACGGGCGGCGGCGACGTCCGTCTCACCGGGATCAGCAAGACGTACGGCTCCTTCACCGCCGTCCACCCCCTCGACCTGACCGTCCCGCAGGGCTCCTTCTTCGCCCTCCTCGGTGCCTCCGGCTGCGGCAAGACGACCACCCTGCGGATGATCGCCGGCCTGGAGGACCCCAGCACCGGCACCGTCTTCCTCGGCGACAAGGACGTCACCGACCTCCCGCCGTACAAGCGCCCGGTCAACACCGTCTTCCAGTCCTACGCGCTCTTCCCGCACATGGACATCACCGAGAACATCGCCTTCGGCCTGCGCCGCCGCGGCATCAAGTCGGTGAAGAAGCAGGTCGACGACATGCTGGAACTCGTCCAGCTCGGCGACAAGGCCCGGCACAAGCCGCACCAGCTCTCCGGCGGCCAGCAGCAGCGCGTCGCCGTCGCCCGCGCCCTCATCAACCACCCGCAGGTCCTGCTCCTCGACGAGCCGCTCGGCGCCCTCGACCTCAAGCTGCGCCGCCAGATGCAGCTGGAGCTCAAGCGCATCCAGACCGAGGTCGGCATCACCTTCGTGCACGTCACCCACGACCAGGAGGAGGCCATGACGATGGCCGACCAGGTCGCGGTGATGAACGGCGGCCGGGTCGAGCAGCTCGGCGCCCCCGCCGACCTGTACGAGAACCCGCAGACCACCTTCGTCGCCAACTTCCTCGGCACCTCGAACCTCATCGAGGCCGAGGTCCTGGAGACCGGTTCCGACGTGCTGGTCACGGCGGGCGGCGGCAAGCTCCGCGTCCCCGGTGACCGCTGTACCTCCGCCGTCCGCCAGGGCGGCAAGGTGCTCGTGGGCGTCCGCCCCGAGAAGATCTCGCTCGCGCACGCCGACGACGCGGGCTCGATAGCCGACGGCCGCAACCGGGTCACCGGCCGGATCGCCGACTCCTCCTTCATCGGGGTCTCCACGCAGTACGTGGTGAACAGCCCGGCGGGCGCCGAACTCCAGGTGTACGAGCAGAACATCGAGCGCGACACGCGGCTCGTCCCGGGTGCCGAGGTGGTCCTGCACTGGAACCCCGCGCACACCTTCGGGCTCGACGCCGCCCAGGACATCGACGCGGGCGTGGAGACGGTGGAGGACGCCGGATGAGCACTTCCACCCTGACGAAGGAGGAAGCGCCGCAGCCGGTCGAGGAACCGGTTCTGCGCAAGCCCTCCACCCGCAAGCGGCTCGTCCCCTACTGGCTGCTGCTGCCCGGCCTCCTCTGGCTCGTCGTCTTCTTCGCGCTGCCGATGGTCTACCAGGCCTCGACCTCGGTCCAGACCGGCTCCCTCGAAGCCGGCTTCAAGGTCACCTGGCACTTCCAGACCTACTGGGACGCCTTCCAGGAGTACTGGCCGCAGTTCGTCCGCTCCCTGCTGTACGCCGGGACCGCGACCCTGCTCTGTCTGCTGCTCGGCTACCCGCTCGCGTACCTGATCGCGTTCAAGGCCGGCCGCTGGCGCAATCTGCTCCTCGTCCTCGTCATCGCGCCCTTCTTCACCAGCTTCCTCATCCGGACGCTGGCCTGGAAGACGATCCTGGCCGACGACAGCGTGGTGGTCGAGGCGCTCAACGCCCTGCACTTCCTGGACGTGACCAGCTGGCTCGGCTGGACCGAGGGCGACCGCGTCCTCGCCACCCCGATGGCGGTCGTCTGCGGTCTGACGTACAACTTCCTGCCCTTCATGATCCTGCCCCTCTACACCTCCCTGGAGCGGATCGACGGCCGGCTGCACGAGGCCGCGCAGGACCTGTACGCCTCCCCGGCGACCACCTTCCGCAAGGTGACCTTCCCGCTGTCGATGCCCGGCGTCGTCTCCGGCACCCTGCTCACCTTCATCCCGGCGAGCGGCGACTACGTCAACGCCGAACTGCTCGGCTCCACCGACACCAAGATGGTCGGAAACGTCATCCAGTCGCAGTTCCTGCGGGTCCTCGACTACCCGACGGCCGCCGCGCTCTCCTTCATCCTCATGGCGATCGTGCTGGCCATGGTCACCGTCTACATCCGCCGAGCGGGAACGGAGGACTTGGTCTGATGCGTTGGATCCGCCGGAACCTCGTCGTCATCGCGGGCCTGCTGACGCTCGCCTACATGATCCTGCCGAACCTCGTCGTGATGGCGTTCTCCTTCAACAAGCCGAAGGGACGCTTCAACTACTCCTGGCAGGAGTTCTCGCTCGACGCCTGGAAGGACCCCTGCGGCGTCGCCGACATGTGCGAGTCGCTCTCCCTCTCGCTCCAGCTCGCCGCCTGGGCCACCGTCGGGGCCGTCGTCCTCGGCACGATGATCGCCTTCGCGCTCGTCCGCTACCGCTTCCGGGCGCGCGGCGCGATCAACTCGCTGATCTTCCTGCCGATGGCGATGCCCGAGGTCGTCATGGCCGCCTCGCTGCTCACCCTCTTCCTCAACATGGGCATCGAGCTGGGCTTCTGGACGGTCCTGATCGCCCACATCATGTTCTGCCTGTCGTTCGTCGTGACGGCGGTCAAGGCCCGGGTCATGTCCATGGACCCGCGTCTGGAGGAGGCCGCGCGCGATCTCTACGCGGGGCCCACACAGACCTTCCTGCGCGTGACCCTGCCGATCGCGGCCCCCGGCATCGCCGCCGGCGCCCTGCTCGCCTTCGCGCTCTCGTTCGACGACTTCATCATCACCAACTTCAACGCGGGCTCCACCGTCACCTTCCCCATGTTCGTCTGGGGCTCGGCGCAGCGCGGAACCCCCGTTCAGATCAACGTCATCGGCACCGCGATGTTCGTCCTCGCGGTACTGGTGGTCGTGGCCGGGCAAATCATCACGAACCGGCGCAAGAAATCAGCAACAGCCTGAGCCCACGGCCCTAGCCACAGGCAGCTCAGGCACCGAAGGAGTTGGAAACCATGGCCCCAGTCGCCATGCGTCTCGCTGCACAATCTCTCTCCGACGCCCAGCCCGTCCCCTTCTGGCTGGAAGACCCCGGCAAGCCCGGCGCCCTGCCCGCCCTCACCGGCACCGAGAAGTGCGATCTCCTCGTCGTCGGCGGCGGCTACAGCGGACTGTGGACCGCGCTCCTCGCCAAGGAGCGCGACCCCGCCCGGGATGTCGTGCTGATCGAAGGCCGCGAGGTGGGCTGGGCCGCCTCGGGCCGCAACGGAGGCTTCTGCGCGGCCTCCCTCACGCACGGCTTCGGCAACGGGCTCGCCCGCTGGCCGGGCGAGCTGCCGAAGCTGGAAGAGCTCGGCGAGCGCAACCTCGACGGCATCGAGGAGGCGGTCGCCCGCTACGCGCTGGACTGCGACTTCGAGCGCACCGGCGAGATCGACGTGGCCACCGAGCCGTACCAGGTCGACGAACTCCACGAGGTGTACGAGGAGATCGACCGGCTCGGTCTCGCGGACGGCCTCGAACTCCTCGACCGGGACGCCGTCCGCGCCGAGGTCGACTCCCCGACCTTCCTCGGCGGCCTCTGGGACCGCCGCGGTGTCGCCATGCTGAACCCGGCCAAGCTGGCCTGGGGCCTGAAGCGGGCCTGCCTGGACCTGGGTGTACGGATCTACGAGAACACCCCCGGCCTCGACCTGGTCTCCTTCGGCGCCGGCATGGGCGTGCGCACCCCGTACGGCCGTGTCCTCGCCCGCCGGGTCGCCCTCGGCACCAACGTCTTTCCGTCGCTGGTCAAGCGGGTGCGCGCGTACACCGTCCCGGTCTACGACTACGCCCTGATGACCGAGCCGCTCAGCCCCGAGCAGCTCGCCTCCGTCGGCTGGAAGAACCGGCAGGGACTCGGCGACTCCGCCAACCAGTTCCACTACTTCCGGATCACCGCCGACCACCGCATCCTCTGGGGCGGTTACGACGCGATCTACCCCTTCGGCGGCAAGGTCAGCGCCGAGATGGACCACCGCCCGGAGACGTACCTCAAGCTCGCCGAGCACTTCTTCCGCTGCTTCCCGCAGCTGGAGGGGCTCCGCTTCAGCCACGCCTGGGGCGGCGCGATCGACACCTGCTCCCGCTTCTCGGCCTTCTTCGGTACGGCGTACCAGGGCAAGGTGGCGTACGCGGCGGGGTTCACCGGCCTCGGCGTGGGCGCCACCCGTTTCGGCGGTGACGTGATGCTCGACCTGCTCGCGGGGGAGCGGACCGAACGCACCGAGCTCGAGATGGTCCGCCGCAAGCCGCTGCCGTTCCCGCCCGAGCCGGTCGCGTGGGCCGGCATCGGCATCACCAAGTGGGCGATGGCCCGCGCCGACGAGAACGGCGGCCGCCGGAACCTGTGGCTGAAGGCGATGGACCGGATGGGCCTCGGCTTCGACAGCTGAACTCTCGCATGTGACCTACGTCACAACTGATGGGTAGCTGAAACCGCGTAAGAGTAGCCGCTCGCCGCGCTCTCTCCGTACGGACACCGTGTCCACACGGAAGGAGACCGTTGCGATGACTGGTACGGGGGCCTCGGGCGCCAAGAGCGCGGTGGAGTGGCTGGTTTCGGTCGCGCCCGATCCCGACGCCTGCCGATGGGAGTGGGAGCGCAACCCGCACGGGGTCGCGCTGCTGCCCGCCGGCAGGCGCTGGGACGTCCTGATCCTGCCGGCGGAGCTCGGCTACCCCACGCTCGACGTCCTGACCCGCCTGGTGGACCGGCCGGGCCCGGTCCTCGCCGACTTCGGCGACGCCCGGATGGGCTTCTTCGTCCCGCCCGGCACCGCGACCCGCTGGCTCGGCACCGGAGTGCGCGGCGCGGGCGCCGGGACCTGGATCGTCGTCCCGTACCCGGGCCGGTCGACCGGCGGGGTGCGCTGGCTGGTGGCACCGGACGGTGCGGGCACCCTCACCGACGCCTCGCTCCTGGAGCTGGCGATGCACGAGGCGGCGGGGCAGCTGGCGCGGGGAGTCGACGGGGGCTGAACCGGAGTCGAGGCGCAGAGGTCTTGACCACTTGATTGGTCTGGACCATGCTGTGGCGCGCTCCCACCTCGATTCCCCCACCCCCGGAGGCAGTTGTGGACCGCGCCAGACCTCTCACCCTGCTCCTCGCGGGCGTCCTAGCCGCCGGAGGGCTCGCCGCGCTCGGCCCCGCCGCCCAGGCCGCCGACGCCGAACTCGCCCGCAACGGCGGCTTCGAGGCCGGCCTCGACGGCTGGAGCTGCACCGCCGGCAGCGGCGCCGTCGTCTCCAGCCCCACCCACAGCGGTACGAAGGCACTCCAGGCGACCCCCGCCGGCAGCGACAACGCCCGCTGCTCCCAGACCGTCACCGTCAAGCCCAACTCCTCGTACACGCTCAGCGGTTGGGTGCGCGGCAGCTACGTCTACCTCGGCGCCACCGGTACGGGCACCACCGACGTCTCCACCTGGACGGGCTCCGCCCCCGACTGGCAGCGGCTCGCGACCACGTTCACGACGGGCGCCTCGACGACCTCGGTCACGATCTACACCCACGGCTGGTACGGCACCCCCGCCTACCAGGCCGACGACCTCTCCCTCTTCGGCCCCGGCGGCGACCCGGTGCAGCTCCCGGCCGCCCCCACCGGCCTCGCGGCGGGCTCCCCCACCTCCACCACCGTGCCCCTGACCTGGTCCGCGGTCTCGGGCGCCACCTCGTACCACGTCTACCGCGGCACCACCAAGGTCCAGACGGTCAGCGGCACCTCGGCCACCGTCACCGGGCTCACCGCCTCCACCGCGTACACCTTCCAGGTCAGCGCCGTGAACAGCGCGGGCGAGTCCCCGAAGTCGGCCACCGTGAGCGCGACGACGACCAGCGGCGGCAACCCGGGCAACCCCGGCCTGCCCGCGCACGCCCTCGTCGGCTACCTCCACGCCAGCTTCGCCAACGGCTCCGGCTACACCCGGATGGCCGACGTCCCCGCCTCCTGGGACGTCATCAACCTCGCCTTCGGCGAGCCGACCTCGGTGACCTCGGGCGACATCCGCTTCAGCCTGTGCCCGGCGACCGAGTGCCCGAACGTCGAGTCGGTCGCCGACTTCAAGGCGGCCATCAAGGCCAAGCAGGCCGCCGGCAAGAAGGTCCTCATCTCCATCGGCGGCCAGAACGGCCAGGTACAGCTCTCCACCACCGCCGCCCGTGACATGTTCGTCTCCTCCGTCTCGAAGATCATCGACGAGTACGGCCTCGACGGCCTCGACATCGACTTCGAGGGCCACTCGCTGTCCCTCCAGACCGGCGACACCGACTTCCGGAACCCGACCAGCCCGGTCATCGTCAACCTGATCCAGGCGGTCAAGACCCTCAAGGCCAAGTACGGCCAGAACTTCGTCCTGACGATGGCCCCGGAGACCTTCTTCGTCCAGCTCGGCTACCAGTACTACGGCTCCGGCCCCTGGGGCGGCCAGGACCCGCGCGCCGGCGCCTACCTGCCGGTCATCCACGCCCTGCGCGACGACCTCACCCTGCTGCACGTCCAGGACTACAACTCGGGCTCCATCATGGGCCTGGACAACCAGTACCACTCGATGGGCGGCGCCGACTTCCACATCGCGATGACCGACATGCTGCTCACCGGCTTCCCGGTCGCGGGCAACACCGACCGCGTCTTCCCGGCCCTCCGCCCCGAACAGGTCGCCATCGGCCTCCCGGCCTCCACCCAGGCGGGCAACGGTCACACCGCCCCGGCCGAGGTGAACAAGGCGCTGGACTGCCTGACGAAGAGGACCAACTGCGGCAGCTACCAGACCCACGGCACCTGGCCTGCCCTCCGCGGCCTGATGACCTGGTCGATCAACTGGGACCGCTACAACCAGTGGCAGTTCTCGAACAACTTCGACGCCTACAACTGGAGCTGACCCCGGCCCGGTCAGCCCCCTGCCACGTCACGGAACACCCGGGCCGGAGCCGTCACGGGCTCCGGCCCGGCCAGCCCGCCGAGGACCTCCCGCAGATCCAACGGCACGGCCCGGACGACCGCGGACACCGCGCCGTCCGCACCCCGGACGGACACCGTCGCCCCGGCGGAACCGGCATCCCCCGGGTGGACCAGGGAGCAGCGCCCGGGACCGCCGCCGGACAGCGCATGGGCGTACAGGAACGCCTGGTACAGATCCTGCGTGGACAGCTTCCGCTGGTCGTAGAGCTTGTACTTCACGTCGACGGGCAGCCGGAAGGGCGCACCGTCCCGGGTGCCGGAGACCAGCAGGTCCGGTCGCACCTCGGAGTACGGCCCACCCGTGGCCTCGTCGAACAGCACCCGCCGCTGCCGCGACTGCGCCTCGGCGCGCATCCCGGCGGCAGCGGAACCCTCCCGCAGCAGACGCGTCACGAACGCCTCGAACAGCTGGTTCATGTCGAGGAGGAAGGCCCGGGAGGCAAGCGGACCGGCGGTGAACAGGTCCTCGATCCCGCCGCCCGAGAGCAGCAGCCGCGACCAGAGGTGAGCAGGCCGGTAGTGCTCGTTGTGCCGGTGATAGACCGGCTGCGACACGGCGGCGCGGAGATCCCCCAGCGGACCCGGGGCGTAGGCCGCGAAGCGCGCCGCCGCGCGCCTGGCCCGGCTCCGTACCTCGGAGGAGCGCGCCGTGCGGGCCGCCCGCTCCACGGCGTGGGCGCAGATCCGGTTGTCGAGGATGTCGGCGTCGTGCTCGTCGAACCGGCAGGCCAGCCGGTCCAGCCGGCCGTGGTGGCGGACGAGCTGCCGGTCCGTCAGCAGCCGGCCGCGCACGACGGGCAGGTCGTCCTCCCGCGTGAGGTAGTCGCTGCGGACCCCGTGGCGCAGCAGCCGCTCGGCGTGCTCGGTCACCATGAGGGCGACCAGGTCCCGCAGATGGGGCGGGCCGCCGCTGAAGTCCTGGCCGAGGGGAAGGGCGGTTCCGGACCCGCCCCAGGCGTAGTCGAGCATCCGCAGCACGTCGAGGTCCCCGCCCAGGTACTTCGGCAGGACGCGCAGCTCGCAGGCGTCGAGCCGGACGACTCCGACGTACGGCCCCGCGGTCACCTCCAGCCGGTCGCCCCGCAGTTCCCGTACACGCAGCCGTCCGTCGAGCGCCCCGCCCTCGACCAGTCGCCGGTCGGCGTCCGTCAGGCGGACACCGGGAACGACCAGCTGCCCGTACTCGCGCAGGACGTGCGGTCCGTGCTCAGGCGGGTTCGGCATCGGCGTCGGCCCTGAGCTCGGAGTGCAGCGCGTACACGAGCGACTCGTCGTCGAGATCGCGCAGGCAGTGGTTGACGGTGTCGACGACGGCCTCGCCGAGGAACGAGGCCAGCAGCCCGTAGTCGTCGTACGCGTACTCCTGCAGCAGCGGCATGATCTCGTCCCGGACGATCGCCGCAAGCTCCGCCGCCGTCGCCACCGGCTCGCCGCCGGGCATCAGGAAGGCGTGGCCGATCTGCCTCTCCCGGTCGAGCAGCCGCCGGACACGGGCGTTGAGCGCTTCCAGGAACACACCGAGGTCGAGCTGGTCGACGTTGAACCCGCGCAGCGGCTTCGGGTCCGGAAGCAGCTCCACGAAGGCGAAGCGACGGCGTATCGCGGAGTCGAGCATCCGGATGGACCGGTCGGCGGTGTTCATGGTGCCGAGCAGCAGCACGTTCCGCGGCACGGCGAACGGCCGCTCGCTCAGCGGGAGCGTCACGGACAGCCCGCGCTTGTCCTTCTCCAGGACGGTGATCAGTTCACCGAGGACCTTCGGCACGTTGCCGCGGTTGAACTCGTCGACGATCACGAGGTAGGTGTGGTCGGGGTCCTCCGCCGCCTGCTCGCAGACCCGCTTGAAGACCCCCGGCCGAGGCTCCAGGGCCAGCCCCGCCTGCCCCTTCACCGGTCGCAGTCCCTCGACGAAGTCCTCGTACCCGTAACTCGGGTGGAAGGTGACGAGGGTGAGCCGGCCGGCGTCCTGGAGCGCCTTCAGGGTCGTGCGGTACTCGGCGCTCTCGGGCTCGGCCCACGGGGCGACGCCCGGGAGGTCGTCGGACAGGGCTCCGAGCCGCTGCACGGCGTAGCGCAGGGCCTGATACGTCTTCCCGGTGCCCGGCGGGCCGTAGAGGATCGCCTGGCCGCGGCGGGTCAGCGCGTCGTCGACGCGCTGGAGTTCGGGGTCGAGCGGCTGGAGGACGGGGACGTCCTCGACATCCTCGACGGCCTCGTCGAGTTCGGCGTCGGCCTCCTGTGGGGCCCGGAAGTTCAGCTCATCGGCGCGCAGCTGCTTGATCCTCGTCCAGAACGCGGGCTTGACCTCGGCGATCCGGTCCGGCCCCCACCCCGGGACCGGACGGTCGAGGGACACGGAGAAAGAGGAGTCCCACTCCACCGCGACGGTGTGCCGGCGGTTGGACCGCCCGGACCGCCAGGCATAGCCGTCACCGGTGACGCGGCCGACCGCGAAGATCGCGTCGGCGGCGAGATACCCCACGACCCGGTCGCCCGGCCGCATCTCCAGGAGCCGCCAGACGTCGGCCGCGTACCGCGCGTCCTGCGCCGGCAACCGGTCCCGCACGGCCCGTGTGAACTCCTCCTTGTCGGCGAAGTCGTGCAGGTCGCCGAGTTCGTCGTGGCCGACGGCCGCGTAGCCCTCGGTGAGGCAGTCCAGGTCCAGTTCGCCGTCGGGGTGGATGCCCACGGCGAACACGCGCGGCGCCACCCGCGGCGGAGCCCACCAGGCGAGGAAGCGGTAGACGAGGTGGGGCGGCCAGTCCTTGAGCCGGGGGTGCTGCGCGACCAGCCGGCGCAGGTACTCCTTGCGGGCGAAGGGGCGCATCCGTGCCGGCACGTCGTCCGAGAGCAGGGCCGTGTAGTGCCGGGTGTAGCTGTCCGCGTACACCGGGACGATCGCGTCCGGGGCGTAGATCCGCAGGGTCTTGGCGATCAGTGTGTTCGCCGCCCGGACGGCGGTGATGTCGTCGATGTCCCCGACCCTGCCCTCGCGGGCCGCCGTCACCGCCTCGACGATGCCCAGGCGTACAGCGCTCCAGGCCGTGGCGGCGTCGGGATAGCCGGAGTCGTGCCACCAGCGACCGCCGTCCTGGCAGTAGATGAGGTGCTTCTTGGCCGAGCCGCCGGTGATGCTGCCCAGCTCGCCGCTGCCGTACTCGAGTGCGTGACAGTACGGCGGGGGGAGGTCCGGGCGGTGCTTGTGGACGCCGAGGGCGTAGCGCTCCAGCGGGAGTTCCGGCCACGCCTCCAGCGGGAAGTCCCGGCGGATCTCCTCGGCCCGGCGGTCCGCGGCTTCGAGGGCCGCCCGGTGCCGCTCGACGTCGAACGCGTCGAGGGCCTCGTCGAGGGGCCAGTACGGCAGACCGTCGGCGTGGTTCGCCGTGACGGGCCGCAGAGCGCAGGAACAGACGCCCGTCAGGGGCTTGCCGCGGCCGTTCAGCAGGCCGACGGACGCGGACCAGGAGGCAGGGTCCTCGGCGTCGAGCAGCCGGCGCCAGAGCAGACCGTCCTCGTCGGGGTGGCGGTCGAGCCGGTGCGCGTCGGTGAGATGACCGCAGCCGGGATCGTGGTGGATCTTGGCACCGTGGGCCGGGAGGATGATCTGCCCGCCCGAGGGGTTCAGCTCGTGCGCACGCCCGTCGAACGTGACCGAGAAACGTGTGCCGTGGTCCGCCATCCGTGTCCCCCTGGGAGTCTCACCCCCGCGCGCCCCCCGCGCGGTCCCGACGACCGTACCGCGTCGCGAGGACGGGCCAGCGCAGCAGCGGAAGGCACAGGGCGAGCGAGGCCAGGACGTCCAGCGGCCAGTGGAATCCCCGCAGGATCAGCCCCGTTCCGGTCACCGCCGTCAGCACGGCGGCGACCGGGAGCAGCCGGTTCGAGACCAGGAAGGCCGCGCCGAAGTAGGCGACCATCGCCGTGGCCGTGTGACCCGAGGGGTAGTACCCGTGGGCCCAGGGTTCCAGCGGGCCGGGGCGGGCCGTCCACTCCTTGAGGGGAATCACGAGCAGGGGCACGGCGGCCATGGCGAGAACCGCGTACAGGGCGGCGAGCCGGCGGCCGCGCCACACCGCGTACGCCGTCGCGCAGGCGAGGACGGGAAGGGCGACGGTCATGTTGCCGAGGTCGGCGGCGAGTTCGGAGAGGGGCCGGGGGACCGTGTCCACCGCGGCCCGGGACACCCGCTCGTCGAGCCTGGCCAGGGGGCCGTGGACGAGCACCTGCCAGGTCACGACGACGAGGGCGACGAGCGCCGAGAAGAGAGCCGGCCGCCCTGGAACAGGGGGGGTGGTTCCAGGGCGGCCGAGAGGATCGGATCGCCGCACGCCCCGGGGGGTGTGGGGCGGGCGGCCGTCCGATCGGTGAGGAGTTCCGGAGCACGAGGCTCCAGGGGTGTGCGCGACGGCACGGTGTGGGCGGGGCTGGGGAGGCTCCGCCCGGGGTGTTTCTCTCATCTGCAGAAACCGTACGTCAGAGAAGAGGGGACCGACAGCGGGAAACGCATCCCGCCATCGGCCCCCCACAGAGTCTTCACACGGAGTGTCAGATCTGGGCGAACGCGTTCTCGATGATGTCGAGACCCTCGTTCAGCAGGTCCTCGCCGATGACCAGCGGCGGCAGGAAGCGCAGCACGTTGCCGTAGGTGCCACAGGTCAGGACCAGCACGCCCTCGGCGTGGCAGGCCTTCGCCAGCGCGGCGGCGGCCTCCGCGTACGGCTCCTTGGTGTCCCGGTCCTTGACCAGCTCGATGGCGATCATGGCGCCGCGGCCACGGATGTCACCGATGGCGGGGAACTTCTCCTGCATGGCGGTGAGACGGGCCTTCATGACCTCCTCGATGCGCCGGGCCTTGGCGTTGAGGTCGAGCTCCTTCATCGTCTCGATGGAGCCCAGCGCACCGGCGCAGGCCACCGGGTTGCCACCGTAGGTGCCGCCCAGACCGCCGCCGTGGACGGAGTCCATGATCTCGGCGCGGCCGGTGACGGCGGCGAGCGGCAGACCGCCCGCGATGCCCTTGGCGGTGGTGATGAGGTCCGGGACGATGCCCTCGTCCTCGCACGCGAACCACTGGCCGGTACGGCAGAAGCCGGACTGGATCTCGTCGGCGACGAAGACGATGCCGTTGTCGTTCGCGAACTTCACGATCGCCGGCAGGAAGCCCTTGGCCGGCTCGATGAAGCCGCCCTCGCCGAGGACCGGCTCGATGATGATCGCGGCGACGTTCTCGGCGCCGATCTGCTTGGTGATGTTGTCGATCGCCTGGGCGGCGGCCTCGGGGCCGCAGTTCTCCGGACCGGTGGGCCAGCGGTAGCCGTAGGCCACCGGCACGCGGTAGACCTCGGGCGCGAACGGACCGAAGCCCTGCTTGTACGGCATGTTCTTCGACGTCAGCGCCATCGTGAGGTTCGTACGGCCGTGGTAGCCGTGGTCGAAGACGACGACGGCCTGGCGCTTGGTGTACGAACGGGCGATCTTGACGGCGTTCTCGACGGCCTCGGCGCCGGAGTTGAACAGCGCCGACTTCTTGGCGTGGTCGCCCGGGGTCAGCTCGGCGAGCGCCTCGCAGACCTCCACGTAACCCTCGTACGGCGTCACCATGAAACAGGTGTGGGTGAAGTCCTGGAGCTGCGCGGAGGCGCGGCGCACGACGGCCTCGGCGGAGGCGCCGACCGAGGTCACGGCGATGCCGGAACCGAAGTCGATCAGGCGGTTGCCGTCGACGTCCTCGATGATGCCGCCACCGGCCCGCTTGGTGAAGACGGGGAGCGTGGAGCCCACGCCACCGGCGACCGTGTCGAGACGGCGGGCCTGAAGCTCCTGCGACTTCGGACCGGGGATGGCGGTGACGACGCGCCGCTCCTGCGGGACAGCGTTCATGCGGGGCTCCTGGGGGTGTTCTGGACGCACTTGCGGGTTTCCTCCGCAGGCTAGGCGCGGGGGAGGGGTGGAGGCATGCGCCGATCGGGAGTGGTGGGGGTGTGTCGTTGTCCGGGATGGATATGACGGAGCTGGGGGCGCCCCGAGAGCGGGCACCCACCGGTGCGCGGGCACACGGGTGGGTGAAACCCCTCCGGGGCGTCCACGGGCCACTAGATTGACGGTGGCACAGAGACGGCGACCTGGCTGGTCAGGGGGCAGGGGTTCATGGAGACCGACGGCACGTACGAGTCGCGCGACACCCGGGGGGGTGCGGTCCCGCGGCCGGCGGGTCCCCCCGTGCCGTCCGGCCCTCCGCCGCAAGGGCCGCCCCCCGTGCCGTACCCCGGGCGGACCGGGCAGGCGCCTCCGGTCGGACACGCTCCGCAGGCAGGATCGGCAGGATCGGCAGGACCGACTGGTCCTGCGGGGCCGGCGGGGCAGGGGTCGCGGTCGGCCACGCCGCCTCCCGTGCCGCCTCGGCCCTCCCAAGCGCCGACGCGCATCGGGGTCGCCGAGTGGCTCCGGATCCCCCGCCCCGCCGCCGCGCCCGGCATCTGGCGGCTCGGGCACCGTGAGCGGCCCGAGCAGGAGCCGGACGTCGTGGCCGGCCGGCAGCTGATCACCGGTGGGTTGATCGCGTACCTCGTCGGCTGGCTGCTGTGGTCGCTGCTGTGGAACGGGTACCTCGAGGGAGGGTGGATCTTCGTCGACAACTGGTGGCAGCTGCCGATGCTGTGGCTCGTGCCCAACGACTGGCGGAACCCCGACAGCTCTGACTTCGAGCTGTACATCGCTGCTCAGTACCTCTGGTACGCCGTCCTCCTCGTCCTCTTCTCCGTCGGTTTCGGCCGCGTCGGCAACTGGCGGGAGATCTGGCAGCGATACGGCGTTCCCGTGTGGCCGGTGTTCGTACTCCTGCCGGGAGTCTGGCGCGAGCTCCCTCGCACGATCAGCTGGTTCACCTGGGTCTCCAACGTCTACTACGTGCTCCTCATCGCCGCCCTCGTCGCAGCCGTCGGCCGGGTCGGCGTCTGGCCCGCCGTGCGGCGACGCCGGGGGACCGGTGGCTCTGCGGTCGCCCCGACACCTCCGCCTCATTCGGCCGCCGATCCAGCCGAGTGGACCGAGCTGCGCGACGCCGGAATGGTCGAGACCGCCGAGCAGCTGGCCACGGCAACCCGCCAGGGAGTGCTCGGGGACGTCGACTACGCCCGGATCCGCCGCGCCTGGCAGGGCGTGCGGACCCGGCCGGAGCGGCTCGCGGCCTTCACCGAGGCCGTGCGCAGCCGGGGCGCAGCCGCCTGCGGCCATCCTTCGGGCCTTCGCGACCTGCCCGTTCGTACCGCCACTCATGACCTGGCCACCGAGCAGGTTCTCATCGGAACCGCCGCGGACCACCCTCGCAATCCCTACGCCCGTCGCACGACGGGCGTCGCCCTGGAACCGGGCGTTCTCGGGACCTCTCTGCTCGCCGTCGGGCCCGCCGGGGCCGGGAAGACGGTGCGCCTCGTGCGCCCCGTCGTCGAGTCGCTCTGTCTGCAGGCCCTCGCCAACCGCGCCGTCGTCGTTGCTGTCACCTCCCACGGCGCCTCGATCGGCCCTGACGGTGCCTTCGACGTGGTCGTCTCCGTCGGACAGCAGGAGTCCACGCACGACCTCGACCTGTACGGCGGCGTCGACGACCCCGACGAGTCCGCCCGGATCCTTGCCGAGGCGCTCGTCGGGGACCTGGTCGCCGACAGCCGACGGGCCGCCACCGCACTCGCCCAGCTGATCGGTCCGTACCAGGCGGCGTACGGCCGCTTCCCCGGCGTGCCCGAGCTGCGCGAGCTGCTCGTCGGGACTCCCCACGCACTCGCCACGCTGCGCGAAGCCGTCGCGGGCGACGCGGCCCAGCTGCGTGAACTCGATGCCCGGCAGCGCCAGGCTGAACGCGGCGACGAGGTGGGAGTTCTGCTCGCAGAGCGCATCGCCTTCCTCGACCGGCCCGCCTTCGCACACTTTTTCCGACCGGACCGCTCGGAGGGCTCGCGGCCGCAGTTCTCCCTGCGGGCCGTCGAGCACCCTCTGCGCGTCCGCGTCGACCTCCCCCAGCGCGGCCACGCAGAAGCCTCTCGGATCGTCTCCCGGCTGCTGCTCGCGCAGTTCTCCGAGTCCGCCCTCGCCCGCCGTGACCGTTCCCTCTTCGCCTGCCTTGTCCTCGACGATGCCACCTACACGGTCACCGCCGAATCCGTCCGGGCCCTTCAGCGGCTGCGCTCGGCCAACGCCGGCGTGGTCCTCGCGCTGCGCAGCCTGGAGGACGTGCCCGAGGCGCTGCGCGGGCCACTGCTCGGAGCTGTCGGTTGCCGGATGGCGTTCGCCGGGATCGCGCCCTGGGACGGCGGACGGTTCGCCGAGACCTGGGGGACCGAGTGGGTGCAGACCCGCGATGTCACCAACCGGCAGATCATCTCCGACGAGCCCCTCACCAAGGCCCTGCACTTCATGCGGCGCCTCGTGACAGGCAAGGCGACGACGGCCGAGGCCGTCACCGTCCGTGAAGTCGAGCGGCAGCGGTGGTCCGCCTCCGATCTCGCCCACGACGTCCCCGCCGGGCACGCCGTACTGTCCCTCACCCACGTCCGGGGCGAGCACACGCCACCCCTGCTGGTGGACCTGCGGGGCTGAGGCGGGCTGTGGCGGGTCGGGGCGGGGGTTGAGGCGGGACCGAGACGAGACCGAGGCGCGTCGTCGAGGACCGTGCACGGCCCCCGACGCGGCCGCCCACCCGCCCCCGAGCCGGAGCGAGGGACGGCCCGCCCTGGCACAATCGGTGGCGCCGCTCGGCTGAGCGGCGCCCCCTCGCTCAAAGGTCCGACGGTCCCCAATGCCGCCCACCCTCGCCTCGCTCGTCCAGCACTCCGCCCTCAAGCTCGTCGTCCGGGCGGGGGAGGACCGCCTGGACACCCCCGTCCGCTGGGCGCACGTCAGCGAGCTCGCCGACCCCGTCCCGTACATGGAGGGCGGCGAGCTCCTGCTCACCACCGCGCTCACCCTCGACGCGGAGGACCTGGACGCGATGCGCCGCTACGTGCGGCGGCTGCTCGGCGCGGGGGTCGTCGGGCTCGGCTTCGCCGTCGGCGTCAACTACGACGAGATCCCGCCCGCCCTGCTGGACGCCGCCCGCGACGAGCACCTGCCCCTTCTCGAAGTACCGCGCCGGACCCCGTTCCTCGCCATCAGCAAGGCCGTCTCCGCGGCCATCTCCGCCGACCAGTACCGCGCCGTCACCGCCGGCTTCGAGGCCCAGCGCGAGCTGACCCGCGCCGCGCTCGCCGAAGGACCCGAGGCCGTCGTCGCCCGGCTCGCCGCGCACGTCGACGGCTGGGCCGCGCTCTACGACACCTCCGGCACCGTCGTCGCCGTCTCGCCCGACTGGGCGGCACGCCGGGCCGCCCGCCTCACCCCCGACGTCGAGCGGCTCCGCGACCGGCCCGCGCCCGCCAGCGCCGTCGTCGGCGGTACGGACGACCGCGTCGAGCTCCAGTCGCTCGGCACCGGACGGCGCGTGCGGGGCGCCCTCGCCGTCGGCACCGGCGCGCCCCTCGGGACGGCCGAGCGGTACGCGGTGCACTCGGCGATCGCCCTGCTCACCCTCACCACGGAACGCTCCCGTTCGCTCCAGGCGGCCGAACAGCGGCTCGGCGCGGCGGTCCTGAAGATGATGCTCGCGGGCCAGCCCGACCACGCGCGCGCGGTGGCCGGCGATGTCTACGGCGGGCTCCTCGACGCCCCCTTCCGGCTCCTCGTCGCCGAACCCGCCGGAGGCGACCCCACCGGCGAACCGGCGCTCCAGGTCCTGGCCGAAGCCCTGGAGTCGGCGGCCGCACGCGCGGGCGAGGCGGTGCTCACCGTCCCCGAGAGCGAGCAGCGGCTCGTCGTCCTCGCCGGCGACGCGGGCGCGGTCGTCGCCGCCTGCGAGGGGTACGCCGAACGGGACGCCGAGGACGCCGGCATCACCATCGGCCTCTCGGCCCCCGCCGGTCCGATCACGGCCGCCGCCGCGTACAAGCAGGCGGAACAGGCGCTGTCGGTGGCGCGAAGGCGCGGGAAGGCGCTCGTCGAACACGAGGACCTGGCGGCGGGCTCGGTCCTGCCGCTCCTCGCCGACGACGCCGTCCGCGCCTTCGCCGACGGGATGCTCCGCGCCCTCCGGGACCATGACGCGACGGGCCGCGGCGACCTCGTCGCCTCCCTGCGCGCCTGGCTCTCCCGGCACGGCCAGTGGGACGCGGCCGCGGCCGACCTGGGCGTCCACCGGCACACCCTGCGCTACCGGATGCGGCGGGTGGAGGAGATCCTCGGCCGCTCGCTCGACGACCCGGACGTACGGATGGAGCTGTGGCTGGCGCTGAAGGCGACGGGGGAGGGCGGCGCCGAGTAGCAGCGGGAGCGGGGAGCGGGCGGAGCCGCCCTACGGCCTGTCCGGGCCGTCGGGCGGAGCCGCCCTACGGCCTGTCCAAGCCGTTCATGGTCACCGGGGGCCACGGCTCTCCCGCCCGATCCGCCGTCCAGGCCCTACGCGTCCCCGCCCCGATCCGCCGTCCAGGCCCTACGCGTCCCCGCCCCGATCCGCCGTCCAGGCCCTACGCGTCCCCGCCCCCACCGTCGCCCCCGCTTCCGACGCTCCTCCGCCGGTTGCTGTCCCGCACCATGCTGCCCAGCGCCAGGGTCACGGCGGCGACCCCTCGCACCCAGCGGGGCCCGCCCCGCGCGGCCCACACCACGCAGACGCACCCTCCGACGGCGAGCACCAGGACGCCGGTCAACGCCAGCACGATCATGCGAGTCCCCCTGTCTGTCGTCTCCCTCCACCGCGTCCGCGGTGGGTCCGGACATCCTGTCATTCCTCGGAATCGGTCTTCCCACGCCTGTCTACTGGCTCCCGCCTGCCCGAATACGGGCAATTCTCTTGGTCATCGGGCCTGTGACTCCTTACTCTCCTGCTCATGACAAGCCCCGCCGTCGATCCGGCCCCCGAGGCGCCCCAGGCCGCTCCCGAGCCCGAGTCCCGTACCCCCGCGCGTGCGACCGCCACCACGGTCACCACCCCGACCCGCCGGATCACCGGGGCCGTATGGGCCGCGCTCGGCATCGTGTACGTCGTGTGGGGGTCCACGTACCTCGGCATCCGGATCGTCGTCGAGACGATGCCGCCGTTCCTCTCGGCCGGCGCCCGCTTCGTCACCGCGGGGCTGCTCCTCGCCGGGATCATCGCCTGGCGCCAGGGCCCCGCGGCCCTCAAGGTGAACCGCCGGCAGCTCGGTTCGGCGGTGCTCGTCGGTCTGCTCCTGATCCTCGGCGGCAACGCCCTCGTGGTCCTCGCCGAGACCTCCATCCCCTCCGGCCTGGCCGCCCTCCTCATCTCCGTCGTCCCGGCCTGGGTCGTGATCCTGAAGGCCGCCACCGGGCAACGGCCGACCGCCGGCGGTCTCGCCGGCGTGCTCCTCGGACTCGTCGGGCTCGCGGTGCTCACCCTGCCGGGGGTCAGCGGTGACGTGAAGGTCGGCGGGGTCGTCCTGGTCGTCGTCGCGACCCTGCTGTGGTCCCTCGGCTCGTTCTCCTCCTCGCGCCTGCCGATGCCGCCCAACCCCTTCACGGCCAGTGCGTACGAGATGATCGCGGGCGGTCTCGCCGGTCTGGTCCTCGGTCTGGGCCGGGGCGAGCACCACGGCCTCGACCTGGCCGAGATCTCGACCCGGTCCTGGGTCGCGCTCGCCTATCTGATCGTCTTCGGCTCGCTGATCGCCTTCACCGCGTACGCGTGGCTCCTCCAGGCCGCACCGCTCTCGCTCGTCGCCACGTACGCGTACGTGAACCCGGTCGTCGCGGTCGCCCTCGGTGCCCTCGTCCTGAACGAGGCCCTGTCGTGGCCCATCGTCCTCGGCGGCGCGATCGTCGTGGGAGGGGTGTGGCTCATCGTGTCGACGGAGCGGCGCGGCTGATCCCCGACAGGGCGGCGTGGTCGATCCCCGGCCGGGCGGCGTGGTCGATTCCCGGCCGGGTGACCCGCGTGACGGCGGGTGATCTCGTCTCTTCGGCCAATTCGGACAGAGGTCCTGACCCATCACTCCACACCGGACAAGCCCACGCCGGCCGCCCCGGCCCTAACGTGTCACGAGAGCAATCGCTCGCACCCCCCGATACGGAAAGGGCCGGGACGCAATGACGACCACCCACGCCTTCTGGCTCGCCGGCCGCGAGGCCACCGGCGAGGCCACCTTCGACGTCACGAACTCCTTCGACGGACGTCTGGTCGGCAAGGTCAGCGTGCCCACCGAGGCCCAGGTCGAGGAGGCCGTCGCCGCCGCGCACGCCGTCGTCGACGAGTTCGCCGCGACCCCGGCGCACGTCCGCGCCGCCGCCCTCGACCACGTGTCGAAGCGGCTCGCCGAGCGCACCGAGGAGATCGCCCTGGTGATCTCCGCCGAGAACGGCAAGCCCATCAAGTGGGCCCGCGGCGAGGTCGGCCGTGCCGTCTCCGTCTTCCGTTTCGCCGCCGAGGAGGCCCGCCGCTGGAACGCCGGCGAGGCCCAGCGCCTGGACACCGAGGCCGGCGGCGCGGGCCGCCTCGCCCTGACCCGCCGTATCCCCAAGGGTGTCGTCCTCGGCATCGCGCCGTTCAACTTCCCGCTGAACCTCAGCGCCCACAAGGTCGCCCCGGCCATCGCCGTCGGTGCCCCCATCATCCTCAAGCCGGCCCCGTCGACCCCGATCTCCTCCCTGATCCTGGGCGAGATCCTGGCCGAGACCGACCTGCCGGCCGGCTCCTGGTCGATCCTGACCGTGCCGAACGACCGCATGCCCGCCCTCGTCAAGGACGAGCGCCTCCCGGTCATCTCCTTCACCGGCTCCGACACGGTCGGCTACGCCATCCAGCAGTCGGTGCCCCACAAGCACTGCACCCTGGAGCTCGGCGGCAACGCCGCGGCCGTCGTCCTCCCCGACTGGTCCTCCGAGGAGGACCTGGACTGGGCGGCGAGCCGTATCGCCACCTTCTCCAACTACCAGGGCGGCCAGTCCTGCATCTCCGTCCAGCGCGTGATCGTCGACTCCTCCGTCCACGACCGCCTGCTGCCGAAGATCGTCGCCGCCGTCGAGGCGCAGGTCACCGGTGACCCGTCCGACGCCGCCACCGACGTCGGCCCGCTCGTCGACGAGGCCGCCGCGAAGCGCGTCGAGTCCTGGGTGGACGAGGCCGTCGCGGCCGGCGCCAAGCTCCTCGCGGGCGGCAAGCGCGAGGGCGCGACCTACGCCCCGACCGTGCTCACCGAGCTTCCGGCGGACGTCACCCTGGCGCGCGCCGAGGTCTTCGGACCGGTCCTGACCATCGCCAAGGTCGACGGCGAGGCCGAGGCCTTCGCCGCGGTCAACGACTCCGACTTCGGCCTCCAGGCCGGTGTCTTCACCCACGACCTCCAGGCCGCCTTCCGCGCCCACCGCGCCCTCGAGGTCGGCGGCGTGATCGTCGGCGACGTCCCCTCGTACCGCGCCGACCAGATGCCGTACGGCGGTGCCAAGCGCTCCGGCGTCGGCCGCGAGGGCGTCAAGTACGCGATGGACGACTACACCTACGAGCGCGTCCTCGTCCTGACGGGCCTCGCCCTGTAAGGCGTACGTCCAGGGCGTACGGCGTACGTCCACGAGACCAGGCGGTCCGAACCCACTGTGCGGGGGTTCGGGCCGCCTTTCGCCGTACGGCCCAGGCTCGCCGTACGGCCCAGGCCCCCCGTACGGCCCAGGCCCCCCGTCCGGTCTCCCGCCTGTCCAGACCTCCCGAAATCGGGTACGACGGACAGTGAGACCGAGGAGGTGTCCATGTCCGCTCCCACCCAGCGGCCCAAGGTCACCGCGCACGAGGCCCGGCAGACCGCCGAGGCCGCACGTGAGCGTGACTGGCACAAGCCCAGCTTCGCCAAGGAACTCTTCCTCGGCCGGTTCCGGCTCGACCTCGTCCATCCCCATCCGCTCCCCGCCGACGAGGACGCCCGCCGCGGAGAGGCCTTCCTGGCCACCCTCCGCACGTTCTGCGAGACCCGGATCGACGGCGGCCGCATCGAGCGCGAGGCCCGCATCCCCGACGAGACGCTCGCCGGGCTCAAGGAGCTCGGCGCGCTCGGGATGAAGATCGACCGGAAGTACGGCGGCCTCGGCCTCACCCAGCTGTACTACAACCGGGCCCTCGCGCTCGTCGGCTCGGCCAGCCCCGCCGTCGGCGCCCTGCTCTCCGCGCATCAGTCGATCGGCGTACCGCAGCCGCTGAAACTCTTCGGCACGCAGGAGCAGAAGGACGCGTTCCTGCCCCGGCTGGCCCGTACGGACATCTCCGCGTTCCTGCTGACCGAGCCGGACGTCGGCTCCGACCCGGCGCGGCTGGCCACCACCGCCGTACCCGACGGGGACACGTACGTCCTCGACGGCGTGAAGCTCTGGACCACCAACGGCGTCATCGCCGACCTGCTCGTCGTCATGGCCCGCGTACCCGTCTCGGACGGACATCCCGGCGGCATCACCGCCTTCGTCGTCGAGGCCGGCTCGCCCGGCATCACCGTCGAGCACCGCAACGCCTTCATGGGCCTGCGCGGCCTGGAGAACGGCGTCACCCGCTTCCACGGCGTCCGGGTCCCCGCCGAGAACCGCATCGGCCCCGAGGGCGCGGGCCTCAAGATCGCCCTCACCACCCTCAACACCGGCCGGCTCTCGCTGCCCGCCTCCTGCGCCGGTGCCGGGAAGTGGTGCCTGAAGATCGCCCGCGAGTGGGCGGGCGTCCGTGAGCAGTGGGGCGGGCCGGTCGGCCGGCACGAGGCCGTCGGCACCAAGATCTCCTTCATCGCGGCCACCACCTTCGCCCTGGAGGCGGTCGTCGACCTCGCCTCCCAGATGGCCGACGAGGACCGCAACGACATCCGCATCGAGGCCGCCCTCGCCAAGCTGTACGGCTCCGAGATGGCCTGGCTCATCGCCGACGAACTCGTCC
The DNA here is from genome assembly GCF_036826855.1 of Streptomyces sp. SJL17-4. NCBI lineage: Bacteria > Bacillati > Actinomycetota > Actinomycetes > Kitasatosporales > Streptomycetaceae > Streptomyces > Streptomyces sp. SJL17-4. The sequence goes on along the minus strand of NZ_CP104578.1, from coordinate 2,485,871 downwards.
AGATCCGGGGCGGCCGCGGCTACGAGACCGCCGACTCGCTCGCCGCCCGCGGCGAACGCGCCGTCCCCGCCGAGCAGGTCCTGCGCGATCTGCGGATCAACCGGATCTTCGAGGGCTCGACCGAGATCATGCACCTGCTGATCGCCCGCGAGGCGGTCGACGCCCACCTCTCCGTCGCGGGGGACCTCATCGACCCCGGGAAGTCGCTCGCCGACAAGGCGAGGGCCGGCGCGCGGGCGGGCGGCTTCTACGCCCGCTGGCTGCCGGGACTCGTGACGGGTCCGGGGCAACTGCCGGGCTCGTACGGCGAGTTCGGCGAGCTGGCGGTGCATCTGCGGTACGTCGAACGAACCTCCCGCAGGCTCGCCCGCTCCACCTTCTACGCGATGTCGCGCTGGCAGGGCCGGATGGAGCTCAAGCAGGCGTTCCTCGGCCGGATCGTGGACATCGGCGCGGAACTCTTCGCGATGAGTGCGGCGTGTGTACGGGCCGAACTCCTGCGGACCACCGGCGAGCACGGCCGCGAGGCCCACCAGCTCGCGGACGCCTTCTGCCGGCAGGCGCGGCTGCGGACCGAGGAGCTGTTCGGACGGCTCTGGTCCAACACGGACGACGTCGACCGGCGGGTCGCCGACGGGGTCCTCACCGGGCGGTACGCGTGGCTGGAGGCGGGGATCGTGGACCCCGGCGACGAGGGCCCGTGGATCGCGGACGCGAACCCGGGCCCCTCGACCCAGGAAAACCTCCACCGCCGAATTCCCTGACCGTGCCCCGGCACCCCCCGTTGTGGCCCCGGCCGCCGCGGGCCGCCGCCTGGTGCTGCGCCCGCGCCCCTCGTTGTGGGCATCTGTTCCTCCCCCAAGGACTTCGTCCAGGGGGGACCCCCAGGGGCGGAACGGGTGGGCACAACGGAACGGTGCCCCTTGCCGGGCCTAGGCTTTCGCGCCTGGACCCGCACCCCGTGTGCGGCGCGCAAGGAGTGCGGGTCCAGGCACAAGGGGCGGGGGCGCCGCCAAGGGCGCCGTCCCGCACGGGGTACCGTCGCGCCCCGCGGCGCCCCGCCCCGTCCACGGTGCGGACCACCGCGCGAAGGCCTCCTGCCGCACGGCAGGATGAGCGGCGTGACCGTCATCCACATCCCCGGCTCCAAGTCCGTCACCGCCCGCGCGCTCTTCCTCGCCGCCGCGGCCGAGGGCACCACCACGCTCCTCCGGCCCCTCGTCTCCGACGACACCGAGGGCTTCGCCGAGGGGCTCGCCGCCCTCGGTTACGCCGTCCGACGCGAGAGCGACACCGGCGAGAACGGCGAGACCGGCGAGACCAGCGAGACCGGCGACGCCGCCGACGCCTGGCACATCCAGGGCCGCCCCGCCGGCCCCGGCGCGGACTCGGCCGACGTCTACTGCCGTGACGGCGCCACCACCGCCCGTTTCCTGCCGACCCTGGCCGCCGCCGGCCACGGCACGTACCGCTTCGACGCCTCCGCCCAGATGCGGCGGCGGCCCCTCGGGCCGCTGACCACAGCCCTGCGCGACCTCGGCGTCGACCTCCGGCACGGAGGGCAGGAGGGGCACCACCCCGTCGACGTCCACGCCCACGGCGTGAAGGGCGGCGCGATCACCCTGGACGCCGGGCAGTCCTCCCAGTACCTGACGGCCCTCCTCATGCTGGGCCCGCTCACCGCCGAGGGCCTCGACATCACCGTGACCGACCTGGTCTCGGAGCCGTACGTCGAGATCACCTTGGCGATGATGCGGAGCTTCGGCGCCGAAATCCGCCAGGAGGGCCGTACCTACCGCGTCGCCCCCACCGGCTACCGCGCCCTGACCTACGGCATCGAGCCCGATGCCTCCACTGCCAGCTACTTCTTCGCCGCCGCCGCCCTCGAACCCGGCCGCTCCGTCACCGTCCCCGGCCTCGGCACCGGCGCCCTCCAGGGCGACCTCGGCTTCGTCGACGTGCTGCGCCGCATGGGCGCCGATGTCGAGATCACCGACGCCGGCACCACCGTCCGCTCCACCGGCACCCTGCGCGGCCTCACGGTCAACATGCGCGACATCTCCGACACCATGCCGACCCTCGCCGCGATCGCCCCCTTCGCCGACGGCCCGGTCCGCATCGAGGACGTCGCCAACACCCGGGTCAAGGAGTGCGACCGCCTCGACGCCTGCGCCGAGAACCTGCGCCGCCTCGGCATCACCGTCCACACCGGCCCCGACTGGATCGAGATCCACCCCGGCACGCCCACCGGGCCCGTCGAGATCGCCACCCACGGCGACCACCGGATCGTCATGTCCTTCGCGGTCACCGCCCTGCGTACCCCCGGCATCACCTTCGACGACCCCGGCTGTGTGAAGAAGACGTTCCCCGACTTCCACCGGGTCTTCGACACGTTTGTCCACAGTTAGTCCGCACCCCGTGAAGTCCGCGCAGTCTTTGCGGCAAGAATGGGGGGCATGAGCGACCGCCCCTCTCCTCTCGCCGATCCCCATATCGCCTTCGACGTCTCCGAAGGACGCCGGGACATCGTCGTCCTCGGCTCGACCGGGTCCATCGGCACGCAGGCCATCGACCTGGTGCTGCGCAACCCCGACCGCTTCCGGGTCACCGCCCTGGCCGCCTCGGGCGGCCGGGTCGCGCTGCTCGCCGAGCAGGCGCACCGGCTGAAGGTCGCCGCGGTCGCCGTGGCGCGCGAGGACGTGGTGGAGGAGCTCCGTACGGCCCTGAAGGCGCTGTACGGCTCCGAGCCGCTGCCCGAGCTCCTCGCGGGCCCCGACGCGGCCACCCAGCTCGCCGCCTCGCCGTGCCACACCGTCCTCAACGGCATCACCGGCTCCATCGGCCTCGCGCCGACCCTGGCCGCTCTCGAAGCCGGCCGTACCCTCGCCCTCGCCAACAAGGAGTCGCTGATCGTCGGCGGCCCCCTGGTGAAGGCGCTCGCCAAGCCCGGCCAGATCATCCCGGTCGACTCCGAGCACGCCGCCCTCTTCCAGGCGCTTGCCGCGGGCACCCGCGCCGACGTCCGCAAGCTGGTCGTGACCGCCTCCGGCGGCCCCTTCCGCGGCCGTACGCGCGCACAGCTCGCCGACGTCACCCGCGAGGACGCGCTCGCCCACCCGACCTGGGCCATGGGTCCGGTGATCACGGTGAACAGCGCCACCCTGGTCAACAAGGGCCTGGAGGTCATCGAGGCGCACCTCCTCTACGACATTCCCTTCGACCGCATCGAGGTCGTCGTCCACCCGCAGTCGTACGTCCACTCGATGGTCGAGTTCACGGACGGCTCCACGCTCGCCCAGGCCACCCCGCCGGACATGCGCGGCCCGATCGCCATCGGCATCGGCTGGCCCGAGCGGGTCCCGGACGCGGCCCCCGCCTTCGACTGGACCAAGGCTTCCACCTGGGAGTTCTTCCCGCTCGACACCGAGGCGTTCCCGTCGGTCGGGCTGGCCCGGCACGTCGGCGAGCTGGGCGGCACCGCCCCCGCGGTCTTCAACGCGGCCAACGAGGAGTGCGTCGAGGCGTTTCTCGCCGGACGGCTGCCGTTCAACGGAATCATGGATACGGTCACAGCGGTCGTCACGGAGCACGGCGTTCCCGCCACGGGAACCTCCCTCACCGTGCCGGACGTCCTCGAAGCGGAGACCTGGGCGCGCGCCCGGGCCCGAGAGCTCGCAGCGAAGGCAACAGCGGAGGCCCGCGCATGACCGAAATGCTCCTGTACATCCTGGGCATCGTGCTGTTCGCGTTCGGACTGCTCGTCTCCATCGCCTGGCACGAGCTCGGTCACCTCTCCACGGCCAAGCTCTTCGGCATCCGCGTGCCGCAGTACATGGTCGGCTTCGGCCCCACGATCTGGTCGAAGAAGCGCGGCGAGACCGAGTACGGCATCAAGGCCATCCCCGCCGGCGGCTACATCCGCATGATCGGCATGTTCCCGCCGGGCGAGGACGGCAAGATCGAGGCCCGCTCCACCTCGCCCTGGCGCTCGATGATCGAGGACGCCCGGGAGGCCTCGTACGAGGAGCTCAAGCCCGGCGACGAGACCCGGCTCTTCTACACGCGCAAGCCGTGGAAGCGCGTGATCGTGATGTTCGCCGGACCGTTCATGAACCTGGTCCTGGCGGTGGCGCTGTTCTTCGGCTCGATGATGACGCTGGGCATCGAGGGCCAGACCACGCAGGTCGCGGGCGTCCAGAAGTGCGTCATCGAGCAGGACGAGAAGCGCGAGAAGTGCGCGGCGGGCGACCCCGTCTCCCCGGCCTTCAAGGCCGGTCTGAAGGACGGCGACAGGATCGTCGCCTTCAACGGCACCCCGGTGAGCGACTGGGACACCCTCTCCGACCGCATCCGCGACACCATCGGCCCGGCGACGATCACCGTCGAGCGCGCCGGGCAGCAGGTCGAACTGCACCCCACCCTCGTCGCCAACAAGGTGCTGGCGAAGGACGAGGACGGCAAGGTCGTCCAGCCCGTCAAGTACGTCGACGCCGGCTACCTCGGCTTCGCGTCCAAGACCGAGGTCGCGGCCCTCACCTTCGGCGAGACCACCGACCGGATGGGCGACCTCCTGGAGAACGGCGTCCACTCGGTCATCGCCCTCCCCGGCAAGATCCCCGGCCTGTGGGACGCCACCTTCGGCGACGGCGAGCGCGCCGACGACTCCCCGGTCGGCGTCGTCGGCGCCGCCCGCATCACCGGTGAACTGATGAACGTCGAGGCCCCGCCGACGACGATCCTCGTGATGTTCATGAACCTGCTCGTCGGGTTCAACGTGTCGCTGTTCCTGTTCAACATGCTCCCGCTGCTGCCGCTCGACGGCGGTCACATCGCGGGTGCCCTGTGGGAGTCCGTACGCCGTCACACGGCCCGGATCTTCAGGCGCCCCGACCCGGGCCCCTTCGACGTGGCGAAGCTGATGCCCGCCGCGTACGTGGTGGCCGGGGTCTTCGTCTGTTTCACGCTGCTCGTCCTCGCCGCCGACCTCGTCAACCCGGTGAGGATCACGTAGCCCGCAGGGGGGCCGGACCCGGTGGTGTCCGGCCCCCCGCCCCCGGGGCGGTAACCTCGGAGACCTGAGCCCGCCGACGCACAACCTTGAGGTTGCACAGAAGATGACCGCGATTTCTCTCGGTATCCCGACCGTCCCGACCCGGCTCGCCGAGCGGCGCAAGAGCCGCCAGATCCAGGTCGGCAGCGTGGCCGTCGGCGGTGACGCACCCGTCTCCGTGCAGTCGATGACCACCACCCGTACCTCCGACATCGGCGCCACGCTCCAGCAGATCGCCGAGCTGACCGCCTCCGGCTGCCAGATCGTGCGGGTGGCCTGCCCCACCCAGGACGACGCCGACGCCCTCGCCGTCATCGCGCGGAAGTCGCAGATCCCGGTGATCGCCGACATCCACTTCCAGCCGAAGTACGTCTTCGCCGCGATCGACGCGGGCTGCGCCGCCGTCCGCGTCAACCCCGGCAACATCAAGCAGTTCGACGACAAGGTCAAGGAGATCGCCAAGGCGGCCTCCGACGCGGGGACCCCGATCCGCATCGGCGTCAACGCCGGCTCGCTCGACGCGCGCCTGCTCAAGAAGTACGGCAAGGCCACCCCCGAGGCGCTCGTCGAGTCCGCCCTCTGGGAGGCGTCCCTCTTCGAGGAGCACGGCTTCCGCGACATCAAGATCTCGGTCAAGCACAACGACCCGGTGATCATGGTCGAGGCCTACCGTCAGCTCGCCGCCCAGTCCGACTACCCGCTGCACCTCGGCGTCACCGAGGCGGGCCCCGCCTTCCAGGGCACCATCAAGTCGGCCGTCGCCTTCGGCGCGCTGCTGTCCCAGGGCATCGGCGACACCATCCGCGTCTCCCTCTCCGCGCCGCCGGCCGAGGAGATCAAGGTCGGCATCCAGATCCTGGAGTCGCTGAACCTGCGCCAGCGCCGCCTGGAGATCGTCTCCTGCCCGTCCTGCGGCCGCGCCCAGGTCGACGTCTACAAGCTCGCGGAGGAGGTCACCGCCGGCCTCGACGGCATGACCGTCCCGCTGCGCGTCGCCGTCATGGGCTGCGTCGTCAACGGACCGGGCGAGGCCCGCGAGGCCGACCTCGGCGTCGCCTCCGGCAACGGCAAGGGCCAGATCTTCGTGAAGGGCGAGGTCATCAAGACCGTCCCCGAGTCGAAGATCGTCGAGACCCTCATCGAAGAGGCGCTGAAGATCGCCGAGCAGATGGAGAAGGACGGCGTCGCCAGCGGCGAACCGTCGGTCGCCGTCGCGGGCTGAGAATTCCCGGCTCCTCTCGAAGCCCCCTCCTCCCTCCGGGGAGGAGGGGGCTTCGTCTGCGCGAAGGGCCCTGCCACAGACGAGAGGGGTAAAGTGCGGAGACCACGTAGAACCGTACGGTGAGGCCCCCTTCGTGCTGACACAACCCGCCACCCGGGTCCTCGAACCCGCCGACCTCGGCGCCGCACTCGCCGTCCTGGAGAGTGCCCCCGTCGAGAACGCCTTCGTGACCGCCCGCGTCCAGGTCGCCGGGCTCGATCCCTGGCGGCTCGGTGGCGAGATGTGGGGCTGGTACAGCGAGGGGCGGCTGCGTTCGCTCTGCTACTCCGGGGCCAACCTCGTGCCCCTCTGCGCGACGCCCGAGGCCGTGCGCGCCTTCGCCGACCGGGCGCGCAGGACCGGGCGCCGCTGTTCCTCGATCGTCGGGCCCGCCGAGCCCACCACCGAGCTGTGGCGGCTCCTGGAGCCCAGCTGGGGCCCTGCGCGGGACGTCCGCGCCCGGCAGCCGCTGATGGTCGCGGAGGAGCCCTCCGTGACCGTCGCGCCCGACCCGCTGGTGCGCCGCGTCCGCAAGGACGAGATGGACGTGATCATGCCCGCGTGCGTGGCCATGTTCACCGAGGAGGTCGGCATCTCCCCGCTCGCCAACGACGGCGGACTGCTCTACCAGGCCCGGGTCGCCGAACTCGTCGGCGCCGGCCGTTCCTTCGCCCGCATCGAGGACGGCAAGGTGATCTTCAAGGCGGAGATCGGCGCCGCCACCCGCCAGGCCTGCCAGATCCAGGGCGTCTGGGTCGCCCCCGAGCACCGCGGCAAGGGCCTCTCCGAGTCGGGCATGGCCGCCGTTCTCCAGTACGCCCTGGCGGATGTCGCGCCCCTCGTCAGCCTGTACGTGAACGACTACAACACCCCGGCGAGGGCCTCGTACCGCCGTGTCGGCTTCCAGGAGACCGGTGCCTTCATGAGCGTGCTGTTCTGAGGCCCCGGCCGCTTGTAGGGTGCGCCGCATGGATGACGCAGAGATCATGGTCGGTCCGGTCAATCTCGCCGCCCGGGTGGACGAGGCACTCGCCGTGCAGGCGCTCGCCTTCGGCCTGGACCAGGACGAGATCGCCGTACGCCGCCACATCGTGCTGCGCCACCTGCTGAACCCCGGCGCCCGCGCCTACGGGGCCACCACCCGCGACGGGAAGCTCGTCGGGTTCGTGTACGGGATGCCCAACGACCGCGGCCACTGGTGGTCCACCGTCGTCGAGTCGTATCTGCGCGCCACCGGCACCGTCGACTGGCTCGACGACTCCTTCGTGATCACCGAACTCCACGTCCACCCGGCCCACCAGGGACGAGGTGTGGGCCGCGAGCTGATCACCACCATCACCGACGAGGCCGCCGAACCGCGCTCGATCCTCTCCGCGATCGACACCGACAGCCCGGCCCGCGGCCTCTACCGCTCCCTCGGCTACCAGGACCTCGCCCGCCAGGTGCACTTCCCGAGCGCGGCCCGCCCATACGCGGTGATGGGCGCGTCCCTGCCGCTCAAGCGCCGGAACTGATTTCTCCGACCCGGGGAGGCCCGGCTAATCTCGGGGCCATCATCCTTACCCGGCAGGAGTACGAGAACCATGGCCAACGCACCGGTCCAGCGCATGTCCCAGTTGATGGCGAAGACGCTGCGCGACGACCCGGCCGACGCCGAGGTCCTCAGCCACAAGCTCCTCGTCCGCGCCGGCTACGTGCGCCGCACCGCCGCCGGCATCTGGAGCTGGCTGCCCCTCGGCAAGAAGGTCCTCTCCAACGTCGAGCGCATCGTCCGCGAGGAGATGGACGCGATCGGCGCGCAGGAGGTCACCCTCCCCGCGCTGCTGCCGCGTGAGCCGTACGAGGCGACGGGCCGCTGGGAAGAGTACGGCGCCGAGCTCTTCCGCCTCCAGGACCGCAAGGGCGGCGACTACCTCCTCGGCCCGACGCACGAGGAGATCTTCACCCTCCTGGTCAAGGACCAGTGCTCGTCGTACAAGGACCTGCCGGTCATCCTGTACCAGATCCAGAACAAGTTCCGTGACGAGGCCCGCCCCCGTGCCGGCATCCTGCGCGGCCGCGAGTTCCTCATGAAGGACTCGTACTCCTTCGACACGGAGGACGAGGGCCTCGCCCAGTCCTACGCCCTGCACCGCCAGGCCTACCAGCGGGTCTTCGAGCGCCTCGGCCTCGACTACCGCATCGTCGCGGCCACCGCCGGCGCCATGGGCGGCTCGAAGTCCGAGGAGTTCCTCGCGCCGGCCGAGGCCGGCGAGGACACCTTCGCCGACTGCCCGAACTGCGACTTCGCGGCGAACACCGAAGCGGTCTCGTACGAGCTCCGGTCGGTCGACGGCTCGGCCGTCCCGGCCGCCGAGGAGATCCCCACCCCCGACACCCCGACGATCGAGACCCTGGCCGCCTCCCTCGGCGTCCCGGCCTCCGCCACGCTGAAGAACCTCCTCGTGAAGGTCGACGGCGAGATCGTCGCCGTGGGCGTGCCCGGCGACCGCGAGGTCGACATGGGCAAGGTCGAGGAGCACTTCGCGCCGGCGACCGTCGAGATGGTCACCGAGACCGACTTCGCCGAGCGCGCCGACCTCGTACGGGGCTACGTCGGCCCGCAGGGCCTGGAGAAGGTCAGGTACGTCGCCGACCCCCGGGTGGCCCCGGGCACGGCGTGGATCACGGGCGCCAACAAGGACGGGATGCACGCGAAGAACGTCGTCGCGGGCCGTGACTTCGAGGTCGAGGAGTACGTCGACGTCGTCGTCGTCCTGGAGGGCGACCCGTGCCCGAAGTGCGGCACCGGCCTGAAGCTGGACCGCGCCATCGAGATCGGCCACATCTTCCAGCTGGGCCGCAAGTACGCCGACGCCCTCAAGCTCGACGTCCTCGGCCAGAACGGCAAGCCGGTCCGCGTGACCATGGGCTCGTACGGCATCGGCGTCTCGCGCGCCGTCGCCGCGCTGGCGGAGCAGACGGCCGACGAGAAGGGCCTGTGCTGGCCGGCCGAGGTCGCCCCGGCCGACGTCCACGTCGTCGCCGCCGGCAAGGCCCTCCAGACGGAGCTGGCCCTGGAGGTCTCCGAGAAGCTGTCCGCCGCAGGCCTCCGGGTCATGGTCGACGACCGCGCGGGCGTCTCGCCGGGCGTCAAGTTCACCGACGCGGAGCTCATGGGCGTCCCGAAGATCCTGGTCGCCGGCCGCCGCGCGGCGGAGGGCGTCGTGGAACTGAAGGACCGCCGGACGGGCGACCGCGAGGAACTGACGGTCGACGAGGCGCTGGCCCGCCTGACCGCCTGACGGCGGGAGACATGACGGAGGGGCGGGGGCCCGAGGCCCCCGCCCCTCCCGTCGTGAAACGCCCAGGCCCCTCCCGTCGTGAAACGCCCAGGCGCCTCCCGCCGTGAAACGCTCAGGCGCCGTCCTCCGACGGTGCCGGTTCCACCGACGCCCCCGTCAGGTCTTCCACCGGCTCCACCCCCTCCGCCGCATGGGCCGCGCCCTTCAGATACGCGTCACTGACCGGCTGCGGCGAGGTCGTCGGCGGGGTGGGCGCCACGGCGGGCGCCTGGCCCACGGCGGCCGCGGGCCCCACCGTCGACCGTTCAAGGAACCTCAGCAGCTCCACCGGGAACGGCAGCACCAGCGTCGAGTTCTTCTCCGCCGCCACCGCCACCACCGTCTGCAGCAGCCGCAGCTGGAGCGCCGCCGGCTGGTCGGACATGACCTCCGCCGCCTCCGCCAGCTTCTTCGAGGCCTGGAGCTCCGCGTCCGCGTTGATCACCCGCGCCCGGCGTTCCCGGTCCGCCTCCGCCTGCCGGGCCATCGAGCGCTTCATCGTCTCCGGCAGGGAGACGTCCTTGATCTCGACCCGGTCGATCTGCACGCCCCAGCCGATCGCGGGGGAGTCCAGCATCAGCTCAAGCCCCTGGTTGAGCTTCTCCCGGTTCGACAGCAGGTCGTCGAGGTCGCTCTTGCCGATGATCGACCGCAGCGACGTCTGCGCCATCTGCGAGACCGCGAACTTGTAGTCCTCGACCCGGATCAGGGCCTCCGCCGCGTCGACGACCTTGAAGTAGACGACCGCGTCGACCCGCACCGTCACGTTGTCCCGCGTGATGCCCTCCTGCGCGGGCACGGGCATCGTGACGATCTGCATGTTCACCTTGTGGAGGCGGTCCACCCCCGGAACGATCATCGTGAAGCCGGGCGCGCGGACATCGTCGCGCAGCCGGCCGAAGCGGAAGACGACGCCTCGCTCGTACTGCTTCACGACCCGCGCCGCCGCGCCCGCGTACACGCCGATCGCCGCAGCGGCGCCGACTGCCGCCATCAGCAGCTCTTCGATCATCACGGCCCCCTGGATTGAGCCGAACGGTACAAAAAGGGTATTCCCCTACAGCCAGCTCGCGAACTCCAGGAGCAGCTCGGCATCCTGCCGCCGCCCCGCCGTCAGCGCCCGCGTCCCCGACTCGACCGCGCGGAACAGCGTCCAGCCACGCAGCCGCTCCCGGTCCAGGTCCAGGGAGTCCGCCAGCTTGTTGACCCGCCGCCGGGCCGCCGAGGCGCCTGAGGAGGCGGCCACCAGGTCCTCGACCCGGTCCCGTACGAGCCGGGCGAGGTCGTACGCCCGCTCACCGACCAGCGGCTCGGGGCCGACGGCCAGCCAGGGCGCCCGGTCACCACCGAGCACCTTGCCCTGCCGGAAGTTCCCGTGCAGCAGCACGGTCTCCGAGGAGCCGGACAGCAGCTCCTCGCGCGCCGCCAGCGCCGCCGTCGTCAGCTCGGCGGTCGCCGCCCCGGTCAGGTGGGGGGCCATCGCGGCCGCCTGCCGGGCGGTCCGCTCGGCCACCGTCTCGAAGCCGTGCTCCGCCGCCGGCTCGACCCACAGCTTGCGTACGGTCCCGGCCGCCTCCAGGAGCGCCTTCGCCTCCGGGAGCGAGCGCAGCGAGACCTCGGGGTGCAGCCGTTCGAGAACGAGCGCGCCCTCCGCGGCCTCGTCGAGGAGCTGGACCGCGCCCCAGCCGTTCCAGTGGGCGAGCGCGTCCCGCTCCAGGTCCGGCCGGGCGAACGCGGGCGCGATCTTGAGCGCGGCGGGGGAGCCGTCGGACCGCCGGACGAGCACGACCAGGCTGCTGCGTCCGCCGGGCGCCATCACCCGTTCGGCGTCCAGCGAGGCGCGGTCGAGCACCTGGCCCGCGAGCTCGGGCAGCTTCCCGAGCCACTCGGCCGCCACGGCGTCCCCGTACGTCTCACCGAGCGTCCTGATCAGTCGCTGCGGCGGTTCGAAACCCATGCGTTGGTTGTTCCTTCGGTCGGGGCGGGGCTCACACCCGCTCGGCGAGCCCAGGAAAGGTTACGTCGCTGCCGCGCCAGCGCACCGCGCGTACCGCCGCCTCCCGCAGCGCGGCGGCCGCCTCGCGGCGCCGAGGGCCCTCGGTGGCCCGGACGAGGTCGGAGTAGACCCCGGCCACCCGGTCCTCCAGGACGGCCGCGAGCCGTACGGCGCCGGCCGGGTCCGCGACCCGGAACGGCAGCTCATACGCGGCCTCCGCCATCACCGGCGTACCGCCGAGGTCGCGCACGCTCCGGCGCAGCGCGTCCCGGCGGGCCCGGTGCGCCTCGTACGCGGCGGTGGCCTCGGCCCGCCGCTCCGTACCGATCCGGCCGCCGACGACCCCGTACCCGTACACCGCCGCGTGCTCGGCGGCCAGCGCGGCCTGGGTCGCGTCGAGGGCGCTCATGCCCGTGCTCCTTCGGTCAGCAGAAAGGCGTGGGCGGCGCCGGCGGCGGCCACGGAGGCCAGCAGCCGGGCGTACTCGGGCGGGGCGGTGACCAGGGCGGCGGTGTGGGCGTCGGAGGCGGTACGTTCGGCCGCCGCGAGCTCCTTCAGTGCCGCCCGGGGGTCGGGCGCGACGGGGACGGGGGCCGGAGCGGGCCGCGCGGAGGCGGAGGCGGAGACCGAGGCCGAGGCGGTGGCGGGGGCGGTCGGCGGGGCCGTCGCGGGCCGCACCGTCGTACCGCCCTCGCCGAGCGCCGCGGCGTGCGCCGCCACGGAGCGTCGCAGCGGGATCAGCCGGGGCGCGAGGGCCGGATGGGCGGCGAGCGCCGCGTCGTAACGTTCCAGCAGGGTCCTGGAGGCGGTCACGGAGCGCAGCCGCAGCGCGGCCTCGGCGCGCGCCACCCGTTCGGCCTCCACCTCGGCCGCGCTGGGCTTCCGGGGACCCGGGTCCTCCGAGCCGGTGCAGCCCGCGAGCGCCGCCGCGGCGGCGGCCGAGACCCCCGCCGTCAGGAGTGCGCGCCTGCCCGTCGTCGTCACGCTCTCTCCCTCAGCTGTGGTACGTCGTCGAAGATCGTCGGGATCACCGCAGGCGAGCGTACCCGCGGGCCCCGGGGCGGTGGACGGCAACACCCTCCCGGACCGGATACCCTTTGGTCTGACACGCGAGGAAAACGCGACGAACCCACAACAGCACACGCGGCCGAGGAGTCACCCGGATGAGCACCACCCAGAGCGACAGGCTGCGCGGACTCGTGGAGCCGCTCGTCCACGCGAGGGACCTGGATCTTGAAGAGATCGAGGTGTCCCGGGCCGGCCGCCGCGGACTGCTGAGGATCGTCGTCGATTCGGACGAGGGCGTGGAACTGGACGCCTGTGCCGAGCTGAGCCGCGCGATCTCCGAGAAGCTCGACGAGACCGACGCGATGGGCGAGGGCGAGTACGTCCTCGAAGTCAGCTCCCCCGGCGCCGACCGCCCCCTGACCGAGCACCGCCACTACGTGCGGGCCACCGGCCGCCTCGCCAAGCTCCAGCTGACCACCGACGGCGCCGCCGAGGAACTGGTGGCGCGGATCCTGGCCGTGGACGAGGACGGCCTCGACCTCGAAGTGCCGGGCGTGAAGGGGCGCAAGCCCACCGCCCGCCGGGTCGCGTTCGCCGACATCGCCAAGGCGCGTGTCGAGATCGAGTTCAACCGCAAGGACAAGAAGGAAGAGGAGGCGTAGCCGTGGACATCGACGTGAAGCTGCTCAAGGGCTTGGCGCATGAGAAGGAGATCTCCTTCGACCTGCTGGTCGAGGCGATCGAGTCGGCCCTCCTCATCGCCTACCACCGCACCCCCGACGCCCGCCGCCACGCGCGTGTGGAGCTGGACCGGCTCACCGGTCACGTGACGGTGTGGGCGAAGGAAGACCCCTCCGATCTGGAGGAGGGCCAGGAGCCCAAGGACTTCGACGACACCCCGTCGGACTTCGGCCGGATCGCGGCGAGCACCGCCCGCCAGGTGATCCAGCAGCGTCTGCGGGACGCCGAGAACGACGTGACGTTCGGCGAGTACGCGCGCCGCGAGGGCGATGTCGTCGCCGGTGTCGTGCAGCAGGGCAAGGACCCCAAGAACGTCCTGGTCCGTCTGGACGACAAGCTGGAAGCCATTCTTCCGGTGCAGGAGCAGGTGCCGGGCGAGGACTACACGCACGGTCTGCGGCTGCGGACGTACGTCGTCCGGGTGGCGAAGGGTGTCCGCGGTCCGTCCGTCACCCTTTCGCGCACCCACCCCAATCTGGTGAAGAAGCTCTTCGCCCTGGAGGTGCCGGAGATCGCCGACGGCTCGGTCGAGATCGCGGCCATCGCCCGTGAGGCCGGCCACCGGACCAAGATCGCCGTCCGTTCCACCCGTTCGGGCCTGAACCCCAAGGGCGCCTGCATCGGCCCGATGGGCAGCCGCGTCCGCAACGTGATGGCGGAGCTGCTCGGCGAGAAGATCGACATCGTCGACTGGTCGGACGACCCGGCCGAGATGGTGGCGAACGCGCTTTCCCCGGCGCGGGTGTCCCGGGTGGAGGTCGTCGACATGGCGGCCCGCTCCGCCCGGGTGACGGTGCCCGACTACCAGCTGTCGCTGGCGATCGGCAAGGAGGGCCAGAACGCCCGCCTCGCCGCGCGCCTCACCGGCTGGCGGATCGACATCCGGCCGGACACCGAGCCGAGCGGTCCCGAGGACTGAGACCGTTTTTGGCCAACAACTGTTCGATTCTTGCCCCAAACAGGTGAGGTCGGTACGGGGAGGTAGACTTAATCGTGTCTGGCCGGACGCATGCCCGCGCGTGCCCTGAGCGAACCTGTGTGGGATGCCGGGTGCGAGCGGCCAAGAGCGATCTGCTGCGGATCGTGGTGAGTAAGGACGAGTGCGTTCCCGATCATCGCGGTACGCTGCCCGGCCGGGGTGCGTACCTGCACCCCGCCGTGGCTTGTCTCGACCTGGCGGTCCGCCGCCGAGCGTTTCCGAGGGCCTTCCGGGTCCAGGGCCCGCTCGAAACAGCGGAACTACGTCACCACGTCGAACGGCCGGCACCGCAGTGAAGAAGTACGGCACGGAACACCGTGCGGTCAGGTACCTCGCGAGTTGGAAGTAGGTCGAGATTGCGATGAGCACTCGATGAGTACGCGATGAGTACGCCCATGAAGTAGCGACGGTCCGGCGGTAACCCGGACCTCAAAGGAGCGAAGTGGCTAAGGTCCGGGTATACGAACTCGCCAAGGAGTTCGGCGTGGAGAGCAAGGTCGTCATGGCCAAGCTCCAAGAACTCGGTGAATTCGTCCGTTCGGCGTCCTCGACGATCGAGGCGCCGGTCGTGCGCAAGTTGACTGACGCTTTGCAGGGTCCCGGCGGCAACGCCGGCAAGACCGCTGCGAAGCCCGGCGCGCCTCGTAAGGCCGCCCCCTCCAAGCCCGCGGCGCCTTCTCCGGCCGCCGCGGCACGTCCCGCTGCCCCCAAGCCCGGCGCCCCGGCCCCCAAGCCGGCCCCCGCCGTGCCTGCGGCGCCGGCCCCGGTCACTCCGGCCGCGCCCGCGAGCAGCACCCCCTCTCCGGCTCCGGCCGCCTCGGGCCCCCGCCCGGGCCCGAAGCCCGCGCCCAAGCCGGTCACCCCGGCTCCGGCCGCCCCCGAGTTCACCGCGCCCCCGTCGGCTCCCGCCGCCGGTCAGCGCCCCGGTGGCGCCGCGCAGGGTCCCCGTCCCACCGGCGAGCGTCCCGCTCGTCCGGGTCAGGGCGCACCGCGTCCGCAGGGCCAGGGTGCCCCGCGTCCGCAGGGTCAGGGCGCTCCCCGTCCGGGCGGTGCCCGTCCGGCCGGTCCGCGTCCGGGCAACAACCCCTTCACCTCGGGTGGCTCCACCGGCATGGCGCGTCCGCAGACGCCCCGTCCCGGTGGCGGCGCTCCCCGTCCCGGCGGCCCCGGTGCCGCTCCGGGCGCCCCGCGTCCGCAGGGTGGCCCCGGCGGCGCCCCGCGCCCGCAGGGTCAGGGCGGCGCTCGTCCCACCCCCGGTGGCATGCCTCGTCCGCAGGCTCCCCGTCCGGGCGGCGCGCCCGGCGGTAACCGTCCCAACCCGGGCATGATGCCGCAGCGTCCCGCTGCCGGCCCGCGTCCCGGTCCCGGCGGCGGTGGCCGTGGTCCCGGTGGCCCCGGCGGCCGTCCGGGTGGTCCCGGCGGTGGCGGCGGCGGTCGTCCCGGCTTCGCCGGTCGTCCGGCCGGTCCCGGCGGTGGCGGCGGCGGCTTCGCCGGTCGTCCCGGTGGTCCCGGTGGCGGCGGCGGTCGTCCGGGTGGTCCCGGCGGCGGTGGCGGCGGCTTCGGCGGTCGTCCCGGTGGCTTCGGTGGCCGTCCCGGCGGTCCGGGTGGCCGTGGTGGCACGCAGGGCGCCTTCGGTCGTCCCGGTGGTCCCGCGCGTCGCGGTCGCAAGTCGAAGCGTCAGAGGCGCCAGGAGTACGAGGCCATGCAGGCCCCGTCCGTGGGCGGCGTGATGCTGCCTCGCGGCCACGGCGAGACCATTCGCCTGTCGCGCGGTGCCTCCCTCACCGACTTCGCCGAGAAGATCGGCGCCAACCCGGCGTCGCTCGTCGCGGTGATGATGAACCTCGGTGAGATGGTCACGGCCACGCAGTCCGTCTCCGACGACACGCTGACGATGCTCGGCGAGGAGATGAACTACACCGTTCAGATCGTCTCGCCGGAGGAAGAGGACCGCGAGCTCCTCGAGTCCTTCGACATCGAGTTCGGCGAGGACGAGGGCGGCGAAGAGGCTCTGGTCTCCCGTCCGCCGGTCGTCACCGTCATGGGTCACGTCGACCACGGTAAGACCCGACTTCTCGACGCGATCCGCAAGACGAACGTCGTCGCGGGCGAGGCCGGTGGCATCACCCAGCACATCGGTGCCTACCAGGTGGGTACCGAGGTCAACGGCGAAGAGCGTCGCATCACCTTCATCGACACCCCGGGTCACGAGGCGTTCACCGCCATGCGTGCCCGTGGTGCGAAGTCGACCGACATCGCGATCCTCGTGGTCGCGGCCAACGACGGCGTCATGCCGCAGACGATCGAGGCGCTCAACCACGCCAAGGCCGCCGGCGTCCCGATCGTCGTCGCGGTCAACAAGATCGACGTCGAGGGTGCGGACCCGACCAAGGTCCGCGGTCAGCTGACCGAGTTCGGTCTGGTGGCCGAGGAGTACGGCGGCGACACGATGTTCGTCGACATCTCCGCCAAGCAGGGTCTGCACATCGACTCCCTGCTGGAGGCCGTCGTCCTCACCGCCGACGCCTCGCTCGACCTGCGGGCCAACCCGAACCAGGACGCGCAGGGTATTGCGATCGAGTCCCACCTCGACCGTGGTCGCGGTGCCGTCTCGACCGTCCTGGTCCAGCGCGGAACGCTGCGCATCGGCGACACCGTGGTGGTCGGCGACGCGTACGGCCGTGTCCGGGCGATGCTCGACGACAAGGGCAACAACGTCGAGGAGGCGACCCCGTCGACTCCCGTCCTGGTCCTGGGTCTCACCAACGTCCCGGGTGCCGGCGACAACCTCCTGGTTGTCGACGAGGACCGTACGGCCCGTCAGATCGCCGAGAAGCGCGCCGCGCGTGAGCGCAACGCCGCCTTCGCCAAGCGCGTCCGCCGGGTGTCCCTCGAGGACCTCGACAAGGTGCTCAAGGCCGGTCTCGTCCAGGAACTCAACCTCATCATCAAGGGCGACGCGTCCGGTGCGGTCGAGGCCCTGGAGGCTTCGCTGCTCCAGCTCGACGTCGGCGAAGAGGTCGACATCCGTGTCCTGCACCGCGGTGTGGGTGCGGTCACCGAGTCGGACATCGACCTGGCCATGGGCTCCGACGCCATCGTCATCGGCTACAACGTCCGTGCGGCCGGCCGTGCCGCGCAGATGGCGGAGCGCGAGGGCGTCGACGTCCGGTACTACTCGGTCATCTACCAGGCGATCGAGGAGATCGAGGCGGCGCTCAAGGGCCTCCTCAAGCCGGAGTACGAAGAGGTCGAGCTCGGTACGGCGGAGATCCGCGAGGTCTTCCGCTCGTCCAAGCTGGGCAACATCGCCGGTGTCCTCATCCGCTCCGGCGAGGTCAAGCGCAACACCAAGGCGCGCCTCGTCCGCGACGGCAAGGTCATCGCCGAGGACCTCACGATCCACGGTCTGCGCCGCTTCAAGGACGACGTCACCGAGATCCGCGAAGGCTTCGAGGGCGGTATCAACCTCGGAAACTTCAACGACATCAAGATCGACGACGTCATCGCGACGTACGAGATGCGCGAGAAGCCGCGCGCCTGATCGCGTCCGATCGCAGCAGTGAGCCGGGGCCGGTCGGCGGAAACTATTCCGTCGATCGGCCCCGGCCGTTGCGTGTACGGTTTCGGATGTCCC
This sequence comes from Streptomyces sp. SJL17-4, assembly GCF_036826855.1. Taxonomy (NCBI): domain Bacteria; kingdom Bacillati; phylum Actinomycetota; class Actinomycetes; order Kitasatosporales; family Streptomycetaceae; genus Streptomyces; species Streptomyces sp. SJL17-4. Next base: position 2,467,876 of record NZ_CP104578.1, on the reverse strand, counting down.
CGCCGAGCGGTCGGCGGGCACACCGAACCCGAACCGGCGGGACATCCGGACATACATGTATGTGGGGACACTGTCCTTCGATCTGCTCCTCGGCGACGTTCGTTCGTTGAAGGAGAAACGCTCCGTCGTCAAGCCGATCGTCGCCGAGCTCCAGCGGAAATTCGCGGTGAGCGTGGCGGAGGTCAGCGGCCAGAACCTCCATCGACGGGCCGAGATCGGCGTCGCGATGGTGTCGGGGGACACGGGACACCTCAGCGATGTACTGGACCGGTGCGAGCGGCTCGTCGCCGCCCGCCCCGAGGTGGAGCTGCTGTCGGTGCGCCGCAGGCTCCACACTGATGAAGACTGATGTTGAGCAAGGCAAAGAAGGAGAAGGACCAGTGGCCGACAACGCGCGGGCGAAGAAGCTGGCAGACCTCATCCGGGAGGTGGTCGCCGAGAAGCTGCAGCGCGGCATCAAGGACCCCCGCCTGGGCACGCACGTGACCATCACGGACACCCGCGTCACCGGCGACCTGCGGGAGGCCACGGTCTTCTACACGGTCTACGGCGACGAGGAGGAGCGGGCGAGCGCCGCCGCCGGCCTGGAGAGCGCCAAGGGCATCCTCCGGTCGGCCGTGGGCCGCGCGGCCGGGACCAAGTTCACCCCGACCCTGGCCTTCGTGGCCGACGCCCTCCCGGAGAACGCCAAGACGATCGAGGACCTCCTCGACCGGGCACGCGCCTCGGACGAGCAGGTGCGGGAGGCGTCCTCGGGCGCCACCTTCGCCGGCGAGGCCGACCCCTACAAGAAGCCGGGCGAGGACGAAGCCGCCGAATGAGCAACGCAGCAAAGACTCCCGACGGACTTGTCATCGTCGACAAGCCGTCGGGATTCACCTCGCACGACGTCGTGGCCAAGATGCGCGGGATCGCGAAGACCCGCCGGGTCGGTCACGCCGGCACGCTCGACCCCATGGCCACCGGCGTCCTCGTCCTCGGCGTGGAGCGGGCGACCAAGCTTCTCGGTCACCTCGCGCTGACCGAGAAGGAGTACCTGGGCACCATCCGCCTGGGCCAGACGACGATCACCGACGACGCCGAGGGCGAGATCACGGCGTCGGTCGACGCTTCGAAGGTCACCCGCGAAGGCATCGACGCGGGCGTCGCCGAGCTGACCGGCGCCATCATGCAGGTGCCGTCGAAGGTCTCCGCGATCAAGATCGACGGCAAGCGGTCGTACGCGCGCGTGCGCGGCGGCGAGGAGTTCGAGATCCCGGCCCGCCCGGTCACCGTCTCCTCCTTCCAGGTGTACGACGTCCGTGAGGCCACCGCCGAGGACGGCACTCCCGTCGTCGACCTGGTCGTCTCCGTCGTCTGCTCCTCCGGTACGTACATCCGGGCGCTCGCCCGGGACCTCGGCGCCGGCCTCGGCGTGGGCGGGCACCTGACCGCGCTGCGCCGCACCCGGGTCGGGCCGTACAAGCTGGACTCGGCGAAGACGCTCGACCAGCTCCAGGAGGAGCTCACGGTCATGCCGGTCGCCGACGCGGCCTCGGCGGCGTTCGCCCGGTGGGACGTCGACGAGAAGCGGGCCAAGCTGCTGCTCAACGGCGTCCGTCTGGAGATGCCGGAGTACCCGGCGGGTCCCGTCGCGGTCTTCGGGCCCGAGGGGACGCTCCTGGCGCTCGTGGAGGACCAGCGGGGCAAGGCCAAGAGCCTCGCCGTCTTCGGCTGATCCGAGCGGTTCGGAGCTCATCGTCGGCTCACAGTGAGGGCGGGCACGCGCGCGTGCCCGCCCTCACGTGTTTCCCCCCTCTGTTTCCCCCGCGAGAGCCTGTCCGGCGGAACGCCGAAGAATCACCCCATCAGGGAGGCGCTCGGAGTGAAGGGGGGAGTGCCAGGGGGCGCGTTCCCCGGTCGTGGTCCTCCGTGTGATCACCGGCGACCTACCGTCGACTCCATGGGACGCGGGGACCTGGCGACGCTGGTGAGGATCTGCGATCTGGCGGGCCGGCCTCGCGGCACCGGATTCCTCGCCGACCACCACGGAACGGTCGTCACCAGTCACGAAGCCGTCGACGGGCTCAGCCGTGTCGTCCTGCACGCCCCCGGCGACCGGACCTGGCTCGCCGAGGCCGAGGCCGTCACCCCGCTGCCGGAGAGCGGCCTCGCGCTCGTACGGACCGAGGGCCTCGGCGTACGGCCGCTGCCGCTCGCGACCCGGACCGAGATCGAACCCGGCACATACGTACGGATCGCCGCCCACGGCTGGCGCGAGGCGCGCGTGCTCGGCCCCGCCGCCGTCACGTACACCGCCACCGACCGCTTCCACCTGCTCGACGACGCCCTGGAACTCGCCATCGGCACCGAAGGCGCCGAGGCCCTCCGGCTCGGCGGACAGGCCGCCGGCGGCCCCGTCCTCGACACCACCACCGGCACCGTCCTCGCCGTCCTCGGCACCGCCCTGCACGGCGAGCGCCCGGCCGCCGGATACGCGGTGCGACTGCGGCCCGAAGGCACCCTCACCGCCCTCCTCCGGCGCAACGCGGCCACCGTCCCCGCCTACGGCCCCGACCTCAACCTCGCCGGAATCCTCGAACTCACCGCCACCTCCACCGGCCCCGTACGGGAACCCGACCCGTGGCCCGAGCCCGTCGAACGCCCCGAGTGCGTCCGCGAGTTCGCCCGCTTCACAGCGGGCGAGGCACCGGTCCTCGCCCTCGTCGGCGCCCCCGGCACCGGCCGGACCACCGCCCTCGCCGCCCTCTGCGCCCGCCGCGCCCGGGGCGTCGCACCCGCCCCCACCGTCCGGCTGCGCGGCGCCGACCTGCGCGCCGAGGACCGCTCGCTCGCCGAGGGCGTCGGCCGGGTACTCCAGCAGGCCGGCCGGATCGTCGCCGCCTCCGGGGCGCCCGGCGACACCACCACCGCCACCCCCGAACGGGCCGCCGCCCTCGCCCACGAGGCGGGCCGCCCGCTCCTGGTCGTCCTCGACGGCCCCGAGGAGATGCCGCCCCGCCTCGCCCACCGGCTCGCCGACTGGACGGCGGCCACCGAGGACTGGCTCCGCGCCCACCACGTCCACCTCGTCACCGCCTGCCGCCCCGAGCACTGGGAACGTGCGGGCGCCCTCTACCGCCCCGGCGCGCTGCACCGGCCGGCGACGGGTCCCCGGGACGGAGGTCCCCGGGACGGAGCGGCCGGCGGACTGCCGGCCGCCCTCGTCCTCGGGCCGTACTCCGCGGCCGAGGCCCAGGCCGTACGCGAGGGATACGGGCTCAACAAGTCGGACCTCGCCGAGGCCGACGCCCGCCACCCGCTGGCCCTGCGGCTGCTCGCCGAGGTGCGGGCCGCGCTGCCGGCCGACGTCCCCGGGCGGCCGGGACGCGAGGAGATCTTCACCGCGTACCTCGACCTGATGTGCCTGCGGATCGCCGTCCGGATCGCCGCGGGTTCCCGGCCCCTGCCCCCGGGGACCGCCGTACGCCGCCTCGCCGCGCGTGTCACCGGTCAGGTGCACGAGGCGGCCCGCCGCTGCCTCGGCCCGGGGCACGGCGTCCTCGACCGGGCCTCCTTCGAGGAACTCTTCCCCTGGCGGGCGGGCTGGGCCTCGGCGGTCCTCACCGAAGGCCTCCTGGTCCCGGCCGGCTCCGGCTACCGCTTCGCCCACGAGGAACTCGCGGACTGGGTACAGGCCGCGCACCTGGACCTGGACGGCGCCCTGGAGGCGCTGCTCTCGCCGACGGCGGCCGCGGCCGCCCCACCGGAGCCCGGCGAGCCCCCGGTGCTCCCCTTCGCTTCGTCGCCGGGTCCCGGCACCGCGCCCGCCGTCCCCCGGCAGCGGACCCCCGACGAAGCGCCCCCGCCCGTCCCGCGTCACCGCATCGGCCCCGTCCTCCAGGCGCTCCTGCTGCTCCACCGGGAGCGCGGCCCGGCCGCCCTCGCCCCCCGTCTCGCCGTGCTCGCCGAGGCGCTCGGGCGTTACGCAGGCGAGGAGGGAGGGTCCTCCGGCGACGGGCCCTGGTGGGCCGCCCGGCTGTTCGGGGAGAGCGTGCGGCGACTGCCGGACCCCCGGCCGTACCTGCCCGTCCTGCGGCTGCTCGCCGACCGGATCGGGGAAGGCCAAGGGAGAGGCGCGGTGTTCGCCGCGTTCGGGCCGGAGTTCTGGCTGGGGCTGCCGCTCGGGGAGGACGAGCGGATCGATCTGCTGCGGCGGCTCGTACCCGCGGACCCGCCGCCCGGCAGGAAACCCGGCGAGGAGCCCGGCACGGGGCAAGGCAAGTACCACGGCACGGAGCCCGGCACGGGACAGGGCAAGGACCACGGCACGGAGCCCGGCGAGGGGCACGGCAAGGAGCCCGGCGAGGGCCCCGGCGGCGGGCGGTCTCTCGCCGCCGTCGCCGGGATGCTCACCGCCGACCCCCGGGGCGTGCAACCGCTGCTCTGCCGCTGGTTCGGCGACGACCGTGCCCTCCCCGCGGCCCCGGGCGCGACCGTCGCCACCGCCGCCCAGGCCCTGCTGCACACCCATCGGGCGCTCGCCGTCGACGATCTGTGCGAGGCGCTCGTCGCCACCGCCCACCCGCTCGCCGACGGCCTCCTCGCCGCCCTCGCCGAGGACGAGCCCTCCGCCGTCTGCCGCGCCGTCGACCGCTGGGCCCACGACGACGGGCGCCCGGAGCGGCGCGTCGCCGCCGCCACGTACGGGCATCTGGTCGCGGCCCACGCCACCCGCCCCGCCGACCGCGAACTCCTCCGCTTCGCCGCCCTGGCCCTGCTCGCCCGCCCCGGCGACCAGGCGCTCCACGGCGCCGCCCTCGGACTGCTGATCCGCGACCCGCACACCCGGGCCCGCCATCTGCCCCGCGCCCTCGCCGAGCCCCGGGTGCCCGCGGGCGCCCTCGCCGAGGCCCTCACGGCCGACCCCGGGCCGGTCCTCGCCGCCTTCGGGGCCCGGCTGGACGGCACCGGCGAGGCCCCGGCCGCCGCCCTGCGGGCGCTCGCCGACGTCGACACGCCCGCGCTCGCCCGCCGGGTGGCCTCCCTGGTCCGCGGGTACGTCGCCCGCCACCCCGAGGGCGCCGGGCACGTGGCCGACTTCGTCGACCGGCGCTTCGAGTACGGCCCGGCCGCCAGGTCCGTCCTCTTCCCGCTGGTCTCCGGCCTGATCCGGGGCCGTCCCGCGCAGGTCCGCCGCGCCCTCGCCGCCGTCCTCGCCGCGCCCGGCACCGGCGCCTCCCGGCATCTGCGCGCCGAACTCCTCGACGTACTCCTGGAGCACGAGCGGTACGAGGCGGAGACGGGGGAGTTCACCGTCCTGGACGCTCTCCTGGAGGCCGCCGCGGAGGCCGCCGAGCGGCGCAGCGAGCCACGCACCCGGGCGCTCACCCACCGGGTCGGCACCCTGTGGGCCCGTACCCCCGAAGGGGCGAGGCTGCTCGACCCGGCCCTCGCGGGGCACGTCCGCGCACGGCCCGCGTTCGCCACGCTGCTCGCCCGCTGGACGGTCGCCGACCCCGCCGAGTGGGCGCCGCTGCTCGGTCCGGAGACCCTCCGGGCGCTGCGGAGCCACGGCACTTCCATGCCGATGCGAACCGACGGCCGTGGGCATGGCAGTCTTAGACCTGCGTAATCGGCGAACAGGCGGACGAGGAGCGGTCACAGTGCAGCGCTGGCGTGGCTTGGAGGACATTCCCCAGGACTGGGGGCGCAGCGTCGTCACCATCGGCTCCTACGACGGTGTGCACCGCGGGCACCAGCTGATCATCGGGCGGGCCGTCGAGCGCGCCAGGGAACTCGGCGTCCCCTCCGTGGTCGTCACCTTCGACCCCCACCCCTCCGAGGTCGTGCGGCCCGGCAGCCACCCGCCGCTGCTCGCCCCGCACCACCGGCGTGCCGAGCTGATGGCCGGCCTCGGCGTGGACGCGGTGCTCGTCCTGCCGTTCACCGCCGAGTTCTCCCAGCTGTCCCCGGCCGACTTCATCGTCAAGGTGCTCGTCGACAAGCTGCACGCGAAGGCCGTCATCGAGGGCCCCAACTTCCGCTTCGGACACCGGGCCGCCGGAAACGTCGCGTTCCTGTCCGAGCTCGGCGCCACCTACGACTACGAGGTCGAGGTCATCGACCTGTACGTCAGCGGCACGGCGGGCGGCGGCGAGCCCTTCTCCTCCACCCTCACCCGCCGGCTCGTCGCCGAGGGCGACATGGCCGGGGCGGGCGAGATCCTCGGCCGTCCGCACCGGGTCGAGGGCATCGTGGTCCGCGGCGCGCAGCGCGGCCGCGCACTCGGCTTCCCGACGGCCAACGTCGAGACCCTCCCGCACACCGCCATCCCGGCCGACGGCGTCTACGCCGGCTGGCTGACGGCCGCCGGGGAGCGGATGCCGGCGGCCATCTCGGTCGGCACGAACCCGCAGTTCGACGGCACGGAGCGGACGGTGGAGGCGTACGCGATCGACCGCGAGGGCCTCGATCTGTACGGGCTGCACGTGGCCGTGGACTTCCTCGCGTACGTCCGCGGGATGCTCAAGTTCGACACCCTGGACGATCTGCTCGAAGCGATGGCCGGCGACGTGAAGCGCTGCCGGGAGCTGACGGAAGCGTACGACCTGGAGAACCCCCAGGCCGGCTAGGGCCTGTCTGAGGGCGTCGTGGGGCCGGCCGAGGTGGATCATCCGGCGGCTCATCGAGGACGTCGGACAGGCCCTAGCCCGTCGCCGTACGCTCACCAGGTGACGAGGAGCTCCTTCGGGCCGCGGATCAGCCCCTTCGACTGCCACACCACGTCCTCGGGGCGCCCCGCGAGCCGCAGTTCCGGATAGCGGCGCAGCAGCGTCGACAGCATCACCTCCGACTCCATGCGGGTGAGCATCGCGCCCATGCAGTGGTGCGGCCCGTGCCCGAAGGACACATGGCCGATGCCCTCGCGGTCGAAGTCGAGGCTGTGCGGGTCCTCGAAGGCCTCCGGGTCCCGGTTGGCCGCGAGGTAGGAGGCGTACACCGCCTCACCCGCCCGGATCAACACCCCGCCGACCTCGACGTCCTCGGTCGCGATCCGCGGCAGCCCCACGCCGTTCCGGTGCGGGATCCACCGCAGCAGCTCGTCCACGGCCTGCGGGAGCAGCTCGGGCTCCGCGCGCAGCCGGTCCGCCAGCTCCGGCCGGGTGAGCAGCACGTAGACCATGTTGGCGCTGTTGTTCCGTACCGCGTGCGCGCCGCTGATCAGGATCGCCATCGCCAGCGAGACGGCCTCGTCGACGGAGATCCTGCCCTCGACGAGGGACTCCGCGAGCACCCCCGCCAGATCGTCCTGGGGCTCGGCGCGCCGCCGGTCGAGCAACCGGGTGATGTAGCCGTGGATCTGGGCCTTGGCCGCCTTGCTGCTCTCCGGGCCGGGCCCCGACGACAGGATGAGGTCGGGCCAGGAGGCCAGCTCCGCCCGGTCCTCCTCGGGGATGCCGAGCAGATCGCACACCACCGACATCGGCAGCGGGCCGTGCAGGTGCTTCATCAGGTCGGCGGGCCGGCCCGCCGCCTCCATCGCGTCCAGGAACCGGTCGGTGCTCGCCTGGGCCAGCGGGCGCAGCCGCTTGGTGCTCTGCCCGGTGAAGGCCTTGGTGACGGCCTTGCGCAGCTGCGTGTGGTACGGCGGATCGGCGTAGTTCAGGGCCGCCTTCGAGGCCACCATGTGGCCGGTCATCTTGGTGACCTGCCGGTCGAGCAGGGCGGTACGGCTGAACCGGGGGTCGGAGGTCACAGCGCGCACGTCCTCGTACCGGGTCACCAGCCAGGCCTCGTTCTCCGCGGTGAACGGCAGCCGGATGCGGGCGACGGGCTCCTTCTCCAGGAGCTCGGTCAGCAGCGGGTCGAAGGCGAGGGCGGGGAGGTCGTCGACCGCCCAGGAACGGGCGGCCGACGGCGCGGCGGCGGAGGCGGGCACCCCGGTGGGGCAGCCCGGGGGACGCGGCGGTTCGGAGCCCGGTCCGGCGGCCGCTTCGGAGGTCATCTCGGAGGTCATGTGGGAGGTGTTCCCGGCGGCGGAGAGCGGGGACACGCCGAGCGCCGACAGCCCCCCGGACGGAGCACCATTCTCCCCTCGCGCCGTTCACCCTCCGTAGGCATCCGGTGGCGCTCGCGGTTGCGAGGGCGCGATCACCGGGTGAGTGTGGGCGGCAGTTCACGCGAACGAGACGAAGGAGCGAGTGTCGTGGTGACTTTGTGCAAGCCCGCTGTGTCCGTGCCCGAGCACGTGATCACGATGGAGGAGACCCTCGACCTCGCCCGTGCACACCATGAGGGGCACCCCCAACTGGCCCTGGCGCTCCGGCTGATCGGCAACACCGGGGTGACCCGGCGCCACATCGTCCAGCCCATCGAGGAGACCCTGAAGCACCCGGGCTTCGAGGAACGCAACATCCGCTACGAGGCCGAGGCCAAGGCCCGCGTCCCAGCGGTCGCCCGGGCGGCCCTGGACAACGCCGCGCTGCGCCCCGCGGACATCGACATGATCGTCTACGTGTCGTGCACGGGCTTCATGATGCCCTCGCTGACCGCCTGGATGATCAACACGATGGGCTTCCCCAGCCACACCCGCCAGGTCCCGATCGCGCAGCTCGGCTGCGCCGCCGGAGGCGCGGCGATCAATCGCGCGCACGACTTCTGCACCGCCTACCCGGACGCCAACGTCCTCATCGTGGCCTGCGAGTTCTGCTCGCTCTGCTACCAGCCCACCGACCTCGGCGTCGGCTCGCTGCTCTCCAACGGCCTGTTCGGCGACGCCGTCGCCGCGGCCGTGGTGCGCGGACGCGGCGGCACCGGGATCGCCCTGGAGCGCAACAGCTCCCACCTGGTGCCCGACACCGAGGACTGGATCGCCTACAGCGTCCGCGCCACCGGCTTCCACTTCCTGCTCGACAAGCGGGTGCCCGGCACGATGGAGCCGCTGGCCCCGGCGCTCCGCGAGGTCGCGGGAGCGCACGGATGGGACGCCGGTGAGCTGGACTTCTACATCATCCACGCGGGTGGTCCGCGGATCCTCGACGACCTGAGCCGCTTCCTCGAAGTGCCCCCGGACGCCTTCCGGTTCAGCCGCGCCACGCTCACGGAGTACGGCAACATCGCCAGCGCCGTCGTCCTCGACGCCGTCCGACGGCTCTTCGAGGAGGGCGGCCAGCCCGAGGGCGCGCGGGGCATCCTCGCCGGCTTCGGCCCCGGCATCACCGCCGAGATGTGCCTCGGCCGGTGGACGAACGCCCCGGTGTCGCCCGAGCCGAGCCTCGGCACCCGCCGCATCGTCGGCTACTCGCCACCGTTCCGCCCGGCTCGTACGTCGGCGGCCTGAGGGTCGTCCGTCGGCGGCCCGCGGGCCGTCCTTACGCCGTCCGAGCAACCAGTCCCGTGTTCCCGCACCTCGCGTTCACCGCACCGCCCAGCAGAGGAGAGCCGTATGTCCGCAACGCCACCCTCCCGCCGCAGGAAGCGCCCCCGAGCCCTGCGCGGGCCCGCCGCGATCACCGCGCTGCTCGCCGGCGCGGCCGCCGCCTCGCTGGCGGGCGCGCCCGCCGAGGCGTCCGCCCCGAACGGCGCACGGGTGCCCATGCACCAGTGCTGGGTGAACGACGTCTCCGCCCCGCCGGGCGACGTCGTGAGCGGCACCAGCCAGGACGACCACATCTTCTGCGACAGCGATCTGGAGAACGTCACCGTCTGGGGCGGCGGCGGGAACGACATGATCGAGGTACGCGGTCTGGTCATCGACTCGGCCGTGATGGGCGGCGACGGCGACGACGTCATCCGCACCAAGCACCTGGTGCCCCAGAGCGCCTCCAGCATGGTCCGGGGCAACCGTGGCAACGACATCATCAAGGTCGCCACGGTGGCCGGCGACGGGGCCACGAAGGGCGCCGTCGTCCACGGTGACGACGGCGACGACAAGATCACCACCGGCTCGGTCACCGGCGCGCCCGGCAAGTTCAACCGCGGCGGCGGCATCGTCACCGGGAACGACGGCGTCGACACCATCAAGGTCGGCACGATCGACTTCTCCGGCCGGGTCCTCGGCGGCAGCGAGGCCGACACTATCGAGGCGGACGCCCTCGGACCCGAGTCCGGCGGGCTCATCCAGGCGGGTCCCGGCGACGACACGATCAGCGGCCCCGGCGGCGCGGTCCTCATCGTCGGCGAGCACTGGGGGATGGTGGACGCCGGCGTCGGCAAGGACACCTGCACGGTGAAGTCGGTCTCCACGCGGACGTCCATCAGCTCCTGCGAGGTGATGCCGAAGGCCGCGGCGCCCACGGACACCACGGGTCAGCCGACCGGCACCACGGGCCGGCCGACGGAATCGACGGGCAAGCCGCCCGCCGATCCCGCCGCGCAGCCCGCCAAGCCCGCCGCATCGGTCGCCCACCCCGCCGCGCAGCCCGCCGCGCAGCCGGGCGGGCCGGTCGCCGTGCCCGCCGCGCCCGACGGGCCGGTCGTCCGGCCCGCCGCTCCCTGAGCCGGTCGGCTCGGAGCATCCTTCCCTGAGCCGACCGGATCAAGACCACCCTTCCTGAGCCGGTCGGCTCAGACCACCGTCTCCCGCGCCACCCAGTGGCAGGCCACCGCCTGATCCCCGCCGCCGCCCAGGACCGGCAGGCCCTCGCCGCGGCAGCGGTCCGCGACCGCCGCCGCCTCGCCCGAGGCGAGAACCTGGCAGCGGGCGTGGAAGCGGCAGCCGGACGGGATGCGGGACGGGTCCGGGGGCTCACCGGTCAGCACCACCGGAGCGCCCCCGGACTCCGGGAGCACCGACAACAGGGCCTGCGTATAAGGATGTCGGGGCCGGGTCAGGACGGACTCCACGGTGCCGGTCTCCACGACCCGGCCCAGGTACATCACCGCCACCCGGTCCGCGATGTTCCACGCGAGACCCAGGTCGTGCGTCACCACCAGGGCGGACAGCCCGAGTTCGTCCCGCAGGCGCAGCAGCAGCGCCAGGATCTCGCCCCGTACGGAGGCGTCCAGGGAGGCCACCGGCTCGTCGGCGACGATGAGTTCGGGCTCCAGGACCAGCGCGCCCGCGATGACGACGCGCTGCCGCTGCCCGCCGGACAGTTCGTGCGGGTAGCGCAGGAAGAAGCGCTCCGGCGGACGGAGCCCGGCCCGCGCGAGGGCCCCGGCGACCGCCTCCCGCTCATCACCCGCGTATCCGTGGATCCGCAGCCCCTCCGCCACCGCGTCGTACACCGTGTGCCGGGGATTCAGCGAGCCGCTCGGGTCCTGGAGGACCAGCTGGGCGCGCTTCCGGTAGGCCTTGAGCGCCCCCGAGCCGTACGCGAGCGGTTTCCCGTCGAAGGAGACCGTCCCCGACGTGGGCCGGACCAGGCCGAGGAGCGAGCGGGCCAGGGTCGTCTTGCCGCAGCCCGACTCCCCGACGAGGGCCACGATCTCGCCCGCGCCGATGTCCAGGTCCACCCCGTCGACCGCCCGTGCGGGCGGCGCGCCCCGCCGCCCGGGGAAGGTGACGTGCAGCCCGCGCGCCGACAGCAGGGACGCCGACGGTGTCTCCGTACGCACGGCCGTCTCCGTACTCATGTCGTGCTCCCCACATGGACGCAGGCGGCCCGGTGGTCCGCGCCCGCCTCCCGTAGCTCCAGGTCGATTTCCCCGCACGCGTCCACCGCCACCGGGCAACGCGGATGGAAGGTGCAGCCGCCCGGCAGGTCCGCCGGGTCCGGCGGGTCCCCCGGCAGCCCGCGCGGCGCACGCCGGGACGCGAGGTCCCCGACGCGCGGGAACGCCGAGGACAGCGCCCGGCCGTAGGGGTGCCGCGCGGCCTCGTACACCGCCCGCGCCGGCCCCTCCTCGACGACCCGGCCCGCGTACATCACGGCGAGCCGGTCACAGGTGTCGGCGAGGACCGCGAGGTCGTGGCTGATCATCAGGAGGCTGATGGACTGTTCGGCGACGAGACGTTCGATCAGCCGCAGGATCTGCGCCTGGATCATCACGTCGAGCGCGGTCGTCGGTTCGTCCGCGACGATCAGCCGCGGATCGCAGGCCAGTGCCATCGCGATCATCACGCGCTGCCGCTGTCCACCGGACAGTTCGTGCGGATAGGCGGCCGCGCGCGCGGCGGGCAGACCGACGTGTTCGAGCAGCTCGCCGACCTTCTTGCGGGCCGCCGCCGGGGTCGCCCGGCCGTGTACGAGCAGCGGTTCGGCGATCTGGTCCCCGATCCGGTGCACGGCGTTGAGCGAGTGCATCGCGCCCTGGAAGACGATCGACGCTCCCGCCCACCGCACGGCCCGGAGCCGGCCCCACTTCATGGCGAGGACGTCGTCGCCGTCGAGCAGGATCCGCCCCTCGATCCGCGCCGACGCCGGGAGCAGGCGCAGCAGCGCGAGGGCGAGCGTGGACTTGCCGCAGCCGGACTCGCCCGCCACCCCCAGTTTGCGGCCCGGCTCCAGGGTCAGGTCGACTCCGCGCACGGCGGGCACGGCGGCCGCGCCCGACCCGTACGTCACCCTGAGGTCCCGTACCTCCAGCAGGCTCTGTGTACTCATCGGCCCGCCCCCAGCTTCGGGTTGAGTACGGACTCGACGGCCCGGCCGCACAGGGTGAACGCCAGCGCGACCAGGGCGATGGCGATGCCGGGCGGGGCCAGGTACCACCAGTGCCCGGAGGAGACCGCGCCGGCCTCGCGGGCGTCCTGGAGCATGCCGCCCCAGGAGACGACCGTCGGGTCGCCGAGCCCGAGGAAGGCGAGGGTCGCCTCGGTGAGGATGGCGGTCGAGATGCCGAGCGTGGTCTGCGCGAGCACCAGGGGCATCACGTTCGGCAGCACGTGCTTGCTCATGACGTGCCCGTGGCCGCCGCCGAGCGCGGTCGCCCGTTCGATGTACGGGCGGGACTCGACGGCGATCGTCTGGGCCCGCACCAGGCGGGCCGTGGTCGGCCAGGAGGTCACCCCGATGGCCAGGACGACCGTCCACATCGACCGGGACATGACGGTGGCGAGCACGATCGCGAGGACCAGGGCCGGCATCACCAGGAACCAGTCGGTGATCCGCATGACGACGGTCGAGAACCAGCCACCGTAGTGCCCGGCGATGATCCCCACCAGGGTGCCGATGGCGACCGACAGGCCCGCCGCAAGGAGCCCGACGAGCAGCGAGATCCGGGCTCCCCAGATCAGCAGACCGAGCAGGGAGCGCCCGAACTGGTCGGTTCCCAGCGGGAATTCGACGCTCGGCGACTCCAGGGCGGTCCCCGGGGCCTGCGTCACCGACTGCACGTCGGCGCCGACGAGCAGCGGGGCGGTCAGCGCGAGCAGCGCGATGAGGGCGAGCCCGGCGAGGCCGTAGAGCCCGGCGCGCTGGGTGCGGTACGCCTTCCAGAAGCGGGCCACTGAGCTGCGGCGGCGTTCCCACCGCAGCGAGGCCGCCGACGGCAGCGTCGGCTCGGTCGAGGTCATCGGCCCACCCTCGGGTCGAGCAGCGGATACAGCAGGTCGGCGATCAGGTTCATCAGGATCATCGCTCCGGCGAAGACCACGAACAGACCCTGGACGAGCGGCAGATCGGGCACGCTCAGGGCCTGGTAGAACAGCCCGCCGAGCCCCGGCCAGGAGAACACCGTCTCCACCAGGATCGAACCGGCCGCCACATGACCCAGGTTGATGAAGATCATGGTCACGGTCGGCAGCAGCGCGTTCGGCACGGCGTGCCGGCGCCGCACGTCGTCGTCGCGCAGCCCCTTCGCCCGCGCCGTCGTCAGATAGTCGCCGCCCATCTCGTCGAGGAGCGAGGAGCGCATCACGAGCAGGGTCTGCGCGTATCCGACGGCCACGAGCGTGACGACCGGGAGCACGAGATGGTGGGCGACGTCGAGGACGTACGCGAAGCCGGTCTCGCCCGTGCCCGACTCCATGCCGCCGGTCGGGAAGAGCCCCGGGACCGGGCCGATGCCGACCGAGAACACGATGATGAGCAGCAGGCCGAGCCAGAAGGAGGGCACCGACCACAGGGTCAGCGCGATCCCGGTGTTCAGCTTGTCGCCGAGCCCGCCGTGCCGCCAGGCCGAGCGGGTGCCGAGCCAGAGCCCGAGCGCCGAGTAGATCACCACGGCGACCCCGGTGAGCAGCAGCGTCGCGGGCAGCTTCTCCCAGATCAGGTCGCCGACCGGGGCACGGAACTGGAACGAGGTGCCGAGGTCACCGCTCAGCGCCTTGGCGCAGTAGTCGGTGAACTGCTGCCACAGCGGCAGGTCGAGACCGAACTGGCGGCGCAGCGTGGCGAGTTGCTCGGCGGAGGTGGGCACGCCGTGCGTCATCGCCTTCACCGGGTCACCGGGGATGATCCGGAACAGGAAGAAGCTGGTGACGAGGACGGCGAAGAGGGAGACGAGCGCGCCGCCGAGCTTGCCCGCCGCGTGGCGGAGATAGCCGAGGGAGGAACCGGTGCGGGGTGCGCCGTCCGTGGCGCGGGCCTCTTCGGCCCGCGCCACGTCGGCGGAGGTGCTCGCTGTCGTCACGGACTACTCGCGGTCGTCGGCGGTGGTGCGGCGACGACGGGCGGTCCAGACGCCCACGGCGACGAGGACGAGCGCGGCGGGGCCGAGGATCAGCCAGATGGTCGTCGAGGAGCCGGAGCCGGAGCCGTCGCCGGACGCGGAGGCCGTGGGCACGGCCGACCACCAGCTCCAGTAGCCGTCCTGGCCCCACAGGTTCCCGGCGGCCTCGGGCATGGTCGTGATGGACTCGATCTGGTCCGTGCGGTACGCCTCCAGGGCGTTCGGGTAGGCCATGATGTTCATGTACCCCGTGTCGTACAGCCGGGACTGCATCCGCTTCACCAGATCCGCCCGCTTGGCGGTGTCGTACTCCACCGCCTGCTGCGCGTAGAGCCCGTCGAACTCCTTGTCGCAGATGAAGTTGTCGGTGGCCCCGGAGTCCTTCGGTGTCGCGGGGAGGGTGCCGCAGGTGTGGATCGACAGGACGTAGTCCGGGTCGGGGTTGACCGACCAGCCGTCGAACGCGAGGTCGTAGTCACCCTTGACCCACGGGTCCGAGACGCTGTCCAGGCATTCGACCTTCAGGCCGATGCCCAGCGCGCCCCACCACTCCTGGAGGTACTTGCCGACCGCCTTGTCGTTCGGGTCGGTGGCGTGACAGAGGATCCGGAACTCCAGCGGCCTGCCGTCCTTGCCGACCCGCTTGCCCTCCGCGTTCTTCCGGTACCCGGCCGCGAAGAGGAGCTTGTCCGCGGCGGTGGGGTCGTACGACCGCTTCTGGGCGTCGCCGGGCTTCCAGAAGTACGAGCCGAAGCGCGGCGGGATGTAGCCCTCGCCCTCGACCGCGTGCCCCTGGAAGACCTTGTCGACGAGGGTGGTGCGGTCGACCGCGAGGAAGAGCGCCTTGCGGACGGCCGGGTCGAGCAGCGCCTTGTGGCCGTTGCCGAAGGTCTTGCCGTCCTGGGCCCTCGCGCCGGGGTTGGTGGCGATGGCGTAGAAGCGGCGGCCGGGCGCGTCGTTGACCTTGACGTTCTTCTGGGTCTTCAGCGCGTCGGCCTGGGCGGGCGTCAGATTCGGTACGAAGGACACCTCGCCCTTCTGGAGGGCGGCGACGGCGGCGTCCCCGTCCTTGTAGTACTTGAAGACCAGCTCGTCGAACTTCGGCGCGCCCCGCCAGAACGTCTTGTTCGGCTTGAGCTTGATGTACTGGTCGACCTTGAAGTCCGTGATGACGAACGGCCCGTTGCCCACGATGGGGAACTGCTTGTCGTTGTTGAACTTCGAGAAGTCGCCGACCTTCTCCCAGACGTGCTTGGGCACGATCGGCACGTCGAGCGCGGTCATCGTCGCCTGCGGCTTCTTCAGCCGGATGACGAGCGTCTTCGGGTCGGGGGCCGTGACCTGCGCGAAGTTGGCCGTGAAGCTGCCGTTGGCGGTGGCCGCGTTCGGGTCGGTCATCATCTTGTTGAAGGTCCAGGCCGCGTCCTCGGCGGTGGCCGGCTTCCCGTCGGACCACTTCGAGTCCTCGCGGATCGTGTACGTCCACGTCAGCTTGTCCGCCGAGGGGGCCCACGCCGTCGCCAGGCCCGGGATCGTACGGGCGTCCTTCGCGTCGTAGTTGGTGAGGTACTCGTACGCCAGCCGGTGGATGCTGGTCGAGGTGAGCTTCTGGGCGAGGAACGGGCTCAGCGAGTCGATGCTCTGCGAGACGGCGACGGTGAGCGTGTTCCCCGCGGCCTTGTCGTCCTCCGCGGCGGCGGTACCGGGGACGGCCACGAGCGAGACGGCGGTGACACCGGAGGCGAGCAGCAGACGGAGCGCTCTGTGTGTGGGGGTGTGACGGGGTGGAACCTTCGTGACCATGACCATGGGACGTGACCTCGCGTCGGGGGATCTGTCGTGGATCTTGGGCTGACGGTGAGTGAAGCGAAGGTTTATCAGCGGTGGTCTGCCGTCGTCAACGATCCCTCAAACCCCTTGTGGACTGCGGGAATGCCAAGAGGCCCCGTACCGGTGAACCGGTACGGGGCCTCATTGGTCTACTCCTGTGACGCCTTACTGCTGAGGGGCTGGCGGAGCCTGCGGAGGCTGCTCCTGCGACCAGTTCGGCGGCGGGACCTGCCCCTGTCCCTGGTCATGGCCCTGCGCTTGGCCCGGCGGCTGCCCGTGACCGTGATCCTGCGGATCGGCCTGCGGAGGCAGCGGCTGACCCGGCTGCGGCTGCTGCCAGCCCTGCGGCATCCCGGGCTGACCGGGAGGCGCGCCGAACGGCTGTCCGGGCGCGGGCTGTGCTCCGTACGGCTGACCCGGAGCGGGCTGACCGGGCATCGGCTGACCGGGCATGGGCTGCCCCGGCACCTGCTGCCCCGGCATCGGCTGTCCGGGCATCGGCTGAGCTCCGTACGGCTGACCGGGCGCGGGCGGCGCGCCGTACGGCTGACCGGGCGCCGGCTGCTGTCCGTACGGCTGCTGCGGCGGGTACGGCTGTCCGGGCTGACCGGGCGGCTGCTGGCCGGGCGTCGGCTGGGCCCCGTACGGCTGTCCCGGTACGGGCTGTCCGGGCGCGAACTGCCCCGGCACGGGCTGACCGGGCATCGGCTGTCCCGGCACCGGCTGGCCGGGCATCTGGTGGCCCGGCATCGGCGGGGCCATGTGCGGCGGCAGCGCCCCCTGGCCGTCGCCGGTCCACAGGCCCTGCGCCTGCTGGGCCCGTACGAAGTCCTCGGCCACCATCGCCGAGAGGTGGAAGTACGCCTCCCGGGTCTTCGGCCGCATCATGTCGAGGTCCACCTCGGCACCGGCCGACAGGTGCTCGTCGAAGGGCACGACCACGACACCGCGGCAGCGGGTCTGGAAGTGCTGCACGATGTCCTCGACCTTGATCATCTTGCCGGTCTCGCGGACCCCGGAGATGACCGTGATGGAGCGCTGCACCAGGTCCGCGTAGCCGTGCGCGGAGAGCCAGTCCAGCGTCGTCGACGCGCTGGACGCGCCGTCCACGGAGGGCGTGGAGATGATGATCAGCTGATCGGCGAGGTCGAGCACCCCGCGCATCGCGCTGTACAGCAGACCCGTACCCGAGTCCGTGAGGATGATCGGGTACTGCTTGCCCAGGACGTCGATCGCCCGCCGGTAGTCCTCGTCGTTGAACGTCGTCGAGACGGCCGGGTCCACGTCGTTGGCGAGGATCTCCAGACCGGACGGCGCCTGCGAGGTGAACCGGCGGATGTCCATGTACGAGTGCAGGTACGGGATCGCCTGCACCAGGTCACGGATGGTCGCCCCGGTCTCGCGCCGTACCCGGCGGCCCAGGGTTCCGGCGTCCGGGTTGGCGTCGATCGCCAGGATCTTGTCCTGTCGCTCGGTCGCGAGGGTCGCACCGAGCGCGGTGGTCGTCGTGGTCTTGCCGACACCGCCCTTGAGCGAGATGACCGCGATCCGGTAGCAGGAGAGGACGGGGGTCCGGATCAGCTCCAGCTTGCGCTGCCGCTCCGCCTCCTCCTTCTTGCCGCCGAGCTTGAAGCGGGAGGCCGCGCCGCCGGGCGTCCGGCTGGACTTGGGCTTCTGCTTGTTGTTCCGCAGGAGGCGGTCGGAGGACAGCTCGACGGCCGCGTTGTAGCCGAGCGGGGCGCCCGGCACGGACCGCTCCCGCTGGTCGTGCGTCACGGGCGAGGGCCAGGCGGCCCCGGTCCGCGGGTCGACGGGCTGCCCGTCGTGCGGCGGCTGGGGGGCCGGGGCCTGCGGGGGTACGGCGGCGGGGTGCGGGTAGCCGTAACCGCCCTGGGCCTGCGGCGGCACGCCACCGGGGACGCCGGGCTGTCCCCCTGGGCCCTGCGGCCCGGGAGGTGCCCCCAGCGGGTAGCCGTAACCGGCCTGCTGCGGAGGCGTCCCGGGCTGCGGGAAACCGTAGCCGCCCTGGGGAGCCGGGGTCGGGTCCTGGGGCTGCGGCTGGGACTGCGGGGCCTGGGCATCCTGCGGTGCCTGCGGGTAGCCGTAGGCACCGGGCACCTGCGGCTGGGGCTGCGGGTAACCGTAGGCACCGGGAGCCTGGGGCTGCGGCTGGGCCTGCGGCGGTACGGGGCCGGGCGCGCCGGGAGTGGCGGGCGGCGGCCAGGCGGCGGCGGGCGGCAACGGCGCGGCCTGGGGCTGCGGCTGCGCGCCCGGGGCCGGCTGTGCGGGCCACTGCTGGGCGGGCCCGGGAGCGGCCGGCTGGAACGACGGCGGCAGCGGCGGCAGGCCGGCGCCGGCCTGCGGCCCGGCGGCCGGGAAGGGCTGGCCGGGCGCGGGCGCGGGCGCGGGAGCTGGAGCCGGAGCGGCACCGGGGAACGGACCGGGAGCCGCGTCGGGACCGAAGCCCTGCGGCGCGGCGTCGGCCGGCGGGTGGGGGACGGGCGCCAGCGGCTCCGTCAGGGCCTCGGGAGCGGCCGGGACGGCGTCCGGAAGGGCCGCGTCGCCGGACGCGTCCGACGGTACGGCGTCGGTGACGGGGCCGGAGTCCGCGTCGGAGTCCGCCTCGGCGTCCTCCGTGCGCGTGCTCGCCACGGCATCGGTGGCCGGGTCGCCCGCGGCCTCGTCGTGGGCTTCCGGTGCCTCGGGTGCCTCGGGCCTCTCAGAAGCATCGGGTGCGTCGGGTGCGTCGGATGTTCCGGCGGAGAGGGCGTCCTCCGCGCCGGACTCCGTCACGTCGGCCGCCTCGCTGTCGGCCGCCTCGGCCGCGGTCGGCGCGCCGTCGTCGGCGGTCGCGGTGGCGGGGGTGGCCGCCTCGGCCTCCGCCGATCGCTCCGCGATCTCGCGCTGGAGCGCGGCGGGGGAGAAGCGCATGGTCGAGCCGCTCTCGACGTCCCCGCCCCCGAACGGCGCCGCGGGCGCGGGCGCCGAAGCACCCGGCAGCGGGGCGGGCGGCGGGAAGGCACCCGGCGCCGAGGCATCGGGAGCCGAGACGACGGGAGGCGTGGCGACCGGGGGTGCGACAACCGGGGGCGTGGCGACCGGAGGTGTCACCGCGGGCGGCACAACAGCCGGAGGCCCGGCCACGGGAGGCATCCCGACCGGAGGCACCCCCACCGGAGGCATCCCGACCGGAGGCACGTGTCCGGCAGCCGGAGGCATACCCACCGCGGGTCCGCCCACCACAGGTCCGCCCACCGCAGGAGTACCCGCCACGGGAGTACCCGCCACGGGAGTACCCGCCACGGGAGTGCCCCCGGCAGGCGTACCCGCCGCCGGGGCCCCCGCGTTCCAGCTCGGCTCGAAGCCGCTGCCCGCGGGGAGGCCCGGGACCGGGACCGGGACCGGCGCTCCGCTCGGTGGCGGGGGAGTGGCACCGCCGGCCCCCGCACCGCCCGACGCGTTCTGCGTGTACCAGGCCGGCGGGGTGTAGTCGATGGTGAACTCACCCGTCATCTCGGCGGGATCCGCGTCGGACTGATCGTCGGCGGGCGGACTCCAACCCCCGTGGATCTCGTCGCGATCGCCGTTCACTTTGCCTCCTGGTGTGGTCGAGCACCCTTGTGCCGTTGTGGGCGGGGCTCTTCCACCCTAATCGGCGCGGGCAACCCCCGGGCAGGCCCGACGGCCCCTCCGCGCCCGTCCCCGTGACCCGTTCCGGTCACCAAGTGACCTGACCACGTCGCAGAGTGAGAACCCCGACCGTTCAAATCGATGCAAAAACGGACGTACTTGAACGACTTCGCGCCGTTCGGTGCCGTTCGGTGCCGCTCAGTCCATCCTGCGCGCGGCGCCCAACAATCCGGTCTCGGCGTCGGTGCCCTGCGTCATGACGAACTGCCGGTCGCTCGGTGTACACCAGAGCGTCACTCCGTCCGCGAGCGTGGAGAGCGCCTCGTACTCGTGGCGCGGGAGGCTCATGATGCGGCCGATCTGGGTGGCCTCGTCGGGGGAGACCCGCTGGACGCCGACCAGGGAGGACTTCTCCAGGAGCCGGGGCGCGACCGGGCTGAGATAGGGCAGCAGCGTGACCACCGACTGCCAGGGCGCGGACACGACGCGGCCGCGCGGCGGCCGCATGCCGCAGTCGCGGATCACGACCACGGGACTGCCCGCGGACGCGCCCTGCGGCGGCACGCGCCCCACGTCGTGCAGCGAGATGCACGGCTGGCCGCCGCCGGCGGCCTGCGCGAGCGCCGTCCAGGCCTGCGCCCGGCCGGTCTCGACCGCCACCCGGGCGCCCGTCGCGGCGGCCCGGAGGGCCAGCACCTGCGCGGTCCACAGACCGCCGATGAGCGTGATGTCGTACGGGACGGGCCGGTTGATGCCGAGCACGGCGGGCCGGCTCTCGGCGTCGACGCCGATCACCATGCCGTCGTCGCCGACCGGCAGGGCCAGTGCCTCGAATTGGTCGAGGGGGACGGAGTGCCGGTCGCGGCGCGGCCCGACGAGCCCGAAGCCGAAGCGGGGCTTCGTGCCCCTGCCCGTACCCCGGGAACCGGCGCCCCGGGAGCCGGCCCGGCCGGTGCCGCCGGAGCCCGAGCGGGCCGGCGTGCCGAAGGAGGAGGAAGGGGAGGCGGCGTGGGACATCAGCGCGCACCCCCCAGCGGAAGCGTCGCGAGGATGCCCGGCACCTGTTCACGGTCGAGTCGCACGAGTCCCGTCCTCACCCCGCGCGCCGCGCGCTCCAGTTCATGCCGCGCGGCCACCAGTTCCTCGTCGCTGCGCCCGGTGATCCTTACGTGTCCGGTCACCGTCACCTCCTGCCGGTCCCCGCCGCTCAGCGTCAGACTGAACGTCGTCGCGAGCGCGGGCAGCGAGGTCAGCAGGGCCACCAGCTGCGGCATCGAGGCCCCCGAGCCGCCCTGGCCGCCGAGCTGGGGCCAGCGCCCCACCCAGTACGTCGTGTGCCGCCGGTCGTCCACCCGCCAGGTCCGCGCGGTCTCCTGGGTCCGGCGCCCCTGCGTCTGCCCCCGGCCCGCCTGCGCTATCGCCATCGGACTGGCGGAGGTCGAGGTGGCGAGCGCCGAGACGAGCTCCTGCTCCGTCAGCACGCTCGCGGCGAACCCGGCACCCGCGAGCCGGCTCGCCAGCTGGTCCGCCGCCCGCACCACGCACTTCTGCGCGCCCTTGAGGCCGCCGCCGCGCGCGGCGACCGCCTCGGGGCAGAGCTCGGGGTCGAGCTTGAGCGCGATCCAGGTGATCCGTACGGCGGGCGAACCCGTCTGCGCCTGGAGCGGCCCGTAGTTGCGCGCGGCCATCGACTGCGCGGGCAGGTGCGGCGCGGGGGCGGGCTGTGTGTGCTGCACGATCTGCGCCGACTCGAGACGGATGCCGTCCACGCTCAGGACGTCCCGGACGAGCCGGACGGGCAGCGGCGCGGCCGCCCGGTCCGGGCGCAGCGCCGTACCGTCCGACTCGACCCGCAGGACCGCGGTCAGGAAGGTGCCGTCGCCGACCATGCCGACCGGTCGCCGGTCACGATCGCTGTACGCGTAGGTCCGCAGGGCCGGGTCGCACTCCACGACCGGCGCGAGCCCCGGCTCGGTGCCCTCGGGCACCGTGAACGAGGACGCCCGGCGGGTGCGCGCGCGCAGCGCGAGGAACGTTCCGAGCCACTCGGGCAGCGAGCGGCGGTGCCGGCGGACGACCGCCATCAGCACGAGCACGACGGCGACCACGCCCGCGGGGACCATCAGCATCGGCTCGACGACCCAGGCGACGAGCATCAGTGCCGCCGCCACCTCGATCAGTACGAGCTGTTGCAACTGGAACGAACCGAAGTGTCCCGGACGCGCCTGGAGCTTCGGCGAGACCGAGGAAACAGGCCCCGTGGACGGGGGTGCGGAGGCGGTGGCCGCGGCGGGCCGCGTCCGCGTCGCGGAAACCATGATGGAGAATCCCCCTCAATTCATCCCGATCACCCTGGCCCGCCAGGGCATTGGCGGCCGGATCACCCTACCCGCCCCACGAACCCCACGGGACAGCAGGCATAGTAGGGGGCCGGTCCGACAGCCGGGGCCCGGGTGTCACCTCCCCCGGCTCCCGCGCGAAGATCGCGCCTGACGAGAATGGGGACTCATGGCATCGCGGCGGGACGAGCTCAACGCGTACACCTTTGCGAAGAAGCGCACGGTGGCGGCATTCCTCCAACCCTCGCCCTCCGGCACGGAGGAGGGGGCACCGAAGCCGCTGCGCGCGATCCTCCCCGGGTTGATCGTCGCCGCGCTCGTGGTGGCCGGCTTCGGCGCCTGGGGCATGTTCAAGCCGCAGGCCCCCAAGGGCTGGGACACCCCCGGTACCCGGGTGATCGTCGGCAAGCAGTCGACGACCAGGTACGTGGTCCTGGAGACCGGCAAGGGCAAGGACGCGAAGACGCTGCTCCACCCCGTGCTCAACCTCGCCTCCGCGCGGCTCCTCCTCGACCCGGACCAGTTCCAGGTCGTCCAGGTCGCCGACAAGACGCTCGACGAGGGCAAGGGCACGCCCCCGCGCGGCCCGATCCTCGGCATCCCGTACGCCCCCGACCGGCTGCCCAGCGCGGAGGACGCGGGCACGGCGAAGCGCTGGGCGGTCTGCGAGCAGCCCGGTGGCGGCAGCGGCGCCAGTGTCCAGAAGGCGACCTTCCTCTTCGCCGAGCGGGACCTGAAGCTCACCGAGGACGGCAACGAGCTCAAGGACGGGGAGGTCCTGTACGTCAAGGGGCAGAAGGACGCCGCCCAGTTCCTCGTCGATCACACCGGCACCAAGTACCCGGTGAAGGCCGACTCCACCGGACTGGTCACCGCGCTCGTCGGCCTCAGCAAGGAGCCGCAGCCCGTCACCGACGACTGGCTCGCCACCCTGAACACCGGCGACGAGATCGACTTCCCGCGCATCGAGAGCGGCGAGGTCGGCCGCACCACCCGGATCCCCGGCTCCACCCTGACCGATACCGAGAGCCGGATCGGCAACGTCCTCATCGCGCCGACCGGCTCCGGGCCCCAGAACTACGTCGTACTCCCCGGGAAGGTGCAGCCCGTCACGCCGTTCACCGCCTGGCTGCTCATCAACTCCCCGCAGACCCGCAGCCTCGACATGGACGGCAAGCGCACCCAGGCCGACGCCTCCTCGTTCGTCCCGGACCCCACCGTCTTCCACGGCGACGTGAACTGGCCGAAGGCGGAGTCCAAGCAGGTGAACTCCGTCACCGGAGCGGGCGCCCGCGACACCATCTGCAGCGTCCTCACCGGCGTCGGCGAGAAGGGCCGGACGACCCTCATGACCTGGGCCGGCACCAAGTACCCCGCCGACATCACCGCGGGCGGCAGCAGCACGTACGTCACCCCCGGCACCGGCCTGCTCTACACCCAGATCCAGGGCAAGCAGAAGACCCCCGACGGCTCGCTGTTCCTCGTCACCGACACGGGCCTGCGCTACGCGGTGCAGGCCAACGGCGACAGCGATTCCGCCCGTTCCGAGATCGGCACCGGGGCCAAGGAGAAGCCGACCGACGGACGCCCGGAACCCAGTGACGCCCAGAAGCGTCTCGGCTACGAGAAGGTCATGCCGGCCCGGGTCCCCATCGAATGGTCAGAGTTCCTTTCGAAGGGCCCCCGGCTCGACGCCAACAGCGCTCGTCAGCCGCAGGGTTCCTAGGGGGTGGTACCGGTGACGAAGAACCACCGCACGACGCCCCGCGAGACGTCCCGAACGCCGTCCGGCAGCCTGTCCGGCATGCCGTCCGGCACGCCCTCCCGCATGCCGTCCCGCATGCCGTCCCGCATGCCGTCCCGCACGGCCGCGCTGCTGGCCGCCGGCACCCTCACCGCCCTCCTCGCGGCCCCCGGCGCGGCCTCGGCCGCCCCCGCCGCCCCGGAGCACCGTGGCGGCCTCGGCCTCGGCCTCGGCTCCGGCCCCGTCCTCGACGGCAGCGGCGAATGCACCTTCCCCATGAAGAAGCAGATCGCGGACACCCCCTGGCCGCTCCAGCGGGTCCTCCTCGACGAGCTGTGGCAGGACACCAAGGGCAAGGGCGTCAGGGTCGCGGTCATCGACACGGGCGTCGACGACGTCAACCCGCAGCTGCGGAAGGCCGTCGACGCCAAGGCGGGCAAGGACTACCTCAAGCCCGACAAGAAGAACCCCGGCTTCGGCGACGAGCAGCGCGGCAAGACCGACGGCACCGTCGACCTGGTGGGCCACGGCACCAAGGTCGCCGGCATCATCGCCGCCCGCCCCCAGGACGGAACCGGATTCGTCGGTCTCGCGCCCGAGGCGACGATCATCCCGATCCGGCAGAACGACGAGAAGAACAGCGGCAAGTCCGACACGATGGCGGAGGCCATCAAGTGGGCCGTCGACAAGGGCGCCCACGTCATCAACATCTCCCAGGACACCACTCAGGAGCTCAGCCCGGACTCGCCCATGGGCAAGGCGGTGGCCGAGGCGATCAGGCGGAACGTCGTCGTCGTCGCCTCCGCCGGAAACGACGGCATGGACGGCAAGTTCAAGAAGACCTATCCCGCCGCCTTCCCCGGCGTCCTCGCCGTCGCCTCCTCCGACCGGAACAACGAGCGCGCCGCGTTCTCCCAGGCCGGCGACTTCGTGGGCGTCGCCGCCCCCGGCGTCGACGTCGTCTCCACGGTCCCCGGCGGCGGCCAGTGCGTCGACAACGGCACCAGCTTCTCCGCGCCGTACGTCGCCGGTGTCGCCGCCCTGCTCCGCGCCGAGCACAAGGACTGGAGCGCGGCCCAGATCGTCGCCCGGATCGAGCAGACCGCCGTCCGCTCGGTCAACGGACGTGACAACTACGTCGGTTGGGGCGTGGTCGACCCGGTGCGGGCACTCGCGGACGTCCCCGGGACACCGCCCACCGCGCCCACGCCCGACCCTCGCCCGCCCAAGCCGCCGGCTCCCGAGCCGGCGCGTCTGGCGCTGTCGGAGACGCCTCAGGAGCGCTCCGAACGGCTCGCCACCTACACGTTGGGGATCGGTGTCGTCCTGGTGGCCGTGGTCGCCGGGACGGCCATCGTGATCCGCGACAGCCGCCGCGGAAGGGGGGCCCGTTGACCGGCGTGTCGGTCAAGTATCCCGACCCTCCTTTGCAGTTGGAACTGCCGCCGTCAATGGCTAAAGTGACCGCTGGGCGCACGGCAGTGCGATCCCAGCACGGGGGCGGCATCAGAAGATTCCCGTCCGCATCACGACCGGATGGCCCGACGGCTCAGCCGTCGACGTCACCGAAGGAAGAAGGGGCAAGATGTCGAAAGACCTGAACGTAACCAGTGCCGAACAAGTCAAGCTCGCCGGCCGGATCCAGGACTTCTCCGACGAGCTCCAGTCCCGCATCACCTCGCTCAACAGCGTGGTGGACCGCGTCCAGGCGGGCTGGCAGGGTGCTGCGAGCAAGGAGTACGACCGGGTCCAGAACGACCTGAACCAGCGTCTGCGCAGCATGCGTGCCGAGCTCACCAAGCTCGAGGAGATCATGCGCATGAGCGCCGACGGGTTCACGCGCGAGGAGGAGGACCGCCTCCGGTCCTTCCGCACCATGGACAGCAGCGGCGGCGGCCAGAGCGCCATCCTGGGCGTCTGAGCCTGCCCGTCCGACCTCAGTCCTCCGCGCCACTCTCACTTCAGGAGTCATCATCATGACCACTGCGGTCAATTACGACACCGTGACGCAGGCGGCGGCCGACACCCGGCTGACCTCCACCACGCTCACCCAGAAGCTCGACGACCTCATGGCCGAGGTCAACCGCGTCGCCTCCAACTGGGAAGGCGAGGCGAAGGTCGCCTACCGCGAGAGCCAGGACCGCCTGACCCGCGACATGGCCGGCATGAACCAGGACCTGGCGCGCATCGCCCAGCTCCTCGACGAGTCGGTCATGGGCTACCAGGACACCGACAAGGGCAACGCCGCCCGGTTCCGCATGATGTGAGCCCCGGCGAACACGCATGAGGGGGTGGCCCGTACGACGGGCCACCCCCTCACGCGTGTCCGCGGGTCACCGCAGGTCGAACTCGCCGTCCCTGGCCCCGAGGACGAACGCGTCCCACTCGGCCTTCGTGTACCGCAGCACCGTGTCCTTGTCGAGGGACGAGCGCATCGCCACCGCCCCCTCCGGGAGCCGGGCGATCTCCACCCGCTCCTCGTCAGGGCTCGTCCCGGGAGCGCCCTCCCACGCGACGCCGGAGATGTCGAGCGCGTACAGCTCGTCCTTCTGGCGCTGCTTCTCGGCGGCCAGAGCGCTGCCCGCAGCGCTCTCGGAGGCGCTGTCGGCGCTGGTCGTGCTCGTGTCTGCGTCGGTCATCGGCGCGTTCCCTTCGCGGTGGTACGGCGGTCCCTCCCACAGTAGTGGGACCGCCGTACCCGATCAGCGGGAATTCCCCCGCCCGTCCGGCCCGCTCCGTCAGTGCTGCTCCGGCAGCCAGCCCAGCTGCACCAGCGGCGTGCCCCGCTTCCGCGACACGAACGTGCCCCGGCCCGGAGGCATCGGCCGCGCCCGGACGCTGCCCAGGATGTCGCCCTCCTGCGGATCGCCGGAGAGGATCACGCCCTGCGCGCCCATCTCCTTCACCCGCTGCATGAACGGCTCGTACATCGCCCGGGAGGCACCCGCGGCGCTGCGCGCCACGATGAACCGGATGCCGACGTCCCGCGCGAACGGCAGGTTCTCCACCAGGACCGCCAGCGGGTTCCCCGAGTTGGTGGCCACCAGCTCGAAGTCGTCGACCAGGACGAACAGTTGCGGGCCCGTCCACCAGCTGCGGTCCCGCAGCTGCTGCGGCGTGATGTCGGGCTTGGGCGCCCGCTTCGTCATCACCGTGTTGATCGCGTCCATGTGCATCTGCATGGCGGAGGCCATCGGCGCGTACTCCAGGAGGTGCGAGGGCGCGACCGCCTCCAGCATCGTCCGCCGGTAGTCACCCACCACGATCCGCGCCTGCTCCGGCGTGTACCGCTCGCACAGCTGCTTGGCGATCAGCCTGAGCAGCGCCGTCTTGCCGGACTCGCTCTCGCCGAAGATCAGGAAGAACGGGTCCGACTCGAAGTCGACGAACACCGGCTCCAGGTTCGTCTCGTCGATGCCGATCGCGATGCCGTGCTGCGGGTACTCGAAGCCCTTCGGCAGCCGCTCCGCCGGCAGCTTGCGCGGCAGCAGCCGCACCGCGGGGGCCGGAGCCCCGGTCCAGGACGCCTGCACCGACCGTACGAACGCCGCCGTGCCGTCCGACAGGTCGGCCGCCGAGCTCGATCCGTCGATCCTCGGCAGCGCGCCCATGAAGTGCAGCTTCTCGGGCACCTGGCCTCGACCCGGCACGCCGGGCGGCACGTTCGCCGCGACCTTGCGGTCGAACTCGGAGTCCATGACGTCACCGAGCCGCAGTTCGAGCCGGCCCAGGATCTGGTCCTTGAGCGCCGCGCGCACCTCCATGTACCGGGAGGCGGTGATCACCACATGGATGCCGTAGCCGAGACCGCGCGCGGCGATGTCGGAGACGATCGGCTCAAGCACGTCGTAGTCGTTGCGGAAACCGCCCCAGCCGTCCACGACCAGGAAGACGTCGCCCCAGGCCTCGCCGGGCAGCTCACCCGCGGCCCGCTTGCGCCGGTAGGTCGCGATCGAGTCGATGGAGTGCGAGCGGAAGAACTCCTCGCGCCGGTTCAGTACGCCCATCACCTCGGCGACCGTACGCCGCACCCGCTCCGGGTCCAGCCGGGACGCCACCCCGCCGACGTGCGGCAGATCGGCGAGCGACACCATGCCGCCGCCACCGAAGTCCAGGCAGTAGAACTGCACCTCGGCCGGCGTGTGGGTGAGCGCGAACGACGAGATGAGCGTCCGCATCATCGTCGACTTGCCGGACTGCGGACCGCCGACCACCATCATGTGGCCCGCCGCGCCCGAGAAGTCCCGGTACAGCACCTCGCGCCGCTGCTCGAACGGCTTGTCGATGAGGCCGAGCGGCACCGTGAGCCCGCCCTGACGCGTGTACTCGGTCGCCGTGAGCCCCCGGTCCGCGGTCTGCGCGAGACCCGGGAGCAGCTGGTCGAGCGACGGCGCCTGGTCGAGCGGCGGCAGCCACACCTGGTGCGCGGGCACGCCCTGGCCCTCAAGGCGGCGCACGATCACGTCGAGGACGGTGTCCGCGAGCGCCTCGTCCTCCTCCGCCCGCTGCTGCGCGAGGTACGCCGGGTCCGGCGCCGCGTACACGACGGGCACCGGCGCCGCGGTGAACAGCGCGGGACGCCGCTCCACCGGCATGTGCCCGATCTCAAGGCGAGGCCCGCCCGTCCGGTACGTGCCCGAGACGTACGCCGCCTTGAAGCGGGTCATCTCGTCCGTACCGAACTTCAGATAGCCCGAACCCGGCACCGAGGGCAGGTGGTACGCGTCCGGCACACCGATCGCCGTACGCGACTCCGCCGCCGAGAAGGTCCGCAGACCGATCCGGTACGAGAGGTACGTGTCGAGGCCGCGCAGCTTGCCCTCCTCCAGGCGCTGCGAGGCGAGCAGCAGATGCACACCCAGGGAGCGGCCGATGCGGCCGATCTGGATGAACATGTCGATGAAGTCCGGCTTGGCGGTGAGGAGTTCGGAGAACTCGTCGATCACAAGGACCAACGAGGCCAGCGGTTCGAGCGGGGCGCCCGCCGCGCGCGCCTTCTCGTAGTCGTGGATGTTGGCGTAGTTGCCGGCCGACCGCAGCAGCTCCTGACGCCGCTGCAGCTCACCGCGGATCGCGTCGCCCATGCGGTCGACGAGCGTCAGGTCGTCCGACAGGTTGGTGATGACCGCCGCCACGTGCGGCATCTGCGACATGCCCGCGAAGGTCGCGCCGCCCTTGAAGTCCGCGAGGACGAAGTTCAGCGTCTCCGAGGAGTGCGTCACCGCGAGGCCGAGGACCAGCGTCCGCAGCAGCTCCGACTTTCCGGAACCCGTCGCGCCCACGCACAGACCGTGCGGACCCATGCCCTCCTGCGCGGCCTCCTTCAGGTCGAGCATGACCGGCTGGCCGTCCTCGCCGACACCGATCGGCACCCGGAGGCGCTCGGCCACCGAACGGGGCCGCCAGGTCCGCGCCACGTCCACGGAGGCCGCGTCGCCCAGGTTCAGCAGATCCGTGAAGTCCAGATTGGCGAGCAGCGGCTCGTCGTCGTCCCCGCCGCCCATCCTCAGCGGGGCCAGCTGGCGGGCCAGCGCCTCCGCCGCGGGCAGCGAGATGCCGTCCGGCAGACCCTCGTACGCGAAACCGCCCCCCGACTCCAGTCGCAGCCGGCCCGGCCGTACGACCACGGAGAGACCACCGCGCGGCTCGTCGAGGTCGCCGGAGACGACCTCCACGATCGTCACGCCCTGGAGGCCCTCGGCCGCCGCGAGCAGCGAGTCCGGCGGCACCAGACCACCACGGGTGGAGTTGGAGTCCAGGACCACGACCACGTGCGGCTGGTCGAGCACCGGCTGGTTCTCCCGGGAGAACCGCGGCCGGCCGTCCAGCTTCGAGCGGACCAACTGCTCCAGCTCACCGAGGTCGTCGCCGAACAGACGCTTCGTGCCCGCCCCGTCGACCTGCCCCGGCACCTGCGTGTGCGGCAGCCACTTCGTCCAGTCCCAGCGCTCCTGCGCCGACCGGGCCGCGACCACCGCGAGCATCAGGTCCTCGGGGGAGTGCAGGGTCACCAGCTGCGCCACCAGGGCACGCGCCGCCGCCTGCGCCGACTCCGGCTCACCGGAGACCGTCACGTGGTAGAACGCCCGCATCGAGACCGCCATCGGCAGCCCGTCCAGGGTGCCGTGCACCGCGAGGAACTGCTGCATCGCGCCCGCGCACAGCGGCTCCAGCTCGTCCACCGGAGCCGTGTCCGGCGCCACGAGCGCCGTCGCCAACTGCTGCGCCCCGAGCCCTATCCGCGCCTGCCCGAAGTCGTGGTCGCCGACCCGGCGCTCCCACACCCGCGAGCCCTCGGCCACGACCGGCCACAACTGCTCGGGGGAGGGGTGCAGATACAGCTGCGCGTCCCGCTGCTTGTGGGCCGTGCGCCGGACCGTACGCCGGGTCTGCGCGAGGTATTTGAGGTAGTCGCGGCGGACATCGGACATTTGCCCCTGCGTACCGCGACGGAATCTCACGAACTGGGCGACGGCCATCGCGATGGTCGAGGCGAGCATCAGCGTGCCCATGATCCGCATGATCGGCGACGGTGTCATGAAGAAGAACACCACCGAAGAACCCATGCCGAGCATCGGCAGGAGCTGCATCAACGCCGACTCCTGCTGTCCCCGCGGGAGTTCCGGCGGAGACTCCAGGACCAGTTCCCCACCGGGCACTTCCGGCGGAAGAGACCTCGGCGGGCGTTTGACGACGATCTGGCTCACCGGCGCATCAATCCCTCGTTGGAGGCGGGCTCGTGGCGGGAGCATCCGCCCGGCACCCCTGTCGGCAGCCGGGCACACGGACTTCCCCCATGGGACGGCGATCCTACTTGCAGCCCTCACCCGCCGTCCCCGGTAGGGTGGCGCGCGCATCGTGCGCAACCGCGAATCAGGGGGTCCAGACACGTGAGTACGACCGCAGCGACCGGTTTCTGCCGCGTCACCGTCGTGGCGCCGGACAGCCGCATCGACGTCGCGCTCCCCGAGGACATCGCCGTCGCCGACGTCTACCCGGAGATCCTGCGGCTCACCGGGCAGACACAGGCCGCCGGTACGCCCACGGGCTACCACCTGGTCCGCCGGGACGGATCCGTCCTCGACGGGGCCCGCACCCTCGCGGCCCAGCAGGTCCTCGACGGCGAGGTGCTCTCCCTGCGCCCGTTCGCCCAGTCCCTGCCGCCGGCCGTCTACGACGACGTGTCCGACGCCGTCGCCTCCGCCGTCACCCGCGACCGGCACCTGTGGAGCGACGAGCTGCTGCGCGGCGCCGGACTCCTCGGCGGCGTGCTGCTCCTCGTCCTGATGGGCTTCGTGCTCTGGTTCGCCGACCCGATCCGGCACGACATGCACAGCCTGCCCGGCATCATCGCGGGCGCCGCCGGATTCCTCCTCACCGCCTTCGCCGGAGTACGCGCCCGCGTGTACGGCGACCGGGCCACCGCCGTCGCCCTCGGCCTCGGCGCACTGCCGCTGCTGCTCATCGCCGGCTCCGGCATCGTCGGACCCGACGCCGGCCAGGGCCCCGGCCGCCTCCAGTTCCTGCTCGGCTGCGTCACCGTCCTGGTCGCCTCGGTGGCGCTCGTCGCGCTCACCCCCAGCGGCGACGCGCCCTTCGTCGCCGCCACGTTCCTCGCCACCGTCGGCACCCTCGCGACCTTCGTGGCGATCCTCACCGAGTCGACCGCCACCGAGACGGCCTCCGTCACCGCCCCCGTCTCCATCGGCCTCGTCGCCTTCCTGCCCGGCCTCTCCGCCCGCTTCGCCCGGCTCCCCATCGGCTACGCCGCCCCCCGCAGCGCCGCCGACGACGAGTTCCACGGCGACCCGCAGTCCCCGGCCGGCGACGACCTCCAGCCCGTCGACGGCGAGCGCATCGCGCTCCAGGCCCGCCGCGGCCACGAGATGCTCCTCGGTCTGGTCGGCGGCTGCGCCGCGGTCGTCGTCGGCTCCGCCGCCGTCCTCGGCTTCGCCGGAAACCTCTGGGGCCAGCTCCTCGCCCTCGCCGCCGGCCTGGCGATGCTGCTGCGCGCCCGTCTCTTCCGCTACACCTCGCAGGTCGTCTGCGTCCTGGTCGCCGGCATCGCCGCCATCGCGCTGCTCGTCCTCGGCCTCTCCCTCAACCCGCCGGCGGACCTGGTCAAGGACCTCCTCATGTACGGCGACCGGGGCGGCCTGGACATCCGTACGATCTGGCTCACCGCGTCCGTCGCCGCCGGAGCCGCGCTGATCACCGCGATCGGCCTGATCATCCCGAGGAAGGGCCTCTCCCCGTTCTGGGGCCGCCTCCTCGACCTGGCCGAGGGCTTCGTCCTGCTCTCCCTCGTCCCGCTCTGCCTCGCCGTCCTCGACGTCTTCTCCACCGTCCGGTCCTTGACCAGCAAGTAGAGGTCTGCTCCGGGGGCGCTCCGGCGAGCTGGTACGCTGTGTGACGGCCGTTTGTGTACGCGCTCCCGGAATCCTCTGGAAGCTGCGCCCATCGGACCTTCGCCCGTCGAGTCACGGAAGCTTCCCCTGAGATCAAGACCAGGGGCACTCGCGGGCGCACGAACACCAAGAGGAGATCCGCGTGGCTCTCGACGCCGCTGTCAAGAAGCAGATCATGGCCGAGTTCGGCACCAAGGAGGGCGACACCGGCTCCCCCGAGGTCCAGGTCGCGATGCTGTCCCGTCGCATCTCGGACCTGACCGAGCACCTCAAGCAGCACAAGCACGACCACCACTCCCGTCGTGGTCTGCTGATCCTGGTCGGCCAGCGCCGCCGCCTGCTGCAGTACCTGGCCAAGAAGGACATCCAGCGCTTCCGTACGCTGGTCGACCGTCTCGGCATCCGCCGTGGTGCGGCCGGCGGCGCCAAGTAAGTCGCCGTTGAGGGAGCGGTTCCCCCTTTCAGGGGGCCGCTCCCTTTGCTGTACGTGCACAAAGTGCGCATCGGCCCGTAGGCTGGTCGCACAACCCCCATAACGACGAGCGAGGAGCCGCCGGCTCGCCGCCGGTCCTCGGTAGTGGCCCCCGGAAACGAATCCCCGGGTGCTTCGATCGAAGACCGGCCAGCACCCGAGGCGTGCTTCTCCGCCCCCGTCGCACACCGTCCCCGGCCACACGGGCCCCGGACGCAAAGACGAACACGTAGGAGAAACCGCTAGTGGAGAACGAGACCCACTACGCCGAGGCCGTCATCGACAATGGCACCTTCGGTACCCGCACCATCCGCTTCGAGACCGGCCGCCTCGCCAAGCAGGCCGCCGGCTCCGCCGTCGCCTACCTGGACGACGACACGATGGTCCTTTCCGCGACCACCGCCTCGAAGCGCCCCAAGGACCAGCTCGACTTCTTCCCCCTCACGGTGGACGTCGAGGAGCGGCAGTACGCGGCCGGCAAGATCCCCGGCTCCTTCTTCCGCCGGGAGGGCCGCCCCTCCGAGGACGCCGTCCTCACCTGCCGTCTGATCGACCGGCCGCTGCGCCCCTCCTTCAAGAAGGGCCTGCGCAACGAGATCCAGATCGTCGAGACGATCATGGCGCTCAACCCCGACCACCTGTACGACGTGGTCGCGATCAACGCCGCCTCCGCTTCCACGATCCTGGCGGGCCTGCCCTTCTCCGGCCCCATCGGCGCCACCCGCGTCGCCCTGATCAAGGGCCAGTGGGTCGCCTTCCCGACGCACACCGAGCTCGAGGACGCCGTCTTCGACATGGTCGTCGCCGGTCGCGTCCTGGAGGACGGCGACGTCGCGATCATGATGGTCGAGGCCGAGGCCACCGAGAAGACCATCGCCCTCGTCAAGGGCGGCGCCGAGGCGCCGACCGAGGAGATCGTCGCCGCCGGTCTCGAGGCCGCGAAGCCCTTCATCAAGGTCCTCTGCAAGGCCCAGTCGGACCTCGCCGCCAAGGCCGCCAAGCCCACCGGCGAGTTCCCGGTCTTCCTCGACTACCAGGACGACGTCCTGGAGGCACTCTCCGCCGCCGTCAAGGGTGACCTCGCCAAGGCGCTCACCATCGCCGGCAAGCAGGAGCGCGAGACCGAGCTCGACCGCATCAAGGAGCTCGCCGCCGAGAAGCTCCTCCCGGCCTTCGAAGGCCGCGAGAAGGAGATCTCGGGCGCCTACCGCGCGCTGACCAAGAAGCTGGTCCGCGAGCGGATCATCAAGGACAAGGTCCGCATCGACGGCCGCGGCATCACGGACATCCGTACGCTCGCCGCCGAGGTCGAGGCCATCCCGCGCGTGCACGGCTCGGCGCTGTTCGAGCGTGGCGAGACCCAGATCCTGGGCGTCACCACCCTCAACATGCTCCGCATGGAGCAGCAGCTGGACACCCTCTCCCCGGTGACCCGCAAGCGCTACATGCACAACTACAACTTCCCGCCGTACTCCGTCGGCGAGACCGGCCGCGTGGGCTCGCCCAAGCGCCGCGAGATCGGCCACGGCGCCCTCGCCGAGCGCGCCCTCGTGCCGGTCCTCCCGACCCGCGAGGAGTTCCCCTACGCGATCCGTCAGGTGTCCGAGGCCCTCGGCTCCAACGGCTCGACGTCGATGGGCTCGGTCTGCGCCTCCACCATGTCGCTGCTGAACGCCGGTGTGCCGCTGAAGGCCCCCGTCGCCGGTATCGCCATGGGTCTGATCTCCGAGGAGATCGACGGCCAGACGCACTACGTCGCCCTCACCGACATCCTCGGTGCGGAGGACGCCTTCGGCGACATGGACTTCAAGGTCGCCGGTACGAAGGAGTTCGTCACCGCCCTCCAGCTCGACACCAAGCTGGACGGCATCCCGGCCTCCGTCCTGGCCGCGGCCCTCAAGCAGGCCCGCGACGCCCGCCTCCACATCCTCGACGTGATGATGGAAGCGATCGACACGCCGGACGAGATGTCCCCGAACGCCCCGCGGATCATCACCGTCAAGATCCCGGTGGACAAGATCGGTGAGGTCATCGGCCCCAAGGGCAAGATGATCAACCAGATCCAGGAGGACACCGGCGCCGAGATCACGATCGAGGACGACGGCACCATCTACATCGGTGCCGCCGACGGCCCGGCCGCCGAGGCCGCCCGCGCCACGATCAACGGCATCGCCAACCCGACCATGCCGGAGGTCGGCGAGCGCTACCTGGGTACGGTCGTCAAGACCACCACCTTCGGTGCCTTCGTCTCCCTGCTCCCGGGCAAGGACGGCCTGCTGCACATCTCGCAGATCCGCAAGCTCGCCGGTGGCAAGCGCGTGGAGAACGTCGAGGACGTGCTCGCGATCGGCTCCAAGGTCCAGGTCGAGATCGCCGAGATCGACCAGCGCGGCAAGCTCTCCCTGATCCCCGTGATCGCGGACGAGGACGCCGCTGCCGACGACAAGGGCGACACCGACCAGTGACGTCCCGTAGTTCCGTGACGACGGCCCGCCCCTCTTCGGAGGGGCGGGCCGTCGCCCGTACCCAAACGCTTCTCCCGGGGAAGGACGGCATCGGCACGGTCCGCCGTACGACCCTCCCCGGCGGCCTCCGGATCGTCACCGAGACCCTTCCCTCCGTGCGCTCCGCCACCTTCGGCATCTGGGCCCACGTCGGATCCCGCGACGAGACCCCGGCGCTCAACGGCGCCACCCACTACCTGGAGCACCTCCTCTTCAAGGGCACCCACAAGCGGTCCGCCCTCGACATCTCCGCCGCGATCGACGCGGTCGGCGGCGAGATGAACGCCTTCACGGCGAAGGAGTACACCTGCTACTACGCCCGGGTCCTCGACACCGACCTGCCGCTGGCGATCGACGTCGTCTGCGACATGCTCACGGGCTCGCTCATCCTCGACGAGGACGTGGACGCCGAGCGCGGTGTCATCCTCGAAGAGATCGCGATGACCGAGGACGACCCCGGTGACGTCGTGCACGAGCTGTTCGCGCAGACCATGTTCGGCGACACCCCGCTGGGCCGCCCGGTCCTCGGCACCGTCGACACGGTCAACGCGCTCAGCCGCGGCCAGATCGCCCGCTTCTACAAGAAGCACTACGACCCGACCCACCTGGTCGTGGCCGCCGGGGGCAATGTCGACCACGCCACGGTGGTACGCCAGGTCCGCCGCGCCTTCGAGAAGGCCGGCGCCCTCACCCGCACCGACGCCGCCCCCGTCGCCCCCCGCGACGGCCTGCGCACCCTGCGCGCGGCGGGCCGCGTCGAGCTCCTGAACCGCAAGACCGAGCAGGCCCACGTGGTCCTCGGCATGCCGGGTCTGGCCCGCACCGACGAGCGCCGCTGGGCCCTCGGCGTGCTGAACACCGCCCTCGGCGGCGGCATGTCCTCCCGCCTCTTCCAGGAGGTCCGCGAGAAGCGCGGTCTGGCCTACAGCGTGTACTCGTACACCTCGGGCTTCGCCGACTGCGGCCTCTTCGGGGTGTACGCGGGCTGCCGCCCGGGCCAGGTCCACGACGTCCTGAAGATCTGCCGCGACGAGCTCCACAAGGTCGCCTCGGACGGTCTCACGGACGACGAGATCGCCCGCGCCGTCGGCCAGCTCTCCGGTTCGACCGTGCTCGGCCTCGAGGACACCGGCGCGCTGATGAACCGCATCGGCAAGAGCGAGCTGTGCTGGGGCACCCAGATGTCGGTCGACGACATGCTGGACCGGATCGCGGCCGTCACCCCGGACGAGGTCCGTGAGGTCGCCCGCGATGTACTGGACCAGCGGCCCTCGCTCTCGGTGATCGGCCCGCTGAAGGACAAGCAGGCGGACCGCCTCCACCAAGCGGTCTCCTGACCCCCAAGTCCCCTAAGGAAGAGCAATGAGCAAGCTGCGCGTGGCGGTCCTCGGTGCCCAGGGCCGTATCGGCTCCGAGGCCGTGAAGGCCGTCGAGGCCGCCGAGGACATGGAACTGGTCGCGGCCCTCGGCCGCGGCGACAAGCTGGAGCGCCTCGTCGACGCGGACGCCCAGGTCGTCGTCGAGCTGACCACCCCCGCCTCGGTCATGGAGAACCTCGACTTCTGCGTGCGCCACGGCATCCACGCGGTCGTCGGCACCACCGGCTGGACCGAGGAGCGCCTCGCGCAGCTGCGGACCTGGCTCGCCGCCTCCCCGGAGACCGGCGTGCTCATCGCTCCGAACTTCTCCATCGGCGCGGTCCTCACCATGAAGTTCGCCCAGATCGCGGCCCCGTACTTCGAGTCGGTCGAGGTCGTCGAACTGCACCACCCGAACAAGGTGGACGCCCCCTCCGGCACCGCCACCCGGACGGCCCAGCTGATCGCCGCCGCCCGCGCCGAGGCCGGTCTGGGCGCCCAGCCGGACGCCACCGCGACCGCCCTGGACGGGGCGCGCGGCGCGGACGTGGACGGCGTCCCGGTCCACGCCGTACGCCTCCGGGGCCTCCTGGCCCACCAGGAGGTGCTGCTCGGCGGCGAGGGCGAGACCCTCACCGTCCGCCACGACTCCCTGCACCACTCCAGCTTCATGCCGGGCATCCTTCTGGGCGCCCGCCGTGTCACCAGCACTCCGGGCCTCACCTTCGGCCTGGAGAACTTCCTGGACCTGGGCTGACGGCCATGGGCGGAAAAATCACGTACGTCTTCCTCGCCACCGTGCTCGTCCTCGTCTTCGGCGTGGTGGCGATGGAGGGCGTCCTGCTGCTCCTCACGGGCGAGCCGGCCGCCATGGGCATGGGCGCGGTGGCGTTCCTGCTGCCCGCGGTCGGCGGCTGGTTCCTCTGGAAGAACACCCGGTTCGCCCGTCAGGCGGGCCGCCTCGCCACCGAACTGGAGGCCGAGGGCGGCCTGCCCGTCGACGAGCTGAAGCGCACCGAGGGCGGCCGGATCGACCGCGACTCGGCCGACGAGGTCTTCGCCCGTCGCAAGGCCGAGACGGAGGACGCGCCGGACGACTGGCGCTGCTGGTTCCGGCTCGCGGTCGCCTATCACGACGCCCGCGACACCCCGCGGGCCCGCAAGGCGATGCAGAGGGCCATCGCCCTCCACGAGGGGCGTCCGGTCAGCGCGTAGCGGCCGGAGCCACGCCGTACTCGGCGTTCCAGGCCTCGACCGTGTCGGCCGCCCGGTCGAAGGCCTCGACACGGGAGAGGAAGTCGGCGTTGTGGTCGGTGAGCAGCATCAGCTGCTCACCACCCTGCCGGCCGAGCACCAGGGCCTGGCCCTGGACCGTACGGGGGAGCCCCAGCCAGCGCACCGGCTGCTGCACGGTCCGTACGTGGGTCACCTTGGCCCACGGCACGGTGACGGTCGAGAAGAAGGCCACGCGGCGGATCCCGGCGCGGCTCACCCAGGTGCCCATGCGCAGCATCCGCAGGGCGGCCAGGATGACGAGCACGGCGGTGGCCAGGGTGGCGGCCCCTCCGCTGAATCCGCCGGCCGCGGTGATGATCACCGCGGCGAGGAGTACGAACGAGGCCAGCAGCAGCGCGAGCGCCGCCGCCCCGACCCGCCAGGACCCCGGCCGGTACGGACGACGCCACTGGTCGTGGTCGTCGAACGGCAGGGCGACGTGGTCGGTCGTGTCAAAAGCACGGTCGGCCGTCAGAAAGGGCAGGGGCACGACAGGTCCTCACTCACAAGCACGCTCGAAGGGGCGGTGCCCGGTGAGGCTACCTCAGCGGTTGTCGGAGGCTTCGGACTGCTGCTGACGAGTGGCGGAGTCGCCTGCCTGAAGGGACGGCATCCCGAAGATCAACGAGCCCACGAGGCCGGCCACGACGGTCAGCCCCAGCAGCGTACGGCCCACGATCTGCGAGGCGCCGAGGCGCTCCCGGGGTGGCGGAGTGACGTTACTGCGGAAGTGGTCGGCCTCCGCGACGAACGCGAACGGTACGGCCTCTTTCCGGCTGAACATCAGGGCCACTCTCCTCAGGTCGTCGTCATGTGTCACAGGTAGAGACGAGAGAACCGGGGTTTTGGTGCCCTATTTCACCAAAGCAGCCGAATCTCATCCTCCGGTAGGACGTCGTTAGAGTGGGCGACTGCAACAGCCGATTGGAAGGACCGCTGGTGACCGACAGCCCCACCGAGAACGTGAAGATCGACTTCCGGAGCGACGTCACCGTCGAGCTGGTCAAGAGCGCGGCGGCCGACTCCGACGTCCTCTGGGCAGCCCGGGTCTCCACGGCGGGCGAGCAGTCCCTCGAAGAGCTCCAGAAGGACCCGGAGCGCTCGAAGGGCCTCATCAACTACCTGATGCGGGACCGCCACGGCAGCCCCTTCGAGCACAACTCGATGACCTTCTTCATCAGCGCCCCGATCTTCGTGTTCCGCGAGTTCATGCGGCACCGCGTGGGCTGGTCGTACAACGAGGAATCGGGCCGCTACAGGGAGCTCCAGCCGGTCTTCTACGTCCCGGACGCCTCCCGCAAGCTCGTCCAGGAGGGTCGCCCCGGCAAGTACGTCTTCGTCGACGGCACCCAGGAGCAGCACGACCTGGTCAGCCGCACGATGGAGGAGTCGTACCGTCAGGCGTACGCCACCTACCAGGAGATGCTGGCCGCCGGCGTCGCCCGCGAGGTCGCGCGCGCGGTCCTCCCGGTCGGTCTCTTCTCCTCGATGTACGCCACGTGCAACGCTCGCTCGCTGATGCACTTCCTGGGTCTGCGCACCCAGCACGAGCTGGCCGCGGTCCCGTCCTTCCCGCAGCGGGAGATCGAGATGGTCGGCGAGAAGATGGAGGAGCACTGGGCCCGGCTGATGCCGCTGACCCATGGCGCCTTCAACAAGAACGGCCGTGTGGCCCCATAGGGCACAGATGTCCGAACACCTCGTGCGAAGTGTCCGTATTGCGACGTTTCACGAAGTTCATCTAGGCTGATCAAACGGACCCGGCGCTGCCTGAACCCCCGAGCAGGCAGCGCCGGGCTCCCTTTCTCCTGTCCCCCGAGGGGACACCCGGCGCTGAGCAGCGAGTAGCGTGTTACCCATGGCTCCGATCTCCACTCCGCAGACCCCCTTCGGGCGGGTCCTCACCGCCATGGTCACGCCCTTCACGGCGGACGGCGCACTCGACCTCGACGGTGCCCAGCGACTGGCCACCCATCTGGTGGACGCAGGCAACGACGGCCTCGTCATCAACGGCACCACCGGCGAGTCCCCCACCACCAGCGACGCGGAGAAATCGGAGCTGGTACGAGCGGTACTGGAGGCGGTCGGGGACCGCGCCCACATCGTGGCCGGCATCGGCACCAACGACACCCACCACTCCATCGAGCTCGCCCGCACCGCCGAGCGGGACGGCGCCCACGGCCTGCTCGCCGTCACGCCGTACTACAACAAGCCCT
Source organism: Streptomyces sp. SJL17-4 (assembly GCF_036826855.1). NCBI lineage: Bacteria > Bacillati > Actinomycetota > Actinomycetes > Kitasatosporales > Streptomycetaceae > Streptomyces > Streptomyces sp. SJL17-4. The sequence continues at coordinate 2,427,562 of NZ_CP104578.1, read as the reverse complement.
CACAGGAGGGCCTGTACCGGCACTTCTCGGCCATCGCCGACGCCACCGAGCTCCCGGTGATGCTCTACGACATCCCCGGCCGCAGCGGCGTCCCGATCGACACCGAGACGCTCGTCCGGCTCGCCGAGCACCCGCGCGTCGTCGCCAACAAGGACGCCAAGGGCGACCTCGGCCGCGCCAGCTGGGCCATCGCCCGCTCCGGCCTCGCCTGGTACTCCGGCGACGACATGCTCAACCTGCCCCTGCTCTCCGTCGGCGCCTGCGGCTTCGTCTCCGTCGTGGGCCACGTCGTCACCCCGGAGCTCCGCGCCCTGCTCGACGCCCACCTGGGCGGCGAGATCCAGAAGGCCACCGAGATCCACCAGAAGCTCCTCCCGGTCTACACCGGGATGTTCCGCACCCAGGGCGTCATGACGACCAAGGCCGCCCTCGCCCTCCAGGGCCTCCCGGCCGGTCCCCTGCGGCTCCCCCTCGTGGAGCTGTCCAGCGAGGAGACCGAACAGCTCAAGATCGACCTGGCCGCCGGCGGGGTAGAGCTCTGACTACGGACTTCACAACTGAACACTGACAACAGCAAGTGCACGAATGTCATGCACGCCACGTGCCAAGGGGGTACGTGGCGTGCGTGGTGAGGAGAGTCTTTTGAGTCATCCGCATCCTGAACTCGGTGCCCCGCCGAAGCTCCCGAAGGGCGCCCTGCGCGTCATCCCGCTCGGCGGGCTCGGCGAGATCGGCCGGAACATGACGGTCTTCGAATTCGACGGCCGTCTGCTCATCGTCGACTGCGGCGTCCTCTTCCCCGAAGAGGAGCAGCCCGGCGTCGACCTGATCCTCCCGGACTTCACCATCATCCGGGACCGTCTCGACGACATCGAAGGCATCGTGCTCACGCACGGCCACGAGGACCACATCGGTGCCGTCCCCTACCTGCTCCGGCTCAAGCCGGACATCCCGCTGATCGGCTCCAAGCTGACCCTCGCCCTGATCGAGGCCAAGCTCCAGGAGCACCGCATCCGCCCCTACACCCTCGAGGTGAAGGAGGGCGACCGGGAGGTCCTGGGTTCGTTCGACTGCGAGTTCATCGCCGTCAACCACTCCATCCCGGACGCCCTCGCGGTCGCGATCCGGACCCCCGCGGGCATGGCCGTCGCCACCGGCGACTTCAAGATGGACCAGCTCCCGCTGGACGGCCGCCTCACGGACCTGCACGCGTTCGCGCGTCTGAGCGAGGAAGGCATCGACCTCCTCCTCTCGGACTCCACGAACGCCGAGGTCCCGGGCTTCGTCCCGCCGGAGAAGGACATCTCCAACGTCCTGCGCACGGTCTTCGCGAACGCCCAGAAGCGCATCATCGTGGCCAGCTTCGCCAGCCACGTGCACCGCATCCAGCAGATCCTCGACGCCGCCCACGAGTACGGCCGCCGGGTCGCCTTCGTCGGCCGCTCGATGGTCCGCAACATGGGCATCGCCCGCGACCTGGGCTACCTCCGGGTCCCGGCCGGCCTCGTCGTCGACGTGAAGACCCTCGACGACCTGCCGGACGACGAGGTCGTGCTGGTCTGCACGGGTTCCCAGGGCGAGCCGATGGCGGCCCTGTCCCGCATGGCCAACCGCGACCACCAGATCCGCATCGTTCCCGGCGACACGGTCATCCTGGCCTCGTCCCTCATCCCGGGCAACGAGAACGCGGTCTACCGCGTGATCAACGGCCTGACCCGCTGGGGCGCGAACGTCGTCCACAAGGGCAACGCCAAGGTCCACGTCTCGGGCCACGCCTCGGCCGGCGAGCTGCTGTACTTCTACAACATCTGCCGCCCGAAGAACCTCATGCCGGTCCACGGCGAATGGCGCCACCTCCGCGCCAACGCCGAGCTCGGCGCGATGACGGGTATCCCCAAGGACCACATCGTCATCGCCGAGGACGGCGTCGTCGTCGACCTGGTCGACGGCCGCGCCCGCATCACCGGCAAGGTCCAGGCGGGTTACGTGTACGTCGACGGCCTCTCGGTCGGCGACGTCACCGAGGTCCACCTCAAGGACCGCCGCATCCTCGGCGAAGAGGGCATCATCTCGGTCTTCGTCGTGGTCGACTCCTCGACCGGCAAGATCGTGGGCGGCCCGAACGTCCACGCCCGCGGCTCCGGCATCGACGACGCCGCGTTCGACGCGGTGCTCCCGAAGATCGACCAGGCGCTCAACAAGTCGTTCCAGGACGGCGTCGTGGAACCCCACCAGCTCCAGCAGCTGATCCGCCGCAGCGTCGGCAAGTGGGTCTCCGACACCTACCGCCGGCGCCCGATGATCCTCCCGGTCGTCGTGGAGGTCTGACAGGCCTGACGGCCTGACCAGCGCAACACCGGAGCGGGGCCCCTCGATTTGCATCGGGGCGCCCCGCTCCAGTACGTTTACGGCTCCGCCAGAACGGGAAGCCCCGGCGCCGACGTGCGCCCGAACGCTTCACCGGGAGGCGGGAAATCCGACTCAGATTTTCTGATAAAGTCGGAACCGCCGAAAGGCCCCCGGAGTGAAAACAAAAGGGACCGGAAAGCACCGAGGAAATCGGATCGGAAAGATCTGATAGAGTCGGAAACGCAAGACCGAAGGGAAGCCCGGAGGAAAGCCCGAGAGGGTGAGTACAAAGGAAGCGTCCGTTCCTTGAGAACTCAACAGCGTGCCAAAAATCAACGCCAGATTAGTTGATACCCCGTCCATCTTCGGATGGCGAGGTTCCTTTGAAAGTCCTGCCGGCCCTTGTGGCGGGTAGGCAACATACACAGCGAGGACGCTGTGGACAGTCGGCCTTATTCCGGCCTGACTGTCCCGCTCAACGCGAGTGTCACCCGATTACGGGTAAACATTCACGGAGAGTTTGATCCTGGCTCAGGACGAACGCTGGCGGCGTGCTTAACACATGCAAGTCGAACGATGAAGCCCTTCGGGGTGGATTAGTGGCGAACGGGTGAGTAACACGTGGGCAATCTGCCCTTCACTCTGGGACAAGCCCTGGAAACGGGGTCTAATACCGGATAACACCGGCTTCCGCATGGGAGCTGGTTGAAAGCTCCGGCGGTGAAGGATGAGCCCGCGGCCTATCAGCTTGTTGGTGGGGTAATGGCCTACCAAGGCGACGACGGGTAGCCGGCCTGAGAGGGCGACCGGCCACACTGGGACTGAGACACGGCCCAGACTCCTACGGGAGGCAGCAGTGGGGAATATTGCACAATGGGCGAAAGCCTGATGCAGCGACGCCGCGTGAGGGATGACGGCCTTCGGGTTGTAAACCTCTTTCAGCAGGGAAGAAGCGAAAGTGACGGTACCTGCAGAAGAAGCGCCGGCTAACTACGTGCCAGCAGCCGCGGTAATACGTAGGGCGCAAGCGTTGTCCGGAATTATTGGGCGTAAAGAGCTCGTAGGCGGCTTGTCACGTCGGGTGTGAAAGCCCGGGGCTTAACCCCGGGTCTGCATCCGATACGGGCAGGCTAGAGTGTGGTAGGGGAGATCGGAATTCCTGGTGTAGCGGTGAAATGCGCAGATATCAGGAGGAACACCGGTGGCGAAGGCGGATCTCTGGGCCATTACTGACGCTGAGGAGCGAAAGCGTGGGGAGCGAACAGGATTAGATACCCTGGTAGTCCACGCCGTAAACGTTGGGAACTAGGTGTTGGCGACATTCCACGTCGTCGGTGCCGCAGCTAACGCATTAAGTTCCCCGCCTGGGGAGTACGGCCGCAAGGCTAAAACTCAAAGGAATTGACGGGGGCCCGCACAAGCAGCGGAGCATGTGGCTTAATTCGACGCAACGCGAAGAACCTTACCAAGGCTTGACATATACCGGAAAGCATTAGAGATAGTGCCCCCCTTGTGGTCGGTATACAGGTGGTGCATGGCTGTCGTCAGCTCGTGTCGTGAGATGTTGGGTTAAGTCCCGCAACGAGCGCAACCCTTGTCCTGTGTTGCCAGCATGCCCTTCGGGGTGATGGGGACTCACAGGAGACCGCCGGGGTCAACTCGGAGGAAGGTGGGGACGACGTCAAGTCATCATGCCCCTTATGTCTTGGGCTGCACACGTGCTACAATGGCCGGTACAAAGAGCTGCGATGCCGTGAGGCGGAGCGAATCTCAAAAAGCCGGTCTCAGTTCGGATTGGGGTCTGCAACTCGACCCCATGAAGTCGGAGTTGCTAGTAATCGCAGATCAGCATTGCTGCGGTGAATACGTTCCCGGGCCTTGTACACACCGCCCGTCACGTCACGAAAGTCGGTAACACCCGAAGCCGGTGGCCCAACCCCTTGTGGGAGGGAGCTGTCGAAGGTGGGACTGGCGATTGGGACGAAGTCGTAACAAGGTAGCCGTACCGGAAGGTGCGGCTGGATCACCTCCTTTCTAAGGAGCACAGTACCGATTGCAGACAAACGTTCTGCACGGTCAGCTCATGGGTGGAACGTTGATTAGTTGGCACGATCTCGAGGATCACTTCACAAGTACTGCTTCGGCGTGGAACGTGATGATGAACCGACGGGTCGTGCTTGGCACGTTGTTGGGTATCTGAGGGTACGGCCGTAAGGTTTGTATCTTCGCGATGCCGGCCCCAGTGAACTTGATTCTTCGGAGTCAGGGTGATGGGTGGCTGGTCGTTGCTTGAGAACTACACAGTGGACGCGAGCATCTGTGGCCAAGTTTTTAAGGGCGCACGGTGGATGCCTTGGCACCAGGAACCGATGAAGGACGTGGGAGGCCACGATAGTCCCCGGGGAGCCGTCAACCAGGCTTTGATCCGGGGGTTTCCGAATGGGGAAACCCGGCAGTCGTCATGGGCTGTCACCCATGCCTGAACACATAGGGCATGTGGAGGGAACGAGGGGAAGTGAAACATCTCAGTACCCTCAGGAAGAGAAAACAACCGTGATTCCGGGAGTAGTGGCGAGCGAAACCGGATGAGGCCAAACCGTATGCGTGTGATACCCGGCAGGGGTTGCGCATGCGGGGTTGTGGGATCTCTCTTTCACAGTCTGCCGGCTGTGAGACGAGTCAGAAACCGTTGATGTAGGCGAAGGACATGCGAAAGGTCCGGCGTAGAGGGTAAGACCCCCGTAGCTGAAACATTGACGGCTCGTTTGAGAGACACCCAAGTAGCACGGGGCCCGAGAAATCCCGTGTGAATCTGGCGGGACCACCCGCTAAGCCTAAATATTCCCTGGTGACCGATAGCGGATAGTACCGTGAGGGAATGGTGAAAAGTACCGCGGGAGCGGAGTGAAATAGTACCTGAAACCGTGTGCCTACAAGCCGTGGGAGCGTCGGATACAGCTTGCTGTATCTCGTGACTGCGTGCCTTTTGAAGAATGAGCCTGCGAGTTTGCGGTGCGTTGCGAGGTTAACCCGTGTGGGGAAGCCGTAGCGAAAGCGAGTCCGAATAGGGCGATTCAGTAGCGCGCTCAAGACCCGAAGCGGAGTGATCTAGCCATGGGCAGGTTGAAGCGGAGGTAAGACTTCGTGGAGGACCGAACCCACCAGGGTTGAAAACCTGGGGGATGACCTGTGGTTAGGGGTGAAAGGCCAATCAAACTCCGTGATAGCTGGTTCTCCCCGAAATGCATTTAGGTGCAGCGTCGTGTGTTTCTTGCCGGAGGTAGAGCACTGGATAGGCGATGGGCCCTACCGGGTTACTGACCTTAGCCAAACTCCGAATGCCGGTAAGTGAGAGCACGGCAGTGAGACTGTGGGGGATAAGCTCCATGGTCGAGAGGGAAACAGCCCAGAGCATCGACTAAGGCCCCTAAGCGTACGCTAAGTGGGAAAGGATGTGGAGTCGCAGAGACAACCAGGAGGTTGGCTTAGAAGCAGCCACCCTTGAAAGAGTGCGTAATAGCTCACTGGTCAAGTGATTCCGCGCCGACAATGTAGCGGGGCTCAAGCGTACCGCCGAAGTCGTGTCATTGCAGCAATAGGGCCAACGCCCGCTGTGATGGGTAGGGGAGCGTCGTGTGCCGGGTGAAGCAGCCGCGGAAGCGAGTTGTGGACGGTTCACGAGTGAGAATGCAGGCATGAGTAGCGATACACACGTGAGAAACGTGTGCGCCGATTGACTAAGGGTTCCTGGGTCAAGCTGATCTGCCCAGGGTAAGTCGGGACCTAAGGCGAGGCCGACAGGCGTAGTCGATGGACAACCGGTTGATATTCCGGTACCCGCTTTGAAACGCCCAATATCGAGCCCATTAATGCTAAGGCCGTGAAGCCGTTCCGGACCCTTCGGGGAAAGGAAAGTGGTGGAGCCGCTGACCCAAGGTGGTAGTAGGTAAGCGATGGGGTGACGCAGGAAGGTAGTCCAGCCCGGGCGGTGGTAGTCCCGGGGTAAGGGTGTAGGGCGTTGTCCAGGTAAATCCGGACAGCACATAGCCTGAGACCTGATGCCGAGCCGATTGTGGTGAAGTGGATGATCCTATGCTGTCGAGAAAAGCCTCTAGCGAGTTTCATGGCGGCCCGTACCCTAAACCGACTCAGGTGGTCAGGTAGAGAATACCGAGGCGTTCGGGTGAACTATGGTTAAGGAACTCGGCAAAATGCCCCCGTAACTTCGGGAGAAGGGGGGCCACGTCTGGTGATCGGATTTACTCCGTGAGCTGGGGGTGGCCGCAGAGACCAGCGAGAAGCGACTGTTTACTAAAAACACAGGTCCGTGCGAAGCCGTAAGGCGATGTATACGGACTGACGCCTGCCCGGTGCTGGAACGTTAAGGGGACCGGTTAGTCACATTTCGGTGTGGCGAAGCTGAGAACTTAAGCGCCAGTAAACGGCGGTGGTAACTATAACCATCCTAAGGTAGCGAAATTCCTTGTCGGGTAAGTTCCGACCTGCACGAATGGCGTAACGACTTCTCGACTGTCTCAACCATAGGCCCGGTGAAATTGCACTACGAGTAAAGATGCTCGTTTCGCGCAGCAGGACGGAAAGACCCCGGGACCTTTACTACAGTTTGATATTGGTGTTCGGTTCGGCTTGTGTAGGATAGGTGGGAGACTTTGAAGCCGTGACGCCAGTCATGGTGGAGTCGCCGTTGAAATACCACTCTGGTCGTGCTGGATGTCTAACCTCGGTCCGTGATCCGGATCAGGGACAGTGTCTGATGGGTAGTTTAACTGGGGCGGTTGCCTCCCAAAGGGTAACGGAGGCGCCCAAAGGTTCCCTCAGCCTGGTTGGCAATCAGGTGTTGAGTGTAAGTGCACAAGGGAGCTTGACTGTGAGACCGACGGGTCGAGCAGGGACGAAAGTCGGGACTAGTGATCCGGCGGTGGCTTGTGGAAGCGCCGTCGCTCAACGGATAAAAGGTACCCCGGGGATAACAGGCTGATCTTCCCCAAGAGTCCATATCGACGGGATGGTTTGGCACCTCGATGTCGGCTCGTCGCATCCTGGGGCTGGAGTCGGTCCCAAGGGTTGGGCTGTTCGCCCATTAAAGCGGTACGCGAGCTGGGTTTAGAACGTCGTGAGACAGTTCGGTCCCTATCCGCTGTGCGCGTAGGAATATTGAGAAGGGCTGTCCCTAGTACGAGAGGACCGGGACGGACGAACCTCTGGTGTGCCAGTTGTCCTGCCAAGGGCATGGCTGGTTGGCTACGTTCGGGAGGGATAACCGCTGAAAGCATCTAAGCGGGAAGCCTGCTTCGAGATGAGTATTCCCACCTCCTTGAGAGGGTAAGGCTCCCAGTAGACGACTGGGTTGATAGGCCGGATGTGGAAGCCCAGTAATGGGTGGAGCTGACCGGTACTAATAGGCCGAGGGCTTGTCCTCAGTTGCTCGCGTCCACTGTGTTAGTTCTGAAGTAACGAACTGTGCCGATACCGGTTCGTCAACTTCATAGAGTTTCGGTGGTCATAGCGTTAGGGAAACGCCCGGTTACATTCCGAACCCGGAAGCTAAGCCTTTCAGCGCCGATGGTACTGCAGGGGGGACCCTGTGGGAGAGTAGGACGCCGCCGAACACCCGCCCTTTTAGCTCAGTCGGTAGAGCGTCTCCATGGTAAGGAGAAGGTCAACGGTTCGATTCCGTTAAAGGGCTCCGAGTAAGAAGGCCCCCGCCTATGGCGGGGGCCTTTTTGCGTTCCCGGCGTGGGACGGAACGGCCGGCGATCCCCGGAGGGGGATCGCCGGCATCGTCAGCGGTCGTCCGGCTCGCGGAGGCGCATGGCCAGGATGGCCATGTCGTCGGAGGCCGGGGCCTGGGCGAAGCGTTCCACCGCGCGGAGCACGCGGGAGGCGACCGCGCCGGCTGTGAGGCCCGTGCAGGTCTTGAGGACCTCGGCGAGGCCGTCGTCGCCCAGCATGCGGCTGCCCTCGCGGCGTTCCGTCACGCCGTCCGTGACGCACAGGAGGACGTCGCCCGGGTCGAGCGTGATGGTCTCCTCGTACAGTTCGAGGTCTTCCAACACGCCGAGGAGTGGCTGGGGCTCGGCCGCGGACGTGACCGTGCCGTCCGGGCGGAGGCGCAGGGGGAGCGGGTGACCGGCGCAGACGACCTTGAGGATCGCCGAGCCGTCCTCCTGCGGGCGCATCTCGCCGTACAGGAGGGTGAGGAAGCGGCTGCGGGCGCCCTCGTCGAGGATCGCCGCGTTCAGGCGTTCCAGGACGGCCGGGCCGCCGAAGCCCTCGCGGGCCAGGAGGCGGAGGGCGTGGCGGGCCAGGCCGGTGACGGCGGCCGCCTCCGGGCCCGTACCGCAGACGTCGCCGATGGCGAATCCATAGGCGCCGTCGCTGATCGGGAAGAGGTCGTAGAAGTCGCCTCCGACCTCGTTGCCCTCGCCGGCCGCGCGGTAGATGACGTCGACCTCGACACCCGGGATGTGGGGGAGGCCGGGCGGAAGGAGGCTGCGCTGGAGGGACTGGCTGATCGCCACGCGCTCCGAGTACAGGCGGGCGTTGTCCAGGGCCAGGGCGGCTCGGCGCGAGAGGTCCTCGGCGAGCTCCAGGATCTCCTGGCGGAAGTGGTCGTCCGAGGGCCGGCCGAGGGTCAGCATGCCGATGACCCGGTTGCGGGCGACCAGCGGCAGGACGACCGTCTCGCCGGCGACCGTGCTCGCGGTGGCCAGGGTGGTGTCGATGCCGGAGGAGAGGGGGCTCGTGGGGTGGTCGAGGGCGCGGACCGAGGCGGTCAGGGCCGCGCGGTGCGCGGCGTCGCCCGGCGCGGTCCAGACGCGGGCGCCGGGGGTGGGCACCGGGTCGGGCGGGGAGATGGAGGAGAGCAGGTCCTTGAGGCCGTCGATGCGGTCCTCGTCCTCGTGGAGCACGTACGAGAGGTACGGGTCGGAGGCCTGGTCGGCGATCGTGTAGACGGCGCACCAGGTCGCGAGGGTCGGGACCGTCATCTGCGCCATCAGGGCCAGGGTCTGGTCGCGGTCGAGGGTGCCGGCGAGGAGGTCCGAGGCCTCGACGAGGAAGCTGAGGGAGCCGCGGCGCAGGCGCTCCAGTTCGCCGAGGCGGGCGGACTCCACGGCCAGGGCGATGCGGTCGGCGGCGAACTGGAGGCGGAGTGCCTCTTCGTTGGAGTAGCGGTTCGCGGTCTCGGCGGCCACGCCGAGGGAGCCGGTGAGGCGGCCCTCGACCTTCAGCGGCACGGTGACGACCGAGCGCATGCCGGTGCCTTCGAGGAGGGGGACGGCGCCGGGGACGGCGGCCAGGTCCTCGTGGACGGCGGGCATGCGGGCGGAGCCGTAACGGCTGGCGCCGGTCTCGACGGGGACGCGGGCGAAGCGCTGGCGGGCGGCCGGGAGGCCGGTGGTCGCCCGTACCTCGAGTTCCGTCTCGTCGTCGGTGGCGAGGAGGAGGAAGGCGGCGTCGCCGTCGAGCATGTCTCGGGCGCGTTCGACCGTGCGCTGGAGGAGGCCGTCGAGGTCGTCGGGGGCCGGGGAGCCGATGAAGACCTCGAAGGGGTCGGCGGCGCGGCTCTCGGAGCCCGGTTCGGCGGTGGGGCGGTGCGGGGTCTGGAGGATCGCCCGCTCGTGCTCGCGCACCAGGAGACAGACGGTGGAGGGCTCGCCCTGGGCGTCACGGACACGGAGGTGGGCGGCGTAGACGGGGATGACCCGGCCGTCGGCGCAGCGGATGCCGTAGCTGCCCTCCCAGCGGGAGAGGCGGAGGGCCTCGGCGAGGCCGGTGCCGATGCCGGGGGTATGGGGCCAGGCGGCCAGGTCGCCCAGGGGTTTGCCGGTGACCTGCTCGGAGGCGTATCCGAAGAGTTCCTCGGAGTCGTCGTTCCAGCCGGTGATGGCTCCGCCGCGGTCGATCTGGACGACGGCGACGCGGACGCGGCTGTCGGTGACCGGGAGGAGCGCGTCGGGGAGGACGGGGCCCGCGGAGCGGGTGCCGACCGGGCGCTGGGCGAGATCGAGGTGGAACCAGACGTGCTTGCGGGTGGGGGTGTAGTCGACGCCCCAGCGGTGGGCGAGGGCGGCGCAGAGGAGGAGGCCCCGGCCGTTCTCGCGGTCCGGGTTGCCGAGGGTGCGGCCGCTCTGGACGGGGATCTCGCGCTCGGGGTAGCGGTCGGCGACCTCGACGCGGATGCTGTCCTCGGAGCGGAGACAGAGGACTTCGGCGGAGGTGCCGGCGTGGATGACGGCGTTGGTGACGAGCTCGCTGGTGAGCACGACGGCGTCGTCGACGAGTTCGGGGTGTCCCCAGCCCTGGAGGGTGTCCCGGACGAAGGCGCGGGCGGCCGCGACGGACCGCCCGACGGGCTCGAAGCTGGCAGTCGCCCGCGCGGTGATCACAGCACTCCTCGTACGCGTCTCGACGCCCGGCTCTGCCATGCTCGGTCTGTCCCTCCCGCTGCCCGGTGGTCGTACGCGCGCCACACCGCCCCCGCCGGGCGGACCGGGGCGGTTGGACAGTCGGAAGCCAGGTTACTTACCTTCACTGTCCGAGCGGATGCCGGTCATCGCTGAATCCGTCCCCAGGGGGTAGGGACGCTGTGCGAAGCTGCCGAACTGTTATCGCCTTGTTCGGTGGCGGTGAAACACTGGGCAGGCTACCGGCGGAAGCCGGAGCGGTACGGTCGACCCCTTTCGGGAGGGACACGGTGGAACCTGGCACGGCGGCGCGGCGCGGCGGAGGCAGCGGTACGCGCGCGAGGGGCGGGCGTTCCCGTGGGGGGACGGTGCAGGTGGACGCGGCGGCGCTGGAGCGGCTGCTCGCCGCACTGGTGTCCATGCGGGACGGAAACCTCCGCAGGCGGCTCACGGTGTCCGGCGACGGGGTCATGGCGGAGATCTCCGCCGTGTTCAACGAGGTCGCGGACCGGCAGATGCATGTGACGGGAGAGCTGTCGCGGGTCCGCCGGGTGGTGGGACGCGAGGGCAAGCTGTCCGAGCGTCTTGAGGCGGGGGCCGGTGAGGGGGCGTGGGCCGCGGCGATCGAGGCCGCGAACGCGCTCGTCGACGATCTGGCCCGGCCGGTGTCCGAGGTGGGGCGGGTGCTCTCGGCGGTGGCCGAGGGTGATCTGGACCAGCGGATGGACCTGCGTTCGGAGGGTGCCGACGGGACGGTCCGGCCGCTGCGCGGGGAGTTCCTGAAGGTCGCCCGTACCGTCAACAACCTCGTCGACCAGCTGTCGGTGTTCGCGTCCGAGGTGACGCGGGTCGCCGTCGAGGTGGGTACGGACGGCAAGCTGGGCGGGCAGGCGCAGGTGCGCGGGGTGTCCGGTTCGTGGAAGGACCTCACGGACTCCGTCAACACGATGGCGAACCGGCTGACGGCCCAGGTGCGGGACATCGCGCTGGTGACGACGGCGGTCGCCAACGGCGATCTGTCGCAGAAGGTCACGGCGAACGTGGCCGGCGAGATGCTGGAGCTGAAGAACACGGTCAACCGGATGGTGGACCAGCTGTCGTCGTTCTCCTCCGAGGTGACCCGGGTCGCCCGCGAGGTGGGTACCGAGGGTGAGCTCGGCGGTCAGGCAGAGGTGGCCGGGGTCGCCGGTGTGTGGAAGGACCTCACGGACTCCGTCAACACGATGGCGGGCAACCTGACCAACCAGGTGCGGGGCATCGCCGAGGTCACGATGGCGGTGGCCAACGGTGATCTTTCGCAGAAGGTACGGGTGTCGGCGCGCGGTGAGATCGCGCAGCTGGCGGACACCATCAACCAGATGACGAAGACGCTGCGGATCTTCGCCGACGAGGTGACCCGGGTGTCGGGCGAGGTCGGCGCCGAGGGTCTGCTCGGTGGTCAGGCGCAGGTGCCGGGGGCGGCGGGCACGTGGAAGGACCTCACCGACTCGGTCAACACCGTCTTCCGGAACATCACCACACAGGTGCGTGACATCGCGCAGGTGACGACGGCGGTGGCCAACGGTGACCTGTCGCAGAAGGTCACCGTGGATGTGGCCGGCGAGATGCTGGAGCTGAAGAACACCGTCAACACGATGGTGGACCAGCTGTCGGCCTTCGGTTCCGAGGTGACCCGGGTGGCCCGGGAGGTCGGTGTCGAGGGTCTGCTCGGCGGCCAGGCCGAGGTGAAGGGTGCGGCGGGCACGTGGAAGGACCTCACCGACTCGGTGAACACGGCCTTCCGGAACCTGACCGGTCAGGTGCGCGACATCGCGCAGGTGACGACGGCGGTGGCCAACGGTGACCTGTCGCAGAAGGTCACCGTGGATGTGGCCGGCGAGATGCTGGAGCTGAAGAACACCGTCAACACGATGGTGTCGCAGCTGTCGTCGTTCGCGGACCAGGTGACCCGGATGGCGCGGGACGTGGGCACCGAGGGCCGGCTGGGCGGTCAGGCGCGGGTGGACGGTGTGTCGGGGCGCTGGCGGGAGCTCACCGACTCGGTGAACTTCATGGCCGGCAACCTGACGTCGCAGGTGCGGCAGATCGCCCAGGTGACGACGGCCGTGGCACGCGGAGACCTGTCGCAGAAGATCGACGTGGACGCGCGCGGCGAGATCCTGGAGCTGAAGAACACCATCAACACGATGGTCGACCAGCTCTCCGCGTTCGCCGACCAGGTGACCCGGGTGGCCCGTGAGGTGGGTACCGACGGGCGCCTCGGCGGGCAGGCGCAGGTGCCGGGCGTGGCCGGCGTGTGGCGGGACCTGACGGATTCGGTGAACGGCATGGCCGGGAACCTGACCACCCAGGTCCGTAACATCGCGCAGGTCGCCACGGCGGTGGCGCGCGGAGACCTGTCGCAGAAGATCGACGTGGACGCGCGGGGCGAGATCCTGGAGCTGAAGAACACCCTCAACACGATGGTGGACCAGCTCTCGAACTTCGCCGAGCAGGTGACGCGGGTGGCCCGCGAGGTGGGTACCGAGGGCATTCTGGGCGGTCAGGCCGAGGTGCAGGGGGTCTCCGGCACCTGGAAGGACCTCACCCAGTCCGTGAACTTCATGGCGAACAACCTCACCATCCAGGTGCGGAACATCGCCGAGGTCACGACGGCGGTCGCGAAGGGCGACCTGTCGAAGAAGATCACCGTCGACGCCCGGGGCGAGATCCTGGAGCTGGTGACGACCGTCAACACGATGGTCGACCAGCTGTCGAACTTCGCGGACGAGGTCACGCGGGTGGCCCGCGAGGTGGGTACGGAGGGCATCCTCGGCGGCCAGGCGCGGGTCCGGGGCGTCACCGGTACCTGGAAGGACCTGAGCGACAACGTCAACCTGATGGCCAACAACCTGACGAGTCAGGTGCGGAACATCTCCCGGGTGTCGGCGGCCGTCGCCAACGGCGACCTGACGAAGAAGGTGACGGTCGAGGCGCGCGGCGAGGTCGCCGAACTCGCCGACACCGTCAACACCATGGTGACGACCCTGTCGTCGTTCGCCGACGAGGTCACGCGGGTGGCCCGTGAGGTGGGTACGGAGGGTGAGCTGGGCGGCCAGGCGCGGGTGCCGGGTGTCTCGGGCACCTGGAAGGACCTGACCGAGTCGGTGAACTCGATGGCCTCCAACCTCACCGGTCAGGTGCGCCAGATCGCGGCCGTCACCACGGCCATCGCCAAGGGCGACCTCACCAAGAAGATCGACATCGACGCGCGCGGCGAGATCCAGGAGCTGAAGAGCACCATCAACACGATGGTCGACCAGCTGTCGAACTTCGCCGAGGAGGTCACGCGCGTGGCCCGCGAGGTGGGTACGGACGGCCAGCTGGGCGGTCAGGCCCGGGTGCGTGACGTGGACGGCACCTGGCGGGACCTGACGGAGTCCGTGAACGAGATGGCCGGGAACCTGACCCGGCAGGTGCGCGCCATCGCCGCCGTGGCGACGGCGGTGACGCGGGGCGACCTGAACCTCAAGATCGACGGTGTCGACGCGGCGGGCGAGATCCAGGCCCTCCAGGAGAACATCAACACCATGATCGCCAACCTGCGCGACACCACCCTCGCCAACGAGGAGCAGGACTGGCTGAAGGGCAACCTGGCCCGTATCTCCGGCCTCATGCAGGGCCGGCGGGACCTGGACGACGTCGCCTCGCTCATCATGAGCGAGCTGACGCCGGTGGTCTCGGCGCAGCACGGCGCCTTCTTCGTGGCGATGCCGACCGGCTCCGCCCACAGCGACGCCGAACTCGTCGGTGAGGGAGAGGGCTCGTACGAGCTGCGGATGCGCGGGAGTTACGGCTACTCCGCCGGGTCCATGCCGACCTCGTTCCGTCCCGGTGAGACGCTCATCGGGACGGCGGCCGAGGAGAAGCGGACCATCCAGGTCAACGTTCCGCCGGGCTATCTGAAGATCTCCTCCGGGCTCGGAGAGGCCGCGCCGGCGCATGTGATCGTGCTTCCGGTGCTCTTCGAGGGCAAGGTCCTCGGCGTGATCGAGCTGGCCTCCTTCCAGCCGTTCACGCAGATCCAGCGCGACTTCCTCAACCAGCTCGCCGAACTGATCGCCACCACCGTCAACACGATCAGCGTCAACACCAAGACCGAGGTGCTGCTCCAGCAGTCGCAGGAGCTCACGTCGCAGCTCAAGGAGCGCTCGGCCGAGCTGGAGCACCGGCAGAAGGAGCTCCAGGGCTCCAACCTGGAGCTGGAGGAGAAGGCCGAGCTGCTCGCCCGGCAGAACCGCGACATCGAGGTGAAGAACACCGAGATCGAGGAGGCCCGGCAGGTCCTGGAGGAGCGGGCCGAACAGCTCGCTGTCTCCATGCGCTACAAGTCCGAGTTCCTGGCGAACATGTCGCACGAGCTGCGCACCCCGCTCAACTCGCTGCTGATCCTGGCCAAGTTGCTCGCGGACAACGCCGAGACCAACCTGACGCCGAAGCAGGTCGAGTTCGCGGAGACCATCCACGGAGCCGGTTCCGACCTGCTCCAGCTGATCAACGACATCCTCGACCTGTCCAAGGTCGAGGCGGGCAAGATGGACGTCTCGCCGACCCGGATCGCGCTCGTCCAGCTCGTCGACTACGTGGAGGCGACGTTCCGGCCGCTCACGGCGGAGAAGGGGCTCGACTTCTCGGTGCGGGTCTCGCCCGAGCTGCCGGCCACCCTCCACACCGACGAGCAGCGGCTGCTCCAGGTGCTCCGCAACCTCCTCTCCAACGCGGTGAAGTTCACCGACACGGGGGCGGTGGAGCTGGTGATCCGGCCGGCCGGGATCGATGTGCCGCAGTCGATCCGCGAGCAGCTCCTGGAGGCCGGTTCGCTGCGCGATCCGGAGGCCGATCTGATCGCGTTCTCCGTCACCGACACCGGGATCGGGATCGCCGCCAGCAAGATGCGGGTCATCTTCGAGGCGTTCAAGCAGGCCGACGGCACGACCAGCCGGAAGTACGGCGGTACGGGTCTGGGGCTTTCGATCAGCCGGGAGATCGCGCGGCTGCTCGGCGGCGAGATCTTCGCGGCGAGCGAGCCGGGCCGCGGCTCGACGTTCACCCTGTATCTGCCGCTGAGCCCGACGGAACTGCCGGGCGGTTACGGGCAGGGGGCGGCCGACGACCCGCAGGAGGGCGCCGAGGAGGGGGCCGCGGGGGCCGTCCACCCGTTCCCGCACTTCCCGCCGCCGCCGGTACGGACGGAGGCGCGGTCCGGGGCCGGGGCGCTCTTCCGGCACCGGCGGAAGGCGGCCGCGGAGGCCACGGGGGCGCGGACGGCGGTGCCGGGGCAGTTCGGCCAGCAGGTCGCCGCCGACCGGGCGGAGCAGGAGGTGGAGGCCGAGCCGCGCCGTACCTTCGGCTTCTCCGGCGAGAAGGTGCTCATCGTCGACGACGACATCCGCAACGTCTTCGCGCTCACCAGCGTCCTGGAGCAGCACGGACTCGCGGTGCTCTACGCGGAGAACGGGCGGGAGGGCATCGAAGTCCTGGAACAGCACGACGATGTGACGATCGTCCTGATGGACATCATGATGCCGGAGATGGACGGATACGCGACGACGACCGCGATCCGGCGCATGCCGCAGTTCGCGGGGCTGCCGATCATCGCGCTGACGGCGAAGGCGATGAAGGGCGACCGGGAGAAGGCGATCGAGTCCGGTGCCTCGGACTATGTGACGAAGCCGGTCGATCCCGACCACCTGCTCTCCGTGATGGAGCAGTGGATGCGGGGGCAGTGACTCCGGGGCTCCGGGCGGGGACCGTGGGGCGGGGGAGTCCCTCCGCACCATGGGCCCGCCGGGGGCCGGGGAGTGCCTCCGCACCAGGGGTCCGCCGGGGCCGGAGGGAGTACCTCCGCACCATGGGCCCCGGGGGGCGCGGCCGGGGTTTCGGTCTTCGCTGACGGACTGTCGCCAGGGGGTGTGAGGGGCCGGTATACGGGGAACCTTCTGGTCTCCCACCGCGTTTCCGGTACGTGCACAGTGACATCGCGGTGACAGGGTGTGGCGACGGGCGGGGTGCGGCTACGATGACCGGCACAAGGACGGACGGCGTTAGGGAGTCGTCTTCTGGGGCGGCGCCCGGTGCTTCCCCCGGTTCCGGGAGCCGGGGAGAGACGTTGCCGGGGCGAGGAGGACGGGGCATGGTGCAGAAGGCCAAGATCCTCCTGGTCGATGACCGGCCGGAGAATCTGCTGGCGCTGGAGGCCATTCTCTCCGCGCTCGATCAGACGCTGGTGCGGGCATCGTCCGGGGAGGAAGCGCTCAAGGCGCTGTTGACGGACGACTTCGCGGTCATCCTGCTCGACGTCCAGATGCCAGGAATGGACGGCTTCGAGACCGCCGCGCACATCAAGCGGCGGGAGCGGACCCGGGACATCCCGATCATCTTCCTCACCGCCATCAACCACGGCCCCCACCACACGTTCCGTGGGTACGCGGCCGGGGCGGTGGACTACATCTCCAAGCCGTTCGACCCGTGGGTGCTGCGCGCCAAGGTCTCGGTCTTCGTCGAGCTGTACATGAAGAACTGCAAGCTGCGCGAGCAGGCCGCCCTGCTGCGGCTGCAGTTGGAGGGTGGCGGCGAGGGCGGTCACGGCAAGGAGGCCGCCGGTCTGCTCGCCGAGTTGTCCGCCCGTCTCGCCGCCGTCGAGGAGCAGGCGGAGGCGCTGTCCAAGCAGCTCGACGACGACTCCGCCGATGCCGCTGCCGTCGCCACCGCCGCGCACTTGGAGCGCAAGCTCACCGGGCTGCGGCGGGCGCTCGACGCGCTGGAGCCGGGTACCGGCGCCGCGCCGACGCTGCCGGCCCAGAGCTGACGCACCGTCACCGAGGCGTCGGGCGGCTGCCGTCCCGCGTGATGCGCCGTCAGCTTCGGGCCACGGCAGGAACGACACGAACGGGTGAGGCGGACAGCCGGTCTTCACACCGGTAACCTCGGCATCATGGCTTCACGTACGTCCGGCAAGGGTTCCCAGGGCACGGCGGGCACCGCTAAGCCGCGCGCCGGCCGTACGGCGGGCGCCGCGAAGAAAGCGGCACCCGCGAAGTCCCCCGCCAAGCCGCCCGCGAAGAAGGCGCCGGCCAAGAAGGCCGCGCCCGCCAAACGCGCGCCCGCGCGGAAGACCGCGGCGAAGAAGGCCGCACCCCGGCCCGCGCCGTCCCCCACCGGGGGCGTCTACCGGCTGGCGCGCGGCGCCTGGCTCGGCCTCGCGCACGCGGTCGGGGCGATGTTCCGGGGGATAGGGCGTGGTGCCAAGGGTCTCGACCCGGCCCACCGCAAGGACGGGCTCGCCCTGCTGCTCCTCGGCCTCGCGCTGATCGTCGCCGCAGGCACCTGGTCCAACCTCCGCGGCCCCGTGGGCGACCTCGTCGAGATGCTGGTCACCGGCTCCTTCGGCCGGCTCGACCTGCTCGTTCCGCTGCTCCTCGGCGCGATCGGCGTGCGTCTCATCCTCTTCCCGGAGAAGCCCGAGGCCAACGGCCGGATCAGCATCGGGCTCTCCGCCCTGGTCATCGGCATTCTCGGCCAGGTCCACATCGCCTGCGGTTCACCCGGCCGCGGCGACGGCAGCGAGGCCATGCAGGACGCCGGCGGCCTCATCGGCTGGGCCGCGTCCCAGCCGCTCGTCTTCATGATGGGCGAGGTCCTCGCCGTACCGATGCTGGTGCTGCTCACCCTCTTCGGGCTGCTCGTCGTCACCGCCACCCCGGTCAACGCGATCCCGCAGCGGCTGCGCGCCCTCGGCGCCAGGCTGGGAATCGTCGAGCCCGCCTACGACCCCGCGGAGGACGACCCCGAGGGCCACCGGAGCCCCGCCGGCGAGTACGACGCGTACGACGAGGAGTGGCGGGAGGCCCGGCCGCAGCCCCGGGCCGCCCGGCCCGCACGGCGACGCGGCCCGGCGGACCCCTACGACGTGGACCGGGCCGAGGCCGAGATGCTCGACCGGCGCAGCCGGCAGGCCCGCCGCCCCTCCCCGGAGCCCGCCTTCGAGCACGGCCTGGACCCGGTGGACGTCGCCGCGGCCGCGGCCGCCGCGCTCGACGGTGCGGTGCTCAACGGCATGCCGCCCTCCGCGATCGTCGCCGACCTCACCAGGGACGTCACCGCCGACCGCAAGGCCGCCGTGGACGCCGCCGCGAAGGCCGCCGCCGAGGCCGCGGAAACGGCGGCTCCGGCCGCTCCCGTACCGCCGGCCCGTGGTGGGGACCAGCGGCCCGGCGGAGGCGTACCGGATCTGACCAAGCCGGCGCCCGAGCCGACCGATCTGCCGCCCCGGGCCGAGCAGCTCCAGCTGGCCGGCGACATCACGTACTCCCTGCCCTCGCTCGACCTCCTGGAGCGGGGCGGGCCCGGCAAGACGCGCAGCGCCGCCAACGACGCCGTGGTGGACTCGCTCTCCAACGTCTTCACCGAGTTCAAGGTCGACGCGGCCGTCACCGGCTTCACCCGGGGACCGACGGTCACGCGGTACGAGGTCGAGCTCGGCCCCGCCGTGAAGGTCGAGAAGATCACGGCCCTGACCAAGAACATCGCGTACGCCGTGGCCTCACCGGACGTACGGATCATCTCGCCGATCCCCGGCAAGTCCGCGGTCGGCATCGAGATCCCCAACAGCGACCGGGAGATGGTCAACCTCGGCGACGTCCTGCGGCTCGCCGCAGCGGCCGAGGACGACCACCCGATGCTCGTGGCGCTCGGCAAGAACGTCGAGGGCGGCTACGAGATGGCCAACCTGGCGAAGATGCCGCACGTCCTGGTCGCCGGTGCCACCGGTTCCGGAAAGTCCTCCTGCATCAACTGCCTGATCACTTCGATCATGATAAGGGCGACCCCCGAGGACGTCCGGATGGTCCTCGTCGACCCCAAGCGGGTCGAGCTCACCGCGTACGAGGGCATCCCGCACCTGATCACCCCGATCATCACCAACCCCAAGCGGGCCGCCGAGGCCCTCCAGTGGGTGGTGAAGGAGATGGACCTCCGCTACGACGACCTGGCGGCCTTCGGCTACCGGCACATCGACGACTTCAACCAGGCGATCCGGGACGGCAAGATCAAGCTGCCCGAGGGCAGCGAGCGGGAACTCAAGACGTACCCGTACCTGCTCGTCATCGTCGACGAGCTCGCCGACCTGATGATGGTGGCGCCCCGGGACGTGGAGGACTCGATCGTCCGCATCACGCAGCTCGCGCGGGCCGCCGGCATCCATCTCGTGCTCGCCACCCAGCGGCCGTCCGTGGACGTCGTCACCGGCCTCATCAAGGCCAACGTGCCGTCCCGGCTCGCCTTCGCGACCTCCTCGCTCGCCGACAGCCGGGTCATCCTCGACCAGCCGGGCGCCGAGAAGCTCATCGGAAAGGGTGACGGACTGTTCCTGCCGATGGGTGCCAACAAGCCCGTCCGCATGCAGGGCGCCTTCGTCACCGAGCACGAGGTCGCGGCCGTCGTGCAGCACTGCAAGGACCAGATGACCCCCGTCTTCCGGGAGGACGTCACCGTCGGGACCCGGCAGAAGAAGGAGATCGACGAGGACATCGGCGACGACCTCGATCTGCTGTGCCAGGCAGCCGAACTGGTCGTCTCCACGCAGTTCGGCTCCACGTCGATGCTCCAGCGGAAGCTGCGCGTCGGCTTCGCGAAGGCCGGGCGGCTGATGGACCTCATGGAGTCGCGGAACATCGTCGGACCGAGCGAGGGCTCCAAGGCACGCGACGTGCTGGTCAAGCCCGACGAGTTGGACGGGGTGCTGGCCGTGATCCGGGGGGAGTCGGGGGAGCCGGGGGAGTAGCCCTGGGCTGGAAGAGGCGGGCCCGGTCGGAGTAGCGCGGGGCCCGGTCGGAGTAGGCGGCCGGGGAGGGGGTACGCGATCGAGACCGGGCCGAGACTCACTCGTAAGGGAATGGAGGGCAACCGTTTCCCCTGGCCGTACGTCAAGTTGAGCGGAGGGACAGAAGGATGTCCCAGCCTCATGGCGTACAAACAGCACCCGCCCGGTTGCCCCACCCTTTCGTACCACCCATAGACTGAACGTCCAGCAGGTGGCTACACGCTCGAAAGGCGCTCTCGTGTCCATCGGCAACTCCCCCGAAGACGACCGGACCTTCCCGGCAGACGACCGGGACTCGATCGGTCGCGCTCTCCAGCAGACCCGCATCGCCGCCGGTCTCACCGTCGAAGAGGTCAGTGCCTCCACCCGTGTCCGGATTCCGATCGTGCACGCGATCGAGGAGAACGACTTCTCGCGCTGTGGCGGCGACGTCTACGCCCGCGGCCACATCCGCACGCTCGCGCGTGCCGTCGGCCTCGATCCGGCCCCGCTGATCGAGCAGTACGACGCCGAGCACGGCGGTCGTCCCGCGCCCACCCCCGCCGCCCCGCTGTTCGAGGCGGAACGCATCCGCCCCGAGCCGCGCCGGCCCAACTGGACCGCCGCGATGGTCGCGGCCATCGTCGCCGTCGTCGGTTTCGTCGGCTTCACGATGTTCAACGGCAACGAGGCGCCGAAGGGTGCCACCGCCGCGGACGGCGGCCCGGCGCCCGCGCCGGAGAAGGCCACGTCCGGCGGCAAGCCGAAGCCGGTCAAGCCCGCGCCGCCGAAGCCCACCGAGAGCGCGATCGCCGCGGTCCCGCAGGACAAGGTGACGGTGAAGATGACCGCCACCGACGGCAAGAGCTGGATCTCGGCCAAGGCCGCCAACGGCAAGCTGCTCTTCGACGGACTGCTCCTGAACGGCGAGTCGAAGACCTTCCAGGACGACGAGCGCATCGACCTGGTCCTCGGCAACGCCGGAGCCATCGAGCTCTACGTGAACGGCAAGAAGATCGACGACAAGTTCGAATCCGGCCAGGTCGAGCGGCTGACGTACACCAAGGGTGACCCCGAGGCCGGCTGAGCCGCCCCTCCGGGCCCGTGATGTGACCTCTGTCGCGCAGGTGAACCCTGCGCGACGGGGGAACGGCCGGGACGAAGTAGTCTTGAGCCCATGCCCGAACGCCGTACCGTCGCCCTTGTCACTCTTGGCTGCGCCCGTAACGAGGTGGACTCGGAGGAGCTCGCAGGCCGCTTGGCAGCGGACGGCTGGGAGCTCGTCGAGAACGCCGAGGACGCGGATGTCGCCGTCGTCAACACCTGTGGATTCGTCGAGGCCGCCAAGAAGGACTCCGTCGACGCCCTCCTCGAAGCCAATGATCTGAAGGACCACGGCCGCACCCAGGCCGTGGTCGCCGTCGGCTGTATGGCCGAGCGCTACGGCAAGGAACTCGCCGAGGCCCTCCCGGAGGCCGACGGCGTCCTGGGCTTCGACGACTACTCCGACATCTCCAACCGCCTCCAGACCATCCTCAGCGGTGGCAGTGTCGAGGCCCACACCCCGCGCGACCGGCGCAAGCTGCTGCCGCTCTCGCCGGTGGAGCGCCAGGCGGCCGCCGCCGCGGTCGCCCTCCCGGGTCACGGCGTCGTGGACGCGCCCGCTCCCGCCGCCGTCCCGGCTTCCGCCCCCGAGGACGTACCGAGCGACCTGCCGGACGGTCTCGCGCCCGCCTCCGGACCGCGCGCGCCGCTCCGCCGGCGGCTGGACACCAGCCCCGTCGCCTCCGTGAAGCTGGCCTCCGGCTGCGACCGCCGCTGCTCCTTCTGCGCCATCCCCTCCTTCCGCGGCTCGTTCGTCTCGCGCCGTCCCTCGGACGTGCTGAACGAGACGCGCTGGCTCGCCGAGCAGGGCGTGAAGGAGGTCATGCTGGTCTCCGAGAACAACACCTCGTACGGCAAGGACCTCGGCGACATCCGGCTCCTGGAGAGCCTGCTGCCCGAGCTCGCCGCGGTCGACGGCATCGAGCGCGTCCGCGTCAGCTACCTCCAGCCCGCCGAGATGCGCCCCGGTCTGATCGACGTCCTCACGTCGACCGACAAGGTCGTGCCGTACTTCGACCTGTCCTTCCAGCACAGCGCCCCCGACGTGCTGCGGGCCATGCGCCGCTTCGGTGACACCGACCGCTTCCTGGAGCTCCTGGAGACCATCCGGGCCAAGGCCCCGACCGCCGGTGCCCGCTCCAACTTCATCGTCGGCTTCCCCGGCGAGACCGAGGCCGACTTCGCCGAGCTGGAACGCTTCGTCACCCACGCCCGCCTCGACGCCATCGGTGTCTTCGGCTACTCCGACGAGGACGGCACCGAGGCCGCCACCTACGAGCACAAGCTCGACCAGGACGTCGTCGACGCGCGCCTCGCCCACCTCTCCCGGCTCGCCGAGGAGCTCACCGCGCAGCGCGCGGAGGAGCGGATCGGAGAGACCCTTGAAGTACTGGTCGAGTCCGTGGACGACGAGGACGGCGTGATCGGCCGCGCCGCGCACCAGGCGCCCGAGACCGACGGTCAGGTGGTCCTCACCACGGCCGGCGGTACGAGCCCCGACCTGGCTCCGGGCCGTATGGTCGTGGCCAAGGTCGTCGGCACGGAGGGCGTCGACCTGGTGGCCGAGTGTCTTTTCGAGGAGGCAGGCAGATGACCGGAGTCCCGGCATCCGCGACGGGCGGGACCGGTAGGCCGGCGCCCCGCGGCAAGCTGGGCACGGCGGCCGTCAACCAGGCCAGCCTGTGGAACATCGCCAACATCCTGACCATGATCCGGCTCGTGCTCGTGCCGGCCTTCGTGCTGCTGCTCCTCCAGGACGGCGGTCACGATCCCGCATGGCGGGCCTGGGCGTGGGCGGCGTTCGCCGTCGCCATGATCACGGACGTCTTCGACGGGCACCTCGCCCGTACGTACAACCTGGTCACGGACTTCGGGAAGATCGCCGACCCGATCGCCGACAAGGCGATCATGGCGGCGGGACTCATCTCGCTGTCCTCGCTCGGGGACCTGCCGTGGTGGGTGACCGGCGTCATCCTCGCCCGCGAGCTGGGGATCACCCTGATGCGGTTCTGGGTGATCCGTCACGGGGTCATCCCGGCCAGCCGCGGCGGCAAGATCAAGACGCTCGCCCAGGGCACGGCGGTCGGCATGTACGTGCTGATGCTCACCGGGCCGCTCGCCACCCTGCGCTTCTGGGTGATGGCGTTGGCCGTCGTGCTGACGGTCGTCACCGGTCTGGACTACGTCCGCCAGGCGGTCGTGCTGCGCCGCAAGGGCCTCGCCGCCGAGCGGGCCGCCGCGCGCTCGGAGGCGGCGACGCGATGACCGCGGCCGCCCGGGTGCTGGCGCTGCTCGCGGAGCGTGGTCACACGCTGGCCGCGGCGGAGTCGCTCACGGGCGGACTGGTGGCCGCGGAGCTCACCGGAGTGCCCGGTGCCTCGGCCTCCTTCCGGGGGTCGGTCACGGCCTACGCCACGGCCCTCAAGCAGGAGCTGCTCGGTGTCGACGCGGCCCTGCTCGCCGAGCGCGGAGCGGTGGACCCCGAGGTCGCGCTGCAGATGGCGGCCGGTGTACGGGCCCGGCTCGGCGCGGACTGGGGGGTCTCGACGACCGGGGTCGCGGGGCCCGATCCGCAGGACGGACAGCCGGTCGGAACCGTCTACGTGGCGGTCGCGGGCCCGGCCGCGACGGGCGCCCGCGCCGGGAAAGTGGTCTCGTTGAGGTTGAACGGCGACCGCGCGGACATCCGTAGAGAGAGCGTACGGAGCGTGCTGGAACTGCTCCATGAGGAACTCTCGGGAAATGCGCGGGCACAGGATACGGAACACAACGGGGGGAATTGATGTTTGCAGCCCTGAGTGAACACGACATCGCTCCCCGCACGGCCGCAGCGCGAGGCGGTACGGTGGGGCGTGAAGGATGCGGCTACGCGGTCCGAGGAGGGAGCCACCGATGATTCTGCTCCGTCGCCTGTTGGGTGACGTGCTGCGTCGGCAGCGCCAGCGCCAAGGCCGTACTCTGCGCGAAGTCTCCTCGTCCGCCCGAGTCTCGCTCGGCTATCTCTCCGAGGTGGAGCGGGGGCAGAAGGAGGCTTCCTCCGAGCTGCTCTCCGCGATCTGCGACGCGCTGGACGTACGGATGTCCGAGCTCATGCGTGAAGTGAGCGACGAGCTGTCACTGGCCGAACTGGCCGAGTCGGCAGCGGCGAGCGAACCGGTGCCGACGCCGGTACGCCCGATGCTCAATTCGGTGTCGGTGACGTCGGTGGGCCGTGTGCCCACCGAGCGGGTGACCATCAAGGCGCCCGCGGAAGCGGTGGACGTCGTCGCCGCCTAGTCGTCGCCGTACGAAAGCGATACGGGTCGAGCCCCGGTCGGTGCCCCATGGGGGGCGCTGGCCGGGGCTTTTCTCTTGCTTCCGCGATGGAGCGCATTGTCGTGGAGTGGCTTGTCGGCGAGTGAATGACTGTCGAGTGAATTGCCTGAGATGCCGGGTTCCGGTGCCTCGTGCCATGGTGGGGGGAACGTACGACTGGGCCGTGTGCGCCGGGTTTGCCTCCGGTGCGCCCTCCCGCAGGGTGATCCTGCCGGTCTAGCGTCGACGGCAGGAGGCGGCCATGGTACGGCGACGGATGCCGCCGGCGACGCTCGCGCTGGTCGCGATCGGGCTGGTGGCCGGGGGGCTCTGGTGGTGGGCGGTGCTGCGCCTGCTCCTGGTGCCGGGGGAGTCCGGCCCGGTCGAGGGCGCGGTGGCCGCGGGCGGCTGGGGGCTGAGTCTGCTGCCGGTGCACGTGGCCGCCTCTTCGGGACGTCCGGGGGCCCTCGCCCGGCGGATCACCAGGGCATCGCGACGCCGCCGTTGGGGCGCAGGATCTGGCCTGTCGTGAACGCGGACGCGTCGGACGCGAGGTGCAGGACGGCATGAGCGATGTCCTCGGCCTCCCCGACCCGGCCCAGTGGTGAGTGACGGATCATCGCGGCCTCGACCTGCTCCTGGGCGGCCGGCTCGTGCCGGTCCGTCATGGGGGTGCGGATCCATCCCGGGGCGACGGCGTTGACCCGGATGCCGTGACGGCCCGCCTCCGTCGCCAGCGTCTTCGTCAGCTGGACGACGGCCGCCTTGGTGACGCTGTAGCAGAGCAGGCCGGGGCTCGCGGTGTCCATCGCGCCCGAGGCCATCGTGACGATCGAGCCGGGAACGCCGGCCGCGATCATCGAGCGGGCCGCCTCCTGGCAGGCGTAGAGCACGCCTTTGAAATTGACGGCGAGGACGCGGTCCAGATCCTCGTCGCGGGTCTCCAGGACCGAGCTCGTGTGCATGATCCCGGCGACGGCGACCATGACGTGGAGGGGGCCGGCCGCGCGGACGGCGGCAGCGAGGGCGGCGCGATCGGTGACGTCCAGGGGGTGCGGGTGTGCGGTGCCGCCCTCGCGGGCGATGAGGGCGACCGTCTCCTTGAGGCCCGGCTCGTCGCGGTCCGCGCAGTGCACGGTGGCGCCCGCCTGGGCGAGGAGGACGGCGGTGGCGCGGCCGATGCCGCTGGCGGCGCCGGTGACGAAGGCGGTGCGGTGGGCGAGGTCGTAGGCGGGGAGGGGCGACTTGTTCGCCGCGGCGGTGGTCGTCGGGGGCGTCATCGGCGTCGTGGGCGTCGTGGTTGTCGCGGTCGGTGCCGTTGGTGCGGTCGGTGCGGTCGGTGCGGTCGGTGCGGTTGGCGCGGTCGTCGGGTTCGCCTTGTCCGTCATGGTCGGACCGTAGGACTGGAACTGACGGGTCGTCAATTGTCGGGGGTGGTCTCGTTCTCGGGACCGCGCTGGCAGCCGGGGCACCAGAAGGTGACCCGGTCGCCGAGTTCCGCCTTGCGGATCGGGGCGCCGCAGCGGAGGCAGGGGTGCCCGGCGCGACCGTAGACGTGCAGCGGGGTGCCCGGGTGGCGCGTGGTGGTGGTGCGGCGGTCGGGGCGGTCCTTGTTCGCGTCCAGGAGGCGGTGGGCGGTCGCGACCAGGCGCGCGGGGACATCCGGGCGGAGGTCCCCGACCGGGAGCCAGGGCGTCACGCCGGCCAGGAAGGCCAGCTCCGACTTGTACACGTTGCCGATGCCGGCCAGGTTCCGCTGGTCGAGCAGGGCCTCTCCGAGCGAACGGGTGGGCTCCGCCGTCAGCCGACGGGTCGCCTCCTCGGCGGCCGCGGCGTCCCACTCGGGGCCCAGCAGGTCGGGGCCCAGGTGGCCCACCGCGTCCGGCTCGTCCGCCGTGCGGATCAGCTCCAGGACCGGAAGGCGGTAGCCGTACGCGGTGTGGTCGGCGTTTCCGAGGATCGCGCGGATCTGGTGGTCCGGGCCGCCGCGCGGGCGCTCCCCGGTGGCGTACACGCGCCAGGCGCCGTCCATCCGCAGATGGGAGTGGAGGGTGAGGCCGCCCTCCACGCGGGCGAGGAGGTGCTTGCCGCGGGGAGTGACGTCGAGGAGGGTGCGGCCGGTCAGGTCGGCGGTGGCGAAGCGGGGCACCCGGAGGTCCGAGCGGGTCAGGACCCGGCCGGCGAGTGCGGAGTGCAGGCGGTGGGCGGCCTGCCAGATGGTGTCTCCTTCGGGCACGGTTCCATTGTGGGGCTGGAGCGGAGTGAGTGGTTCTTACGCGCGGAGGCGGAGGCCTCTCGGGGTGGCGACGAAGCCCGCCTTTTCCAGGGGGCCTGCCAGGGGGGACGTCAGGGACGTCGCGCCGTTGATCCGTTCCACCGTCACTGTGCCCAGAGTGCCCGCCTTCGCGGATGCCGCCAGGGCTTCCGCCGCGGCCTTCAGGGACGGGTCGTCCGGATCCGTCTGCCAGGACAGCAGCGTCTTGCCGCCGCGCTCCATGTAGAGCGTGAGCTCGCCGTCGACCAGGACCACCAGGGCGCCCGCCTTGCG